>DHLX01000008.1 GCA_002405475.1 Burkholderiales bacterium UBA4657 | reverse complement strand
TATGTGGTGTTTTATAAGGCAGATTACTACTTGCAGCATCCGCTCGAAGCCCTCATGATCTGGCACGGCGGCATGAGTTTTCATGGTGGGTTGTTGGGCGTTGTCGTGGCGCTTGGGCTGTGGGCGCGTTCACGTGGTCTGGGCTTCATTCGCACCATGGACTTTATAGCTCCCTGTGTACCTACCGGGTTGGCAGCCGGGCGCATGGGCAATTTTATTAATGGTGAATTGTGGGGGCGCGTGACAGACGTACCCTGGGCCATGGTTTTTCCCCAGGCCGGTGATTCATTACCGCGCCATCCCTCGCAGTTATACCAGTTCGCCCTCGAAGGTCTGGCCTTGTTTTTCTTCCTGTGGTGGTTTGCGCGTCAACCGCGCGCTGCGGGCATGGTATCAGCTGCTTTTCTGGTGGGTTATGGCGTGTGCCGCTTTATTGCCGAGTTTGGCCGTCAGCCCGATACCTTCCTGGGGTTGCTGGCATTTAATCTGAGCATGGGGCAGTGGTTGAGTCTGCCCATGATTGCAGGGGGCGCGGTACTCGCGCTGTGGGCGCGCGGCAGGAATGCCGTCGCCCTGCGCTCCTGATTTATCTGTTCAGACCCAACCAAATAGATGAGGTGGCAAAAAAATAGCCAATAACTTTAGCTGTTGAATAGTAGAAGAGCCTATTGAGCTGGCTTGTACTCCAGGTGAGTGAATCCTGTGCGTCCAACATTAGCTGCCTTACCCGTGTTGGGCAAGGCTAAAATTTCCACCGCTATTCCCGCTTGATGTACAATGAAAACGCTAGGTGATAAAGAGGGGTGGCAATGAAGAATCGTCTCGTTTTACTGATGTTGCTAGCGATCATATTGGGGGGGTGCAGCTCAACCGAGGTGGTTCGGGGTCCTCTTGATATTAGTATTGGACAACAATTGATTGATCTCAAAAAGGCTCATACATCTGGCGCACTCAATGATGCCGAGTATGAGCAGCAGCGTAAAAAGCTGATTCGTGAAGTGCGCTAGGGGGGGAATCCATGAATGCCGTACGCTTAGTTTTCTTTACTGCTATGGTTCTGAGTCTTTCCTCTTGTGCCAGCAGCAGAAACGAGGTCACCGTTCAGGAGTCTCAGAAGATTTCTAAAGGTCAGGAACTGACTGATCTGCAGAGGGCTTTAAACGAGAAAGCCATTACTGCCGATGAATATGAGCAACTGCGTCGGATCATCATGCGACGCCCGCAATAGTTCGGCTGAGCCCAGATTTTATTCTCGGATCATGTATCGCACTCCAACTTTAACCCATCTTTTTTAGATTTTAGTCTGCCTATGTTACAATTCTTTCGTGGTGTAAAAAATCATCATAAAATTTAATTTCGCCTTCAGGGAGCAATCATGAATTGGCGTCGATTGCTGGTGTTCGCTTCAGTTCTGCAATGCGGTTGGGCGCTGGCGCAATCAGCGCCTGCCCCCGCTTGGCAATGGCAGTCGGGTCAACTCAGTTTGCAAGGTGGTCTGGACGCTCACGCGGCCTACTATTCGATGCGCGGTGCCTGGTGGAACCTAGCGGCAAGTTCGGCTCCTGCCTACGACGCTAACCGCAATTTTGGCGAACTCTGGGTACACCCAAAGTTGACTGGCCGCTACAGCTTGGGTGGGCAGCGCGAGGTTTACGGTGCCTTGTCAGCCGGCTGGAGTCAGACGATTTCGGCGGATGCTTTTGATTATCGCGACCAGGGAGCGGTGCGTTTTGAAAACGCCCACCTAGGTCTGCGTGAAAAATTGAGCAATGGCTGGCATTACGATTTTTCTGCCGGGCGCCAGCCTTTTACCCTGGGAACTGGCATGTTACTGACTGCGGGTTCGAGTAATGGCACTTCCTGGGGCGCAGCAGCCTCGACGCCGCGCAAGGCCTGGGGGCAAAGTGCTGTAGCACGCGTTGGCTACGGGTCATTCACCGGGCAGGCGTTTTATCTTGAGCCGGCCGAAACTCCCGAAAGTCGAACCAACACCAGAATACATGGGGTTTCGTTCGAATGGACAAACCCGGAGCTGGGAAAAGCCGGTTTGGCCTGGTTGGGTGTGCCTAAATCTGAAGCCATTTACCCAGGAGATTTGGCACCGTTGGCCTTCATTCCGAATGGCCGAGATGGCTTGAAGACCTGGCATGGCTGGCTTGATGTCAACGGCGTCGTGCCGGGCTTGAAAAATTTGGGTTTGCGTGCCGAATTTGCCGAACAGCGTAATGATATTCGCCGTCTCGGTGGCAGTACAGACCCGATGAAGGCCAGTGCCTGGTTATTGGGCGCCAGTTATTGGGCGCAAACCTTGCCGTTTGCCCCGCGCTTCAGCTATCACCATGCACGCTTTTCGGGCGACAAGCCGGGTACCCGAAGCTACGAACGATTCGACCCACTGTTCTGGGGCAATGGTTTGAATAACTGGTGGTTCGGTGCCAATGGCTCTTACGCCTGGATTAATTCCAACCTGCAGGTACAGCGCTTTATTATCGACGGCTATTTGTCGGCTCAAGATATTCTGCAGTTCCAGTTTGTCCGCACCTCGGCTGACCAGCTCAATAGCGCTATTCAGTATGGACAGGGGGCTCGATTCAGTGCCCAGGGTTTATTGGTGGGCGTGCCACAAAAACACTTGTCCGACGAATACTATTTTCAGTATGTCCGGGTTTTTTCGCGTGCTTATACCGGCATCGTCTATGTCTCGCATAACGTGGCGGGTGCTGGACTGAAAGCTGCTGCCAGTCAGGGAGTGCGTGACTGGACTACCATCGGTTTAGTCTTCAGCGCCAGTTTTTAATCGAACAGTGACCAGTTCTGCCTCTGTCTCAGCCTCTGACACGACCCAGCGTCGTGCCTGGCCGATCCATCGTTTGCCGATACTGCCAGCGGGTCGGCATTATCGCTTTCACACGATGATCAAGCCGACCGGTTCTCTATGCAACCTGGACTGCCCCTACTGCTTTTATCTGCATAAAGGCGAATTACTCGGTCATCAATCCAATCCGCGCCTGGCTGACGACCTGCTTGAGCAACATATTCGCCAATATATCGAGGCGCAAACCGGCGACGAGGTGGTTTTTTCCTGGCAAGGCGGCGAGCCCACCATTATGGGGCTGGCTTTTTTTGAAAAAGTCATTGCCTTGCAAAATCGCCATCGCAAGCCCGGCCAGCGCATTGAAAATGATTTGCAAACCAATGGTCTGCTGATAGATGACGACTGGGGTGCTTTTCTCAAACAGCATCAGTTTTTCGTTGGCTTGAGCCTGGACGGCCCGCAGGACTTGCACGACAAATATCGCCCGACCAAGGGCGGTACGCCAACTTATGACAAGGTCATTCGTGCTGCCCATATTCTGGCACGTCATGAAGTCCCCTTTGCCTTGCTGTGTGTGGTCAATCGTGACAGCGCACGGCGCCCGCTGGAAGTCTGGCGCAGTTTGACCAGTATTGCCGGTACCTATCGCATTCAATTGACCCCGTGTGTCGAGCCGCGTACTTTCAAACAGCGCGCCCCGAACCTGAGCGACACCAGTGCTCCTGTAGTAGGGGCAGAACGTTCACGCCCTGAGCATCCAGCTTCTATTGTCACTGAATGGTCGGTTGATGCCCGCGACTATGGTGATTTTCTCTGCACCGTCTGGGATGAATGGCTGGCGCACGACTTTGGACGTGTTCATGTCAATCTGTTTGAAACGGCGGTGGCGCAATCGCTCGGGCTGCCGGCACAAATGTGCGTTTCGGCACCGGTCTGTGGCAAAGCGCTGGCGCTGGAGCACAACGGCAATGTTTATAGTTGTGACCATTTTGTTTACCCGGAATACCTGTTGGGTAATATCCGTGACAGTCATGAAGGCGATATGGCCTTTTCTGCCAAGCAGGTGGCGTTTGGCCTGGCCAAGCGCGATAGTCTGCCGCAGTATTGTCGTGATTGCAGCGTATTGAATCTGTGCTGGGGCGAATGCCCGAAAAATCGCCTGCTCAAAACACCCGAGGGCGAACCCGGTCTGAATTATCTTTGTGAAGCGCTGAAGCGTTTTTATGCGCGGGTACAAAGAGATATGCCGATGATTCGGCAGCGTTTGGCTCGTTAGTCCATAACCATCAACAGGAGGAAACCCGTGTCCACATCCAGGCTTCAATTTAAACCCCGCCTGCTCGCGTTGGCCGTCAGCATGGCTCTCGGGGGCGTGGCGCATGCACAAAGTGCGCCCCAACGCCCGAATATTCTGGTCATCATGTCCGACGACCTCGGCATCAGCAACGTCGGTGCTTACAGTCATGGCCTCATGGTGCCAACGCCCAATATCGACCGTATTGCGCGTGAGGGCATATTGTTTACCGACCAGTATTCGCACCCCACCAGTACACCGTCGCGTGCCGCCTTCATTACCGGGCAGATGCCGATTCGTACTGGCCTGACCACGGTAGGCTTGCCGGGTTCACCGGTGGGTCTGGATCAGCGTGACCCGACCCTCGCGGTGGTACTCAAGGAATTGGGTTATCGCACCGCTCAGTTCGGCAAAAACCATTTGGGTGACCGCAACAGTCATTTGCCTACGGTCAATGGCTTTGATGAATTTTTCGGCAACCTGTACCACCTGAATACAGAAGAAGAACCGGAACTGCCCGAGTGGCCGAAA
Organism: Burkholderiales bacterium UBA4657; assembly: GCA_002405475.1. Classification (GTDB taxonomy): domain Bacteria; phylum Pseudomonadota; class Gammaproteobacteria; order Burkholderiales; family Burkholderiaceae_E; genus UBA4657. The sequence goes on along the minus strand of DHLX01000008.1, from coordinate 81,465 downwards.
ACTCCTGGGTTTGACCAGCGCTACAAACCGCGCGGGGTACTCGACTGTGTGGCAACCCAGGTTGATGACCGGACGGATGACGGACGCTTTGGTCCGGTAGGCAAGCAGCGTTGCAAGGATACCGGCCCCCTGACCAGCAAACGTATGGAAACAGTGGATGAAGAATTCGTTGCACGCACCAAGAATTTTATTCAGCGCGCTGCTCAGGACAAGCAACCGTTTTTTGTCTGGCATGCTTCAAGCCGCATGCATATTTATACGCACCTCAAGGCAAAGTCACGCCATTTGGCGACCCCTTACTCTTCATCGTTCGACATCTACGGCAGTGGGGTCATGGAGCATGACGGGCATGTGGGCGAACTCTTGAAGCAGTTGGATGATCTGAAAATCGCCAACAACACCATTGTGGTTTACACCACCGACAACGGCGCTATGTCAGCCTGGTGGCCCGATGGCGGTACCACGCCGTTCCGCGGCGAAAAGGCCACTACCTGGGAAGGTGGGGTGCGGGTACCGATGCTGGTACGTTGGCCAGCAAAAATACCGGCCGGCAAAGTCTCGAACGGCATTCAGACCTTCGAAGACATGTTTACTACGCTGGCGGCTGCCGCTGGTGCCGGCGATGTTGCTAGCAAATTGCGCCAGTCGCATAAGGTGCATATCGACGGGGTGAACAATCTCGAACATTGGACGACGAATGCGCCCTCGAAGCGCAACATTGTGTACTACTACAATGAAAATGATCTGGGTGCGATTCGTATTGGCCCTTGGAAATCGCACTTCCAGGTGCGCGACGGCTTCTTCGACTATCTGAAGCCTTCGGCCAAGCTTTTCAACCTGCGTATGGACCCGTATGAGCAGCGCGGTGGCCAGAAAGCCGACGATATGGCGATGCAATTGGGCGTAGCCTGGGGCGGTCAGGTGTATGACGCCATTGCGGCACATATGGCGACGCTGAAAGAATTTCCACCACGTCAGGCCAGTGGAACATTAAAGGCGACGACCAAGTAATAAGCCTTTGATAAGCAGTAACAAACAGGGCAGTGCCAGAATGACGCTGCCCTGTTTTTATGTCGGTACTGCCAGACTCAAAAGAAATATTTTAGCGCCAGCGAAAAAGCCCCACGGTCTTTGCGGTCGCCGAAGTCGCGGCTATAGGAAAGCGAGCTGCCCCACTGTGTCGATAGCTGTTTACTGAGTACGACTTCTGCTTTTTGCCAAGTGGTGTGGGTTTTGTGTTCCCAGGTCTGGCGTAACTCACCGTTGATAGCCCAGCCATCATCGAGAATGAATACTGGAACAATGCGGATATCGGTGTTGCTGAAACTGGGGCGCTTGTCATCGCCCCCCACTGACGTGGTTTGTTTGACGGCACCGGCCAATATGAAACGCGAGGATACGGCACGTACAACCAAACCCGCGACATTGAGCTGATACCGACCCGTACCCAGAGGATCTTTACTGGCCGTGGGCAAGACCACTTCGGCTGACGCGCCATAAGTCCAGCCTGCCGCACCGGGGGTAATCCAGCGCGCGCGCGCGAATAAATCACCATTGCCACTCGCAGACAGCCTTGGACTGGATAAACGGGTGTAAGTCGGGAACTCAAAGTTGAGACCCCAGTAGTTGTTCAGTTTGTAGTCGTATTTGAGAGTCAGGCTATTGCTGGTGCCGCCACCATCTAACTTGATGCTTTTGGCAATGACATCAAAACGGCTGTCAATATCGGCAGGGTTAACGCCGCGTACCTGCTGTGCATGGCTGATGGGGAGCAGACATAAACCGGATAACAGCAAGGGAAGGGTGCGAAGTGTCATGAGGGGGCTTTCAGTTGAAAGTGAAGGGGAGATGAGTAGTTACCTGTCATGCGGGCGTTGTTGTACGCAAGGCTTGTCCGGCTTTGGCCATCAGCTTGGCAATAGCGTTTATATGCGCGCTATCGACCGCAGGCCAGTCACTACCGGGCTGGTATAATTTTTCCACGGCAGCACGGCCTAATAAGGTCTCGCGCAAAAACTCGACTTGCACCGCACCCACTGCCGGGTTTTGTCGTGTTCTAAGCCTGGCACCAAAATGTCGTGTCTCGAAAGCGCCTTTATAAGGCCGATTCAACCAGATACTCTCGTCACGTTCTGCACCCTCCAGCCCGAGGGCATCGGCCCAGGCGCTGGCCAGGCGACGTAAAGTGCCTGCGTCAAGTGTGACAGGCTCATTATCTACTTCGCCCTCGGTGTTGCCCCCATTGCCAAAGTTGATCCAGCGTGGCAGCCGGTCTGCGACTGGACGTTCAATCACTATGGCACCATCGTCACGCATTTTGGTATTCATGGTGTCGTGCAGGCTGATGAGCAACAGGGGAGCCTCGGGCGCGCGCGCCGCGAGAAGCTGGAATAAAACCTGTTCACAACACTCGGTATAAACTTCAACACCACGACGCACCGCAGAGGACAGAATGCCTTCCAGTACCTGCCACTGCTGGTGGTTGACAGGTTCGACCAATACCTGTTCGCCACTGAAAGTAATAGGGCGTATAGCATCGACACCGGAAAAACTGATCTTGGCACCGGCACGCTGTTCTTTCAGACGTTGATAAAACTCGCGTAAAGCGCCCATGGGGTCGGTGGCGGGGGCACGATTCGGGTCCTGAATCAGACGGGACATGGGGTTTTCTACATACACCACATGAGGGTCTGCCTCGACCCAGGCACGACCCAGACTGGCGGTGATGATGTCGGAAAAATCGCATTGCTTACGCAGCGTCAGATCCGGGGCAATAAAGTCTTGCAATTCGACCGGGAAGGCGGCGCTGGCATGCGGCCCCAGTACGATGGTGTCAATGTGCGCCGCCCGTGCAGCAAAATCCTGTGTTCCGCGTCCCTGAAAAAAAACCAGATCCTCAAAACCAAACTTCCGATCCGCATCAATCCAGAGTAGCGATGGGTTCATGCTCAGCTCAACGGTACAAGGTACTCAGCAGCAAGCCCACCGCTACTGCCACCACGGCATAAATGAAGACCGGCAACAGAAAGGAGTGGTTGATAACCGCACTGCCGATACGGGTGGTGCCGGTGGCATCGAGTTCAACCGTGGCAATTTGTGCACCATTGGTCGGCAAGAAAAAAACGCCCACGACAGCAGGCCACATCGCGGCCAGTGTTCCCGGTGACAAGCCCAGCGCAATACCTATCGGTATGATGGAAAAAGTGGCACTCGACTGGCTGGTCGTCATGGCAGCAACCGCAAATAGCGCGACGGCAATCATGAGCGGTGTCTGGCGTGCCAGTTCACCCAAGCCGCCGACGATGCTGGCTTCATGTGCCGCAATAAAAGTATTCGCCATCCAGGCGACACCAAACAGTGCTACCACCGCCACCATGCCGGAATCGAACAAGGGGCTTTTGACAATATCCCCGGCCTTAATGCGACAGAACGCGGTAATGAGCGCAGCCACGGTGAACATGGTGATTTGTATCAGCTGCGACAGATCAATCTCGATCATTTTGCCCTTGGCTAAGACGTGGGGGCGCAATTCTTCGAAAATGCCGGCGCAGATAATGAACGCGACTCCGAGCAAAAAAATCAGTGCCGAGCGTTTGCCTTCAGGCGTTACTGTTTTACCCTCAGCGTCGGGCGGCGGAGCAATTTCTCCGGCAGCCAGCCTTCTGAGATATTCGGCATCATTCGAGAGTTCGCTGCCCACTTTGTTCATAATGAAAGCCGCGACCACAATGGCTACAATAGAGGCCGGCACAGTAATGGCCAGAATGTCGGTAATCTTGAAACCCAAAGGCGCAAGCAAGCCCACCATGGCGGCAGTCGCTGCTGACACCGGGCTGGAGGTGATGGCCAGTTGCCCGGCAGTGGCCGCCAAGGCTAAAGGACGTTCGGGGCGCACCTTGTTGGCATACGAGACTTCATAAATGACCGGCATGAGCGAGTAGTAAATATTGCCGGTGCCAGCACCAGCACAAAAGCCGTACGTGGTAAGTGGGGCGACATAAGTAATCTGACGCGGAAAGCGGCGAATGACTTTTTGCGCCAGACTGACCAGATAATCAATACCCCCCGCCAGTTGCATGGCTCCTGCTGCCGTTACCACGGTCATGATAATTAACATCGCGCTCAGCGGTACGCTACCGGGCGCAATCTGGAATAACAGCGCGAATGCCAGAACGCCGACAGCACCGAATAGGCCGATGGCCATACCTTTGTAATGTACGCCGACAGCAATCAGGCCAATGACCATGAGGCCCTGCAGCAGTATGAGTAAGCTTTCCATGATGACGTTAATCTCCTGATGAAGTCGGTGCGTGTGCTGGCGTTTTATACCAATCTGCTTTGGCTACGACCACTTTGCCTTCGGGTTGCATTTCGAAATGGGGCGACATGATCTGTACGCCGTGTTCGTTAAAGGCATCCTGAATGCAGGCATGCAGCGTGGATTGTAGTGCGGTTCGTGCCGCCGTGCGGTCTATCGCGACGAAAAGTTCATACTCAATATAAAAGTCTGATAGTGAACGCTGGTACACCCGCGGTGCTGGCTGCGACAGCACCCCCGGTGTTTTCGCGGCGGCTTCCAAGAGCATGGCATGCACCTGACGCCAAGGGGTATCGTAGCCGATGGTGACACTGGTGGTCAGGGAAGTGATACCTGTTTTTGAATAATTATGAATCGGGGACGAGACCAGGACTGCATTTGGGATGGTGATTTCTTCGTTATGCACATTGACAATTTTCGTGGCCAGCGACGCAATTTCGGTCACGACCCCTTGTACTCCATTGACCTGAACAAAGTCGCCCTTGCGTAAAGCGCGTGCATAAATAACCACCAGTCCACTCATGGCTTGTGTCACCAGTCCGGCCGAACCCAGCGTGACCATAATGCCAAACAGTACCGACAGTCCTTTGAAGGCTTCGCTATTGGAGCCGGGAAGATAAGGATAAGCAATGGCGATACCCAAACCCCAGACGATAAAAATAGTAATGCGTCGTGTTGCCGTCGTGGTTTCCGGATGCAAAAAAGGCAGTTGCAGTCGCCCGCGTTGTACGGCATTAAAAAAATACCCCAGTACATCGGTGACGGCACGGGTCAAGACCAGCACAATTATGACAGTCATTAAGCTTGGAATGCTGTGCAGGACGCCGCTTCCCACCCACCTCAATTGTTCCCAGAACCATTCACCCAGTGCCTGCGCCAGCGGTTGGGTAATGAGAAAGCTCGACAAAACAAAATGTACCCAGGAATACAGCACCAGCAAAATCACCAGCCATTGCAGTAGCTGCATGCTGCCGACGATCAGTCGCGCCAGCAATTCGCGCCAATCCACATCCGGACTGCTGACAGCGATGCGGTCGCGCCAGCCTTCGAGCCAGCCTACAACTCGTCGGGTAATGCGTGCCAGACCCCATAAAAATAAGCCGAGCACGACGCTGGCTATAACCGTTTTGAGTAGCCCCTGGAGCAATAGCGGGCGGTCACGGGTGGCGTGCCACGTGCTACGCAGTTCCTGGAGTCGTCTCAATGTTTCGGGCGTCAGATTTTCCAGAGTTTGCTGGCTTTCGACATCGAGGTCTGCTTCAAGTAACACGAACAGTTTGTACTCGCCGAACATGAACTGTATGCCCGGGGTTTGCTCAAACTCGAACGGCACTGCTTTGATCGGCAGATCAACAGCGCCATCGGGCAGATTATGAAAGCGCTGTCGTGCACGCTCCACACGCTCTTGCGGCGTCAGACCACCCAAGGGGGCGCGCAGAGTGGCAATGTCGCGATTGAGCAGACGCAGGGTGGCTGGGGCAGCAGCGCCAGCGGTTTCGGAAGCCGACTGTAGCGACAGAGAAAAGTTATTGCCTTGCGCGAATACAGACCCGGCAGACGTCACTAACCAGACCAAGCACAGCAGAGCTGCTTGCCAGTATTTTTTCATTCAGCTCCCCTTTAATAGCGAGTTCGATTCTAGCAAACGCGCTTCGAGCCGGGTTGTACTCAATTTCCGGGTGGCTGGTTTTCAAAAACCGGAATCAACACAAAAACTTGCGCCAATAACTGTATAAATGTACAGTATAAATATGACACTTCGTGCCTTATACATTGATTTCAACGCCTACTTTGCTTCGGTTGAGCAGCAACTGCAGCCGGCCTGGCGTGGTCGTCCGTTAGCAGTCGTGCCGATGTTGACGGATACTACCTGCTGTATTGCCGCCAGTTACGAGGCGCGTGCTTTTGGCATTAAAACCGGCACGCTGGTGCGTGAGGCGCGGCAGCGTTGTCCTGACCTGGTGCTGGTGCCGGCACGCCCGGCACTGTACGTGCAATGGCATCACAAGCTGGTCACACTGGTCGAATCGTGTGTTCATGTCAATCAGGTACGTTCGATTGACGAAATGTGGTGTGCCTTGAGTGGACGTGACCAACAACGCGACCGCGCCGTGCAATTGGCGCAATCCATCAAGCACACCATTGCGGCTGGCGGTGGGCCGTATTTACGCTCGTCGATTGGCATTGCTCCCAATGTTTATCTGGCGAAAGTAGCCTCTAACCTGCAAAAGCCCGATGGCCTGAGCGTCATTGAACAGCACGATCTGCCCGAAGTACTGTATGCGCTGAAACTGCGTGATCTGAACGGTATTGGTACACGGATGGAAGCACGCTTATTGGCTTGTGGTATTGAAACGGTACAGCAGCTTTGTGCTGCCACACCGGAACAATTGCGCGTAGCCTGGCGCGGTATAGCCGGGCAATTGATGTACGACCGGCTGCGTGGAAAGTTCGACACCCCTGGTAATAGCCAGCGTTCGAGTGTTGGGCATTCACACGTATTGCCACCACATTTGCGTCATGAACCCGGCGCCTGGGCTGTAGCCAACCGCTTGTTGCAAAAAGCCGCCATGCGTTTGCGCGCCTATCATCTGGTTGCCAGCCGATTTTGTCTGACTTTGAAATTTCGCAACCATCAGGGGCAACGCGCGGGCTGGAGCGAAGAAGTGGCACTCGATGCCACGGCCGAAACACGCAGCTTGCTACAGGTGCTACAGCTTGCCTGGCATCGTTACCCACGGCTTATATCGGGTACCCGACGTTCATCGCAGCAAGATATGCAGCCATTTTTTGTTGCGGTCACACTAGTACAGCTAAGTAGTGCTGCTAGCTGTACGCGTAGCTTGTTCGATGACAATCATTGCGGCAGACTCGACCAGGCACTCGATCATCTCAACCTGAAATATGGCAAGGGAACGATCTATTTTGGTGCTGCACATAGTGCCTTGCAAGCGGCGCCCATGCGCATTGCGTTTTCGCATATTCCAGACCTCGATCTCGAGGCTGATCAGATCTTGGACTAAAATGCGCCTTATGCGACAAATAGTGCTAGATACTGAAACCACCGGCCTGAAGCCCGAGGACGGGCATCGTATTATTGAGATTGCCTGTGTCGAACTGCTCAATCGCCGCCTAACTGGACGTCATGTGCACTTCTATTTCAATCCAGAACGACCCTGTGACCCGGAAGCTTTCAAAATACATGGGCTGAGTGACGAATTTCTGGCCAGTAAACCACGCTTTGCCGAGGCCGCTGACGACATAGAACAGTTTTGCCGTGGTGCTGAAGTCATCATTCACAACGCTCCTTTTGATGTCGGTTTTATCGAGCACGAATACCGGCGCCTGCAGCGTTCTGGCTTAGCTGCGTGGGCGCAGACTATTTCGGATACCTTGGTATTGAGCAAACAACTCAATCCGGGCAAACGCCATAATCTGGACGCACTGTGCGAGCGTCATGGCGTCAATAACGCACATCGCAGTTTGCATGGGGCCTTGCTTGACGCGCAATTGCTGGCAGAAGTCTATCTCGCCATGACCCGTGGTCAGAACAGTCTGATGATGGAGCTGACAGCAGGTGATAGCGATAGCGCCCAGGAGCTGGACATCAAGACTTTGAATCTGATCGTGCAGCGTGCTGATGATGAAGAACTGGCAGCGCACGAACTTTATCTTGACCGTCTTGAACAGGAAATCAAACGCCCGACCCTATGGCGCACGCTGGAACCAGGGATCGGATGAATTCGCTATAATTCGCCACGTTGGGCGGCTAGCTCAGTGGTAGAGCACTGCCTTCACACGGCAGGGGTCACAGGTTCGAACCCTGTGCCGCCCACCAACCTTCCTTAGTTTTTTTTCTGGTATACGCAATCCGTTTTGGTGCAATTGCCATACAGCGCCAGCGCATGCTCCTGCAATTCAAACCCTAGTTGTTGGGCGATGCTGGCCTGGCGCTTTTCAATTTCGGAGTCATAAAACTCCTCTACACGGCCGCATTGCAGGCATACCAGATGGTCGTGATGCTGACCTTCATTCAATTCAAATACCGATTTGCCATTGTCAAAATGGCTGCGCGCCAGTACGCCTGCTTGTTCAAACTGCGTCAGCACCCGGTACACGGTGGCCAGGCCGATGTCCATGTCCTCATTCAGCAACAGTTTGTACACATCATCGGCACTCAAATGCCGTTGCCCGCTTTTTTGGAATAATTCCAGAATCTTCAGACGCGGCAAGGTGGCTTTCAGGCCAACTGACTTGAGGTCTTGTGAATGAGGCATAGCCGTCCTTGTGCAGTCTTTGCAGTCTTTTTCGGGTTAATCTATCATGATACCCCTGTTGTCCGTTGTTCAACCCCTATGACACTCTGAAATATGCTGAAATCCTTCGTTCCTGTCTTACGCTGGCTGGTGACACTTACCGCTGCGCTATTCCTGCTGGCTGGTTGTGCCCGATTGGGCACGATGTTTCTCAATCCTTACCGATTTGAGATTCAGCAGGGTAATTTTGTCAGTAGAGAAATGGCTGTTCAGTTGCGTGTTGGCATGACACGAGAGCAAACCCGGTTTATTTTGGGAACGCCGATGCACACGTCTATTTTTCACGCCAACCAGTGGGACTATGTTTTTTTTCTGCGTGATAGTGAAGGTAAAGTGCAAAAGCGCCAGTTCTCGGTCTTTTTTGACAAGGATGTTCTAAGTCGCTGGCAGGGCGACGACTTACCAAGCGAAACTGAAGTAGACAAGCGCTCAAGCGACGGGAAGAAGTAACATGATGAACATTGCGGTAACTGGCACTTCCGGTCGTATGGGGCGTATGCTGGTTGAGACCCTATATGCAATGGAAGGGGTACAGCTAAGCGGTGCGCTCGATGTGCCTGGTAGCCCTTTGCTGGGGCGAGATGCAGGAGAAATGCTCGGACTTAAAACAGGTGTGATGGTGACTGATGATTTGGCCCGCGGTTTGCAACAGGCACAAGTCTTGATTGATTTCACCCGACCTGAGGGGACACTGCAGCATTTGGATTATTGTGTTGCGCATGGCATCAAGATGGTCATCGGTACCACGGGTTTTGACGAAGCCGGGAAAGCGGCTATTGTCGAGGCCGGAAAAAAAACAGCTTTAGTGTTCGCGCCCAATATGAGCGTTGGTGTCAATGCTACGTTCAAAATTCTGGAACTGGCAGCGCAGATTTTGAATAGTGGCTACGATATAGAAATCATTGAAGCACACCACCGCCACAAGGTAGATGCGCCTTCGGGTACGGCGCTGCGCATGGGCGAAGTGGTAGCGCAAGCCCTGGGGCGCAATTTGAAAGACGTAGCGCTGTACGGACGCGAGGGCGTCACGGGTGAGCGCAAGCCCGAGACCATAGGCTTTGCCACCATACGCGGGGGCGATGTGGTGGGCGACCATACGGTACTCTTCGCCGGGTTGGGCGAGCGCATTGAAATCACGCATAAATCTTCCAGTCGGGTCACTTATGCGCATGGCTCGGTGCGCGCGGCACGTTTTCTGGCCGGGCACGTTACGGGCTTGTTTGATATGCAAGATGTTTTAGGACTGAAATAAGAGGCCGGGCATGCAAGAGCAGGGTTTAGGGCTGGCTCATTTTTGGGCGCAATCAGACGGCGTTATTCATACGGTAGCGGTGCTTTTATTGTTAATGTCGATAGCCAGCTGGTACTTTATTTTGGCCAAGACCTACGCCGCCTGGCAAATGCGCCGTGTCAGGCGTGATGCGCTAGACCGTTTCTGGCACGCGCCGACCTTGGAGGCCGCCACATCAGCACTTAAGGGACAAGATCCTAGCGGCTTATTCACAGCACTGGCACAAGCAGCGCAGCAGGCCGCTATACCCTTGCAAGGCTCGCTCGGAGCTCAGGCCGACCAATCAGAACTCATTACCCGCGCCTTGCGTCAAGCCATTAACCGCGGTGCTGCGCAACTCGAGTCAGGCCTTACTTTACTGGCCTCGGTCGGTAGTACGGCGCCGTTCGTCGGTTTATTCGGAACGGTATGGAGCATCTATCATGCCCTGGTCAGCATTGCTGCGGCTGGCCAGGTGCAAATCGACCGTGTGGCCGGACCGGTAGGTGAAGCCCTGATTATGACGGCGTTTGGTTTGGCAGTAGCAATACCAGCGGTACTGGCGTATAACGCCTTTACACGTCTGAACCGTTTGCTGCTGGCCGAAATGGACGGCTTTGCTCATGACCTGCACGCTACCCTGACAGTGGGCGGTCGTCCGGTGCAGCCCAGGAACTGACAGCATGGCATTCGGTGGCTTCGAGCATAGTCATGCCCATCAACGACCGATGGCAGAAATCAACGTCATACCGCTGATAGATGTCATGCTGGTACTGCTGGTGATATTTATTATTACAGCACCGCTGTTTTCGAACGCCATCAAGCTTGATTTACCGGATGCCCGGGGCTCTCAGGCACCGGCCAAACCTGAGGCTATTCAAATTGCCATCAATCAGGACGGCATGGTGTATTGGAATAATCAGAAACTAGAGGGTAGGGAGTTGCAGGTACGGCTGGAAACAGCAGCCAGACAGTTACCACTGCCCGAACTACACTTACGTGCCGATAAAAATGCACGTTATGAACCTATCGCACAGCTGTTATCAGCGGCACAGCAAAATGGTTTGACCAAACTGTCTTTTGTGACCGACCTGCCAGCCTCTAGCGCGCCGAATCCAGCCAAGTCAGCAGCGGCTGCCACTGCTCCACGTCCTTCTCTACCCGCGACGCCGCCAGGTCCCAAATAGTCAGCCCGTGAGCGCTGGCCTGGATATAATTTTGCGTGTCACGCAGCATACCCAGCACAGGTAAACCTAGAGTGTCCACATAATGTTGCAACTGTTCGGCCGCTCGGGTACGGGCGTCGACGCGCATGCCCACAATACCAACTTCGGCTTTACCTTCCTGTCCGCTTTTATGCTCCGCCAGTTCGGTCAAAAAATCGCGTGTCGCCAGAATATCGAACATGGACGCTTGGAGGGGCACGACGACCCGATCCGCAATTTTCAGTAATTCCTTCAGCTTTTCCCCGTGCAGCCCAGCCGGTGTGTCTAACACCACATGGGTGGTGCCTTTGGGTGGCCGTACTATGCCACCGTTTAATATTTCCCAGGGTCGAATCGAGGGCAAAGCTTCGTGCCTGAGCTGCAACCAGCCGCGCGAGGACTGCTGCCGGTCGGTATCTCCGAGCATGACCGAGTGGCCCTGGCGGGCAAAGTAGCCGGCAATGTTGGTGGACAGGGTAGACTTCCCAACCCCGCCCTTGGGGTTGGCAACCAGGATGACAGGCATGGCACCTCCTGAAAAAAGTTTCTTCAGCAAAAGTGTAACTGATGCTGCCAGACCACGTCTTTAGCTATAATTTTAGGGGGGTAATTCATGGGGACGTAGCTCAGCTGGGAGAGCGTCGCGTTCGCAATGCGAAGGTCGGGAGTTCGATCCTCCTCGTCTCCACCACATGAAGGGCTCAGATGAGTTTGCAATCAGAACTCTGGGCATCGGCTGCCTGCCCCCTGCCAACCTGCTAGGTTATGCCCTTTGCGATTTAAACTCACTTTATGCTAACTCAACTGCTGCGCCCGGAGTCTAGCTGTAGGCCGAGTGAAATCATCGAAAGTATCACGGCTCAAAGGCGCATCTAGACCGACAACATACTGGCGCGCGAGATAGCTGTTAAGCAGTAAACGTTGTTTCTCCGGGGCAGTTCAGGTTTTTGCATAATCTGATGGAATGCTATCTACTTCTTGTACACGGCTTATCGCATGGAGGGCATGCTCCACGATATACACTACAAAATAAGCATCAATTCCCTGTTTAATCGCATGACTTAGTTCCGATACATTGCGATTAGATAGGGTCATGTGGCATAGATGTGATATAGCTTGCAAATTTTGGCGGTAGCTAGTCAGTTTTTGTTGGATTGAACCGTTACTGCCAATAGAGTGTGCAGTTTTCCTCAACAGGAGGCAATCATGGGCGCGTTGGTTCCGGTCAATGACAGCAGCGGCAAAATGGTCGTACGTGAAGCTGAAGCAGCTTTGAGTGAAAAAAAATCCATACCTGTGGCTGCCTTCAAGGATATTTATTGTACTCACGATGTCGAGACGGCTTTGAGTGATCTGCCTCCCGGAGCCAATGAGGCCTTGCGTGCAACTTACGAAAAAATGCTCAAGGCCGGTGGTACCCGTTTTTGTGTCAAGCCTGCTTCCCTGCCGGAAATGGAGGCACTGTACGAAGAGCTACCCAATTTTTCCGATGTTCTGGACGATATCCGTAAACAACTGGCCCTGTGTGTCGAAACGGATGACCCGCTGGAAGTAACGCCGATGCTGTTGCTGGGTAAACCCGGTATCGGCAAAACCCATTTTGCCAAGCGTCTGTCGAAATTGCTCGGTACTGGATACGGGTTCGTCGGCATGAGTTCCCTGACGGCGGGCTGGGTCTTGTCTGGTGCCTCAAGCCAATGGAAAAATGCCAAGCCTGGGAAAGTGTTCGATACGCTGGTGCAGGGCGACTATGCCAACCCGGTGATAGTTATTGACGAAATTGATAAGGCTACGGGCGACTCCCAATATGATCCGCTGGGTGCTTTATATACCCTGCTCGAGCAGGATACAGCGCGCGAGTTCAGTGATGAATTTGCGGAAATAGCGATTGATGCCAGTGATGTCATCTGGGTAGCGACCGCGAACGAGGCGCGCTCGATTCCCGAACCGATATTGAATCGCATGAATGTTTATGAAATACCAGAACCGGATTTTGACGGTGCTTGCCGCATTGCCAATTCCATCTATCGCGAGATTCGTGAATCTCATCATTGGGGCGAGCGTTTCCCGGAGGTGCTGGAAGATGACGCGCTGGATCGGGCCGCTTCTTTGAGCCCACGCGAAATGCGTCGCATCATCCTCAATGCTTTTGGTAATGCCCGTCTGTGCAGACGCGACCGGGTGATGGCTGAAGATGTTGAAACCGACCGTGGACAGCGCAAGCACCGTATCGGTTTTTGATCCAGTGTCCTGTTGTGGTGGCGGGGCAGGGCGCTCGGCAGTTTGAGCGCCCTTTTTTATTTAGCGTAAATGGGAACGCAGCATCCAAGCCATTTTTTCATGCGTCTGTAATAGTCCAACCAGAAAATCTTCGCTGCCGGCATCACCGCATTCACCCGCCGCGCTACTGTCCTTGCGCAATTGCCGAATGATGCTTTCGTGGTCGGCGAGCAGTTCTTCCAGCATGGCGCTGGCTGATAGCTGTCCTTTGGTTTCTTTCAGACGTGCCAGTCTGGAAAATTCAGCCATCGATCCGGCAGCCCGACCCTGCAAGGCGCGCGCACGCTCGGCAATTTCATCCATAGCCTCATCCAGCTGTTCATATTGCTGCTCAAACAGCTGGTGTAATTGAGTGAATTGCGAGCCTTCCACGTTCCAGTGAAAATTCCGTGTTTTGAGATAAAGTAAAACTGTATCAGCCAGAGTCAGATTCAAAATTTCAATTACAGCGGTGCGCTGTTTATCGCTCAAACCAATATGGATAGATAGGGTTTTGTTCTTGCTCATGGTGTCCTCGCTGGTTGAATTAATAATAGCGTCAGACTAACCCGAATACGGGGAAAAAACTAATTGAATGTGGCGATGGAGCTGATAGCTTTTGCCATACAAGCTTATTTCAGGGCAATAACGCCTGGTAATTGTAATTGTTCAATACTGGTTTTTAGCGCACTTATGGCTTCAGGGCGGGTAAATGATTTGCGCCAGGCCAGCACTACGCGCCGCTCGGGAGCGGGGTGTTCAAACGGCACGAGTTTGAGCAGGGGGTCGGCTTTGGCGGCTTCGGCTGCGCTGGCGGGAAGAACAGTAAGCCCGAGTCCACTGGCAACCATGTGTCGTATGGTCTCGAGTGAGCTGCCTTCAAAGCTGCGCCTTATGCCATGGTTTTCATTCGCCGCTTGTTGCGAGAAGCGTGTCAGTTCCGGGCATACCTGCAACACCTGGTCACGGAAGCAGTGACCGGCGCCCAGCAGCAGCATGGTTTCACCCTGAAGTTCATGAGTATCGATGTGCTGGCGCCCGGCCCAGGGGTGCAGGTGCGGCATGGCAACGATAAAAGGTTCGTCATACAGCGGAGTAATATTGAAACCGGCCTCTGGCAGCGGTAAAGCCATGATGGCCGCATCGAGTTCGCCCTGTTTGAGTTGTTCGACCAGTTGACTGGTAAAGTTTTCCTGCAATATCAATGGCATTTGCGGTATTTGCCGGATTAATCGCTTGACCAGCAATGGCAACAGGTAAGGTGCTATGGTGTAAATGACCCCGAGCCGTAGCGGTCCGGACAAAGGGTCGCTGTTTTGTTTTGCCAGTTCCTTGATGACCGCAGTTTGCTGTAACACTTCTCGTGCCTGGTCAATAATTCGCTGGCCAATCGTGGTCACGCTGATTTCGGTACTGCCGCGTTCAAAAATCTGCACCCCCAGCTCGTCTTCGAGTTTTTTTACAGCTACCGACAGAGTGGGTTGTGACACAAAACAGGCCTCGGCGGCACGGCCGAAATGGCGTTCGCGGGCTACGGCAACGATGTATTTGAGTTCGGTTAGCGTCACTATCGCATTGTAACGCTGCAACCGGTAAAACTTTCAAGGGCTAGCCATACTTGCTTCAATAGACGCTAGAACACGTCCGGTCAAACCCTGCTGTCCCAGTATCGAAGCTGTGTGATTTTCCAGATGGGCACGCAAAACTTCCGGGGTAAAGAGTATCGAATATTCGCCCGCGCCATCGGTAAACAGCAGCAAGGTACGCATTGGACTGACCCAACGCAGCTTGAGCAGTCTGGTCTGACCATCCTGCAGGAATTCTATCCATGTGCTGGGTTGTAGTTGGGCCACTGTATCTCCTGCCTCTACCCGTGATAGACCCAGTACGGCAGGCGGATGGGCATCCAGCGGCGGGTGTGCCACCAGTACGAGGATACGCTCCTCGCGTAGCAGAATTTCGAGTTCGCGCGGGGAAATGTCGACTGATTCGGCAGAAAAACCAGGGCGATCCGGATCGGGTTCCAGGTTGTTCGGCAGACTTGATATTCGTGCTTCAAACAGTTTGAAAGCCTGATCCTGCCATTCGGTTCTGGCGTCAGCATGCATGCCCGAGGTATGCAGATCCATCAGCAGTGCCAAAAAGGCATCCTGCTGGTTACGTGGCCAGTTTATGCTGGTGAGCCCTTGGCGCAGAGTATTTAGCAGGAGAGGCAGCATCTGCGCCAGGCGCTGTCGCTCCTGTAGACTGATTTTGGGCTGCACACTCCATACCAGGTCGGTGATGGTATTTTTCAAGGTGGGCACGGTACTGGCACGGTCATGGTTCAGATAGTTTTTCAGTAGTACCTGATACCAGGGGGATAGTAAAAATTCTCTGACCTGTTCGTGTAACTCTATTCCTGAGATTGCATCACGCAGATGCATGGACAGCTGTACCTCGATAATTTCGCGTCTTTCCTTGTCTTGTAACAAGGCTATTGCCGTTTCATGGCGTTTTGATTCTCGCGTCCATGTTTGCCGATTGAGCTCGTCAATCTGTCTGATCGCGTCCGTAAAGAGTGCAAGCCCGGTGTCAGAATGCAATTCGATGTCGTTAACCACGCCTTTGATGAGTTGGCAGTAGTCACTGTCTATATCATCTACATCCGAGCGTCCACTAGCTGTTTCTGCAATGATATCAAGCAGTTGTCGTACAGGATGACCCGGCTGTGCTATCAGGCTTCGATCCAGCAGCATCGCTTTCAGGACAGGTACTTGCAGCTGTGCGAGCATACGTTTAATCAGATCAGGTACCAGCCGGTCTTGAAAAATACGGTCAAAGATCAGCGCCAATAGTTCCGTCAGCAATTCTTCATCGTGACTGACGCCGCAGCACTTGGCATTATCCCGTACTTGATACAGTATGTTGAGGTCTTGCAGGGGGACGCAGACCATGCCACCGATAGTAGCGGCTGTGCTCTCGGAATTGGGCAGCAGGGTTGGCAGCAGCTCAATCAGCGGCATGCTACCGGGAGGCAAAAAAGTATCTAACGGAGCCCGATTGACCCGACCCAGCAGTTCTTCAGGTCGGGTAGCACGATAGCGCGCGTAGCGTTCCAGAAACGCATTTGCCACAGTCAGCTGATCTGAGCTCGCGACTGCGGTGCCAAGATGGTTGACAGCTTTGTTGCTAGCATTGGTTGACATAGTGACGAATGAGTCTGGCTATAATTTTCCGCACGCTGGTTATTGTTCGTTAGGGTTGCCGGTACGGTACTGGTAGCATCAGCGCGTACCGATTGGAAACCCAGATCCCCAAGGTTTATGATTAGTCATTTCTGTGAGGGTCAATAGTGCAAAAGTGTCATTTGCTGTGATGAAATTCACAAAATTAGACTGAAACTTTTGCCCAGGCAGGGTAGGGAGAAAGCTGTTTTATGTCACGTACACTTTTATGCCTGGCTGTTCTGGTCAGTCTCATTTCTCTGATGCCGGCATCCGCCCAGACCAGCTTTGCTACGCTACCTGCTGCTTTACGTGAAAGCCTGACTCAGGCTGGTTTGAGTCCTGATGCCGTCAGTTTTTTTATACAACCAGTCGATGCGGTACAGCCAGTACTCGACTTTCAGGCACGGCAAGCGCAGAACCCGGCTTCGGTCATTAAACTGGTGACGACTTATGCCGCACTCGAATTGCTGGGACCCGCCTATACCTGGCGTACGCAGTTCTTGCTTTCTGGTGCCCATAATCAAGGCGTAGTGACCGGCCCATTATTTATTCGTGGCGGTGGTGACCCGCGTTTGTTACAGCAACATTTGTGGCTGGTCATACGTGCGCTACGTGCTCAAGGTCTACAAGATTTGCGTGGCGGGCTGGTAGTAGACCGCAGCCTGTTTGATCTGCCTGCTGATCAAGCGGGACAGTTCGACGGAGAGGTCAATCGTGCGTATAACACCGCACCCGATGCTTTTCTGGTGAATTTCAAATCCACCGCCATTCATTTCTGGCCACAGACTGATACAGTCGGTGTTAGTCTTGACCCATCCCCAGCCCGGGTCACGATAAGAACCAATATTAAGTTAACCGATGACACGTGCCCGCTCAATTGGCGTAATGGTTTGAAATTCGATTTATCCAATCCTTTACGCTTAACGATCAGTGGTCAATATCCACGTAGCTGCGGCCCACGTGCCTGGTTCGTCAGTCTTTATGATGCTGATGAATATCTGGCTACCCTCTGGTCAGCCTTATGGCGTGAGTCAGGCGGTAAACTCAGTCGTGATTTCAGAGTCCGATCAGATATCGTGCCCACCGATGCCCGAGTAATGTATGAACTGCAATCACCTGTTTTGGCGGACATCATTCGTGACGTTAATAAAGTGTCGAACAACGTCATGGCGAGGCAGGTATTTCTCAGCCTGTCGGTCGAACCGGCCATGCCTGAGCGTACGGCCAGAGCTGGGCAGGCCGAGCATAGTGCCATTGCTGTCAAGCATTGGCTGACTGGCAAGGGTATCGACACTAGCACTCTGGTGCTAGAGAATGGTTCCGGGCTGTCGCGTAGCGAGCGCTTTAGCGCTGCGAGTTTGGGGAAAATGTTGCTGCTGGCTTATAGAAGTCCGACCATGCCAGAGTTCATGGCCTCACTGCCGATTGTGGGGGTTGACGGTACCATGCGCCGTCGTCTGAATAGTAGCCCAGTACAGGGCATGGCGCATATTAAAACCGGCACACTGACCGACGTGCGTGCCGTAGCTGGCTACGTGCTATCTGCCAGTGGCCGACGCTATGTGGTTGTCTCGATCATCAATTCGCCCAAGGCACCCGCTGCACAGCCGGTACATGATGCCTTGCTGGCTTGGGTTCAGGCACTGTAGGTCTACTTGTCCAGCCCCATCTCAGACCACAGAGTATCGACACGTTGTTTGATGTCGGGACGCATGCTAATGGCACGCCCCCACTCGCGCTGGGTTTCTCCTGGCCATTTATGCGTTGCGTCCAGTCCCATTTTGCTACCCAGCCCTGACACTGGCGAGGCAAAGTCCAGATAATCAATCGGCGTGTTCTCGACCATGACCGTATCGCGCACCGGGTCAACCCGGGTGGTAATGGCCCAGATCACCTCCTTCCAGTCGCGTATGTCAATATCGTCATCGACGACGACGATGAACTTGGTGTACATGAACTGGCGTAAGAAACTCCAAACTCCGAACATGACACGCTTGGCATGACCGGGGTAGCTCTTTTTCAGCGCCACAATCGCCATGCGATATGAACAGCCTTCAGCAGGCAAATAGAAATCGGCAATTTCCGGGAATTGTTTTTGCAGAATTGGCACGAATACTTCATTGAGCGCCACGCCTAAAATCGCCGGTTCATCCGGTGGCTTGCCGGTGTAGGTGCTGTGATAAATCGGATTGTGCCGCATGGTGATGCGCTCGACCGTAAAAACTGGAAACCAGTCTTGTTCGTTGTAATAGCCGGTGTGATCCCCAAACGGACCTTCGAGCGCGTGTTCATAGCCATCAATATTTTTCAGTGGCACGCCCATATCGGTACGGCAATCCAGTTTGTCATCGGCTGGGCTAATATAGCCCTCAAGCACAATTTCTGCCGTAGCAGGTACTTGCAGATCGTTGCCCAGACAATTGACCAGCTCGGTTTTACTGCCACGCAATAGGCCGGCGAACTGGTATTCCGACAGGGTATCGGGCACTGGTGTGACCGCTCCTAGCAAGGTGGCCGGATCGGTGCCCAAAGCGACTGCCAGTGGAAATTTTTGTCCCGGATACTGCAAACGAAAGTCACGGAAGTCCAGTGCCCCGCCACGGTGCGCCAGCCAGCGCATGATGAGCTGGTTATGGCTGATCAATTGTTGCCGATAAATACCCAGATTCTGGCGTTTTTTATGTGGGCCGCGGGTTACCGTCAGACCCCAGGTCAATAACGGTGCAGCATCTTCGGGCCAGCAGGTTTGTAATGGCAGTTTATGTAAATCAACAGCCGACCCTTCCCACACCAGTTCCTGGCAGGCTCCATTTTTTTGTACTGCGGGTTTCATGTCCCACACTGCCTTGATCAGGCTACCCAGCTTGCCCAGCTCGCTCCAGTTTTTAGGCGGCTCAGGCTCTTTCAAGGCGCCCAGCAGTCGGCCAATATCACGCAGCTCATGTACCGAGTCCGCACCCATGCCCCAGGCGACACGCTCCGGGGTCCCGAACAAATTACACAAAACCGGAATATCGTAGCCGAGCGGTTTTTCAAATAGCAGGGCCGGTCCTTGTTGGCGCAATACACGGTCGCTGATCTCGGTCATTTCCAGAACCGGCGACACCGTATGAAACACTCTTTTCAGGGATTGCTGTCGTTCCAGTTGGTGCAAAAAATCACGTAAATCACGATATTTCATAATATTTTTTCTCGATTATCTTTGATAAGTCATTGACTAATATATAAAAACAGACAATTTAACTTTTTTAACACCGTCACGTTTTGCATCAAATTTGTGATGTTTTCAGGTTGACCAGAAACCATTCTGCGCTTAAACTTCGTGCCGCAATGCAGCAAAGCTGCAAAGATTTTATTCGACAGAGCACCTATATCACCACAAGCTCGTCACTGGCACATGCACAACTGGTATGCGCCGAAACTAGCGCTAAACCCATGCAATAGCACCATAGGGTTTAGCACCGACCCAATGTGAACAACGTCCTGATGTATAGGATGTGAAGCGCAGTAAGGAGGTTTCTATGAAACTATTCATTGAGCGCATATTACAGGCGCGAGAGATAATAGGCCGCGACTTGCTCGTTGGCCTGCGTATTGGACTAAGCCGTAGCCTGTTGCTGACAGGCATTGCAGCTATTACCCTGGCGGTATTACTGCTGACCCAACAAGAATTCCAGAAGGCTGCAAAACGTGCCGCGGCTGAATCTTTTTCCAGCATGGGAGCGGTTAGTTTGGCACTGGCTGCCGAGTTGGCTGCCATGACGGATGAGGCGGCTACGATTTCCGGTATGGATATGGATTTGCCAGCGGCTTTGTTGGTCGGGGTTCCAGTAGTTAAATTTGACGAGCTTTCAAAAGAGCAGCGAGCGGCAGCCACGTTTCTTGCGCGTAAGTACCGACTAGCGCCCGATGCCATAGCCGGTATTGTCTCGGAGGCTTACCGCACCGGAGCTGAGCTCAAGCTCGATCCCCTGCTCATTCTGGCAGTAATGAGTATTGAGTCCAGCATGAACCCGTTCGCAGAAAGCCCGGTCGGGGCTCAGGGTTTGATGCAGGTGATGACCACGGTGCACGCCGAGCGTTTCGACGAGTTCGGCGGTCCTAATGCAGCATTGAATCCGATTGCCAATATTCGTGTAGGTGCCCAGATTTTGCGTGAGCTGCATCACAGGTTTGGTACTACCGAGCGTGCTCTGAAGGCTTATGTCGGTGCGACAGATCATGCGCATGATGCGGGCTATGGCATGAAGGTACTGACCGAGCGTGCCCGACTTGAAGCAGCGGTAACTGGCTTGCCGTTCCGGGCTCCGGTGTTACAGCAAACCGTAATGGCTGACCCGCAAACATTATCCACCGGTACAGTGCCGACTTTGGAGCCGGGCGCTACGTCGGGTACCTTGCCTGGCTCGGGCGCTGGCAACGCATTATCGGAACCCAGGAACGACGGCTCAGTTTAGCAGTCGCGACAGGCGATCTACCGCTTCCTGCAACCGGCTGAAGGCCGTGGCATAGCTGGCTCGTATGTAATATTGTGTTTGTGCCTGGCCAAAATCTGCCCCGGGGACCAGAACCACATGCGCCTGCTGCATGGCGCGCTGTGCCAGTTCCTGGCTGTTATCTGCCACTTGGCGTACGTCGGCCCAGAGGTAAAAGGCGCCATCGGGCAGTACTGGAATTGACAATCCCAATGACTCAAAAGCAGGTACCAGAAAGTCGCGCCGGCGTTTGAATTCGGCGCGTCTTTGCTGATAAATATCCAGCGCTTCGTCACTAAAACACGCCATGGCGGCGTGTTGTGCGATGGTGGAAGGGCAGATAAACAGGTTCTGCGCCAATTTTTCAAACACAGCGACCAAAGACTCGGGCACGACCAGCCAGCCCAGTCGCCAACCGGTCATGCAAAAAAACTTTGAGAAACTGTTGAGCGTAATCACATCCGGGTCCAGACTCAGCGCCGAGTCTGGAAACCCGTAGTTTCCACTGGAATGGGGCACGTCGTAGCTCAGGCCCTGATAAATCTCATCGACCAGAACAAATCCGCCGCGTTGTTTGACAAGCCCGATAATCTGGTGCAGCTCGATAGTGCTGATCGAGGTGCCGGTAGGGTTTGAGGGTGAGGCAATAAGTACGCCCCGGGTACTGGCTTGCCAATGATGTTGTACCTGCTTGGCGCTGAGCTGATACCTTTGCTCGGGGCCGCAGTCGATGAGTCTGGCAATACCGTCAAATGCTGCGACGAAGTGGCGATTGCAGGGGTAGCTTGGGTCTGGCATCAGCACTTCATCGCCCGCGCCGACCAGGGCAGCGCAGGCCAACAATAGAGCACCTGAAGCGCCAGCGGTAACCACCACTCGTCTAGGGTCTATAGGCAGGCCGTACGCACGCGCATAAAAATCTGCAATTTTTTCGCGCAAAGGCCATAAACCCAGAGCCGGGGTATAACCGGTATCTCCTCGCTGCATGGCGGCGTACGCAGCTCGTTGTACTATCTCGGGAGCAGTGAAATCAGGTTCGCCAATCGCCAGATAAATCATGTCATGTCCGGCATTTTTAAGAGCGTCAGCCTGTTTGACCAGTTCCATGGCCAAAAAGGGTTGAATCGACCGCAGGCGGTGAGCTAATGCCGGAGAAATTGAATGCATCATGTGTTAATAAGGGAAAACCCGAATGAAAGGGTTACAATTCCGCCTGCGTCAAGTTTCATTACTTCGTGGATTCTATTATCTACTTGCTTCACCTAACATACACCATTATGGCTGACCAGAATACTCCACCTATCAATAACGCCCAAAAAGAAGCTTTACGCAAAGCTGCACTCGAATATCACGAGTTTCCTACGCCCGGTAAGCTGGCGATTGCGCCGACTAAAGTCATGGCGAACCAGCGCGACTTGGCACTCGCTTACTCGCCGGGTGTGGCCTTTGCGTGTGAGGAAATTGAAAAAGATCCGTCCAGCTCGTACCGCTATACCTCGCGCGGCAATCTGGTGGCGGTGGTCACGAATGGCACAGCGGTGCTGGGTCTGGGGGCGATTGGCGCTCTGGCGGCCAAGCCGGTGATGGAAGGCAAGGCGGTTCTGTTCAAAAAATTTGCCGGCATTGATGTCTTTGATATTGAAATCAATGAGCGCGACCCGGACAAGCTGGTAGAAATCATTGCAGCGCTCGAGCCGACCTTTGGTGGTATCAATCTGGAAGATATCAAGGCACCTGATTGTTTTTATGTCGAACGCAAGCTGCGCGAGCGCATGAAGATTCCCGTATTTCATGACGACCAGCATGGTACCGCGATTGTGGTGGGTGCGGGTATGACCAATGCGCTGAAAATTTTGGGCAAGAAAATGGATGCGGTGAAACTGGTTGTTTCCGGTGCTGGCGCAGCAGCGTTAGCCTGCGTCGATTTGCTGGTTGATTTAGGTCTGCCGAAAAAAAATATCTGGCTGACCGATCTGGCGGGGGTGGTTTACAAGGGTCGCACTGAGCTGATGGACCCGGACAAAGAGCAATTCGCCCAGGAAACTTCGGCACGCACACTGGCCGAAGTCATTGAAGGGGCTGATATCTTTCTGGGCCTAAGCGCGGGTGGGGTATTGAAGCCCGATATGGTGGCAAAAATGGGGCCCAACCCCATCATTTTCGCGCTGGCGAACCCGACTCCGGAAATTTTGCCTGATGAAGTCAAGGCGGTGAGACAAGATGTCATCATGGCCACCGGGCGTACCGACTACCCGAATCAGGTGAATAATGTTTTGTGTTTCCCGTTCATTTTCCGCGGTGCGCTCGATTCAGGTGCAACCACCATCACCAGGCAAATGGAAATTGCGGCAGTACACGCCATTGCTGAACTGGCACGGCAGGAAGCCAGCGATGTGGTGGCATCAGCCTATGGCATCAAGAATCTGAGTTTCGGTCCTGACTACGTTATTCCCAAACCATTTGACCCGCGCCTCATTTCCAAGATTGCACCTGCGGTAGCCAAAGCGGCCGAAACGTCGGGCGTGGCGACCCGGCCGGTTGCCGATTACGAGGCCTACGCGCAACAATTGCAGCAGTTTGTATATCACTCGGGCGGCATCATGCGTCCGCTGTTTTCTATCGCCAAGAAAGTACCCAAGAACAGCAAACGTATGGTCTATGCCGAGGGCGAAGACGAGCGTGTGTTACGCGCCGTACAAGTAGTGCTCGACGAAGGTCTGGCTGCACCTATTCTGGTGGGGCGTCCCTCGGTGATCAGCAAACGTATCGAAAAATTTGGTTTGCGTATGCGTGCCGATGTCGATTTTGAGGTGGTCAATACCGAATCGGATTCACGCTACCGTGACTACTGGCAGACTTATCATGCCATGACCGACCGCAAGGGGGTGACTGAACAATACGCCAAGATTGAAATGCGCCGTCGCAATACCCTGATTGGCGCCATGATGATTCACAAAGGCCATGCTGATGGCATGATTTGCGGCACCTTTGGCATTTATGCCCAACATTTGCAATACATTGACCAGGTCATTGGCCTAAAAAATGGAGCAAGTACTTACGGCGCCATGAACGCCCTGATGCTACCTGATCGCCAGGTGTTTCTGGTTGATACGCACGTCAATTACGATCCGAGCGCCGAGCAACTGGCTGAAATCAGTATCATGGCGGCGGAAGAAATGCAGCGTCTTGGAGTGACCCCCAAGGCGGCCTTGCTTTCGCACTCCAATTTCGGTACCCATAACGATGCTTCTTCCAGCAAAATGCGGCAAGCGCTGGCACTGATACGTAACCAGGCCGCGTGGCTCGAGATTGACGGTGAAATGCATGGCGATTGCGCCTTGAACAGCAGTTACCGTCACACCTTGATGCCACGTTCAACGCTAACCCAGGATGCCAATTTGCTGGTGCTTCCAAGTCTGGAGGCGGCCAATATCAGTTACAACCTGCTCAAGACCGCTGCCAGCAACAATGTAGCCGTCGGCCCCATTCTATTGGGCGCGGCCAAGCCGGTGCATATTTTGACCGCATCTTCTACCGTGAGGCGGATTGTCAATATGACTGCGTTGTGTGTTGTGGATGCGTGTGGCCGTTAATTAAATGCGCCAGTAGCTGATTGATACACCGCTGACGAGTGGTTAGGGCGATTTCGAACCCGTGGTGTGCGCCTGTTCCTTGGCGCGCATTACGGTTGCATTATCAACATTGGCCATGACACGACTATCCTTGCTGGCTGATTTTTGTGGCCCTGACGTTGCGGGCGGCACTGGGTTGGGTACGGGGCTACCTGAAGGTTTTTTCTCAGACTGGCTATCTTTTTTTATGCCCTCGGGCGGAATAAACTGAGCTGCGGTACCAGTTTTAGCGGGTGGTTCAAATACCACCGTAGGTGAAGCGGCAGAACCAGCCGCCTTGGCAGTCGCTGCGGGTTCACCGGCAGGAACTGACTGGGGTTTGACGACCTCTATCTTGTTTTTGGTCATGTAATCGTTCATTTCACGCCAGCCAGTGAATACTGCGGCACGGTTGGCGGTTGGGTTGAGAATATAACAGTCTTCAATTGCCCTGCCGGCATGGCGACAGGCAGCACCCACGGCTTTACCATCCGCCTCGCTCAGAGCGCGCTGCTTGGCGGGCGTGTCCATACCCAGCATGTCGCAGCCAGACAAAAGTAACAAAACCAGCAGCATCAATAAGTGTTTTGCATAGGACATGATTCGGCTCTTAAGAATCCATATGGACTACGGCACATTTCGCTCTTTATTGACCCCGACTTGCCACCACTATAAACAAAAAACGCCCGACAAAGCGGGCGTTTTTGGCGCTAGTAAAGCTAGCTCAGTGCTACTGGCCTTACCTCGGCCAGCAGGTCCTTGATGATTTGTGCCAGTTCAGTTTCGTTATAGGGCTTACCCAAATAGACATTGACACCCAAGTCCATCGCATAGTTACGGTGTTTGTCGGCAGTGCGCGAGGTAATCATGACTATCGGGATAGACTTGAACCGGTTGTCGCTGCGTACGTTCCGGGTCAGGTCAAACCCGTCCATACGCGGCATTTCAATATCGACCAGCATGACATCGGGCGTCACATCCTGCAATTGTTCCAGAGCATCAACGCCATCTTTTGCCAGCACTACCTGGTAGCCCTCACGCAATAACATACGCTGCGTTACACGCCGCACCGTGACTGAATCATCCACCACCATTACCACCGGCGTGGTGTCCATTACAACGGTTGCAGTTTGAGCTGGTACTGCTCCTTCAATAATTTCGCCGACCGCCCCGGTACTCGATAGCGGCGCCACCCTGGTCTGACGTGCTGGCACCCGGCCATATAACTGTGTCGGGTCGATGATGAGTACAACTTCTCCGGTACCCAGTACCGTCGCTCCAGCGATACCCAGCATACGTGCCAGTTGCGGCCCGATGTTCTTGACGACAACTTCGCGGTTACCAATCACTTCATCGACATGAATGGCGAGACGACGGTGGGTCGAACGTATGGCAATAACTGGCGAATAGCGTTGTACCGAGGGATGGGCTTCTTCATTACCCAACAGCAAAGGCAGATAAGCAAAGCTGACTTTCTCACCCAGAACATCAATCGCGCCATAATTGTAAGCGTTAGCCAGTTGAGCCCCGCGCAAATGCTGTACCTGTTCGACCAGAACCGTTGGCAGGGCAAAAATACGTCCTGAGGCACGCACCAGCACTACCTGGGTCACTGCTAGCGTTAGCGGCAGGCGGATAGAAAAGGTACTGCCTTTGCCAGCAACGGTTTCGATCGACACCTGTCCACCCAGTGAGGAGGCCTCGGCACGAACGACGTCCATACCGACTCCGCGACCTGCCAGCTCGGTCACCTCGGCTGCTGTAGAAAATCCAGGAGTGAATATTAGCTCTGCAGCCTGTGCGTCGGTAGCAGCTTCAAGCGATGGCAGCAAACCACGTTCAACGGCGCGCTCTCGAATACGATTCAGATTCAATCCGGCGCCATCATCCACGAATTCAAACACCACTTCGTTACCTTGTTGCTTGACCGACAGTACTACCTGGCCGGTATCTGACTTGCCCGCACCGAGACGGTCTTCAGGTAATTCAATACCATGAACAACAGCGTTACGCAGCAAATGTTCAAAAGGCCCGATCATACGTTCCAGAACCCCGCGGTCCAATTCAACATTGCCCCCGGCAATGTCAAGACTGACCCGCTTGCTGGTTTCCTTGGCGGTTTGCCGAACAACACGGTACAAACGATCGGCAACGCTGTCGACTGGTACCATGCGAACCCGCATCAGATCCTGTTGCAGATCGCGTGCCAGACGGCCCTGGTTCAACAAATCCTTGTTGGCTCCCTCAAGACCACGCACAATGTTTTGCTGCAACATGGCCACGTCATTGACCGACTCGGCCATCATCCGGGTTAATTCCTGAAGTCGAGTAAAACGGTCAAATTCGAGTGGGTCAAATTCTCGCCCTTGCTCTTTTTTTTGCGCTTCCATCCGGCTTTGCAACTGGGCTTCGGCAGCAATTTCAATTTCACGCAACTGGTTGCGCAAACGCACTACGTTATCTGTTAGATCCCCAAGAGCACCGCGTACGGTGGACAAATCGTTTTCCAGCCGGGAGCGTGCAATCGACACCTCACCAGCCTGGTTGACCAGGCGATCAAGAACATCGGACCGTACCCGAACCAGGGCACTGCTGCGTTGCCGTTTTTCAGCAAGATCTCCACCCGTTGGTGCGGTCAGGGTCATGGCACGTTGCGCCATCTGGGTAGCATCATCGCTGCGTGCTGCAGGGAATGCGACGATCTCTCCCCCGGCAGCAGCCGGGGCACCGGCCTTGTCTGGGTTGGCAATCGCTTCAAACAAACTGACAGCACGGTCGTAGCGGCCTTGCAATTCTTCAAACAGGCCCGACGAAGGTGTGCCCTGGGCGGTTTCGGCCAGGGTCTCCATATTGTGCAGCAGGGCTCCCAGGCGCAATGCGCCGGCCATACGGGCACTGCCCTTGAGCGTGTGCAGGACGCGCAACAGTACTCCAAACTGATTTTCGTTGCGTGGTTCACGTACCAGATTACGTAATGTACTCTCGATTTGTGGTAGCAGATCGTTAGCTTCCGCCAGAAACAACTCTGTCAGGTCGGCATCGAGTTCGTCATGAATCGCAGTTTCAATTTCTTCTTCTGAAGTAGCACCCTGTTCCCGGATTTCGGTAGCCACTGGCGGGATTTGCGCGGCTGGGGGTAACACCTCGAGCTCTGGCGGCTTCGGAGCACTGGCCAAGGGCGGTAGCGGCGTTGCAGTCACCAGGTTCAGTTCTGGAAGAATGGTTTTTCGCATTTCCCACGCGACGCGTAATTCGTCAATGATGGCCATGGCATCACGGTCGATGGGAGGAAAAACCCCGGCTGCAAACTGGTGCAACATGGCGCGCAAGCGCTCGATACATGTATCAAGCTTTCCAAACTCTCCTGGCATGACTTCGACCGGGTGTTCTTGCAAGACAATAAACTGATGCTCCAGGAATACTGCAATATCATGCACACTGCTCAGCCCTGCGGTTGCCGAACTGCCTGACAGCGAGTGTATTGCGCGTATCATTTTTTCGCTGGGCGGTGCGGCTGGAGTTGCTTC
This sequence comes from Burkholderiales bacterium UBA4657, assembly GCA_002405475.1. GTDB lineage: Bacteria > Pseudomonadota > Gammaproteobacteria > Burkholderiales > Burkholderiaceae_E > UBA4657. The sequence continues at coordinate 53,275 of DHLX01000008.1, read as the reverse complement.
CCAGTCATGAAGGGTTTCCTTGAGAATTTTTAAACGGCTATCTGCTTCAGCGAGAAAAATGTCAAACAGCTGTGAAGAAATCTCCAGGTCACCAATTTTTTTGATATCCGGGTTGAATGCTGCTGGGTTGAGTACCTCTTCTTCGATGACAGGGAAGGGTGCAGCCTCAAGTTCAATGACTTCCCTGGCAGTGTCGTCGTCAAGTATGATCAGTTCAGTTTCAGGCTCGAACACAGGCTCTGAAGCAGGCGCAATGTCGGCGGCCGAGCTGATGACTGGCTCAGCCGCTTCCCAAAAAAAACCTTGCCCCGCTTTCACCCGATCGGCGGCGGCTATCAGCGCTTCAGGCTTGACCGCTTTTGGATCGCCAGTGGCAATGAGCTCCACCCATTCTGACATCTGCGTTCTGGCATGTGCAGTCAGGTCGTAAAGAGCATCGTCACCTGCTTTTTCTTCGGCCAGCCAAACATTAAAGACTTGTTCCACTGCCCAGGCCGCTTCACCAAACTGACGCAAGCCAACCATGCGGCTCGAGCCTTTCAAGGTATGAAAAGCCCGCCGCAGAGTTGTAATGTGAGTTTGATCCGAGGGACGGTCGCGTGACTCACTAAGTGATTCATCGATAGTCGTAAAGACCTCACGCGCCTCATCAAGGAAAATGGAAAGCAGCTCGGCATCAATCACATCGTCACCGGATGCCGCCAAGGCCAGCGTCGACTCGGAAGGACGAGGCGCCTCTTTGGGTGCCGTAGGCTGGCCGCTTAAAATTGTTAGCAGATTTTTTACCGAGTCGGCGCTAGTGCTAGAAAACCCGCCTTCCAGTAATTTCAGCGTATCGCGTGCGGTATTCAAAATTCTTGCATCGTCCAGCAGTTCAGCACCAGCCCGAACCTCGTTCAACTCGCGTCGCATCTCGGATAATGCAAATGCATCCTGTGGGTCAAGCTCTAGCTTCTCGAACCAGCGTATGGAATTTTCGGCATGAACCCGTGTTTCTCTTTCTACACTGGGTGAATCGAGTGGTGCGGATACTTCCAGCACTTCAGGAAATACTGCGAGGTCTGATACGTCGAGCGTCAATCCGTTCACCTCAGATAGCGCGCCTAGTTCTGGTTCTCTGGCAAAGCCGATTGATACCGATATTGAGGATTCAACGCTCGATGCTGGACTAGGGGAAGAGGTAGCCGCAAATACGGGTTGCCGCGCTGAAGCAGGCGCTTCGCTAGGCACAGGCTGAACAGAATCTGGCACGGAAGATTTTCTCTTCTCGGTGACCAGTCGGGCAATGTAGGCATTCTGCTCGGTATCAAACTCCAGAATGGGGCGTGTTGCACTATCGGGCTGGCGCAGCGCATCCACATAAAATCCCAGGGCACCAAAAGTCTGGGCCACGCGTTCAAAGTCGCGTTGCTCAGGTTCTGTATCGTTATCCACGAACTTGGCAATAATCATGCGGCCAAATTCCAGAGCATCACTGGCATTTTTATGATCAAGCAGACGCAGCGCACCTACTGTTTCCAGCAGCAAGCTGTTGAGTGTATTAAGCCCCTCTTTTTTCGTCGGATCCCGGAAAAATGCATCCAGAGATTGTTCAATCGATCGCAGATTGGTTTGAATTTCCGCAACCAGTGAACTCATAGTCTGACGTTCATGGGTTCTGCGCGCCAACTCCGCAAGCCAGTCTACCGACTGATCTAGCGGTAAACCTGATAGCGCCTTATGCAAACGGTCACGCACCAGACCGGCACGAGATGGAAATTGTTCATCCAGGCGGTTGAATGCATCGAGTGCATTTTCGAGAAATAACAGGGCGGTAGCAGTCTCGAGTGCCAGGTCACTCGAGGGCACCCCGTTTTCCGAAATGATACGATTCGCAACAACCTCTATGGTACGAGCCGTTTCTGTCACTGCATGATCACCCAGAGTCGCCGTTGCCTTCACAAAGTCTTTACAGGCCTGGGCAAAAATGGTGGCTTCAGGCAGCCGCCCAGCAACCAGTTTATCCCACGAATTCTTGGCGGCCAGCAGAGGCTCCCTGCATCGTTTAACCGCCATGGCATCTGCGCGACCATAGCGGGTTACTTCATAATCCTTCGGGATAGCACCTTGCAAACCATAGCTCTGCACAATTTGCTGCATTTCTGGAGTAGATTTTGCACTGGCTGCGACGAAGAACAGGGCATCTTTAAGTAATCTTTCTGCCAGGCTACCTGAACCCTCAATGGTACGACGCATTTGCAGGTTCATGCGGGCGCATAGCCGCTTGACGTTGAGATCGAGCGGCAATCCCTCACTCCGTAATCCCTCCAGCATACCCTGCATGACACTCCAAAACGAGCGGGCACCAGGGTCATGTTGTGCCTGACGCAGCGTCTTGACTGCTGACACCATTTCATCCATACCCGTCTGCCGCTCACTATTGCGCAGAAGTTTTAATAGGCCGCGCTCGAATTGTGCACGCCCCGCTGCCAGAGTGTCGGTGTCGGCGTCGATATGGCTGTCCTGGTCGGAATAGCGAATCGAGATATCAGGGAAAAATAGTTCGGCCGGGTGAATACGCTCCACCCCCAAAGTCGTCAACAATTCTTTATATTGTGGAAATAATTTAACCGGTTGATTGGGTGCACCAGACAGTAGATCATCCAAATAATCTAGCAGGCTATCGAAAATGCGTTCCAGCATGCGCGCCGATTCTGTAGTGCAACTTTTTGGCTGTTGACTGTAGCGTTCGAGCAGGCGTTCAGAGTGTTCAGTTAACACTGCTATACCTTCAAGATCGACTATTTGCAATGCACCATGAGCCTGGTGCAAGAAATCTCTGGCACGCTTTAGAGCTGCAGTGTCCGCTGTATTGCTGGCAAATTCCGTCAGAGCGGTAGCAGACCGCCGCAATGACTGCCGCACTTCCTCAATGACCCACGACAAAGGGGTAATGTCAATGCTTTGCGTGGTGCTGGCCGGAGCGGACATGGGCGATCCTCTTAATCACAATAACGACATCAAGACGACATCAAGCAACTCGGAAACGGGATACAGAGTTCTTCAGTTCATTAGCCAAATCGGACAATTCTCGAATTGATTTGGCTGTCAATTCGGTACCGACCGAAGTCTGCTCTGTCACTGTCAGGATGCGCTGAATATTTTTTGCCACCTCACCGGCAGATGAGGCCTGTTTCGAAGTGCTGGTGGAAATACGCTCAATCAGCTCGGCTAACTCGCGCGAAACGTTACCGATCCCGGCCAGGGCGCGCCCTGCCTCATCGGACAGTTTTGCTCCCTCTACCACCCCCTGGGTTGACTGTTCCATAGCAGCTACAGCATCTTGTGTGTCAGTCTGAATGGTGCGGATCAGGGCACCAATCTGTTTTGTCGCTTCCTGCGAGCGTTCCGCCAGTCGCTGCACCTCTTCCGCGACCACTGAGAAGCCGCGTCCTGCTTCCCCTGCAGACGCTGCCTGAATGGCAGCGTTCAAGGCCAGTACGTTGGTTTGTTCGGTAATGTCGGTAATCAGCTCGATAATCTCGCCGATCTCCTGAGACGATTCACCCAATCGTTTGATGCGTTTCGAGGTTTCCTGAATCTGGGTACGGATGTCGTTCATGCCGGAAATGGCGTTTTGCACCGCACGTTGGCCTTCCTCGGCTGCTTTCAGCGATTGTCGAGCAACATTGGCGGATTCCATAGCGGAAGCAGAAACATCGTTAATCTGTTGCGCCATGTTCAGTACAGATTCACCGGTTTCGCGAATTTCACGTGACTGCTGCGCTGAAGTTACCGATAACTCCTGCGATCTGGCAGCGGCTTGTCCTGAAGCCCCAGCCACCTGTTCTGCGGTGCGGTTAATCCGACCGACCAGGCTGCGTAGTTCTTCCACCGTGTAATTCACCGAATCGGCAATGGCGCCCGTAATATCTTCGGACACGGTAGCCTTGATAGTCAGGTCGCCGTCAGCAACTTCTTGCAGTTCGTTCATCAGGCGCAAGATAGCGGCCTGGTTTTGGTCGTTAAGACGTTTCACATCCGATTCCTGACGCTCGGCCAGCTCGCGCTGACGTTCGGCCTCAACAGCACGACGGCGTGAGTCATCGAGGAACAGTTTACCGATCAGGAAAGCTGAAACCAGCGAAATAATACCGGAGACGATCATGATGATCCAGTTTAGCCAGCGCATGGTCTGTTGTCCGACGTACTCATTGCGCAAATTGGTCAGTACATCCTTCATGCCCTCGGATTCGTTAAAGATGCGCTGTTCAGCCTGTTTGGCACCTACGATACGTTGTAACGAAGACAGAATAAGACCAATAGATTCACGGTAGGCAGTAAAGGCATTCAGTAGTTCAGCCAGGCGGGCTTTGGTTTCAGCATCAGTAGAGGCTTGCAGACGCAACACTTCGGAACCATTGATCAGACCTTCGAGCACATCGCGGAAAGTATTCGTGTCTTTACCCAGCAGGAATGCCACCTCGGGGTTTACTGCGTCGCCACTTAGCAACTGGTTGGCATTACGTGCAATACGCTGGGTCAGCATGGTTAACTGACTGGCAGCAGAAATTTCACGAGCCGCAGAGCCGGTCTGCAGTTTCAAAGCCGCAACTTGTTCGGTCAGATCGAGCAGGATCGGATTATCGTCATTCACCTTGCGCAGCGTTGCGCCCAGAGAAGTCAGTACTTTTTCCTCCTTGAGAATAGCATCAGCGGCGCGCTTGGAAAGCTCCCATTTCTCACGCGACTGCTTCAGCAGGGACTGCCCCTGCAGACCAGTCGTGGTGTCCCCGAGCTGAATCAGGTTGGCATCCAGTCGGTCAAACGAATCCCTCATTTGCCGGAACGCCGCAGGGTTGCCCAGAATGGCCAGAGGGGCGGAACGTGCCAGACGCTGCGAGTGCATCAGCGAGTCACCGGACAATTCAACGTTAGTCGTGGTGCGCGCAGCGTTACGTGCATCGAGTGCAGCAAAGAAGGCCAGCACGATCAGCGATATACCCAGCAAAATCAGCAGATAGCGGATCTGTCGGATCAGCGGTAGATGTCCAATCACGGGGATCCTGAAACCCGAACTCCTCGTAATGGCTCGTCCGACGATGGTCGCGTTGGGGTCAATCGTGGCGGGGCCGGACAGGTTTGCGGGTATGATGGCCCGAGCTCCGCTAGACGGTTGGTTATTGGTCTGTTTGCCTAAAGTCGGCAACTTGAAAGGCAGCTTTAATGCCATGTCTCTTCTCCGCTAATGCGACTAACTGAGTAGCGGTCATGCCGCTATACCCTGTAAATGCGCCAAGCCAGGCTTGACGCCCCCTCGAACTGCAAACCCGTTAGCCCAGGGCCTGTACTGGCAAGCTGCCCAGTGGACTAATCTCCAAAAAACGCTCATCGACCGTCAGTGCGCTGAAACTGATAGGTGTCCAGCTCTGTTCGTTCTCGTCAACCAATTGCGAACCAACACTACGCCACTGTGCTGGATTGTGTAAACCCAAGGTGCGCGTGACGATAATTCCCACATTAAAGTCCAGTGAACTGGCGAAGGACAGTACGCGACTGTCACGATCGGTTCGGGTCGGACCCCCGCCCAGAAACAGGGACAAATCGACTACCGAGACCAGGGAACCACGCACGTTGGTGAGGCCACGGTACCAGTCGTGAGTATGCGGCACAGTGGCGATATCCTGCAGAGGAAAGATTTCGCCCGCTTCATCAAGGTCTACCAGCCAGCGTGAATCGTTGATCAAAATTCCAAGCCTGGAGTTGGTCACAGGCGAGGCCATCGCCTGCGCCAGGCGCTCAGTCAAACGAGCCTGGAATTCGCGTAATCTGGATCGGCTGTCAGCACGCATGATGGTGTCAACTATATAGCTGCTATTTTGGCCAGTAAATCTTTGGCGTTGATCGGCTTGGTAATGTAGTCCCGAGCACCCTGGCGCAGACCCCAGATTCGATCGGTTTCCAGAGTTTTACTGGTGCAGATAATGACGGGAATGTGTGCAAGCGCCGGATCGCGTGTAATCTCGCGCGTTGCCTGAAATCCATTGGTACCGGGCATGACCACATCCATCAGGATTAGATCGGGCTTGATTTCACGCGTCTTGACCAGTGCTTCCTCGCCCGATTCAGCCGTAAACACGTTATAACCGTTTTTACTCAGCAAATCGGTAAAGAAGAAGCGCTCGGTCGGCGAATCATCAACAACGAGTATTTTTTGTACTGGCATACAGTTTCTCCATAACAAATTCAGGTGGCAGCTGCCTTGTCAGGCTTCAATTGCGCCTGTACGGTTTTTAGCAAACTGTCTTTGGTAAAGGGTTTGGTCAGATATTCCGAGGAACCGACCAGCCGACCACGAGCGCGGTCAAACAAACCATCTTTTGACGACAACATGACGACCGGGGTTTGGCGAAACTTGGGGCTCTTTTTAATCAGGGCACAGGTCTGATAACCGTCCAGCCGTGGCATCAAAATATCGCAAAAAATTAACTCAGGTTCATGGTCATTGATTTTTGCCAGGGCATCAAAGCCGTCCTCGGCCAGAATGACCTGACAGCCAGCTTGCACTAAAAAAATCTCCGCACTACGGCGAATGGTACTCGAGTCATCGATGACCATGATCTTACGACCTGCTAGCTGAGAAGCCTGATTCATTGCCGCACCGTTTCCTCAAATGTTTGTGAGATTTGCACTTACCCGGCTGCTTATCGTCCCAGACATATCCATTCTTGTAAATGATCGCACGAAGATTGTAAGACAAGTTGTCGTGAATTCTAAACTTGGTACCTTATCCCTGTGATTAATTTCACAATTCGACCATCTCAAAATCCTCTTTCCGCGCCCCGCACTCCGGGCAAGTCCAGTTCGGTGGTACATCTTCCCAGCGCGTGCCAGGAGCAATTCCTTCATCAGGCGAGCCAGCGGCCTCATCGTAGATCCAGCCGCAAATCAGACACATCCAGGTACGAAATTCATTAGCCATTGTCAAAAAGTCCGAAATCAAAGGGAAGCTAAAATAGTGAAATATTTTTTGATTCAACGCACGATCATACAGACTATCTTTTGTTTTTGCTTGGTAAAACTCATTCATGACCTCTGGCTCCCTGCCCGTTGCTGCATTTGAGCAGCCCCCCCTGGTACTGACCTTTGCCGCATCTGACCCGACTTCAGGCGCCGGACTGCAGGCAGACTTGCTGACCATTGCCAGTCTTGGCTGTCATGGTACGTCGGTCTTGACAGGAATAACCGTACAAGATTCTGCAGGGGTGGATGAAGTGATGGCGCTAGACGCTGACTGGGTCGATGATCAGGCTCGAACCTTACTGGAAGATATGTCGGTGTCTGCTTTCAAACTGGGTGTTTTGTGCAGTGCAGAAAATGTTCGCGTCATTGCCGAAATCATGTCTGATTATCCAGACATACCATTGGTTTTTGATCCGGTTCTGGCTTCAGGTCGAGGCGACAGTCTTAGTGATGAGGAAGTTATAGAGGCGATGCGCGAATTATTACTGCCTCAGGCGACCATCGTGACGCCTAATAGCCTGGAAGCGCGTCGTTTGGCTGCAACTGATCAGGACGAGGAGCTGGAAAGTCTGACTCTTGATGTTTGCGCCCAGCGCCTGCTACAGATCGGGGCCGAGTATGTGCTTATTACTGGCACTCATGAGGTTTCTACCAGCGTGACCAACCGGCTGTTCAATGCCGCCGGTCTGGTTCGTGCTGATGAATGGCAGCGCTTGCCGGGCAGCTACCATGGCTCGGGTTGCACTTTGGCATCAGCCATTGCTGCCATGCTGGCGCTGGGAGCAGATTTGCCCGATGCGGTACAGCAGGCTCAGGAATATACCTGGAACACATTAGCGCATGCTTTTCGTCCTGGTATGGGGCAAGCGATACCCGACCGATTTTTCTGGTCGCGCCAAATGGCACCGAATGACTGAATCAGCGACAACCCTATTGCCACCACGCATGCGTGGTTTATATGCCATTACCCCGCCAGACCTGTCTACGCCTGACTTAATCGCAAAAGTTCGAGCCGCATTGCAGGGCGGCGTGACCATGCTGCAATACCGGGAGAAAAGTGCTGATAGCAGAAAACGTCTGCATGAAGCCCAGGCATTACGACAACTGTGCCACGACTTTGCAGCCTGGTTTGTGGTCAATGATGATATTGATCTGGCACATGCGGTCGAGGCCGATGCCGTACACATAGGGCGTGATGACAGGCGACCAGAAGACGACACTCTGGCGTTTGGAGTCAGTTGCTATAACGATTTCCATCTGGCCGAAGCGGCCTGCCGGCAAGGTGCCACCTATATTGCTTTTGGTGCTGTATTTGCTTCGGGCACCAAACCGGCGGCTGTACACGCTCCCTTAAACTTATTTCAACAGGCGTCCACGTTAGGACTACCGCGTGTTGCCATTGGTGGCATTACTTTGGCCACCGCACCAGTGGTGATTGCAGCTGGCGCCGATGCAGTGGCAGTTATTTCCGATCTGTTTCAGGCTGATGATATTGCCGAGCGGGCACAACGTTATCAGCAACTTTTTTTCAGGGCTGCTCATGAGTCAAAATGATATTCTGTTTGAACGCGCACAACGCTCTATTCCTGGCGGTGTGAATTCACCGGTACGTGCCTTTAAGTCGGTGGGTGGCACGCCACGATTTTTCACCCGAGGACAGGGCCCATATGTATGGGACGCAGATGGGCAGCGTTATGTCGATTATATTGGCTCATGGGGGCCGATGATTCTGGGACATGCCCACCCGCAGGTGGTCGAGGCAGTGCAGCGTGCCGCGCACAAATCTCTGAGTTTTGGCGCTCCGACCGAAGCAGAAATTGAAATAGCTGAGGAAGTACTGAAGCTGGTACCCTCGATAAAAAAAGTGCGCTTCGTCTCCAGCGGTACCGAGGCCACCATGAGCGCCATACGGCTGGCGCGCGGCGCAACCGGACGCAGTAAGATCATCAAGTTTGATGGTTGTTATCATGGCCATGCCGACTCACTGCTGGTCAAGGCGGGAAGTGGGCTGCTAACTTTTGGCCACCCCACCAGCGCCGGTGTACCGGCCGAATTTGCAGCGCATACCGTCGTACTGAGCTACAACGACATGACGCAACTGGAGCAGTGTTTCAGCGAGCTGGGTAAAGAGGTATCTTGTGTCATCGTCGAACCCATAGCTGGCAATATGAATCTGGTGCGTGCCCAGCCGCAATGGTTACGCCGTATGCGCGAGCTGTGTACCCAGCATGGAGCAATACTGGTTTTTGATGAAGTCATGAGCGGCTTTCGAGTCGCTTTGGGTGGCGCACAAAGCTTGTATGGCATACAGCCCGACTTGACTACCCTAGGTAAAGTGATAGGCGGTGGTCTTCCAGTGGCGGCGTTCGGCGGGCGCGAAGACATCATGCACTACCTGGCTCCACTGGGGCCGGTATATCAGGCCGGTACTTTGTCGGGCAATCCAGTAGCAGTAGCGGCAGGACTGACCACGCTGAAATTGATTCAGGCTTCTGGTTTTTTCGAATGTCTGACGGAACAGACACAGAAATTATGTAATGGGCTAACTCAGCTCGCCCAGCATCACGGCATAACACTAACCGCAGACAGTGTGGGCGGAATGTTCGGGCTATATTTTGCCGATCAAATACCCCGGCAATTATCCGATGTGTCGGGCTCGGATATTGCGTATTTCAATCGCTTCTTTCATGCCATGCTCGCCCGCGGGGTATATCTGGCGCCCTCGGCCTATGAGGCTGGTTTTGTTTCAATACAGCATGACAATTCACTGATTGAAGAAACGCTGGCTTCAGCACAGGGGGCGTTTAAGGCGCTAGGCTAAAGAAAAAATCAGATGACCCCATGATTAATGGGGCTGGCTCAGACATTTGCAAAAATTTTTCCATATTGCTCCCGTAGCGCATTTTTTTTGCAGTTTCCCCATGGCATTACGAGGTAGTGCTGTAGCTGTCATGATGTGCTTCGGACATTTGTAATTCGCCAGCCGCAGGCGTAATGACTTCAGCGCTTCGCGTTCGCTAAAACCAGGCCGCGCAACGACGATAGCCACCACGGCCTCGCCAAAGTCAGGGTGCGGTACACCAATCACGGCCGATTTTTCAATACAGGCAAGAGCGTTTAGTTCATCCTCAATTTCTTTCGGGTAGACGTTATAGCCACCGCTGATGATCAGGCCTTTGCTGCGACCGGTTGTGCCCGAGGTATAAAGCAGAGCCGCCAAGTCATTGTCAGCTCGGTCTACCGTACTGAAATCTCTGGGCTGACAGGCGGCGCGTTCGAGCAATGAACCAGTACGTTTATCGCTCAGGGTATAAACATGACGAGCCCCGGCACTAAATGCCAGTGAGCTCAAACGGCCAAAACGTTCCGGGCTGACAATCACGACCTCCGGTTCGGTATCACGTAGAAAATATTCCACCTCGGCGTCGCGCTAGGCGGTATTCAGTGGAACATAGACCAGACCGGCGCGCAGGCAGGCCAGGTACAGCATCAGCGCCTCCACTGATTTTTCTACCTGACAAAGTACTCGAGCACCCGAACCGGATGTACTCTGATTCAGCAGGTGTGCCAGCATGGCGCTGCCTTGCTGCAGGTCAGCCCAGCTGTAGCGGCCTACCTCAGGTACTTCCAGCGCCCAGTCACCGCCCTGCCGGGGAAAATTTCCTCCTAGAATGCGATACAGATTCATATTAAGTGCCTTCTATTGACCAATATTCCAGGAATTTTATGTCAGCAAAAGAATGTGAATTGTGCCTGCAAGAGGGGGGCGAGCTATTGGTGCGACGAACTGAATGGCGTGTTGTACTGGCAGACGAGCCAGACTTTCCCGGTTTTTGCCGTGTTATCTGGAATAGCCATGTACGCGAAATGACCGATTTGTCTGCTGAACAACGGCAGCAAATGATGGCTGCGGTATGGGCGGTCGAAAAAAGCCTGCGAGCGGTACTGCAACCCCAAAAAATCAATCTAGCCAGCCTGGGAAACGTGACACCACACCTGCATTGGCATATCATTCCACGTTGGCAGACAGACAGTCATTTTCCGGCTCCAATATGGGCCGCAAGATGTCGCTCACCAGATTTAACTTGTTCCAAGGAGCAACTGGTTCTGTTGCGACAAGTGATTATCAAGGAATGTGCCGATTTGAAATAGGACTCGAAGCTGCAATGAGGTGAGGATATGGGGTCTGCGGTACAGGCAGTGTCACTGACCAGCTCGGCGGAAGCCTTAGCCTGGTTGTCTCGGATGAAAGAGCGGGAACCTCAAGAGATGATCATTGAGGCGCTGCCTGCTTTACAGGAATTGGTGTCGGCGCCACGACCCGTATATGTTCAGCTAGGCATACTCGAAACTCTGCGCTTCCCACTACTCAGGGCTGCAACTGGTTTGGTTTCAACCTGTGCTTTTCGTGCCGTTCCCATGTCGGAAAATGAAGCCGAGCGAATCAGGCCATTAATCGATATGTTGCACGCCTTGCGCGATGGCTACTCTTGTCTGTTCAGCCTTGCGCCTGCCGATCTGGTCAAGGTGGCTGACCGCTATTCATCCGGTGATTTTCGAAGTGACCCGATGTTACGTGACCGCCTAGCTGCATTTTCATCCCAGGTCAAACCGGTCTCGGCTAAACTGCTGGTTGCCCAACGCATGATCAGCATACAGGCTCTGTATCTCGAGTACTGTTACCGTTTGCGTCTCGCCATTCCTGAGGCTGATTGGGAGTTGCTGTTGCAGTATGCCAAGCAGGCAAAACAGTCAGATATGCTCGAAGAGGGTGTTTTTGACCCCATGAGTCCAGATTACCCGGTCAGCGGACGTATGGTACTGATTGTGATCCTGCTTTTACGTCTGACGCGTCCGGAATCCCTGCTGTCATCCAGCTTTGAACTGGCCAGAAAGATATGTCGCAGATTTGTCCTGAAGGTCAAATTCCGCATTGAGGAAGGGGGGGCGGAGAGCAAACCCTCGTCCTGGCCGTCGGTAGTAACATCTGCAATGGCAGTTAGGCTTGATACTCGCGCCTTGCTAGAGGAAGTCAAAAAGATAGGTTCAGAACTGTCCTCGAATACCTTCAGCCCCACCTTGGGGCTTGACACACGTTTTTCTGCCGCACCCACCTCACAAACTATTCAGGACTTGCTCATTGCCTGGGGAGTACCTGCTCGTACAGCAACCGCCTGGCGTGCACCCCTGACAGAAAATATTCGTGTCGTGGCTGGGTATCATGCTATGGCAGGAGCCATGTCAAAACCTGCTGCCATTTTTGACCCTAATGCTACACACGGAAGCAGCTTGTACCATTACCGTCGTTACGACACTGACCATGCCTCCAGCGTCAATATGAACAAGGAAGATCCGTCCTTGCAGCGTTTACGTTTGCTGGTGCAAGCGGCAGAATCCTGGCAGACTAAAGGCGAAAATGCTACGGGTTTGAAGTGCGTTCGTTTAGCGCGCCATCCCAGGCTACAACTCGAACAGCTGTGTTTTATTTCTACCGACCCTGATTCAGACGGTCGTAGGCTGTATCTGGCCTACATTGACAGCTTGCAACAAACTATTCCGCTTGAGGCATCAGAGCAGCAGTTACAACAAATCACCCTACGTTTACTCAACGGCATCCCCAGGCTTCTCAGCATCAAGCCTGGCAGCGGCAGTTTTGAGGATGCTTTTTTGCTTGGTGTGATGCCCAACAGTGGCGGTCAGGGTGGCTCAGGCTTGCACCAACTCGACCTTGAACAGTCCAGTCTGATTCTGCCGCTGGCCCACTACCCACCGGGAACTATTACCGATATGCTGTTTGACGGTTCGCTTTATCGGGTACAAATTGGGCCGCAGTTATTCCGTGGTTACGACTTTGACCAGGTCAGTTTCAAGTTGTTGTAAGTACAACGCGGCGAGCAGGCAATATTGCCGTCATGGTAGTGCCACGACCATAGCTACTTTCAATGGCCAGGTTGCCATCGTGCCGCGTCAATACATGCTTGACAATCGCCAGTCCGAGACCGGTACCGCCAGATTCGCGTGAACGACTGCGATCGACCCGATAAAAACGTTCAGTCAGGCGCGGAATATGTTGCGCCTCTATGCCGATACCCGTGTCATGCACAATGAACTGCGCCTCCCGAGGCTCATGCTCATTCGGCAGCAACAGGAATTTGACCTCTATTTCTCCGCCCTCTGGCGTATAGCGTATCGCATTGGAAATCAGGTTTTCAAAAGCGCTGGCCAGTTCGGTCTCTGCCCCCAGCAATTGAATACCAGGCTCCAGGCTCCAGCGAATCTGATGCTTGCCCTGGCTTAGAAGCTGCGCAGCATTCTTCAGACGTTCAAATAATGGATCAAGCACTACTACAGTATCCAGCGGGGCCTTATCTCCAGACTCGAGCGCCGACAGGGTGAGCAGATCTTCAACCAGGCGTTTCATACGGCTGGCCTGTTCGTTCATCAGATCAAAAAAATGTGCTCTTTGCGTTGTGGGCAGATCGTGGTAAGTCTGTATCGTTTCCAGAAAACCTGACAGTACCGTCAGGGGTGTTTTCAGTTCGTGTGAAACATTGGCCACAAAATCGCGGCGCATGGTTTCCAGCCGTTCCAGCTGAGTCACATCGCGTACCAGCATCAGGCGCTCACCTTCACCGTATTGCACCAGGCGGATGGCATAGCATTTCGGTTCGGTACGCAGCATACGCACCGTCACGGTTTTGGCCCAGTCCTCACTTTGCAAATAATCCTGGAACTCCGGCGCGCGCACCAGGTTGGCAATATTCCGTCCGGCATCGACCGACAAATCAAAACCAAACATACGTGCTGCGGTTTCATTGCACCACAAAATATGGTTATCTGAAGACAGGGTAATCACACCATCGGGCATGGCCTGGGCTGCGCGGCGGAATGTGACCAGCGCATGGGTCAGGGTTTGAACCTGATGCGACTGAGATTTTTGCTGTCGGTACAGTAAAGAGAATACTTCGTCCCACAAACCCGAGCCGCTGGGCACATGCGCTCCAGGCACGTGCGACAGCCAGCGGTGCAGTGCCAGTAGTTTCAGGTTGCTATACCACCAGGCCAGCAGAGTGATGAAGAAACCGGTACTCAAACCGACAACCGGCCCCGTCACCCAGACCAGAAGTCCGATGAAACTGGTAAATAGAATGAATTTGAAAAAAATGGATGAGCGCGACACCGCGTGGATTATGACATCGACGAAGTTTTTTTGCTTGACGGGCTACAATAGAATTTTGAAACCAGTCTGATGTGAGAATTCAGCGCCCATGACCGCAACCGAACCCAACCTGAACCTTGCTACCGTACCCGCCAGCCTCAAAGCTGATGTGCTGGCCGAGGCTTTACCATTCATACGCCGTTTTCATGGCAAGACCATTGTCATCAAGTATGGCGGCAATGCCATGACAGAGCCGGCCCTGCAGGAAGCCTTTGCGCGCGATGTTGTTTTGCTCAAACTGGTTGGCATGAACCCGGTGGTGGTGCATGGCGGCGGCCCGCAAATTGACGAGGCGCTGGCAAAAATTGGTAAAAAAGGCGAATTCATCCAGGGCATGCGTGTTACCGATGCCGAGACCATGGAAGTGGTCGAGTGGGTCTTGGGCGGCGAAGTACAGCAGGATATTGTCGGCTTTATCAACCATCACGGCGGCAAGGCCGTGGGTCTGACCGGACGTGACGGCGGGTTAATTCGCGCGCGCAAACTGCTAATGCCGGACAAGAATGATGCCAGCAAAACGATTGATGTCGGGCAGGTGGGGGAAATCGTGCAAATAGATCCGGCAGTCGTCAAGGCACTGCAAGACGATCAATTTATTCCTGTTGTGTCACCGATTGGTTTTGGCGAAGAAAACGAAAGCTACAACATCAATGCCGACCTGGTTGCGGGCAAGCTGGCCGAAGTGCTGAAAGCCGAGAAACTGGTGTTACTGACCAACACCCCCGGCGTGCTGGATAAAAACGGCCAGTTGCTGACCAAACTGACCGCCAAGCGTATAGATGAATTATTTGCCGATGGCACCATTTCCGGCGGCATGTTGCCGAAAATTGCAGGCGCGCTGGATGCTGCCAAGGCTGGCGTCAATAGCGTACACGTTATTGATGGCCGGGTGGCGCATTGCCTGCTGCTGGAAATTTTGACCGAGCAGGGCGTAGGCACCATGATCAAGTCGCACTGAGTCAAGTTGCACTGAGCAAACGCGCATAGCCGCTGTTGAAGTAGAGCAGCGGCTCACCGCCCTGAGCCGAACAGTGTTCGACCAGACCGATAAAAATGACATGGTCGCCTTCGTCGTACTGATGCCGGTTGCGGCATTCAAAATGCGCGCAGGCGTCGTTAATCAGCGGCAGACCCAACTCGGTGACGTGGTGCTCCACCTGTTGAAAACGGTCGGCATGGCGGGTCGAAAAGCGCTGAGAAATGTCCTGCTGATGCGCCGCCAGCACGCTAATGCTGTAATGGGAGCACTGACGGAAAGTCGCCAGATAGCGTGAGCGTTTTGACAGGCTCCACAGAATCAGCGGCGGCTCCAGCGATACCGAATTAAACGAATTGACAGTGAGACCGATGAAATGCTCGTGTTCATCGCGCGTGGCAATCACTGTAATGCCAGTGGCAAATTGTCCCAGAGCCTGACGCAGGCGGGCCGAATCGAAATGAGGGGTACGCATGGCATCATTATGCCTGTCTTGTTATTAAAGCTAAGCCATGACCACCTGGTTATTCGATCTGGATAATACCCTGCACAACGCCAGTGCGGCTATTTTTCCACACATCAACCGCCTGATGACGCGCTACATGGCGCACACCCTGCAGACCAGCGAACAGCAGGCCAGCGAGCTTCGAATCAAATATTGGCATCAGTACGGCGCCACTCTGCTGGGTCTGGTGCGGCACCATGACATCGAGGCACATCATTTCTTGCGTGCCACGCATGAATTCGACAATCTGGCCGCCATGATAGAAGCGGAGCGCGGCCTGGCCTGGGCGTTGCGCCGTTTGCCGGGGCGCAAGATATTACTGACCAACGCGCCTGAACGCTATGCGCGGCAGGTGCTGTTTCATCTTGGGTTACAGACCCACTTTCATGCCTGCTATGCCATTGAACACATGCAGGTTCGAGGCCGCTTTTTACCCAAACCTTCACGTACCATGCTGGCGCATGTCTTGGCGCGGGAAAAGTTAAAACCACACCAGTGCCTGCTGGTTGAAGATACTGTAGTGAATCTGAAAAGTGCCAAAAGTCTCGGTTTACGTACTATCTGGGTTACAGGTTGGGGGCACGCCACAAAAAAGACCGTGGGCTGCCCACAGGGGGTCGACATGAAAGTACAATCCGTTACACAATTACCGCGGGCAATCGCTCGCCTGCTTTGAACGATAGCAACTGACCGGGGGATCAAGATGGCAGACCAGGACGTGCAGCACGACCCTAGCCGTAAACGCGCACAGAGTAAACCGGGTGAGCGGCGTGTCCTGATCCTGCAGGCGCTGGCGGCCATGTTGCAGCACCCCAAAGGCGAAAAAATTACCACGGCGGCGCTGGCGGCGCAATTGCAGGTGTCAGAAGCGGCGCTCTACCGTCATTTCGCCAGCAAGGCGCAAATGTTTGAAGGCCTGATCGAGTTTATTGAAACTTCGGTCTTCACCCTCATCAACCAGATTTGTGCCGAGCAGGACAGTGGCCTGAAACAGGCGCACGCCACCAGCGCCATGCTGTTGCGCTTTGCCGAGCAAAATCCGGGCATGACCCGGGTTTTGATAGGCGATGCACTGGTGGGTGAGCATGAGCGCTTGCAGGAACGCATGAACCAGTTTTTTGACCGGGTCGAACTGGCACTGAAACAATCGCTACGTATTGCAGTCAGCCAGCAAGCTTTCCCGCAAGACTTTGACGCCGCTGCGCGCGCCAACCTGATCATGAGCTTTGTCACTGGCAAGTGGCAGCGCTTTGCCAAAAGTGGCTGGAAAAAGCTGCCGACCGAAGGCTGGGAACTGCAAGGCGTGGTTTTGCTGCAATAACGCCGTACGCGCTGGATTTTTCATTAGAAAAAAACAAAAAAGCAATTTTTTTCGTTGAAAAATTGCATCAATACCAAGAAAAGAACCGACAAAATGCAGGCATGATACAGCCTGTATACACATATTATTTCTATGGGGCGATAGTATGCGAGTGATTGTTCTGGGTGCCGGCGTGATCGGAGTCAGCACTGCCTGGTATTTGCGCCAGGCCGGTTGCGAAGTCACCGTCATCGAGCGTCAGCCCGCAGCTGCGCTAGAAACCAGTTTTGCCAACGGCGCGCAAATATCGGTCAGTCATGCCGAACCCTGGGCCAACCCGCGCGCCCCACGCCTGTTGCTGAAGTGGCTCGGGCGTGAAGATGCGCCGCTATTGTTTCGTCTGCGCCCCGAGTTGCGCCAGTGGTTGTGGGGGCTGGCGTTTTTGCGCGAATGCACGCCGGCACGGGTGCGCTACAACGTCGAAAACATCGTCTCGCTCGCGACCTATTCACGCACCCAATTGCAACAACTGCGCGAGCAACTGGGTATTGAGTACGACCAGTTGACCCGCGGCATCCTGCATTTTTACCTCGACCTTGAGGAATTCAAACATTCACAGGAAGCCGCCGCCCTGATGCGCGAGTTTGGCTGCAACCGGCGCAGTATTTCAAGCGCAGAAGTATTGCAGATAGAACCCGCGCTGCACTCCATTCGCGCGCAAATCGTCGGTGGCGACTATACCGCCGAAGACGAGTCAGGCGACATTTTCAAATTTACCCAGTCGCTGGCGCAACAGGCAGAACAAGCCAGCGTATCTTTTTTGTACTCGACCCAGGTGTCGCGTCTGGTGCCGCAGCCAAGAAATCTGGCCAGCCCACGGCGCGTGCAAAGTGTCGAAGTCATTGGGTCTGATGGGCACTATCAACAATTACAAGCCGATGCCTATGTCGTGGCACTGGGCAGTTATAGCACCGACCTGGTAGCACCGCTGGGCGTCAACGCCTTGATCTACCCGGCCAAGGGGTATTCCGCCACGTTCGACATTGTGCAGCCCGATGCTGCCCCTAGCGTCAGTCTGACCGATGATGAATACAAAATTGTCTTTTCGCGTCTGGGCAAGCGCCTGCGAGTTGCCGGCACGGCCGAACTGAACGGCTATTCACGCGAACTGAACCCGATACGTTGTGCCGCCTTGACCCGTCGTGCCCAGGCCTTGTTTCCGGGCGCTTGCGATTATGAACGTCCGCAATACTGGGCCGGCTTGCGCCCGGCGACACCATCGAACCTGCCTTTAATCGGCAAAACCCGCCTCGACAACCTCTACCTCAATACCGGCCACGGCACCCTGGGCTGGACCATGGGGGTAGGCTCGGGCGCGGCTTTGGCCGACCTCATGACCGGAAAGACGCCCGGGGTGAAATTTGCGTTTTTGTAAAACAGCCCCACAATAAGACCTGTTAAACAGTTTGGGAGAACAGGCATGCAAGCCCGTGAGCTTCAGCTTTCGCATTTGAACACCGCGCGTCAGGTCTTGCTTGAACCCTACGGACTGGATGAAATACAACTCATGCGCACGCTGTCGGACATTTTCAGCCATCGTGTCGATTATGCCGACCTGTATTTTCAATATACGCGTTCCGAAGGCTGGAGCCTGGAAGAAGGCATCGTCAAATCGGGCAGCTTCAATATCGACCAGGGCGTGGGAGTGCGTGCCGTCTCGGGTGACAAAACCGCGTTTGCCTATTCCGACGAACTCAGCCCGGCCGCGCTTGGTGCGGCGGCCGCTTCAGTACGTTCCATTGCCGCAGCCGGACAGGTGCGTGGCCTGAAAACCGAAGGCTTTTCCAGTGCCGCCAGTGCGCGCGCGCTCTATGCCGGGCTTGATCCGCTGGCTTCGCTCGACTCTACCGCTAAGGTACAACTGCTGGAACGCATAGAACAACTGGCTCGCGCACGCGACCCGCGCGTGGTGCAAGTCATGGCTGGGCTGGCTGGCGAGTACGACGTCGTGCTGGTGGCACGACAAGACCGCAAACTAGGGCCGCTGCTGGCGGCAGACATACGGCCGCTGGTACGCGTGTCCCTTACCGTGATTGTTGAACACAATGGGCGCCGCGAAATGGGCAGTTCTGGCGGTGGCGGGCGCTTTGATTATGCCCATTTCAACGATGAGCGT
Source organism: Burkholderiales bacterium UBA4657 (assembly GCA_002405475.1). Lineage (GTDB taxonomy): Bacteria > Pseudomonadota > Gammaproteobacteria > Burkholderiales > Burkholderiaceae_E > UBA4657. Next base: position 34,097 of record DHLX01000008.1, on the reverse strand, counting down.
CTGAACCAGTACGTCAATGAAGCGGTCGATCAGGCACTGGTTAATCTTGATTCACGCCCGGCACCCGCAGGCCCCATGACCGTCGTACTCGGCTCTGGCTGGCCGGGAGTCTTATTGCATGAAGCTATTGGGCATGGACTCGAAGGCGACTTCAACCGCAAAGGCTCCAGCGCCTTTTCCGGCCGGCTCGGCGAACGGGTAGCTGCGCCCGGTGTCACCGTGGTGGATGATGGCACGCTGGCACAGCGCCGCGGTTCTCTGAACATTGACGATGAAGGCAACCCGACCCAATGCACCACACTGATTGAAAACGGAATATTAAAAGGCTATTTGCAGGACAGCCTGAACGCACGCCTGATGAAAACCGCCGTAACTGGCAACGCCCGACGCGAGTCGTTTGCCCATTTGCCGATGCCGCGCATGACCAATACCTACATGCTGGCGGGGGAACGTGACCCGCAGGAAATTATTGCCAGTGTTAAAGACGGATTGTATGCCGTCAATTTTGGCGGTGGACAGGTCGATATTACCAACGGCAAATTCGTCTTTTCTGCCAGCCTGGCTTATCGCATAGAAAACGGCAAGATCACCTACCCGGTCAAGGGCGCGACGTTAATTGGTAATGGCCCCGATGCCCTGACCCGTGTCAGCATGATTGGTAACGATCTGGCGCTCGATCCTGGTATTGGCGTGTGTGGCAAGGAAGGCCAAAGCGTGCCGGTCGGGGTAGGGCAGCCCACGCTCAGAATTGACGGTTTGACGGTGGGTGGTACTAGTTCGGGCTAGTAAAATGGGCTAACGGTGTCGGAACAAGGCCTAGGCCCATCCGCAGGACTTCCTGTTCTTTCAGCAACGTTTGAAAGAGATAGAACAGCGTCAAAAAGCCACCCAAAAATAAGCCTCTGACCAGCATGGCGCCGGTTTTTGCTATGCTTGTACTACCATTCACACGAGATAAATCATGCCTTACAGTACCGACGATGTTCGTATTCGAGAAATCAAAGAGTTATTGCCACCTTCGCACCTGATTCGGGAATTCCCATGCGGCGACAAGGCGGCGGCAACCGTATATAACGCCCGCAGCGCCATTCACCGCATCATGCGCGGCCAGGATCCAAGACTTCTGGTCATTATTGGCCCGTGTTCCATTCATGATCCTAAAGCAGCGCTGGAGTATGCAGCCAAGCTTAAAGCCCAACGCGAGCAGTACAAGGATCAGCTCGAAATTGTGATGCGTGTCTATTTTGAAAAGCCGCGCACGACCGTGGGCTGGAAAGGGCTGATCAACGACCCTTATATGGACAATAGCTTCAAAATCAATGATGGCTTGCGCCGTGCCCGTGAACTGTTGCTGAATATTTCCGATCTGGGGCTTCCCGCTGGTACCGAGTACCTGGATATGATTTCACCGCAGTATCTGGCTGACCTGGTGTCCTGGGGCGCGATAGGGGCGCGCACAACCGAAAGTCAGGTGCATCGTGAGCTGGCATCGGGCCTGAGCTGTCCGGTCGGCTTCAAGAACGGTACCGATGGCAATATCAGAATTGCTGTTGACGCCATCAAGGCAGCGCGCCATCCACATCATTTCCTGTCTGTCACCAAGGGCGGGCACTCGGCCATTGTATCGACGGCCGGCAATGAAGACTGCCACGTTATTTTGCGCGGGGGCAAACAGCCCAACTACGACGCTGCCAGTGTCGAGGCTGCCTGTCAGGAACTGGCCAAGTCCGGGCTTGAACCCAAGCTGATGATTGACTTCAGCCATGCCAACAGCAGCAAGAAACACGAAAACCAGCTACTGGTGGCGCAGGATGTGGCGCAACAGATTTCAGCCGGCGAAGAGCGTATCTTTGGCGTCATGGTAGAGAGTCACCTGGTGGCAGGACGACAAGACCATACCCCAGGCCAGCCTTTGAACTACGGGCAGAGCGTTACCGATGCCTGCCTGGGCTGGGATGATTCGGTACGACTGCTGAGCATACTGGCTGAAGCCGTGGCCAGCCGCGAGAAACTCGCGGTCGAATGACACGCTCTGGCGTTTCAGGTCAACGCGATTTGAGCCGATTCAAGACATGTCTGAAGGCCTTGAACAACTGACCCGCCTGGGATGCCAGCGTGAGCCTTCAGCTCTGGCCTACGCCGAGCGCATACACGCACTGGTCGCCAGGTCGGCGTTGTTGCAGGATCGAACGCTGGACGAAGTGCGACGCCTGACACCCTACATGCAGGTTTATACAACCACGGGTGCGGTACAGATTATTGCTGAAGGCGACCCGGGCGACTATATGGTGCTGGTCATTTCCGGGGCGGTCGAGGTCATCAAGAAAGACCGCTGGGGTAGCAACAAGCGAATTGCCATCGTCACTGCAGGTGAAACCCTGGGCGAGATGTCGATGCTGGATGGTGAGCCACGCTTTGCTTCCTGTTTTACCCGCGAGCCCAGTATTTTTGCGGTGCTGGCACGCGACCGCTTTATCACGTTGATTCAGGACGATCCGGTACTGGGCGCGAGTATTTTGCTCAGGCTGAATCAAATGCTGTCACAACGGCTGCGCCAGACCGGCAGCAAGCTGGTGGCCACCATGGAAACACAGCGCGTCAGCTAGGCTCGGCTTAGGTCTTGTCACTGGATTTTTTTTGTGCCCACAACACGTCGCCATGCCCGTCGTTACGGTTCAGTATCCGTGCCAGCACAAACATCAGGTCGGACAGCCGGTTAATGTATTGACGGGCATGCGCTGAGACTTTTTCGTGTTTTCCTAGTGTCGTCATGGCGCGCTCTGCCCGCCGCGCTACCGTGCGCACCAGGTGCGACAGGGCGGCCGCGCGGCTGCCCCCCGGTAGTATGAAATTGGTTAAGGGCGGCAAACTGGCGTTATAGTGCGTCAGGCGGGCATCCAGGCGTAGTACATGTTCGTCCTTGATATTGATGAATCCGGGTATGCAGAGCTCACCCCCCAGGTCAAACAGGTCATGTTGAACCTGCGTCAGCAGTACCCGAATATCTTCAGGTAGTGGCTCGCATAGCAGCAGACCGATCAGCGAGTTACATTCATCGATGTCGCCCATGGCGTGTACCCGCATATGATCTTTCTCGACCCGTGAACCATCACCCAGCCCGGTCATGCCACTGTCACCCGTACGGGTGGAAATTTTCGAAAGTCGGTAGCCCATAGGGGAAATATCCGGTGCCGTGAGTAAAGGTATATTGTAGAGCCTATGCCCGATTGGCCAGTGTATGCAGGGTGTGCTTAGGGGTTTAAAGGGATTGCATCTGGCCTGCAGGTCTGCTTAACTATAGCCATGATGGATACTGAACTGCAATCCCGAATCTTGCAGGCCTTGAATGCGTCTGTGCCTCGGCATGCACTGTTGTACCAGCCTGAGGATACCCGCCCCTACGAATGTGATGGCCTCTCGATATTACGCCAGGTACCTCTGGCGGTTGTTCTGCCTGAAACTCATGAACAGGTAGCAGCAGTCTTGCGTACCTGTGCCGAACTGGGTGTGCCGGTCACCGCGCGGGGCGCAGGAACCTCCTTGTCGGGTGGCGCCATGCCTAGCGCCAATGGTGTGGTTCTGGGTATGGCGAAATTCAATCGCTTATTAAAACTCGACCCTTATGCCAGGACTGCCACGGTGCAGCCAGGGGTACGTAACCTGGCTATCAGTGAAGCGGCGGCACCTTACGGTCTGTATTACGCCCCAGACCCATCGAGCCAAATTGCCTGTACCATAGGCGGCAATATCGCAGAAAATTCGGGTGGGGTGCACTGTCTGAAATATGGCCTGACAGTGCATAACGTATTGCAAATCAAGGCGCTGACTCTGCAGGGCGAGGAAATCGTGCTGGGCAGTGAAGGGTTGGACTCCCCCGGGCTGGACTTGATGGCCTTGATGATAGGCAGTGAGGGCATGCTGGCAGTAGTTACCGAGGTAACGGTCAAGCTGGTGCCTAAACCCAAGCTGGCACGCTGCATTATGGCAAGCTTCGCGGATATTGAGCAAGCAGGCAATGCGGTAGCGGCCTTGATTGCAGCAGGCATTATTCCGGCTGGACTCGAAATGATGGATCAGCCCGCAGTCCACATGGTCGAGCCCTTTGCCAAAGCCGGCTATGACTTGCAAGCTGCCGCTATCTTGTTATGTGAAAGTGATGGAACGCCGGAAGAAGTGGCAGAAGAAATAGAGCTTATGAGCCAAGTATTACGCGCTTCCGGTGCGACACGTTTACAAGTCAGTCAAAACGAGGCTGAAAGACTAAAGTTTTGGGCAGGTCGGAAAAATGCTTTTCCTGCGGCCGGGCGGGTGTCACCGGCTTACTATTGCATGGACGGTACCATTCCCAGAAAGCGTTTGGGTGAAATGCTGAAAGCCATTCAAGCCATGGAACAAAAGTATGGCCTGCGTTGCCCGAACGTATTTCATGCCGGGGATGGCAATCTGCACCCCTTGATTTTATTTGACGATAACGACCCTGATTCGCTGCAACGTGCTGAAGATTTTGGTGCCGAAATTTTGGAATTGTGCGTGGCGCTCGGTGGTACTGTAACCGGCGAGCATGGCGTTGGTGTGGAAAAGCTCAATCAGATGTGCGTCCAGTTCAATGAACACGAACGTGAGCAGTTTTTCGGAGTGAAACGCGCCTTTGACCCTTTGGGTCTGCTCAACCCCGACAAAGGTATACCCAGCCTGCACCGTTGTGCCGAATATGGACGCATGAAAGTGATAGGTGGGCAACTGCCGTTCCAGAATCTGGAGCGCTACTAAGGGGTTGGCATGATTGAGCAATGGCAGGAACGAATTTGCGCCGCTGCAAGCCTGGCTACCCCGTTGCGGCTGGTAGGTGGCGGCAGCAAGCCCTGGCTTATTCCCGAACAAGGCGAGGTGTTCAATACGGCAGAATACAGCGGCATTGTCGATTACGAACCCAGTGAACTGGTCATTACTGCGCGCTGCGGCACACCGCTGGCCGAGGTTGAGGCCCTGCTTGAGCAAGAGCAACAAATGCTGGCGTTTGAACCGCCCCGATTCGGCGCTAACAGTACCTGGGGCGGGTGCATTGCTGCTGGCCTGTCAGGGCCGCGTCGTGCCAGTGCCGGCGCGCTGCGTGATTTTGTCCTGGGCGCACAATTGCTCAATGGCAAAGGCCAGTTACTGAATTTCGGTGGCCAGGTCATGAAAAATGTGGCCGGTTATGACATTAGCCGCGCGCTGGCGGGCTCTCTCGGTGTTCTGGGCATCATTACACAGGCTTCCGTCAAGGTGTTGCCCAAGCCTCAGCATGAGTACACTTTGCGTTTTGAGACTGATCAGATTCAGGCTTTACGATTTATGAACGAATGGGCCGGCCGACCCCTTCCGATTTCGGCGAGTGCCTGGAATGAAGGCCTATTGTCAGTGCGTTTGAGTGGTTCTGAAGCAGCGCTCAACGCGGCACAACAAGCTTTGGGTGGAGAAAGACTCGGTACTGAGGCGGCTCTGCAATTCTGGAACAGCCTGCGTGATCAGAGCCATAGTTTTTTTCATCAAGCAGAAAAGACCTGGCGTTTTTCCTTGCCCTCGGTTGCGCCAGCCATTCCCGTGGCAGGAGAGTGTCTGCTGGAGTGGGGTGGGCCGCAGCGCTGGATTAAGACTGAAGAACCTGGTGAACGCCTGGTCGCTTTGGCGTTACAAAATCGTGGCTATGCTCGGCCAGTATATTGTCATGAACACTGGCTGTCCGGCTTGTCGGCACCAGTACGTGTGATTCATGAACGACTGAAAGCCGAGTTTGATCCAACCAATATCTTTAACCGCGACCCAGAATCGGTCGCGGCATCATAATGTTAATGGCTGGTACGAAATCTTTGCATGGCCTGTACCAGGTTACGAGCCTGTTGCTTGAGCGATTCTGCCGTGGCCGCAGCTTCCTCTACCAGGGCCGCATTATGCTGGGTGTTTCTGTCCATCGACGATATGGCTTCATTGATCTGCAAGATCCCACTCGATTGTTCGGACGAGGCGCGAGCTATTTCTTCGATCATGCTGGAAACCTTGGTGATGGATTCAACAATCCGTTGCATTTTTTCGCCAGCGATGTTGACTTTTTGCGTGCCCGTTTGTACCTGAGCAATCGATTCGCCAATCAATTCTCGTATTTCTTTCGCGGCGGCACCACTGCGACTGGCCAAAGTTCGCACTTCCTGAGCTACGACCGCAAAGCCACGTCCCTGTTCGCCGGCACGTGCCGCTTCCACGGCCGCATTGAGTGCCAGTATGTTGGTCTGAAACGCGATCCCATCTATCACCGAAATGATTTCGCCAATACGGCCCGATTGAGTGTCGATGGTATTCATGGTTCGGATCACTTCAGTCACAGCATTTCCACCTTCCTGCGCGACGGCAGTAGCTGCCTGCGCCAATTGACTGGCCTGACCGGCATTTTCAGAATTATGTTTTATGGTCGCAGTCAATTGCTCGAGCGAAGCGGCCGTCTGCTGCAACGACGAAGCGGCATGCTCGGTGCGCGAAGACAGATCGGCATTGCTGGCTGCAATTTCTTCCGAAGCATGATCCACCAGTTGCGCCGAGTTGCGAATTTCTTCTACGATATTGCTCAAACTGGTCGAGACTTCGCTCAAGGCCAACAACACCTGACCGGTAGCGTCGGTCGAACAGTCTTCTGCGCGGTTTGTCAAATTTCCCTGGGCAACCGCATGAGCAATTTGCGAAGCCTGGTGCAGTGGGCCAACAATTTTTCTGACGCAAAACAGAGCAAAAGCCATGGTAAGGAAAACCGACAGTGCAAAGCCGATGATTATTACCATTTTGTTGGCAATGACCAGCCCCTGACCATCGGCAACTGCGGCATTCGCCTTGGTTTGTTCCAGGGTGATCAGGTCACTGAAGGTTTTACTCAAACTGCTAAACGAACTATCCATGGTGGTAACGAAAGATGCGGCGTTGGCCAGCATCCCGCTTTTAAGTTCAAGCATATCTTTGACTATCTTTTGATATTTCAGATAGGTGTCGTTAATGTTGGCAAGCAATGCTTTTTCGTCTTCGGCCCACTGTGGGTTTTCAGCAGCAGCATTCAATTTTTTGCCATAGGTTTCCAGGTCATTCAAAATCGACTTGTCCAGCTCGGCTATTTTTTCAGCTTTAAAGCCCGCTCCTTCCCACGCCAGGCTTTGATTCACCTTGATATGAAGTTTATGCAAATGGTTATCGAGGTCAGCAGCGGAAATGACTTTGGGCAGACGGTTTTCGCCCAGCAGGGTCAAAGAATCACCAATTTTGTTGTTGGCAATAAGACCCATAATACCGACGACCAACAGGCACAACACGGCAAAGCAAGGTGCCAGCGCGACTTTAAATCCTACCGACGTATTACTGAACCAGTTTCTCATGGCAGTCTCCATGCCCAACCAGACACGGGTGTCCGGTTGGGGCATCAACATTATTTAGCGGTAGACTCCGACTCCAAGAAAGCCATCAAAGTTTTCCATACGACGCACAAAGGAAGTTTTGCTTTCAACCTTTTTGGTTTGTGGATGCGGCCATTCATAGTCGATCCAGCCCGAGCCTTTAGTGCTGGTAATTTGCACCATCTCGGCAATCAAAGGCTTGCCGTTGGGGTCTTTCAGTTCGAGCAGATTTTTTCCGATCAGTCGTGGATTGGCGCCATGAGCGACATTGACGCCTTTCATGTCGTAGGCAAACACATACAAATCTTTCTTGACCCAATTGGTCTTGTCTTCAGTAAAATCCTTGAAGGCTTGTTGTGGACCTACTTTTTTAACGTGTGCTACAGCTGCATCCGTCATTGCCTTGGCTTCTTCGCGGGTACCAAATTCCTGGGCGAAGGCTGCACCTGCCAAAGCCACACTTGCTACGCTCATGCCAACATATTTCAGCCACTTCTTCATCATCGCACTCCTTTGTCTGGGTTGAGGTTTGTAACGCCACTACAGTTTAGTAATGGGCTAACTAGGGTGGTGCCCCGATTTAAGGCAAAAAAAGGGTTTATCTTTTTTCATCAACGCGTTGAATATTTTTCATGCACTATTTTGGTGCTCACTCACCGATAAAACATCATGCACACCGAACTTGCTGAATTTCTTATGAATACCCCGGAAGGTCAGGAAGCAAAAGACATTGTGGGGCGCTGCGTACATTGCGGTTTTTGTACCGCGACCTGTCCGACCTATCAGTTGCTGGGCGATGAGCTTGATAGTCCGCGCGGACGCATTTATTTGATGAAGCAGGTGCTGGAAGGACAGGCCGTCACAGAAAAAACACAATTGCATCTGGACCGCTGCCTGAGTTGCCGTAATTGCGAAACTACCTGCCCCTCGGGCGTGGAGTATGGCAGGCTGGTCGATATTGGTCGCAAAATAGTGGACGACCAGGTACCTCGACCGTGGACGCAAAAACTGGTGCGTACTGCTCTGAAGGAAGGTTTGACTTCCCCTTTGTTTGCTCCAGCCATGAAACTGGGGCAATGGTTCAGACCGCTGTTGCCCGAGACCCTGAAAAACAAGGTGCCAGCGGCGCAAGACAGTGGCACCTGGCCGCAGCGCCCGCATGCCACCCGGGTACTGCTACTGGCGGGTTGTGTTCAACCGGCCATGCTGCCCAATATCAATAGTGCTACCGCCCGTGTACTCGATGCCTTGCAGATTCAAACCCTGGTGGCCGACAAGGCGGGTTGTTGCGGGGCCATTCGTTACCACCTGAATGACCATGCCGGTGGGTTGGACGATATGCGGCGCAATATTGACGCGTGGTGGCCGTGGGTAGAGCAGGGGGTTGAGGCCATTATCATGAATGCATCGGGCTGTGGTGCGACCGTGAAGGAATACGGCCACAAGCTGCGCCACGACCCTCAATATGCCGAGCGTGCCGCACGCATCAGTGCCATGACCTATGATGTCAGCGAATACTTGCTGCCCCATGTGGCACGCTTGCAGGGCTTGTTATCTCCGTCCAAGACTGGTTCTATGGTGTTTCACCCACCTTGTACCTTGCAGCATGGGCAGAAAATGAAAGGTGTGGTTGAAGACCTGATGACGCGTCTGGGCTTTGGTGTCAGCGTTCCCGCCGAGGGCCATTTGTGTTGTGGTTCGGCTGGCACCTACTCGGTGTTACAGCCAAAACTTGCTTACGAGCTGCGTGACCGCAAGCTTGCGGCCATCGAGCAGGTGTGTCCGAACCCGGATACGCCCGTGGCTTCGGCCAATATTGGCTGTATTACGCATTTGCAGTCTGGGACGCAACGCCAGCTCTTGCACTGGATTGAATTGATTGACGCGGCCTTGGTCGATGATTGAGACATTGACCGCACTGCTGCTGTTTCAATTAGTAGGAGAGGCGATAGCGTTCTGGAGTCGCTGGCCAGTGCCGGGCCCGGTGCTGGGCATGGCCTTGATGCTGGCCTTTTGTCTCTGGAAGCCAGCGCTGGCTTCGACCTGGAAACCTGTAGCGGCTACATTGTTACAACATCTGGCCTTATTATTTATACCGGCGGGTGTGGGCATCATGCTGCACTTTCATCGTTTGCAGGGTGAAGGGCTGGCGATTGCGGTGGCACTGATTCTGAGCACGCTACTGGGCATGGCGGTTACCGCTCTGATGCTGGGCTGGTTATTGCGTCGGCAGGGTGGGGGCGAACATGACTGAAGTCTGGGTCTATTTATCGACATCGCCGCTGTTATGGCTGGCGCTGACCCTGGTGTGTTATGGCCTGGCCATGCGTTTTTATGGCTGGACGGGCAGTCGCGCCTATGCCAACCCGGTTGCCACCGCGGTGGCCTTACTGGTGCTGATTTTGAGCTGGACAGGCACTAGCTACGACAGCTATTTTCAGGGTGCCCAGTTCGTTCATTTTCTGCTTGGCCCGGCCACGGTAGCCTTGGCCATTCCTCTGGCTGAACAATGGTCGCGTTTAAAGCGCATGGTTTTCCCCTTGATACTGAGTCTGTTGGTCGGGACTTTGGTGGCAAGTTTGTCGGCTCTGTTGATTGCCCATACCTTGGGAGCCAGTACGGCTACGCTGGCTTCACTGGCACCCAAATCGGTCACTACCCCCATCGCCATGGGAATCAGCGAAAAGCTGGGTGGCCTGCCGTCTCTGACCGCTGTGCTGGTGTTACTGACCGGTATGGTGGGAGCGATTTTCGGCCCTGCCCTGTTCAAACGTCTGTCGGTACGGGATGACGCGATCAAGGGGGTGGCATTGGGTGTGGCGGCGCATGGCATAGGTACTGCCCGGGCTTTCCAGCTGAGCGATGCCGCAGGTGCATTTGCGGGCTTGGCCATGGGTCTCACCGCCATGCTTTCGGCGCTGCTGCTGCCGTTTCTGGCGCCATGGGTGCTTCAGCATCTGGCCCGTTGATACAAGTCAAGGTTTTGTGCCTTGACTCAAGGTATAGTGACAGCTCTGAATAGTGCTGGACATAACCGGGGGAATGCAATGATTGACAGACTGGTAGCTGCCATTGATGGCTCGGAAGCGGCAAAACGCTCGCTGGACACGATGATAAATCTGGCCAAGGCCATGACTACCCAGCCTGATATTGTGCTGGTCAGTGTCAAGGTACCGATGCCACCGCTGACCGGCATGGGCGTGGTCGTGAGCGAAGATTTGCTCGACGCCTATTATGAAAAAGCGCAACAGGAAACCCTGGCGGCGGCCGAGCAGAAATTAAGCGCTGCCGGCCTGAAATACAGCGTGCGTAAAGAACTGGGCGACCCGGCAGAGTTCATCGTTCGCGCTGCCGAAGAAACTGGCGCCAAAATGATTTTTATGGGCTCGCGTGGCATGGGCGCGTTCGGCAACCTGATGCTGGGCTCTACCTCGAACAAGGTATTGCACCTGTCCAAGGTGCCGGTGGTGGTGACGCACTGAGTCTGCGTTACCAGCGCAAATAGAACGCCAATAGGCGTTCTTATTCCACCGCCTTGACCATGTCCTCGACGACTTTTTTGGCATCACCGAACACCATCATGGTCTTGTCCATGTAGAACAGTTCGTTATCCAGCCCAGCATAGCCGGATGCCATGGAGCGTTTGTTCACAATAATTTGACGTGCCTTGTGCGCTTCCAGAATCGGCATACCAGCAATGGGGGATTTCGGGTCTTTGGCCGCCGGATTCACCACATCGTTGGCACCCAGCACCAGCACGACATCGGCGTCGCCAAATTCGCTGTTGATGTCTTCCATTTCAAAGACCTGGTCGTAGGGCACCTCAGCCTCGGCCAGCAACACGTTCATGTGCCCAGGCATGCGGCCTGCCACCGGGTGAATGGCGTATTTGACGCTAATACCTTTATCACTGAGTTTTTGCGCCAGTTCTTTCAAGGGGTGCTGGGCGCGCGCGACGGCCAGACCGTAGCCGGGTACGATGATGACGGTCTCGGCATTACTCAGCAGGAAAGCGGCATCATCAGCCGAGCCACTTTTGACCGGACGTTGCTCGGTACTGCCTGCGGCGGCAGCGGCGCCGGCATCACCACCAAATCCACCCAAAATAACATTGAAGAACGAGCGGTTCATGGCCTTGCACATAATGTAGGACAAAATGGCGCCTGAGGAACCGACCAGCGAACCGGCAATAATGAGCATCGAGTTGTTCAATGAGAAGCCAATGCCTGCCGCTGCCCAACCGGAATAACTGTTGAGCATGGATACAACGACTGGCATGTCGGCACCGCCGATGGGGATGATGATGAGCACACCCAGTATGAAGGCAATCGCCAGCATGATCCAGAACGGGGTCCAGTCTTGCGTGATGGTGAAGGCGACACCGCAACCCAGCATGACTAGCGCCAGTACCAGATTGAGCATGTGCTGCCCCTGAAAGACCACCGGCGCGCCCTGGAATAAACGGAATTTATATTTGCCCGACAGCTTGCCAAACGCAATGACCGAACCGGAAAAAGTAATGGCGCCGACAAAAGTACCAATAAACAGCTCTATACGGTTACCCAGTGGAATGAGTTCACCACGCGCCACGATATTGAACGCCCAGGGCTCAGCGACGCAGGCAATGGCAATGAAGACGGCGGCCAGACCGATCATGGAGTGCATGAACGCAACCAGCTCGGGCATTTTGGTCATTTCGACTTTTTTGGCCATGAGGGCACCAGCAGTGCCGCCTATGGCCAGACCGAGCAGAACATAGCCCATGCCGCTCGTGGCCAGTTCCGGGCGCAATTTGTAGATTAAAGCCACGGTGGTCAAAATGGCAATCGTCATGCCAGCCATGCCAAAGGTGTTACCCAGGCGCGATGTGGAGGGATGCGATAAACCTTTAAGCGCCTGAATGAAGCAGACGGACGCGACCAGGTAGAGCAGAACGACGGTGTTGAGGCTCAAACTCATTTTTTATCCTTTTTCTTGAACATTTCCAGCATGCGCCGGGTCACCAGAAAACCGCCAAAGACATTGACCGCAGCCAGCGCCACGGCCAGTACGCCCATGGTCTTACCCAGGCCGGTTTCAGTCAGCGCCGCCGCCAGCATGGCACCGACAATAATGATGGCCGAAACCGCATTGGTCACCGCCATGAGCGGCGTATGCAGCGCGGGGGTGACGTTCCAGACCACGTGATAACCGACGTAGATCGCCAGCACAAAAATGATCAGGTTGATAACAGTCGGGCTGAGTAGTTCCATAAGGTAAGTCCTCTCGGTCTGTTCTTGCTTAATTTTTACGCACTAGCTGGCCGTTTTCACACATCAGGCAGGCAGCCACAATGTCATCTTCTTTGTTAATGACGAGCTGCGCTTCCTTGTTGAGTATGAGCTTGAGGAAATCAAGCACGTTGCGGGCATACAAGGCAGAAGCGTCTGCGGGTACGGTGGCGGGCAAATTGGGCTGGCCAATAATGTGTACGCCGTATTTCGTTACCGTGCTACCCAGTTCCGACAATGCACAATTGCCGCCTTGCTCGACTGCCATGTCAAGAATGACCGAACCAGGTTTCATCGACTTGACCATGTCTTCGGTAATCAGCACCGGGGCTTTGCGTCCGGGGATGAGTGCGGTGGTAATGGCAATGTCAGCCTGTTTCAGACGTTCGGCCACCGCAGCGGCCTGACGTTGCATCCAGCTCGTGGGCATGGGTCGGGCATAGCCGCCTGCACCCTGGGCAATCTCGCGTTCTTCGTCGGTTTCGTACGGAACATCGACAAATTTGGCACCGAGCGATTCAATCTGTTCTTTCACTGCCGGACGCACATCCGAGGCTTCAATCACCGCCCCCAAACGCTTGGCTGTCGCAATGGCCTGCAAGCCAGCAACCCCAGCGCCCAATATCAGCACCCGTGCCGCTTTGACCGTACCGGCCGCGGTCATCAACATGGGCATCATGCGTCCATAGACGTTAGCGGCCAGTAATACCGCTTTGTAGCCCGCAATATTGGCTTGCGATGACAATACATCCAGACTTTGGGCGCGGGTGGTGCGCGGCGCGGCTTCCAGCGCAAACGCGGTCAGACCCGCTTGCGCCAGCGCATTCAGGCCGTCGCTGTTGAACGGCTCGAGCATGCCCACCAGGGTAGCCCCCCGTTTCATCTGCGCCAATTCGTCACTTTGCGGGCTACGCACCTTGAGTACCAGGTCAGCGCCCAGCGCTTCTGCAGCGCCCACCAGACGCGCACCGGCGGCAGCGTAGGCCTCATCGGTCTGGCTTGCGGCGATACCCGCACCCGCCTGTACCAGCACCTCGTGTTGTTGTGAGACCAGTTTTTTAACTGTTTCAGCCGTGGCCGCGACTCGGGATTCACCGCTACGGGATTCGCCAGGAATGCCTATTTTCATGATGGAGAGTCTTTATCCAGTTGTTATGGTTCTACATTTTTTCTCATTGTGTCACAGCCCGAGGATAAACCCCAAAGCCAGCCACAAAAAAAGTCACATCCGTTTTCTCATATTATTTTTTTATTGCACGCCAGCCAATATCGTGCCGGTATTGCATACCGGTAAACTGAATCTGATCGAGCGCGGCATAAGCTTGCTTTTGTGCCACTTTAATGCTGTCGCCGAGACCGACAACGCACAAGACGCGCCCGCCCTGGGTCAGTACCTGTTCCTGCTTGAGCACGGTACCGGCATGAAAAGTCACGCTGTCGTCATTTTCGGGCGGTATGCCGTGAATGACATCCCCCTTGCGTGGTTCGCCGGGGTAATTTTCAGCGGCCATCACTACACCTAATGCGGTGCGTCGGTCCCATTCGATTTCGACCTGATCGAGCTGGCCCTCAATCGCAGCCTCAAAGATTGGCACCAGATCACTCTTGACCCGTGCCATGATGGGCTGGGTTTCCGGGTCACCCAGCCGACAATTGAATTCCAGTGTTTTCGGGTTGCCATCGTGGTCGATCATCAGCCCGGCATACAGAAACCCGGTATAAGGGATGCCGTCTTGTGCCATGCCTGCTACGGTGGGCTTGATGATCTGGTTCATGGCCTTGGCGTGGATTTCCGGGGTCACCACGGGTGCTGGCGAGTACGCCCCCATGCCGCCGGTATTCGGGCCTTCATCATGATCGAGCAGGCGCTTGTGGTCCTGACTGGTAGCCAGCGCCAGAATATTTTTGCTATCGACCATAACGATGAAACTGGCTTCTTCCCCCACCAGAAATTCCTCAATGACGACGCGCGCCCCCGAAGCCCCGAGCTTGTTGTCCACCAGCATGGCATCAATGGCTGCATGCGCTTCGGCCAGGGTCATGGCGACGACCACGCCTTTGCCTGCCGCCAGTCCATCGGCCTTGATGACGATGGGCGCACCCTTGTGCGCGACATAGGCATGTGCCTGAGCGGCATCACTGAAAGTTTGATACTCGGCAGTTGGTATGCCGTGGCGCTGCATGAACGACTTGGCAAAGTCCTTCGACGCTTCCAGTTGTGCCGCCGCCTGCGTCGGACCAAAAATACGCAGACCCTGTGCCCGGAACAGATCGACAATGCCTGCGGCCAGAGGTGCCTCGGGGCCGACTACGGTCAGATCGATTTTTTCGCGTTGAGCAAACTCGGCCAGTTCCTTAACCTGAGTGATGGGCAGGTTTTGCATACGCTTGTCGAGCGCAGTACCGGCATTGCCGGGGGCGACATAGACTACCTGTACTTTGGGCGATTGCGCCAGCTTCCATGCCAGCGCATGCTCGCGGCCACCGCCGCCTACAACGAGTATTTTCATTCCGAGATCACCGCGGTTGTATAGACTGCCTGCACATCATCCAGATCTTCCAGGGTATCGAGTATTTTTTGCATCTTGACGCCATCATCGCCGCCCAGTACGGCTTCATTCAGCGGCTTCATGGTAATTTCGGCCACTTCGGCCTTAAGACCCGCAGCTTCCAGTCGTTTCTTGACCTGTTCAAAGTCGGCCGGAGCGCAAATCACCTCAATACCGCCTTCGTCGTCATTCAGCACATCTTCGGCGCCCGCTTCGAGCGCGGCTTCCATGACCTTATCTTCATTCGTGCCCGGAGCAAACAGCAATTGCCCACAATGCTTGAACATGAAAGCTACTGAGCCATCGGTACCCAGATTGCCACCGTGTTTGGTCAGGGCATGGCGTACTTCGGCCACGGTACGCACCTTGTTGTCGGTCATGCAATCAATCATGACCGCCGCGCCGCCAATGCCGTAGCCCTCGTAACGAATTTCCTCGTAACTGACACCTTCCAGATTGCCCGTGGCCTTGTCAATATTGCGCTTGATGGTGTCGGCCGGCATATTGGCTTCTTTGGCCTTGTCCACCGCAAGTCGCAGGCGCGGATTGGCATTCAGGTCGGCACCGCCGGCACGAGCCGCGACGATGATTTCCCGGATGATTTTGGTCCAGACTTTGCCACGTTTTTCGTCCTGGCGGCCTTTACGGTGCTGAATATTGGCCCATTTGCTGTGTCCAGCCATTTTTTCCTCAGACATGCTATGTTGCGAATCAGTCTGCTATTTTACCTGCTTAACCCTTTTTTATCCGATCACGACTATGACCCAGCCCATCGTACTGGCCATGCATGGCCAGCAACAGGAAATTGTGCTGCTTCCCGCCCTGGCCAATCGCCACGGCTGTATTACCGGCGCCACGGGTACTGGCAAGACTGTCAGCCTACAAAAACTGGCGCATGAATTCAGTGCGCTCGGAGTGCCGGTATTCATGGCCGATGTCAAAGGCGACCTGTCGGGCATGGCCAAGGCAGGCAGTTTGTCAGACAAGCTGAAAAAACGTCTGGACGAGCGCGGTCTGCCTGAACCGCAGTGGCAGGCTTGTCCGGTGACGTTCTGGGACGTCTATGGCGAAAGCGGCCACCCGGTACGCGCCACGGTGTCGGACATGGGGCCGTTGCTGCTGTCGCGCATGCTGGGTTTGAACGAAACCCAGAGCGGCGTTCTGAACATGGTGTTCAAAATTGCCGATGACCAGGGTCTGCTGCTGCTCGACCTGAAAGACCTGCGCGCCATGTGCCAGTACGTGGGCGAAAACGCCAGTCAGTTCACCACTGATTACGGCAACGTCAGTGCTGCTTCCATCGGCGCGATACAACGCGGCCTGCTGGCCATTGAATCACAAGGAGGCGACCAGTTTTTTGGCGAGCCCATGCTCAACATCGACGACCTGATGCAGACCGTGGACGGTCGCGGAGTCGTCAATATTCTGGCGGCCGACAAGTTGCTGAATGCACCCAAGCTGTATTCCACCTTTCTGCTCTGGCTGCTGGCCGAATTATTTGAAAATCTACCGGAAGTGGGCGACCTTGAAAAACCAAAGATGGTGTTTTTCTTTGATGAAGCCCATTTGCTGTTTAACGATGCGCCTAAGGCCTTGCTGGAAAAAATTGAACAGGTTGTGCGCCTGATTCGTTCCAAGGGCGTGGGGGTTTATTTTGTGACGCAAAACCCGCTCGACATTCCTGATACGGTGCTGGCGCAGTTGGGCAACCGGGTGCAACACGCCTTGCGTGCCTTTACCCCGCGTGACCAGAAGGCGGTCAAGGCTGCGGCTCAGACCATGCGGGTAAATCCAGACGTTGATGCCGAAAAAGCCATTACCGAGCTCGGTGTCGGTGAGGCTTTGGTGACCTTGCTCGATGAAAAAGGTATTCCGCACCCGGTAGAACGTGCCTGGGTACTGGCACCCGGTTCGCAGATTGGACCGATCAGTGTGCCAGAGCGTCAGGTACTGATACAACAATCGCTGGTGGCCGGGGTCTATGAAAAAACAATTGACCGTGAGTCCGCCTATGAAAAACTGACCGGGCGGGTCGCTGCCACCCAGGCATCCAGAACGGCGTCGCCCGCCGGGCAGGAAAAAACGGTACTGGACGGACTGGCAGGTACGCTGGGAGGCATACTGGGCGGTGGCAAAAGCACCGGACGCAGCCGTGAGAGCATTGCCGAGGCTGCCGCCAAATCGGCGGTACGTGCCATTGGTTCCAGCCTGGGGCGTGAAATAGTACGCGGCGTACTCGGCAGCCTGCTGGGAGGCAAGCGACGCTGAGGCTTGTCGGTCAGATCAAGTTTCGTTCAGGACACTAGACTTTCCCCTTCGATGGATGCGGCAGGCAAGGCCACCCGCGACAAATCCAGCTCGCCCTTGAAGGCCTGCTGGCTCAGGGAACCGTAGAGGGCTTCGAGATCGGTGAGGCTTTGCTGGTAGCGGGATTTGATGGCGTCAGTTTTTTCGACGATAGTGGCGAATTGATTTTGAAGCTCAATCGGAGGCTTGCAGATCCCCAATTTTTCTAACTGGTCTTTTGTTAATGCCTCCCTCGTTGCGCCATTTATTCTTGCGATTTTAAGCAAAAATGTTTTATAGCTATTGCTAATGAACATAGCAGCTAAATATTTCGGATTCAGCTCGCCGGTTTTTGGGCGAATAATGGCTACATGCTGATTAACGCGTGCAGGCAATATCGCTTTCGGAACAATTGCGCATCGACAAACGGACGCACCAGTAATATTTAACAGCACGTCATGCTCTTCAACTACAACGTTTTTCAGCTTGTTCGCTTGAACTTCGTCAATGAAGGCTAAATCTTTGTAGACGAATTTGCCGTCATGTACATTCATGCTACGAATGAGGCTGATTCCTTCTGATTTATATGCTTCGTTGCCACCAGTGGGCGTTGCGCCGCTACCAATTTTTGACGTAACTGATTGCAAGGGCTTAACTACCCAGCTTTTTTCATTCCGCACCGGGTCGCCAAACATCTCCAGAAACACGCTCTTGAGCAGGTCGTCGAGTTGTTGCAGGTGTTGTTTGCGCTGGGCGATCAGTCCTTCGACTTTGCCGAGGAGATGGGCAATGCGGATTTGATCGTCGAAGGGCGGGAGCGGGATTTCAGCCTCAGTTAAATGCCCTAATTTGATGTACTTGATAATTCCACCAATGGCCCCTTTTCTAAGTCGTTCCATATATGTTTCGATAAAGTAATAAAGATACTTTATCGAAAGAACGCTTTTGTCTTTGTTTTGAATTACATAGGTGCGCTGATAAGCATTAAATTTTCCATGGTAGTACTTAACATTTAAGTCACCATTCCCGGCGATGAGAATGGCCTCTGTGTCAAAACCAACTTCATTAATTTTGTATGGTGTGACGGCACAAGTAAAAAATGGATATTGACCGTCTTCAGAGCCAGCATTTACATCAAGTTTACCAGTTTCAATATCGGCAATCGTTCCAAGACGAGCTGATTTCATCCCACCATCCCCTTCAACTCCAGCAGATCGCGCACGATGCCGCTTTGCACCTTGGCGAGATCCGCTTCATCTACATCGCCCACCTCGGCCTGGATCAGACGATCCAGAATCACGCCCGGCGCGTCGTAATGCACTTCCTCAAACACATCGGTTTTATAGCGAGAGAGTGATAGGTCAAAGTTGTTTTTCTCGTCCGCAATCTCGCTGCGCGGCACCATGAAGCACTTGGCGGTGCGTTCGGTGTCAGTAGCTGGATTACGGGCGTGATATCTGGCGATGATGTCTTGCAGGTCGCCATAGCCTTCTTGCTTGCTGCGTTTATCGTCTAGGCTGTAACCATCGGCGGCCATTTCGTAGAACCAGACGTGTTCGGTAGCGGGCTGGGTGACCTTATCCTTCGGGCCCCACACTTTGGTAAACAGCAGGATGGCGGTGCTGACTCCGGCATAGGGCTTGAATACGCCACTGGGCATAGTGACCACGGCCTTGAGGTCACAACGCTCCACCAGCAATTGGCGCAGCGTTCTGAACGCGCCCCCGGAGCCGAACAGCACGCCTTGCGGCACGATGACGCAGGCGGTGCCGCCCTTCTTGAGCAAGCGGTAGATGTTCTCGACAAACAGCAACTCAGACTTGGTGGTGCCCAGTTGCAGGGCTTCGTTGATGTCGCCCTTGTCGATGCTGCCGGTAAAGGGCGGGTTGGCCATCACGATGTCGTATTCGGATTCCTCGGTGTAGCTCTTGCTCAGGGTGTCCTTGTAGTCGATGTGCGGCTCGTCGATGCCGTGCATCATCAGGTTCATCAGCCCCAGGCGCACCATGGTGGCGTCGATGTCGTAACCCCAGAGTGAGCTGGCCAGAATCGCCTGCGCTTTTTCGGTGAGCGCGGCGGCGACCGAGGTGCGCACGAAGCCATCTTCATCGGGCGTGAGGTCTTTGCTGCCTGCCTTGATAGCCAGTTGCGTGACGATGTACTGATAAGCGCCGAGCAAAAAGCCGCCGGAACCACAGGCCGGGTCAGCAATCTTGTGGCCCAGTTGCGGCTGCACCAAGTCAGCCATCAGCTTGATGATGTGGCGTGGGGTGCGGAACTGGCCATTCTTGCCGGCGGTGGCGATCTCGGACAGCAGCATTTCATAGACATCGCCTTGGATGTCCTGAAAGGCCTGGCCGTTCTCACGCGAATCGCGCTCCATCACTTCGAAGATGTCGTCGATGGTCTTCACCGCCTCCACCAGCAGAGCTGGCTTGGGGATGATGAACACGGCGTTTTTCATGTGATGGGTGAAGTTGGACTCCGCACCGTTCAGGTCTTTTAGAAAGGGGAATACCTTGCCCTGCACGTGCTGCAGCATTTCTTCAGCCTGCATGTGCTTGAAGTCGCTCCAGCGCAGCGTGCGCTTGTCGATGGCGAATTTCTCTGGTTCCGGCTGGCTGCGATATTCAGGTGGAATCCAGCTGCCTTCGAACTTGGAGGCGTAGTTCTCGCCGGTCCATTCGGCATCAGCCTGACGTTTCTGATCCAGATCGTCAAGCCGTTTCATGAACAGCAGGTAGGTGATCTGCTCGATGGCGGTGAGCGGGTTGCTGATGCCGCCACTCCAGAACTTGTTCCAGAGTTGGTCGATTTTGCTTTTAAGCTCGGGGTTGTTCTGTAGCATGGTGTGCCCTGTTTTTTAAGCAGCCAACCGTTCGGTCAGCTCCAGGATTTCATTGATTTCGGCCGGGCTGAATACGCCACGGATGCCCTGCGGGTGGATGACCGTGAAGGGGGCGTTGATCAGGTCTTTCTTCTCCACCTTTTCGCGCTCAATGATGAAGCCCTTCAGCAGATTGAGGAACTCCATCTGCCGGCTGCTGAGCGTGTTGTGGGCGCGGATGAATTGATCGAAGGCGGCGCTGACTTCATCCGGGAAACTCTTGAGCACTTCAATGCCCAAGATGTGGCGGATGAACTGGATGAAGCGCGCCTTGCGGTTTTTGTAAACCTGGCGCAGCAGGTCTTCGGTGATGTGCGGGTGCTCTTCATGCAGCAGTTCGGCCAGTTCATTGGCTTCCACCGTGCTGACCGCCTCACCGTTCTTGATTTTCTGCAGCACCGGGTTGTGCGCGGTGAGTTCAGCAATCAAGGCCTCGACCATTTCGCGGTAGCGGGTGACGCTGACCGCTTCGTGCTGCGGGCCAAACTCCACCCATTCCTTCTTGTGCAGTTCATCGGCCAGATCAAGGTGGGTTTGCTCCTGGCCGGTGCTTTGCTCGCGGAATTTCATCAGCGGGCCGAGTTTGGCGACTATGTCATCGAAAGCGTCTTCGTCGGCCTTGACCCAGTAGTGGTTGGTTTGCGCAGCGCGGATCAGGGCTTCTTCCTGCTTCACAAAACCGACGGAAAGCGGCAGTTCGCTGATCTGTTCGGCGATGCCTTCCTTGAGGGTCTCGGCTTGTTCCTTATCCTCATTGAGAACGGCCAGCGAGTATTCGAGAAGGTCACGTTCAAAACGCATGGCCTTGAAGTCGGCCTCGGAGACGGTACGGAACAGTGGCTTGATTTCAGCGCGCAGAAACTCCAACCGTTCGTGGCTGAGGCTGATCCAGAAGTTGTCATCGTCCAGCCGCGCCAGTGCAGCGGCGGCTTCCTTGATCACCACCGACTCTTTGGGTAGCGCCGCAATCTGCAGGCGGAGCTTGGCGATTTCGCGCGCGGCGATGTCGGCATGGCCGCTGTCGCTGGCTTTTTCGATCTTGTCGAGCCGCAGGCCCACCAGCCGCACCGGCAGCGGCAACTGGGCTTTTAGCTCCTTACCCTTGGGGTTGAGCTTGAAGTATTCGAAGTTGTCCCAGCAGTCGAGGATCAGGAACACATCTTTTTCAAGGCACCAGGGTTTGGGCTTATTGGTTTCGAGCAAGCGGGTGCCGCGCCCAACCATCTGCCAGAACTTGGTGTAGGAATAGACCGGCTTGGCAAACACGAGGTTGACGATTTCGCGTACGTCGATGCCGGTGTCGAGCATATCGACACTGATGGCGATACGTGGCATGTCGTTGTTGGTGAATTGATCGAGCAGGCCGCCTTTACCGTAAACGCGCGGATCGTCCGACACCAGCACCTTGGCCAGTTCGCCGTGGTATTGCGGGTAAAGCTTATCGAAGATTTCTTCCATGCGCCGGGCGTGCGCCTTGGTGGCGCAGAAGAAGATGGTCTTGCCCGGTAGCACGCCGTTGGCGTCCTTGATGGCCTCTTCCATGAACTCGCGGACGATCAGGGTGTTGGTGCCCTTGTTGATCACCTGCTTTTCAAGTTGGGTACCCTCGAAGTTGATGTCTTCAATCTCCTTGCCCTGCAGGATCAGCTTCTTCTGGTCTTCCAGCGAGATGGTGCGCTTGCTGATGCCCTCCATCTGAAACTTGGTCTGAATCTTCATGACCTGGAAGTTGCAGAGATACGGCGGCACGTTGTTCACGGCCTCTTCATAGGTGTAGGCAAACGTGGGGATGCCGTCTTCGCAATGAAAGAGCTGGAAGGTGTTGTGGTCGATGATGTCGGTCGGCGTGGCTGTCAGCCCCAGCGTGATGGCCTTGAAGTAGTCGAGGACTTCGCCGAAGGTGTTGTAGATCGAGCGGTGGCTTTCATCGACAACGATGAAATCGAAGAAGTGCGGCGAGAGGTGCTGCGCCTCGTCCCGGATGATGTTGAGCATTGTCGGGTAGGTGGCGACATACACGCGGCGGTCCGTGGCAATCAGCTTTTCCCCGACGTTGGGCCAGCGCGGCTCGTTGGGCATGTGTTCCTTGAATGCCGCTAGTGCCTGCTCGCGCAACGCAATCCGATCAACCAGGAACAGCACCTTCTCTGCGTGACCAGCGCGCATCAGCGCATCAACCATGGCAATGCAGGTGCGGGTTTTGCCGGTGCCAGTAGCCATCACCAGCAGGAAATCACGCTGTTTTTTCTCGATGCCTTCGAGCACCGAACGAATCGCGCGGATCTGGTAATCACGCCCGGCAATCGAGGTGTTGATGAATTCCTGTGTCAGCGGCTTGCGATTGCGGCGGATGTAGGCAAAGCGTTCCAGATCGTCGCGTGTAGGAAAGCCGACCACCTTGCGTGGCGGCGCGTTTTCCAAGTCCCAGAAATAGAGCTCGTGGCCGTTGGTGTAGAAGCAGAACGGCAGTTCGCCGCCCAGTTGCTTCTGGATGTTGTAGCAGTACTGCTTTGCCTGCTCACGGCCAATGGCGGCATCGCGGCTGGTCTTTTTGGCCTCGATTACGGCCAGCGGCTTGCGGTCTTTGCCGAGCAAGACGTAATCACTGAACTGGTGGCCGTCGTAGGGGGTGCGTGGCTCGGCCACGCCTACGGGCAAAGCGGTGAGGATGTCGAATTCCTCGACAACCTGGGTGGGGTCTTTGACATTCCAGCCCGCCAGGGCAAGTTGCTGGTCGATCAGATCTGACCGCGTTTGCGACTCGGATTTAGTCATGCGTTACCTTCTCCCAACTGTCTGCTCAGAGCACGTGGCATCGCTATCGACCACTTTCTATCGCCCGTGGTCGATAGAACCCTTTGATTCATTGAGCCTATACCAGCGTATCGACCACCTTCTATCGCCCAGCTATCGCCGATATCACGTGCGTTGTCCGATAGCCTTTTCATGACATGACCCAGTAGCGCCGCCAGCGGTTGTTGCCCTCAAAGCGCACGGCACCGCGCTCTATCAGTTCTTCCAGCGCGCGTTTTACCTGGGTCTTCGGTTCCTCTCGTTCCATATCACGGCAACGCATACCAGGTTGCTTTGCCGGTGCCGTGGCGGACAAGGTGGCCTTGTTCCAGCAATCGTTTGAAATGCTCTTTCAGTGTGTTGCGGCTCGCGCCGGTGGCGCGGATCATGTCGCCGATTGTGATACGGCCGCGCTTGCGCGCTTCGTCGATGATCTGCGCGGCCAGTTCTGGCAACGCGGCCATCATCAATTTTTCGCGCTCCACCTTTTCCGCAAGGCGGCGCATCTGCTGCTGCAAGGCGCGCATGAAAAAGGTAAGCCAGGGCTGCCAATTCGGTGTCTCGGTGCGAATGGTGCCTTGTGTCTGCCGCAAGGCCAGGTAGTAGCCTTCTTTGCTGTTTTCGATCACGGATTCAAGCGATGAATACGGCACATAGGCATAGCCGGCCTGCAATAAGAGCAGGGTGGTCAGGGCGCGGCTCAAGCGACCATTGCCGTCCTGGAAGGGGTGGATTTCCAGGAAGGTAACGATGAACACGGCGACGATCAGCAGCGGGTGAATGCGCTTCAGCTCGCGGGCGTCATTCAACCATTGCACCAGCTCGGTCATGCGGCGCGGCGTGTCGAACGGCGTGGCCGTCTCGAACACGATGCCGATCATCTTGCCGGCGGCGTCAAAGGCTCCCACGTCGTTGCGCAAGGTCTTGTATTCGCCACGGTGCCGCTCGTCCTTGTCGCTGTGGCGCAAAAGGTCACGGTGAAGCTGTTTGATATAGTTTTCCGTGATGGGAATCTCTTTCCAGGCCTGGAAGATGGTTTCCATCACCTCGGCATAGCCAGCGACTTCCTGCTCGTCGCGGGTCGAGAATTTTTTGATTTCCAGGTTCACCAGCAGGCGCTCCACCTCCCGGTCGGTCAGCTTGCTGCCCTCGATGCGGGTTGAAGAGCCAATGCTTTCGATGGTGGCGACGTGGCGCAGCGCCTTCAGGCGCTCAGGCGCAAGGGTGCCAAGGGCGCGCCATGCGCCCTTGAATTCGTCAATCTCGGCAATCAACGCCAGCAGCTCCGGCGTGATCTGAATTGTGTCGGTTTTCAGCATAATGCTATCCTCGTCAACCGTATTTACACCCATATTAGTCCAAAAGTCCAGCCAGAAATACACCCATATTCGGCCATAAGGTTTCTTTGTATCCATGCCCCCGTGGGGGCTTTTGGTATTTTAATCTGGTGGGGACATGTCCACTTGCCAAGCACCGGGTCATGAACCTGTCATGTTTTTGACATGCTTCCGTCATGTAGCAGAGCCAGACTACGCAGGTGATGACTGCTCAAGACACGTTCCTGCCCGACACTGAAAAAAAATATCGCGCCGTCTGGATATCCGATATCCACCTTGGCACCCCTGGCTGTCAGGCCGGGCATCTGCTGGACTTCCTGCGTTCGTTTGACAGTGATTATCTTTATCTGGTGGGCGACATTATTGACGGTTGGCAGCTCAAGCGTAGCTGGTACTGGCAGCAAAGTCATAATGACGTGATACAAAAAGTCTTGCGCAAGGCGCGCAAAGGTACCCATGTGATTTTTATTCCGGGCAATCATGACGAAGCGGTCAGGCAGTTCATTGGCATGAAGTTTGGCGATATTCAGATTATGGAAGAGGCCATACACGAAACAGCAGACGGACGCCGATTATGGATAACCCACGGCGACCTGTTTGATGGTGTGATTCAATGTGCCAGATGGCTGGCGCACCTGGGCGATCAGGCCTATGAATTTACCCTCAAGCTCAACCGCTGGTTCAATTATCTGCGCGCCCGTCTTGGTCTGCCGTATTGGTCACTGTCGCGTTTTCTGAAACATAAAGTCAAGCGCGCCGGCAGTTTCATCAGCGACTTCGAGCAGGCAGTGGCGCATGAGGCGCGCAGGCGTGGTCTTGACGGTGTGGTGTGTGGACATATTCATCACGCCGAAATGCGCGAGATTGAAGGCGTGTTGTATTGCAATGATGGCGATTGGGTCGAAAGTCTGACCGCACTGGTCGAACATGAAGATGGCCGGCTCGAAATCATCGACTGGTCGCAGCATATTCGTCAGCGCCGCGCTCATACAGCCACCGCCGCAGCCACCGCAGCAGCGCCAGTGCCCTTGCCACTTCCCGAGCCGGTCACGGCAGAAAGTCAGTCCTGAAATGCGTATTGTTTTAGCTACCGATGCCTGGCATCCGCAAGTCAATGGTGTGGTACGGGTCAACGTACAAATGGTCGAGGCGCTGCAGGCACGCGGTCATGAAGTATTGGTCATATCGCCTGACGGATTTCGCACTTACCCACTGCCCAGCTACCCGGAAATACGCCTGGCCTGGCGACCCGGTAAACGGGTACAGCAGTTACTGCGCGAGTTTGCGCCAGAGGCGGTGCATATTGCCACCGAAGGGCCGATTGGGCTGGCGACGCGTCGCTATTGTCGTCAGCAGGGCTGGGCTTTTACCACGCATGTGCATACCCGCTTCCCGGAATATGTACAGGTACGAACCGGCCTGCCGCTGAAGTGGGGTTATGCCTTTATGCGCTGGTTTCATGGCGCGGCAGAACGGGTGCTGGTGCCCACCGTGACAGTCAACCGCGATTTACAGCAGTATGGCTTGACCAATACCATCGTCTTGCCGCACGGCGTGGATTGCAACCGTTTTCATCCGCAGGGGAGCGACAGCGACCTGATGCCGGCAGACTGGCCACGCCCGATTTTTACCTTTGTCGGGCGGGTCGCGGTAGAAAAAAATATCGAAGCTTTCCTCGACTTGACATTGCCGGGTAGCAAAGTGGTTTGTGGTGTGGGACCCGAGCTCGAGCGGCTGAAACAGCAATACCCGGAGGTCAGATTTTTGGGCATATTGAACCCCGAGGCGCTGGCAGCGGTGTATCGCAGCTCTGATGTCTTTGTTTTTCCCAGTCGTACCGATACCTTTGGCCTGGTTCTGCTCGAAGCTATGGCTTGCGGTACCCCGGTGGCTGCTTATCCGGTCGCGGGACCTCTGGATGTGGTTGGGAACGCATCAGGCGGCATTTTGCGCGAGGACTTACAGCAGGCCGCGATAGAGGCATTGTCAGTACCGCGTGAATTGCCACGCCTGCACGCCATGAAATTTTCCTGGGAGACAACCGCCGACCAATTCATCGCTCTGCTGGCTCCGGTTACGCCTAAACCTAATGCCACCATTTCAAACCCACGACTCCCGCTACAATCAACAGCAGACACATCAGGCGCATCACGCTAGCAGGTTCCTGGTATAGCACCATGCCGGCCAGAGCAGTGCCGGCAGCGCCGATGCCGACCCAGACTGCATATGCAGTACCCACGGGCAGAGTTTTCATCGCCAGCCCCAGTAAATAAAAACTGGCCAGCGCTACCAGCGTTACGCTAATGCTGGGCCATAAACGTGTGAAACCTTCGGTAGCTTTCATACCGGTGGCCCAGATAACTTCCAGAATACCTGCCAGCACCAGTACAGCCCAGGCCTGGGATACGGATAACTGCAACATGTAAGCCTCTCATCGCTGAATAAGAATACCGGCAAGACTATACGGTATTACACTCTCGGTCAGCATGAAATTCCTGACTGTTCATTTTCGTTCCAGCCATAGCGTCGGCCTGTTACTGGCTATCATCGGCGCGGTACTGTTTTCGGCAAAAGCCATCGTCGTCAAGTTGTCGTATCACTATGAGGTCGATGCCATTACCCTGTTGGCGCTGCGCATGCTGTTGTCCTTACCCTTTTTTCTGGCGGCAGCCTTGTGGGCATCACGGCGTCAGCAAACCACGCGTCTGACGCTGGCCGACTGGGGTCGCGTCGGTTTTCTTGGCTTTAGTGGCTATTATCTGGCCAGTTTTCTTGATTTCGCCGGTCTGCAATATATCACCGCCTCACTCGAACGCCTGATTTTATTTTTATATCCAACGGTAGTGCTGGTCATCAGTGTGGGGCTGCTGAAAAAACGTTTGCGCCAGGATCATCTTCTTGCGCTGGGCTTGAGTTACCTGGGTGTGGTGGTGGTGCTGGTCAATGATTGGCAGGGCGCAGGCTCGCACGTATTGCTGGGTGCAGCGCTGGTATTTGGCAGTGCCATCAGTTACGCACTCTACCTGGTTGCCAGTGGCGAAATGGTCGGAAAGCTCGGTACCGTCAGGCTGACCGCCTATGCCACCTGTATTGCGGCGCTGTTGTGCCTGCTGCAATTTGTCCTGACGCATGACTGGCATCTGCTCAAACAATTGCCACTGCCGGTCTGGAAGCTGTCGCTTTTTAATGCGGTGTTTTGTACTGTCATTCCGGTATTTGCCACCATGGCAGCCATTGCGCGCATTGGTGCCCCCGTGGTTTCCTTAACCGGGCTGGTGGGGCCGGTTGCCACCATTTTTCTGGCAGCCCTGTTTCTTGGTGAACCGATTACACTATTGCAACTGGCTGGCACCGGCCTGGTAATGGCAGGTATTTTTATTATTTCCCGGAGAAAAGCATGACGCAGGCAAAACGCATTCAATTTTCCCGCACCGGCGGGCCAGAAGTTATGGAATATGTGGAACTGACGCTGGCTGATCCAGGCCCCGATGAGGCCATCGTACGCCACCATGCCATTGGCCTGAATTTTATTGATATCTACTACCGTACCGGTTTGTATCCGGCACCCAGTTTGCCTTCGGGGCTGGGTTTTGAGGCCGCAGGTATCGTTGAAGCGGTCGGGGTCAATGTGAAACACATCAAGCCCGGCGACCGCGTGGCCTATGGACAAAGCCCTTTGGGGGCTTACAGCACGGCGCGCGTGATGCCGGCAGCGCAACTGGTCAAACTGCCCAAAGCCATATCGTTTGAAGAGGGCGCCGCCATGATGCTTAAAGGGCTGACGGCGCAATATCTGTTGCGCCAGACCTACCGCCTGCAAGGCGGTGAGACCGTGCTGTTTCATGCGGCTGCCGGCGGTGTCGGTCTCATTGCCTGTCAGTGGGCCAAGGCATTAGGGGTCAAGCTGATTGGTACTGTCAGTTCCGAAGAAAAAGCCGCTTTGGCCAAAGCGCATGGCGCCTG
Organism: Burkholderiales bacterium UBA4657; assembly: GCA_002405475.1. Lineage (GTDB taxonomy): Bacteria > Pseudomonadota > Gammaproteobacteria > Burkholderiales > Burkholderiaceae_E > UBA4657. The sequence continues at coordinate 5,603 of DHLX01000008.1, read as the reverse complement.
GCAGACCATTGTCACTAGCCGCGAGAATATTGTCGAGCGGGTACTCGACTATACCGAGGGCAAAAAATGCCCGGTGGTGTACGACGGTGTGGGCAAAGATACCTGGGAAACCTCGCTCGACTGTTTGCAGCCACGCGGCCTGATGGTAAGTTTTGGCAATGCCTCGGGCGCTGTCACCGGCGTGAACCTGGGCATACTGGCGCAAAAGGGTTCTTTGTATCTGACACGCCCGACACTGGGACACTACGTCAGCCCGCGCCCGAAACTCGAGGCCGCATGCAAAGATTTGTTCGACGTGGTCAAAAGCGGGCAGGTCAAAATCAACATCTCGCAGCGCTATGCCCTCAAACAGGCAGCGGCGGCACAAGAAGCGCTGGAACAGCGTAAAACGACGGGCTCAACAGTGCTGCTGCCAGAATAGTCAGGTGTGGTGATACCCGGTCACCACCTCCACCTCGTCCTTGCTGCCCAGCATGACTGCAACACGCTGGTGCAGTTGTGTCGGTTGAATAGCCAGTATTCTTTGATGCCCATTCGTCGCCGCCCCTCCGGCCTGTTCAATCAGCAGGCTCATGGGGTTGGCTTCGTACATCAGGCGTAATTTGCCCGGCTTGTCCGGCTCACGGCTGTCACGCGGATACATGAAAATGCCACCCCGCGTCAGTACCCGATGCACATCAGCCACCATGCTGGCTATCCAGCGCATGTTGTAATTCTTTGCGCGTGGCCCGGTCTTGCCCGCCAGCAGCTCGCCAATATAGCGTTGCACCGGGGCTTCCCAGTGACGCTGGTTACTCATATTGATGGCAAACTCCTGGGTCGGCGCGGGTACCTGCAAGGTGGCATCGACCAGATAGAACGTGCCGGTATCGCGATTCAGCGTAAAAGCCTGTACGCCATGACCGACGCCCAGGCCTAAAGTTAAGACCAGCGTGGTTTGCGGGCCATAAACGACATAGCCGGCAGCGACCTGATGCGTGCCGGGCTGCAAATAGGCCTCGGGGGTTTTCGGGTTGGCGCCTTCGGGTTTGCGTAGCACGGAAAAAATAGTACCGATGCTGACGTTGACATCAATATTGCTGGAACCATCGAGCGGGTCAAACAGTAGCAGATACGGTGCCTGCGGAAAGGCCGTCTCGTGCGGCTGTTCCATTTCTTCCGACGCTATACCAGCCAGTGCCCCGGTCCAGCCGGTACCGTGCAGCAACAGTTCGTTGGCGAGAACGTCGAGCTTTTTTTGTTCTTCACCTTGTACATTCCCTGTTCCTGCCGAGCCCAGTACACCGGCCAGCGCCCCTTTGCCGACCGCACTGCTGATCTGTACGCACGAATCGGCAACGGCTTCCAGCACCAGCGCCAAGGCCGGGTCGATGTGACCGTTACGAATTTGTCCCATGAGATGTTGTTTGAACGTGACTGACATGCTTCCTCTTTCCTGATTTAAGCCAGCGCTTTGCTGACGATTTCCAAGGTATCTTTAGACAAACCCGGTTTGTTGGCCACGCGCTGCAAAGCGCCTTGCATGGCGGCGCGTCGCTCTGGAGTGTAGCGTTTCCAGCGGTCGAGGCAGCGTGCCAAACGTGCCGCCACCTGCGGATTGAGTTCGTCCAGTTTCAACACGTATTCTGCCCAAATAGCGTAACCACTGCCATCAGCCGCATGAAAATTGACCAGATTATTCATACAAAACTGCAAAATGACAGAACGGGCACGATTCGGGTTTTTCAAATTGAATGCCGCATGTTTGAGCAGCCCGACGAGTTGCTGTGCTGTCGTCCAGCGCCCTGCTGCCTGTAGCGCAAACCATTTGTCAATAACCAGGGCTTCGGCCTCAAAGCGTTGATAAAAATCGTGTAATTCGGCACTGGCGGCATTGGCCTGTACTAGACTCGACAACGCCGCAAAGCGGTCGGTCATATTGTTGGCCTCGGCATACTGCTGCTGCGCCAGGGTGATGCCAGCGTCCCCCAGTTCGGTCAGATAACTCAAGGCCAGATTACGCAGGGCACGACGGCCAGCACTGCGCGCATCCGGGCGGTAGGCTTCGGTTGAAGTCAGGCGCTCATACACCTGCTGCCATTCCTTGAGGCAGGTCTGTGCCAGCGAGCGTTTCAGCGCCTGCCTGACGGCACTAATGCGCTCCGGGTCCACGACATCGACTTGCTCAGCCAAATAACTTTCGGCGGGCAAACTGAGCGCGACCTCAAGAAAGGCCGGGTCCAGATCGCTGGACAGCATGCGCCGGAAGGCGGCGCTCAGTGCGTCGGGGGCAACGCATTGCGCCAGCGGCAGGTCATGCTGGCAATACTGCAATAAAGCCTTCAGCATCCATTGCTGCCCCGCTTCCCAGCGGTTGAAGGCGTCGCTGTCATGGGCAAATAAAAAGCCGGTTTCTTCGTCCGACAAATCGTGCTGCAAAATGACCGGCGCGGAAAAATTTCTGAGTAAGGACGGAATACTGCCCGGCGCTATATTTTGAAATTCAAAGGTTTGCTCTGGCTGCGTCAGTGACAGCACCTGTGTCGCCGGGTTCAGCAAGTCCTGGCCCTGGGCGTTGAGCACACCGAGCGCCAGCGGAATGTGCAAGGCCGGCGCGGGTGACTGTTTGAAATGCAATTTCAGGGTACGGCTCGCAGCATCGTATTCGCGCCGAACAGTAATATGCGGCGTTCCTGCCTGCGCATACCAGCGTCGAAACTGCGTCAAGTCGGTCTGGTTAGCGGCCTGCATGGCGCTGACAAAATCATCGCAAGTCACGGCCTGGCCATCGTGGCGACGGAAATATTCCTCCAGGCCACGACGAAAACCATCTTGCCCGAGTAAAGTATTCAACATGCGTACTACTTCCGCGCCTTTTTCATAAATCGTCACGGTGTAGAAATTGCTGATTTCCTGATATTCGTCGGGACGTATCGGGTGTGCCATGGGGCCGGCATCTTCAGGAAATTGCAGACTGCGCAGGGTACGCACATCGTCAATACGTTTTACCGCGCGCCCAGTCTCGCTGCCGAGCATGTCAGCAGAAAATTCCTGGTCACGAAAAACCGTTAGCCCTTCTTTCAGCGACAACTGAAACCAGTCACGACAGGTCACACGGTTGCCAGTCCAGTTATGAAAATATTCATGACCGACTACCGCTTCAATATTGGCGTAATCGCTATCCGTGGCAATCGAGGGGTTGGCCAATACATATTTGGTATTGAAAATATTCAGCCCTTTGTTTTCCATGGCCCCCATGTTGAAATCGCTGACCGCGACTATCATGAACCGGTCAAGATCGAGTTCCAGACCAAAGCGTTGTTCGTCCCACTGAATGGAGTGGATGAGCGATTGCATGGCATGGTGTGTCTTGTCCAGATTGCCCGGTTGCACCCATACCTGCAACAGCACTTCACGCCCCGATTGCGTTGTCAGCCTAGCTTCCTCACATACGAGCTGACCCGCTACCAGGGCGAACAGATAACATGGCTTGGGAAAGGGGTCTTCCCATAGTGCATAGTGTCGTCCCTGGTCTAGCGGGCCTTGTTCCACCAGGTTGCCGTTCGACAACAACACCGGGTAATGTTGCTGGTCTGCGCTTAAGCGTACCCGGTAACGCGCCATGACGTCGGGGCGGTCGGGAAAGAATGTAATTTTGCGAAAGCCTTCTGCCTCGCATTGCGTAAAAAAATTGCCGCTCGAAGTGTACAAACCCATGAGCGAGGTATTGCTGGCGGGCTGGCAGGTGCTCACCGTGGTCAGTACAAACTGGTCGGGTACGGTACCCAGGGTCAGCAAGTCGTGCTCATAACGGTGCGAAACACTTTCCTGCCCGTTAATGTGCAAGGACACCAGGGTCAAGCCTTCGCCATTCAGTACGCACGGAATCCACGGCACGCTGGTATTACGTCGCACGCGCAAATGGGCAGTCACGCGGGTCTGGTCGGGGTGCAGGTCGAAATCCAGATCGACCGTATCGATCCACCACGCGGGCGGGGTGTAGTCAAGACGGCGAAAGCTTACGGGCAGGTCGGTACGCATGAAAGTTCTGAATTCAAGTCAATTGTAGAATGGCGTTTATGACGACTTTACCTCAATTGACCCCGGTACGTTCGCGTTTTGCGCCCTCGCCGACCGGGTATCTGCATCTGGGCGGTGCGCGCACGGCCTTGTTTGCCTGGGCACTGGCACGCCATTTGGGCGGGCAGTTCATTTTACGCATTGAAGATACCGACCTGGAACGATCCACCCCGGAAGCGGTACAAGCCATTTTAGACGGTATGGCCTGGCTGGATCTGGGCTATGAGGAAGGGCCGTATTATCAGATGCAGCGCATGGAGCGCTACCGCGTAGTCATTGCCGATATGCTGCGGCAGGGCACGGCTTATTATTGCTACTGTTCGCCACAAGAGCTCGATGCCATGCGTGAAGCGCAGCGTGCCCGGGGCGAAAAACCACGTTATGACGGGCGCTGGCGTCCGGAACGTGACAAAGCACTACCACCCGTGCCAGAAGGCGTTAAACCCGTGGTGCGGTTTCGTAATCCGCTGGACGGTGAAGTCACCTGGCATGATTTTGTCAAAGGCACTATCACCATCAGCAACCGCGAACTGGACGACCTGATTATTGCGCGCCCGGATGGTACCCCGACCTATAATTTTTGTGTCGTGGTCGATGATTGGGACATGCGTATTACCCACGTCATTCGTGGTGACGACCATGTCAACAATACGCCACGGCAAATCAATATTCTAAAAGCGCTGGAGGCGCAGGTGCCGGAATACGGCCATGTGCCCATGATTCTCGGTCCCGATGGTGAAAAACTGTCCAAGCGCCATGGTGCGGTCAGCGTCATGCAATACGCCGAGCAGGGCTATTTGCCCGAGGCCATGATCAATTATCTGGCACGGCTGGGCTGGAGTCATGGCGATGATGAAATTTTCAGTCGTGAACAACTGGTGCAGTGGTTCGATGTCGAACACCTGAGCAAGTCAGCAGCGCAGTGGGACCCGAAAAAACTCAACTGGCTGAATCAGCATTACATCAAGCAAGCCGATTTAAGCCGTCTTGAAGCATGGGTCAGGCCGCGTGTAGAACAGCTGGGTGGTCAGTGGCAGGGCGCGCCCGCTCTGGCACCGGTGCTGGCGTTATTACGCGACCGTTGTGAAACCTTGCAACAATTGGCTGAAGCCGCTTTGCTGTTTTATGCCCCGTTTCAGCTTGACCCGGCTTTACGCGCCGAGCATGTCACCGCAGCAGTATTGCCCGCCTTGCGCGACTTCGCGCAACAGGCGCAGCAAGTGGCGTGGACCAAGGAGGCGCTGGCGGCCTTGATTAAAAACCTTATTGCCCAGCATGGCCTTAAAATGCCGCAATTCGCCATACCCTTGCGTGTACTGGTCACGGGAAGAACGCAGACCCCCTCGGTTGATGCCGTGCTGGAACTGCTCGGGCGCGAGACCGTGCTGGCGCGTCTGGCGGGTCTGTAAAGCCTTGCGGACAGGGTCTGACATTGCTATTGACACGGGCTCAGTGAGCTGGTACTTTGGCACACACTATTTACAAATTGTTTACAACGAGTTGAGATAATTATGGCCTACAACTTGCTCCTTCCTTCCTTCCTT
>DHLX01000017.1:36477-38998 GCA_002405475.1 Burkholderiales bacterium UBA4657 | reverse complement strand
AGACAATCTCCGCACTTGTTGCGTCTTTTAGCCGATGAAATCGCCTCTTTAAGATTACGGCTGATTTGCCGGGAAATGGCCTTTTTTTTGGGATCTGTTAGTTCCCGATAGTGCCTAGCAGGCCGCCGTCATTGATGTGCGACACAAGGTCGCCATAACGATTCGCAGACTTTTGATACGCAGCCGTAAAGGCATTGGCCAAAAAACTGTGCTTTCCTCGTTCGTAAAATGCCAACAAACCAAACGTGTAGTCCCTGCCCCGAATGTCTGAGAACGAGAACGGAGCAAGAGCATGCTTCACCAGCGGAATATTCATTGCTATGCGTGAGGTTCGCTTATTTCCATCCTGGAACGGCTGAATGTAAGAGATGAACACCATGGCAAAGAATGCCTGTTCGTACGGGTTAGTAATGGCATCGGCCTTTTCGCAGAACTCGTCGAAGATTTCCGTTAGCTGGTGTGGATTGTCCGGCGGCAGGTATTTGCTGTCGTCAAACTTAACCACTACTGAACGCAAAGCACCAACGGCAGATGTATCACTCAGAAGCCCCTGAATGAGTAACGAATGGATGTCCAGCAAATCCCGTTTTGCAAAGGATAGGCTTGATCCATGTTGCTTCAGGAACGAAATCGCCTCCTTGTGGTTGAGCACAATTCGCAACTGCTTTTCCGTCAAGCCTTCAGGGCGCTCTCCGAATTCAATCAAGGTTTTGGTGTCGAGCCATGAAATATTGACGTTTTCCAAGTTGCTTGATGCGTGTGTCAAATCGATCAACAAGGATGCCAACACACGCTCATACAGCTTGCCCTTTTCTTTAGTTTCTGCAATTTCTTCTACTATCCCAGCCTGTTCAAGCGCCAAAAGCTGGTCATCAGTCAGCAGAAATGTCGAGTTCGGGCGGTAATCGCCAAGCAGCCTCGGGTTGTATGGCACCGACTCCCGATGATGCGGGGCGCGGGACAAATCCCAACGCAGGTAGGCATCAGAGTCAGTGTTGACACGGTATGCTTTCCCTTCAAGCTGAAGCAATCCGGCCTGTACGAGCTTTTTGATGTCACGAAAGACCGTAGTCCTCTCCACGCCGAATTCCGCAAAGTCTGCAACAGACCTGGTTTCCTCCGGCGCTTCAAAAAACACGTCGATGATTTTTTGCTGACGCTCAGTAAGCGGCATGGCCATCCCCTAATGTTGTTGCAACTCATGTTGCACCTATGCAACATGAGTTGCAACATTGCAGCGAGACATGTTGCATCCAATGTTGCAGGGCTGCAACATTGGATGCAACATCGCCATGGCCAAAACGGTATGGGGGGCACCTTTCCAATCTACTTGCATTCCCCTTTTTGTATGAAAGAATGGGTCAGCAATACCGTAAAGGAGAAAATTAAATGCTTCCCATAGAAAATTCACGGGCGCCCGCCAGGCTTGTGGATCGTTCGCTTTACAGTCTCAGTAATGGACTCAAAGACCGCGTCTGCCTGTCTATGTGCCGGGGCATGGATGGAGATCGACTGGGCATGATGGCGATCCAGATTGGTGACTATAACCGTAAGGGTCGCCTGGTCAATGGCATGGCCTATCGGTTTTCTCATGTGGTGGATCTTGGATTCGACCAGTGCAGCAGCGTCGGCGCTGGGGTGAACGGTCTGCTACCCCATCTGGGGCGTGACTTCCCGTCACACTTACGCGGCACTTCGGCTCGCAATAGCGATACCGATTACCAGATGCCTGACATGCGCTATCCCGATTGCACCTACAATGATGGCATCCCCTTGTTGACAGTCAAACATGCGTTTGATGTGAGAAAACCCTATCGCCAATGGCTTGGGTCTCTAGCAACGCAACTGGCAGCCCAACCAGCGGATGAACGCCCGCTCGGACGATACCCGCTCGTGGTCTTGTACCAGTTGGGAGCCTACAATAACGATGGCCAGCTTTACGATTCCCGCGAGTACGGCTTCTTTTACTTCATCGATCATGAAAACGAGTTTCTAGATCGGACGGTCAAAACCAATGAGCCAGAATGGACACCGGAACGTATGAATGCGCTGGGACCTGATGCCGAGTACGAATGCGTGTATTTCAATCCCAAGTTACGCCAGATGTTTGGCTTGCCGGCAGAACTTTCCCCGGTGCAACCGGGCGCGTTCGTTAACTTTTTGACGGAGCAGCGGCGTTGATTAAGTCTAAGGTTTTTGTGCACGTTACCGGCCTGTCACTGGTACTGTTCAGCATTGTGGTCGGCGCGTATTTTCATCTGCGAAAAGACGTACCGAACCGCCACGGTGGTGTCGAATGGGGGCTGGTCTCGCGAGATCTGCGCCCCCTGTCTGATGCCGAGAAAGCGGCGCTGCACGGTAAGTATTTCAGCGCCAAAGGACACTTCACCCTGGAACTACGCGAGGAAAACCCCAAATTGACGTTTGGTGCCTTCACGTTTCATATCAACAAAATCATGCGGGAAGGTAAAGACCGATATTTTTTAGAAGGTACCTGGACAAACAGCGACCCCCAAAAGAA
>DHLX01000017.1:35206-36105 GCA_002405475.1 Burkholderiales bacterium UBA4657 | reverse complement strand
CGCCTACAAAAAACGTATTGATGCCGAGCGTCGCAAGGCTCTGGATGAGCTGGCGGCGCTGGCGCAGGAACTCGGCATGAGGTACTGAGCGGATGAGTTCACACTTCACGGTCGTCTATGACGGTTGCGTACTCTATCCAGCCACGATGTAAAAAATTGACATATATTTACATCACGGTATCATCAGACGGTCGATTGGAGGGTATATCATGGGTCTACATGTGTCTTTACCGCAGGAGTTGGAAAACCTTGTTCACCAACAGGTTGAAACGGGCATGTACGGTAGCGCAAGCGAGTTGGTGCGAGAGGCTCTGCGTGATTTTTTCGATCATCGGAGTAGCCGTGAGCTGTTAGACGTAAAACAACTTCGTGAGGAGATGCAGGCACGGCGACAACGGGCATTAAACAACCCCGATCGTTTGCACGACGTTGAAATAGCCTTCAAGGAACTGTCTGGCAACCATGGGCTTGAGGCATGACCTACCGCGGACTTCTCGCAGATGAAGCAAAAGCAGAACTCGACCACGAGATTGCTTATTCAAAAGAGCGTTGGGGTGCAAGGCAAGCCACGATTTATAAGCGTGAACTTTTGGAACAGGTGCGGAGGATAGTTCGCAACCCTATGCTGTATCCTCTCAACCCGGATCTTGGAGATGGGTTGCGCTCTGTGCGGCATAAAGGCAATTACATCATCTACACGCTTGATGAGGAAAAAAAGGTTGTATTGATCGTTGGTTTTCCGAGCATCTATATACAACGATGAAATACACGCGCGGGGTGTCCTCAGACTCTGGCCATGATTCTCGAGTTGCACAAAGGCCTGGGTGTTCCAGCAAAAAAGTTGGGTCGGTCTACAAAAGGCGTAGCCCCCCAACCTGCTTGACAAGCCCCGACTTCAT
>DHLX01000017.1:0-34952 GCA_002405475.1 Burkholderiales bacterium UBA4657 | reverse complement strand
CTGGCTCAGTGGCTGTGCGACGGGGCCTGCCGGGGTTAATGTTCCCGGTTTGCAGCAGATTCTTGAGGCGGGAGTCACCACGCATGGTTATGGTAACAAAATCGCCGTGCATGAGGTGATTCGTACCCAGGACAGTTTCTTGTTTACTAAAGTTAGTATTGGCAACTCGGTGCGAAATTTTAAGAACGCTGGCTTTACGTTCGTTAAAGATGCCGACGAGTTTGAGCGAGATTTCTACTGGGGTGGCATTGTCATTAATGATAGCCTCTGGACAAATCTTGCTATTGAATTTATCCAAAGCCCGGACGATGCTGTCAAGAAAGTGCGTGCTGGCGACCTGGTGCTGGTTGATACACGTCGTGCTGATTTACAGTATTCCGAACAAGGTGGCAGAGGCACCATTGAACGCCTCGCCGCCTACCGCGCCGACAAATGGATGGGCGCGGTGGTACTCAAGGTCTTGTGCCCGTCCGGTGACAACGAGTGCAAACGTCAGTACGTGTATGGCCTGTACGACAAACAGACCGGGCGCTTGATGGATTACAGCACTAATGAGGTCATTGCCAACGGTGCCATCATCGACCCGCAGACCGGACGCCCGTTGCCGGGGCATGGACGCGATCGTTGTCCCGGTTTCACCAAAAGCTGCCGCGACTAGCGGCGGCTTTTACGGTGTGGTTGGTGCGCTTAAGGTGCCGGCTTGCGTTTGGCCTCGTCGGTCATGACAAAGGCCACACACTGACGTAACTGGGCATCGGTCGTGGTCGTGCGCTTGCAGCGCGCCACGCGGTGCGACAAGGCATTGCCGTTGCCCTGCCTAAAATCATCGGCGCGTTGTCCAATCCCCGCGTCCAGCCCCGCCGCTTCACAGTCAGACCGGCTCAGGTGGGACGGACAATTCCCCACCAGCAAGCGCCGGTCGGCGTTATTGCCCGAATCCCACTCGGCATGCGTACGGTCGCGCAGCTTCTGCACTGCAATGCTCTGGTCGGCACGGCTATCAACTGGCGACGGTGCCTGGTTGGTTTGGCCGACCTGATAGTTTTGATTGGCGTTATCTATCAGCGGGTTGTAATACGGTGTCTGGCCGATGGTCGGACGCTCCAGATCGAGTTCATAGGTAGACTGCATGAAGTTCTGGGTCTGGCTCAGGTTGAAACTGCCCGACGAGAAGCCGCCTATGGCCAGGTTCAGACCCGCACCCCAGGCCGCGCCGGTGAGGGCGGCGGAGCCTAGAGTTGTTGTGCCCGCACCGAACGTCAGCCCACTCTGAAACCCCAGCGCCCCCAGGCCGGCACCGAGAAACGCGCCCAGCAGCAGCATAGAAAACATCGTCCAGCCTTTTTTGCTCTGGTAATAGCGGTGTACCAGATCACTCATATCGCGGCTGGTAAAGACCCCGCCTTCCATGCGATCCACCACAATCCCGCTCTTGACCACCATCGTCGCGCAATTGCCATCGGCATCCGGGTTCTCGCCATTGGCGCAAATAGCTAGTTGCGCCCAGCGCAGGGTCGAATCCCAGCCCGACATGGCGGGTTGATACGCGCCCAAGGGCAAGGCCAGCCGCCAGACCGGATCGGGATAGTAATTGACTTCGACGTGCTTGGTCTTCCTGAACGCATTCCCGGTAGTCCATTCGCGCTGGGTGGTGTGCAGACTGTAGCTGGCTATCAAGCCCATGCCAGCGTTATAGCGCCGCATGGCCAGACCAACCGCCACTTCCAGACCGGCGGCCGAGATGTTGACAAACTCCGGGGCAGAATCTGTACCGCAGATGGTACGAGCGCTCATGGCGCTCACACGCGGGTCCGTCGAATAGGCCGCCAGCGGGTTGTAGCCTTCCTGGCTCATGATCTTGCGCGTTTCGGTGCTGTATGCCGACATGGCCGAGTAGTGTTCGCCATGGCAGGGGGTGAAACTGGTACGGATGAGCATCACTTCATTCTGGGCGTTCCTGATCGTGCGCATGATGAAGATACGGGCGGTGTTGTTGATGACATCGTGACGTGCAAAGACATACGGCGCGGTGGTGCCAGGCATGATGCGCATATCCGAGATCTGGTTGCTGTTCAAGCCCAGAATGGCGGCATCTTCACGCCCGAACTTGGCCCAGGCTTCCCAGGAATCTTCGTCGTCCCCGGACATCAGCCAGTCGCCGGTCTGGGTCATGCGCGCAGCGATAGTCCAGTTATCATCAGGCACCAGAATGCTGGTGTCCATAAAGACAGGTTGTACGCGCCAGCCGTCCGGAACCAGCGTCGAAGCTTGCGCCACCGACAGACTGAACTGGGTAAACACCAGAAAAAAAACCAACGCACTACAGATCACACGCTTCAACATTTGAACCTCCCCACCAACTAAACCTCGACAATACCGCCAAAAAACCTGGTTGCGCCGCATGAATGAGAGCGAAAACGACACCATTTCCCGGCGGCGCTGCGGGAAATGCCGAACAACAGAACTCCCCCGCAGCCGAAGCTGGGGGGGGTCCTGGGACTAGCGCGGAATAACCCGCGTAGTCCCGCCAATGTTGACCAGATAAACCTGGCTACCATTGGTAAATCTCACGCCGTCTTCCGTAGATTGAATCACGGTGACGGCTTGCGAATCCGTCTGCACCACCAATTCTTGTGCAGACTCCTGGGCCACACGAGCTCCGACATACGAACCCGCGACGCCTAGCGCCGACCCCAAAATGGCAGACTTCACCATTCTGGAATTAGTACTACCACTCCGGGCGCCTATTGCGCCGCCCAGAATAGTGCCAATAGTGGCACCCACGATGGGAGTTGAGTTACTCCCCTCAATTTTTACTTCTCGGGAATAAACTACCGTACCCGGAACCGGAGCACCGGCTTGACGCCGTGCTTCGTCCCGTCGGTAGTCACTACCAGACAGGGGCGGCTGCCAGGCAAATGCTGCCTGGCTCATCATCAGCATTATTAAAAAAGAAAGAGTAGCCTTCATAGCCCCGCCCTCTTAAATGCCTCGGCTTGCGCCGAGGCTGCTTTATCCAAACTTCTCACACCGCCCTCAAGCAGCGTTGCGCCGGCCCATCCGAGGACAAGGGCGGCAGCGATATAGCTAAGAACAACTTTCATTTTTGCAGCTCCAAAAAAAAGCGGAGCCAATACCCGCGAGGGAGTTGGCCCCTCGGGGTTTAAATGTCCGGCCTTAGCCGGGTGGAACACTCACTGGCGGATCAAGATCCGGGTGAGATGGAAAGTCAGGACAAGCGTGAACTTGCCCATCCCAAAAAGAATTAAAAAAGGGGCTTTTATTAGCCCCAACAGCAAGGAGCGGTAGTGCTCCTTGATTGGCTTTGCAGGCCCCGGAACGGCAGGGACAGCTGCGGGAAAAGCAACAGCAACTTTATCCCGCTTACGGCTGGGTAAAGCCTTGATTGGCTTCATGAACGGCTCCTAAAAAAGAGGAGCCTTGGCCCACGAGGGAAGGCCCCTCGGGGTTAAAAATACGATGTCCAGTGACGGACAGGAAAGATCAGTCAGAATAGTCCAAAGTCACTGCGCTTGCAACAGCTTTTCCTGGCGCGTGCGGAAAAAAACTCGTGTGTTGGCCGGCCCCCCTCACCTGGCTGGCGGCTGTGCGAGCTGTTGCCGTATTGCTGTCTCGTTCGGCGGCCGGATAGTACTAGAGAGCGGGGAGCCCGGAAGTATTGGGGGTGTCGCAGCGGGTGGGACAGTGCGGGCGATGGTGGCCCCGCCCTGTTGTGTTGAATAACGGTCAATCGCCACTGACGGGCTTAAATCCACCATCAAGGGTACCCCATTTATTTCGGCACTGTTACTGGTGATCTTGCCGACACGCAGCCCTGGCCTTGTGTCGCCAGACTTCATTGATTGGGTTACACCGGCAAATTCCACCAGTGCTACAGGCTCCTGATTGCTTTCAGTAATCAGGCCGACCAGTCTGGGACGTGGGGGCGGCGGCGGGGGCGGTGGCGCAATCGCCACTGGTGCAAGATCCTTGGCTGGCTCCTTGCTTTTGGCTGTTCGATTGGTAGTTCTGGTTAGGGGGTCTGGAATGCCCCGATCGGGCGGGATCATTTCTACACCCTGGCGAATAGCCTGCGTACGCTCGCGCGAGAGTTTGACTAACTCGAGTTGCGCTGAAGGCGCGATTAAAGCGCTGCGCTCCAAAATATTTTCTCGCCGCGAAATATCGTCAGCAAGCTGAGTTGCGATACGCGACATGGCCAGCCGACGTTGCAAGTCTTCATATTCTTTGGACGTGCCCGTGAATGGGTTGACCGTAAAGATGACTTTAGGTGGCACCTCTTCCATCGCCTTGGGAATTGTTCCTATTGACGATGTCGGGGATGAGGGCGCGGACGAAGCGGGCGCTATTTGTCGTGCGGGGGACGGGACGGGTGCAACGGGGCCGGGCGTGGTCGGTGACAGGCTCTTTGCTGGCGCTGGACTTGGCGCGCTTGCAGCCGGAGCCGGGGTTGATGAAGGTGCCGGGCTTGTTTTTCCTGAAATCAAGGCATTGACGTCAGCAGGTGGTTTGATTTGGCCAAACGCCGGAGCGATCATCATCAGGCAAGCAAGCAATGGAAGCGTTTTCAAGGGGGTTCTCCTAGTAAAGACCAACAGCGGTTCGTTCAATCATTGAAGAACCTGTTCCAGTAGATAAATCGACAAAAATCCGGGCAGTAAAGGGCGCGACACTCGAGGCCGTGGTGGTATGACGAGGGCTGCGGACGCGAGAAGAGCAGTTGTCATACGACAAAAACGTGGTGGCATCAACACGAACATCGTCTTCTGACAAACCCAGTACCCGGTGCGGGCTGGCATCGCCCAAGTCCGGGTCGAACAGTGTTGATCCGGACTCAGCAACAGTCAAACTGCAGCTGGACTCATCGACTGACATGCGCATCGTCGACCCTGCATCACAACGGCTGGCAGTGCTACAGGCAGTCCCATCAGACTTGAGTCCGTAGAAATAATTGATTGCGGGATTGCGGGAGGCGTTTTGCAAAAATCGCGTCTGAAAAAAAACTTCATAGGCACGTGCTACCCGTTCTATTTTTTTGATGACCGCCCTCACCTGCTCGGCAACCACGTCCTCGCCTGAAATCAAAAAACCGCGATCGTCGCCGCACAAGCGAAGATTCCAGTCATCATTAAACCCCGAACCCGCACAGCCGGTCTCCGAATTGATGACCCGGTCAAATCCGGGTGCGACAACGGCGACCCGATGGTAGAGGATCTGGGTCGAATCGACTGCACCGGTAAGCTGCGGCGAGATGAAAAAACACAAAGGAGCACCACCTCCATCGACAAAGCTGTCGGGGAGAGCCATGTTGAGATAACGGGCCATGGCCTGCAAGGTAGTGGCAGTCGAAGTGCAAATACCTCCCGTATTGGGACCTGCCGGCTCGATCTCACCAGCATCCAGCACCAGTTTAGCCTCGTCAGTCGTGGCAATCGAAGTAAACTCGGCGCGATAGGCAGCCTTGAATGATGCTTCAAGAATGCCGAGCCTTCTTTCAGTGTCGACGCGTTGTTTGTAATTCAGGAATGGGCCGAATTGTTCTGACAGCAAAAAGGTGAGCAGGCTGATGATAATGAGTGAAACGACCAGTTCAATGAGAGTAAAGCCTCGTTGCGTTGTCATGAAGCCCCCCCTCAAACCGCTCTCAATTCGGCTTGCAACCGCTCGAGCGCCAGCTCATGCGCTGCTGCAAAAGCACTATCACGGGTAATCAGCTGGCGTTGAATCAGGCTCTGCAGGATTTTGTGCATGAGAACATGCCCACCCTTGGGATCATTCTCAATTTGGGCATACAAACGGTCAAAGCTACCTTCACGAATCAGTTTGCGTGTAGCGAAACTGTTGATGAATAGTTCATATGCCAGCGTACGTCCGGGCTTGATGGTAGGCACCAGCTGTTGAGAAAAGACTGCCAGCAGGTTATTCCCGATGATATGACGATAGACTGTGTAGGTATCACCGCCAGCCAGCTCATAGAGACGTTTTACAGTCTCGGTCGAGCTATTGGTATGCAAGGTCCCCAGTACCAAATGTCCGGTCTCTGACGCTTGCAATGCGGCGCGCGTGGTATCGGCATCCTTGATTTCTCCGACCACGATGATGTCCGGGTCGTGGCGAAGGGAATTTTGTACACCGAGAGAAAAACCTGGAACATCATCTCCGATTTCGCGCCGGGTCACGCGACATGAATTGGACTTGAGGGGATACTCAATCGGGTCTTCCAGGGTCAGGATGTGTTTTTTCTGGCGCTGGTTGACATAATCAAGAAGCGCCGCGAGGGTACTGGATTTGCCCGAACCGGTTGGCCCAGTGACAAGGATCAGCCCTTGAGGGCGGGTTGAGACGAGAGAGACCAGAGTATCGGGCAAACCCAAAGCCTCCGGGCTTGGAATGTCGGCGGCAAGTTTACGTAAAAACACACACAGATTCTGTTCGGCAAATGCGGCATCGCCCCGCATCCTGAGCGTACCCAGGCTGCAGCCAAATGGGAGTGATCCTTTGGCTGAAGACTTGATCTGATCGATCACGTCATGACTATCTACGAACTTGGGCGAGATTCTTCGCAGGGTATCGACAAGTTCATCCTGCTTGATGACACAGTCTTCGCGTTCCATACTGCCATGCTGGCGATACCACAGGTAGTCAGAAGCGCACAACGCGACATCCGAGACGCCTGGCCGCTGCATTATGTTATTCAGGAGTTCGATCAACATGGTTCAAATGGGTTGGTTGACATTAATCAGGAGTTCTCGACCCCACGGAGTTTCGGTTCGGATTTGCATAGAAAAAGGCGCCTCGGTTTGAGGTTTACCACGGTCGTCCGGGTCGTCATTACTCAGCTCAAATGGAATGCCCCAGGGGTTGCGTGTTTCTGAATTCGACAAGCCGAGTCGGTCAAGCAGGGATTCCGATGCGGCTGTATCGAAGTTGTTGACGCACGGCAGTTCGTACTCCTGCGGCTTGGTGCAGTTGGCCGCACGAAAATAATTGTCATTGATGGTCGCACCGGAATGAAGCATGGATTTCGTGCGAAACCACGATTCTAGGGTGGTGGCCAGGGAGCGTGCGCGCGATTCGGCCGCCGCCAGCATCATGGCATGAACCGCTTTTCCCGATAGGATAAAACCGAATCGAGGCGGCTGCTGGAATTCGAACTTTTCAGAGGCGACGACCTCGTCGATGGCCACCGTCAGGTCCGGTTGCGGCAGCCAGACCGCAAAAAAATGATAGCGCGCCCCGGTGCTGGCATCCGTCATTTCGGCACTGACCTGAATCTGGACATTGTACTGATCCTGCTGGCTGATATTCGCCAGAAGTGTCGGTGCGTCGGGTGGCGAAGTGGTCAATCCGGAAAACGCTGAGGCTGAAATAGCGCCATACCACGTTTCAAGACTGTGGCGAATTCGTTCCAGATAGGCCTGCTTCAGATCGGGCTCGCTGGCTGCGACTTCGGCTCGCAGCCGATCACTTTGGATATAAACAATCAGCAAAATGACGATTGACATCAGGACCGTGATGCTGACGACAGCAAAACCGGACTGCCTGCCAGCCCGGTACCTGCAACGTGCAATATGGCTGCATGGCAACATTATCTAAAGTCGAAAGCGTATCGTACGGTGTTGGTACCGTTATCTGCGTTGAAGTTCGGTGAGATGCAGCGGGCATTGCCGGTAAAGTCAGTCGGAGGATCCGTGGCAACGTCGGCGCTATTGCATTCAGCCACAGCGTTGCGCGCCACATCCGTGGGGACACCCGCTGCTTCGAGCAAGAACCTATTCCCGTCTTGCACAATCGTAACAACCACTTCTGCGGCGAATCGATCCGCGAGCAGGTTGCCGTCATCATTGACCGGCAGCGGCTTTGTGTAAGGGCCTTGCCAGCGATTGCCTATATTAATTCCGCAAAATGAATTTTCTGCGGTAGCTTCGGCACGGTCAAATAGGGGGCGAAATTCATTGATGTTACATCCGACATCATTTTTGATCCGCAACAGTGCTTCGCCGGTGGAAACCATGTGGTTATACAAGCCTTTGCCACGCGAGCTATCCGTATTCGTAAATCCTATGGCAACTGCCCCCAGAATCCCGATCACCACCATCACTACCATCAACTCGACCAAAGTAAACCCTTTATTACGTTTCATGACTTCCTCCGTTGCCCTGATTGGCGGGATTAATAAAAAATATCGTCTTAGTATGAAAGGAAAAACCCGGAAAATTTGCTGGTAATGTGCATGAAAACCTTCTGATTACGCATTTGACAGTGTGGTGGAAAGTTGCGGAAATAACAGGAGGAAGAAGGCCAGTGCGACAATCGCCGGCATTAAATAAAACATGGCGTAATTCTGGATTTTGAGATTTAGTACCTGCACCATCACCTCCACATCCTGATCCAGATTGCTGCAAAAGACTTCGATACCTTCGACCAGATCACCGCGCGCTTCGGCCTGGCGGATACCATAGACAATGTATTGCGGAAAACCCGCGCGCTCAGTGGCGCGTGACACCGACTCGCCGCCGCGCAACAAGACAGCAAGTTTCCCGAACAACACCATTGATTCGGGGCGACTCGCTGCGGTCTTAGCCATATTCGCAGCCGCAGAAGGACTTTGGGAAGCTGCGATCATCAGCGCAAATGCGCTCCAGAGATTCGACATATCAGAGCGCTCGACAATTTTTTTCCAGAGCGGCCAGCGTTCCACCAGGCGGCGCATAAAGTCGCTTTTTAGCAAAACCATAAAACCGACGGCAACTGCTGATACAAATATAAATCCCAAGATCGGATGAGGAGCGAGCAAGTCGGACAAGGAAAACACGGCTTCGTGAAGGGCTGTCACCTTGGCCTTCAGTTCGGTGATCAGTTTTTTTGTGGAAGGCATCAGGAATGTCAAAAATGCCCAACCGCCGAACCAGATCAGCGCCAGCATGAGCTTGGGCTGAATCAGGGTTTTGGAAATGTTCCCCCCCACCATTCTTCGGCGCTTGATGACCGTGGCCAGCCGTGCAAAGGCTTGTTCTGGACTGCCTTGCTGAACATTGGCATTAACCAGCATGGCGTGCTGGTTGGGGAATCCAGCGCTGATCATAGCTTCGGAAACATCGGCTCCACTCTCCATGCGACGTTGAAGGAGAATTACCGCGTCACGGAGCCGACTGTCACTGATGGTATCCACTGTTGCTTTGACGGTCTCGATCAGTGAACCCGAATTGAACTTGATACGGGCAGCAACCGTTTCATAAAAACGCGCCAACTCCAGCAAGTCGAATTCCGAACCCATCAGCGCCCGCACTGTTTCTCCAGGCGAAAATCGTATGCTGCGTACGCGAACGCCGAGACGTTTGAGTTTCGCTATGGCAGTGACCTGGTTGCTGGCACGGGCAAAACCTTCAATCTTCCGCCCAAGACTATCGGTGCCTGTATATCGATAGGAGAATTGCCAGTCCATTGTCAGCTGTCCTTGGGTGCCGATTGTTTCTGGAACGGGGCATGGGTGAGGCGTCGTTGCGTGACACGCAGTACTTCATCAATGGTGGTCAGGCCCTGGGCAACCAGCAGCAAGCCACGCTCATACATGGACTGCCCTTTTTTAAGACCAACTTCACGCAAACGTGAGGTGGGTTCACGGTTTTCTATGAGATGGCGGATAGTGTCGCCATGAAGCAATTCATAGACCATCATGCGGCCGCGATAACCACCTTTGCAGTGCGGACAGCCGATTGCTCGCAAAGGCCTCTTTTGAGGTAATTCAACCCGTTGAATTTCGAGTTCTGTACTTTCGCGGTCATCAGGAGTGGCGCAATGTCTGCAAAGTTTGCGCACCAGGCGCTGTGCCAGGACACACAACAAAGAGTCGGCAAGCTGGCGATGATCTACACCGATGGAGAGCAGGCGGTCGACTGCGGAGGGTGCATCGTTTGTATGAAGTGTGGTGAATACCAGGTGCCCGGTGTTGCTGGCATCGAGCATCAGATCGGCGATCTCTTTGTTATTCCGCGTCTCCCCCCAGAAGATGATATGAGGCGCACTTCTTAGCATGTGATTAAAGATAGCGCGTGCCGACTGTTCCTTCTCGTCCTTGGTTTTGCCACGGATTTCGTGCTGCAACCATAGTCCCATGCGTTTTTCTACCGGGTCTTCCGCGGTCTGTATCGATTTCTCTATCGGGTCGATTTCTGCCAGCAAGGAGTAAAGCGTTGTCGATTTGCCAGAACCGGTAGGCCCGGTGACCAGAATGAGGCCGGTGGGCCGATCCTTGTAACTGAGCAATTCCTGTTGTGTCACCGGGTCAAACGGCAGGTCAGTAAAGTTGGTATCTGCCCCGTCTCTATCCAGAATACGCACAATAGCCTGCCGGTTTTTATAGTTAGGCGTGAATTCTGGCTTATCCGACATGGTCAGGCGGAATTCATAGCGCTGCCAGATGTCGGTAAACTTTTTCTTGATGTACTCGGATTTTGGCTGTACCTTGCCGTCCTGGGGGGTATTCGGCAATTCGTTCATATTGACGTTTTCTTGCGCCAGTTTAGTCACAAGCCGTGCAAATACTTCCATGCTGGGGGTATGGAACATCTGCCCGATACCATCGACATTGAGCTTGATATTCCCAGCTCCGTCTGAAACAAAAAAGTAAATATCACTGGCTCCGACCGAACAGGCATGGCGCAGCAAATACCCTACGGCGTTTTCGGCAAGATCAGCCTCCTGCATATCGGACTCGGTGGTGTCACCAGAAGTCGGGCGTTTTTTGAGGGCATTCTCAAAGTCGCCAATGGCGCGCAAATAGTCCTGCCGGGTATCAACAAAGTAGCGGCCGATGATAGAAAGAATGGTTTTTTTTGTGGCGACCACCGTGGTGACAGAAGCGTCTGGGTACAGATTGGTGGCGAGTTGTTTTGCCTTGAGAGAATCAATCGCAACATAAAGATTACCCCGACTACCAAAACCGAGAGGGCAGATATAGGCATGTTCGTCGTAATTCGGTCGTGACAGACTAGCCAGAGCCACCGGGTCGAGTTCTTCGATCAAGGTAGGCGGCAAATAAGGTAAGCCATTACTAAAAGCCGTAGCTTTGGCGATCACCTCGGGGCTGGCGATTCGCCAGTCCCGAATCACTTCGACCATACCCTGCCTCAGATCGTCACAGCGCTTGCGTGCCGCTTCTATATAGGATTCCTTAACCCCAAATCTCAGCATATAATGGGCTTCGGATAGTTGCGGGCCTGAAGAAAACTGCATGCAGCCATCAATATCTGCAAACTCGCGCATCTTTAACCGCTGCAGCACAGTCGCCGGAGAAAGCGAATTTTCCTGTTGTTGTCGGAACTGTGTTTGTTGGTTCAGTGCGGTACGGCTGGGCTGATCCAAAGACATGGCTCTCATGGTGGCGTTCAGAGACGACCGGGGTGATGCAACTGCTGCGGGATCGACTCTTTGTGTCTGCCCTAGCGTATTACCGGTGAGAAGGCTCTTATTTGCTGGCGGTGGTGTTGCAGATGATAGGTCCGGGTTAGACCCGGTGTTTGGATCCACTGGCGCGGGTCCGGGCGCCATTCGCTTGAAATTGAATGAGCTCAATTGCTCCCCCTACCCACCACGTGCAGCGTGAGTCTGAATCTGTTTCCATCGAGCGAGCCGTCAGTCAGAATCACCGGAAAGGTCTGAAGTCCGTCGATAAAATCAATCAAGCCCTGAAAAAACCGGTACTGTCCACTGATATTGATTTTGAGGGTTTGGACTTGTTTATCTAGCTTTGGCAAACTCTGCGCCATACCCAAAATAGTATTTTGCGCGGCGGTACGCTGGGTCCTTGGGGGTTCTATCCGGATCGATTCGACTTTGACACGCTCGTTGGCGCTCATGGTGTAAACGTAGTGTGCCAAGCGGGTATAAGTGTCTTCCAGTGCATAGTTAGCAAACGGCTCGTCAGTTCTGGGATATGCCTTAACCTGAGCGACTCCGTTTTCGAGTAATTTCAACTCATTCTTTTTGCTGTCGATTTGCCTTTGTAAAGAAGACCGCTTGGCCCAGCTTTCGTAGGAGTACCAGGAAGCCCCCCCTAGTGATAGCAAAGCCAGGCCGGATAACACCAGGGCGACGATCGCGTTAGTTTTCATCAATCTGCGCGGGAAACCTCCCCATGAATGGGGAGGAGGGATAGCGCGGGCTGCGAAGCGGCCCCCTGGTTCCCGCATCCTTTCGGAGCAAGTGCTATCTTGAGTTGAGAATATCCGTAACCGTCGCCACGCTGAATGAGTTGGCAGTGCCGATACCCAATTCCTTGCACGACAGATAAACCGGTCTGAATGTTGAAGCTGCCAGTCGCACGAACCGCCACACGGCCGGTATGCGTCCCTGCATTCTTTCCCCTAGCCACAGTGGCTCTCACCCTGTCTCCCGTCTGGAAGCCAAACACGCGTTTCTTGCGCGTGAGGTAACCTCGCGGGAAGCCAAACCTGTCTAGCCGTGTGCGCTGATAGCTTCCGCGCCCCGTACACTTGACCTGCAAGGTGGTCTGCCGCCAATCGGTGACAATGGCGATATCACCGACGCAGGCCGCATCGAGCGCATGGCTCTTGGGAATGCTCAGGCGGTGCCGGTTAAATTTGGTCCGCCCGCCACTGGCCAGTTCCACGCTCAGCCCAGTGTCTTTCAAGGCATTAGCAAGCGCCCAGCGGGTGGCGTTGACTGCCGCCGCATCTCGTAACGGCGCTTTAGCTTGCGCCAGAATGGACTTGAGCACTTCCGGTTTTTTGGCAAGAAACACCTCAACGGGCAGATGGTTTTTGCGTTGATTGCAGGGGGCGCAGGCCAGCGTCAGATTGCTAACGCGATCAGAGCCGCCCCTGCTCTTGGGGTGGATGTGTTCGATCTGCAAAGGGGTGTCTGTCACGCCGCAGTAGGCGCATTGGCGCCCCCATTTTTCCAGCAGGAATTCGCGCACTTCGTACCCTGCCAGGGTACCCTGCTGATATTCCATTCCCGATATTTCGGGGTTTTGCATGGCCTGCATATCGAACCGGACGAGCTCTTGGCTCAGCGCGGTGATGGGTGCCCAACGCTGCAAGCGGTGTACCCACGACATCGTGGTGTGAACGCGGTGCATGAGACTCGGGGCCAGCCAGCCCTTCTTGTCTCCACCGCGATTGAGGAAGCGCGGTGCGCGGTAGCGCAACTGATTCCTGCGACGACGGCGCATCTGGCGGCGAGCCGTCAGTGTCTCGCTGATCTGACGGCCCCGGTGCACGATCTCTATCAGACTCACCACGGCTGCATTGCGCTCGATCTCGCCCGTGGACAAATCGAGCGTTTGGCTTTCACGCACCAGTGCCAGCCCGGTAATCTTGCTGCCGGGATCGAGTTTGAGGCGTAACGGCTGCAACTCGCAATCCGCTTGAAATCTGTCAGTGAGCCGAATCGCGAACGGCATTACCCGATGCACCCGAGCACGGCCCGCAGCCAGTAGTTTCCTGGCACGGGCTTCGCTACATGGCATCAGCGGCTTGCCTCTGCGATCTAACACAAACACAGACATTTAACACTCCCTTCAAAGTCTGCCCTTACGGGCCTGGTGACGCCACCCTGACGGGTGGTCTCCCCTCGACCAGGTTGTGCGTCGGCGTGGATGGCGGGGCCGTTTCGTGCGTACCCAATGCTTGTCTGCACCTCCGCCTTCGAGAGCCACAAGCTGAGGAAGCACTCGTGGGTCGGACTTTTAGCTCTTGCGCACAACATAGATTAGAAAAATCTCCTTTCTTGGTCTGGTCAACCAGGCTGTCAGCCTTGCGGCCTCAAGCCTCGCCCTTTAGGGCGGGGTAGTTGACTTTTTTCCCCCTCCGAGAGGAGCGAACGGATTCCCTGGTCCGCGCGTACACTGGAATTGAACCGAAAAATTGCGCGAGGGTATATCTGCGGTAAGAGCACTACGTGTGCACTGGTCAAGACTGAGAGCGGTAAGTGCCTGGACATACTCATAGTCGGGAGTGTCATAGGGGGTATTTGCAGTCCCCGTTCTGCCAACCATAGGCAGCTTGACGGTATAGGTGTCCGCATAATCCTTAATGTTGACTGAAACCGTGGACCCCGGAGTCCACACTGCATGTGATCTTTTTAAGACCAGATCTAGCGAGGTGGAAACGACAGCAGAAAAAGCCCCCGGATGCTGCATGATGAATTTGGTCACGGACTCTTTTTGTGAAGCTATTTTTTTGTTGACTTCCTTCAATTCACTTTGTGCTTGCAGGAGCAATGTCAGAGCGGTCACGGTAGTGATGGCGGCCGCCGAGATCACTGCCACCGAGATGACCGAACTGGCTCTGGCAAGGCGTGAGGTGGCAATGCCGAAGGTGAAGCCCTCTTCCGGGTATGACACAAAGTCATAGCTGTTCAAGAGATCGAAGAACTCGCGCGATCCTTGCACCGTGACCGGCGTTTCGTTGCCCATGCCAACAGCGGAAAGTGTGGCCGAGACTGCCTGATTGATCTCGCCCGAGCGTTCTATTGCCAGTACTGTGCCTCCTTCCAGTTTACTGGCATTAAATACAATGATCGGCGCCGACACCTCGCCAAACCCAAACCCGGATAAATAGTCGCCAGATAACTGATCTTGTCGACCCTCTGCTGCTGCTACCTCGAAGAAGCTTTGATCATGTATCCAGGCAATAGGAATTACAGGACAGTTCTCATTGGTAACTTCATCGAGCTTGCAGTAGTACGCTGTAGACAGTTTACTGTCGTGTACCACAGCAATCGGCCCAGCATTGTCTATCTCGGCCTCCGACAGTGCCTCTCTACGTGCTCGATCGTAAGAACAGCCGGCCGGGACTTTTATCCGTTTGTCCCCGTAAGTAGCCGATATGATGACCGAGTTGGGTGGCGGGGCATCGATTTCAGACAAATCTCCTTCTTCGCTTATCCGAAAATAAACCACCGGGGAGCCGGGCGTGTATTGCATCCGCAATATCGCTGTGCTTATCCGGGATTGTTTCCCCTTGGTCTTACCGAAGGGAACACGGCCGCGATTTTTTTTGATGGGCTTCAAGCGCTATTCCGTTAAATTAAAGCGATTCAGAAAAAAGGGTGTCAGTCTTAAGCGAGGGCAATATCGTGGCCGTCAAAATCAAAACAACTTCTCTGTGGGTATTGTTATTTGAGATATTGTTAGGGGCCACTTTGACTAATCCAGGGATTCCCCGCGAATTGTCTTGCTCTGAACTAGAACGTAACCCACCAAGAATCACGGTTTGCCCCGATTGCAACAAGGCTTGCATCAATGATTGCTGTGCGATCTGTTCAAAGCCGGTCAAGGCGCTGTTCGGCCCCAATGCGAAGCGCTTCTCTTCCCCGACCCGGGCCAGCACCGGCACGAGTGTCAGCTGAACATCTCGTTCATTGATAATATCGGCCGCCAGGGAGAGCGTGACGCCATCAACCGCATAATCAATCCGTCCCGAGGTGGTGGTTGAGTTCTGGTTTTGCGATTGGGTAAGCTCGCCCAGGAAAGGAACGCGCCTGCCGTCAGAGAGAATCGAAGCAGACCAGTTTTTGACATGGGTGCGAGGTTCGGTCAATACTCGCCCCAAGCCTTTGGTCTGAAGCATATTGACGATAGCCTCAGTATTGGTTTTTGTCAGTGTCAGTGATAACGCCGGGTTGCTGACAGTGGCGGCTCCTGTCAGATTGGCGCCTATCGTGCCATTGCGCAACAGGCGCTCCCAGGACACGCCAAAGGCGAATTCATCCCTGAGCGTCACCTCAACCATGGCGGCTCTGACTTCCACTGTTCTGCGCGCCGCCTCACTGAAATCATTTAGAAATTCGCGCATACGCATCAACGACACGCCACTACCGCGAACGGTCACCAGCCCGAAATCCCGGGCAATACTGACCTCTGAGTTGGCCCCCGCATATCTTGTGAGATATTCACGGAGCTGATCACCGTTGGTGCCGAGGTTGCCGCGCGCAGTAAAGCTGGCACCAATAGCACCAGAACCCCCGGATCCCGTACCGCCGCCGCCCATACTAGGAGGACCGCCAGCACTGCCACCGCCGGAAGATCCCCCAGTCGCCGAGCCCCCGACCGTGAATTGGGCATCCAGTTGTTTCATGACATCTGCAGGAATGCGGAACGTATAGGTCGCAGTTTCGGCGACCGTCACGGACCTGGACCGAAGATCAATAATGGCGACATATCCGGCACTGGCCGCGATACGACGGATGGCATGCACTACGGAGCTATTGGCGACAGAGGCCACCGCCTGTTTGTTTCGATCTACCCCCTCGGCATATACGACAACAAAGTTTTGTTTGGTTGCGACCTGCGTCAAAAGCTGGCCCAGCGTACCTGCGGCATTAATCGTAAGGTCGCCATGGTCAGCATCCTGGCGCAATACCTCGTAATCGACCCCGCGCTGGAATCGATCCATGTCGGTAATGGTAGCAGTCGGTGCGGGCTTGACCTCTGTCATATATTGATTGACTAGGGCACTATGTTCCTTCCGGGCCTGCTGACTGGAAGAATCAAAACGCGAAGTACTGGCGCATCCTGACAGAACAAGTAATGCAACTGATAGTGCAAATTTGATATGTAACGAAAGGGCTGGGGTATAGGGGTTAGCGCACATAGTAGGTGTTCGTTGCCTTGTCATAAACTGCGGTTAACTCAAACAGATTCAGAGTCTGTTCCAGTACCTGGCGCACCGACTCCCCTCGGATTTGGCGAGCGGTACTGATACGAATGCGGTCAGGATGAACCCATTGAATAGATGTGCCGTTGTCTTTGCCAAATTTTTCCAGAACCAGATGCAACATGGCATTCGGCTCAAGCTGCAGTCGCCTTTCTTCGTTAATGACAGGAACGGGGCCAGCCACGGGCAGGATTTGTGCAGTGGGAACGGCCACCGCCGAAGTGGCGATAGGTAAAGACTGTGCTGGCGCCGTAGGTTGAGGCGCCAAAGTCGAAGCCCGTAACTGTTGAGGCTGCGAAAGCTTTTCAGGGACTACCGCCGTTGCGGGTGGGGTGGCGGCAGGTAGAGTAGTGGCGACTGGTGGATTGATGGGGGTTGTTATCACAGGCAGACGGGCTGTTGATGCAACGTCGCGCATTTTTTGCTGAGAGGGTGTCGCCATGCCTGCAGCCTCTGCGGTTTTACGGTGTGACAGTGCGGGAGTGGCGGTTACACGCACCAATTTGCTGCCGGCGTTGACTTCGACATAAGTATTCGAAGCTTCGGCGAGTAGCTCCAGAGCTTCAATCCAGTTCATGCCCTTGCTGGGCAAATCCCAATCGGTGGGGCGGCGGTCCAGGTCCTTAGGAACGTCCAGCACCAACGAGTAACTTTCGGGTTTCATACCCGAATAGGCAAGTTGCAAAGGAACCCCCTCGCCACTGGCCAGCACCTGGGATTTAAGTTCAGGCTTGGCCCCAATAAAAGCGATGCGGGGAAGTTTTTCTAGGGCGGGCTTTTCCGTGGCGTGAGTGACTGATTCTTTTTTTTCGCTGGAGGGCACCTGGTTCGGTTTTACCGAACGCAGCCGGCGTATTTCAATTGACTCGCCGACTGCCAGCCGAAAATTCACTCGCTCTGGAAGTCCGGGAACTACGAGATAAATGCCGCGTCGCTCAACCCCGGTCAGGGCTTTAGTATCAAGATCGTTATCACTGCGGGTTTGAATAAACGTATCTTTGCCATCGTTAAACACGGCGCTCGGACGAAACTGGGGTGGCCCGATGACCTCATAACCAAAGTCCAGAGGGTTATTACTCTGCGCAAAGACCGTAGCGCAAAATATCACCAATAATGAGGGTAGCAACCGGATAATAGTCATAAGCTAATTTTTTTAAGATTGTTGATGACGCGCTGGACATAACCAATCCCGCGCTCAGTATTGGACCCCGCGTGGTATCGGGCAATCGCCGTGCCCCAGTTTGTGCTGGTGGCTTTGAGCTCGGCCAGATAACGGGCACCAGCGCGAATGTTTTTGTCAATGTCAAAGGCCTCGTCAATAGAATTGAAGCGGTGTGCGTGATAAGCCCAATGCAGTTGCATGGGGCCGACATCCATCCGTGTTCGGTTGCTGGCGATCATATTCTTGGCAAACTCAATTGCGTCCTCGCGCGTCTCGAAATAACGCGGTTTTCCTTCAATGTTGATAGTCCACGGCCAAACCCCACCTTGATACTGCGCTTCGGTTAATGAAATGGCATACAAGATGAAAGGGTCTACGCCATTAGCAGTCGCCGCTGCATTGAAAGCCTGTAATGCAGTTTCGCATGTCATGCGCCCTTTTTTTAGCAATAATGATGCTAGAAACTCATTCATTAATCTGGAATCGTTAGGTCGTAAATAACCTGCAGAAACCAGTAAGTGCTCGAGGGGTTGCCAGCCCTGACCGGCTCTCACAAACCACTGGTCACCCTCGAGTTTGATCGGCAAACCTTGTAGACTGTCCAAAAAACCGGTCTTGAGCGATTCCCTGTATCGCTGACAAGCAGGGCGTAAGGTCATCTTGCCTAGTGCAACTCGGCGCACGTCATTGCCCGTGCTGACGATCATTTCGGAGTCACTGACCCGGATGATGCGAAAGTCAGTGGCCAATAAGCTCATAGGCAACCACAGAACAAGAGAGAAGAGGAATCTACTGACAAACATCGATATCTCTGCTGGTCATCAGGTATTGCGTTTGCGCGGCCTTGGTCGTGATCGTGGGAGGAATGTCGCGGTTGCGTTCCAATTCCATCCGAACAATTTCACTGGCAGCTATTGCCAGAGGATTACCCTGGGTTGAAGTACCCCCTACCGGATTTTGTGTGATGACCACCTGGTTCCTGTTGCTGCGACTTCCTAACCAGCCGACCACAGCCGCTGAAAAAAACCGCTCGAAGTAGTGTCGGTTTACATCTCCGGAAATACCCGCCATACCATTTCGGTCGTAGGTAGTTTCGCCCCCCAGATTAAGCGCGTAGCCAGTCGGGGTTGTAATTCGTGTTGCCAGGGCATTAATACGCGTCTGGCCCACCCGTACCTCATTGTTGATTTCCCCCAGCACCACTGATCCCATCGGAATGCCGATTTTGCTCAGGTTCATGGTATGAATATTTTCAATGACGGTGGCCCGGAACTTGCCCGGGATATCTGTATTGAGTTCTTGCAGAATACTGATCGGGATTGGTGTACCGGCACCTATTGTGCAACCGGGGTCGAGCTTGCGCATGGCTACAGGGTCTGGAAGCCCGGACTCTGCCACGCGGCGGACAAACTCCTGCTCCTGCCGTGCTCGGCTGGGGGCGGCGGCACCACCATTGCGAGCTGCAGCCTCAAGCGCTTTCATGCTTTGTTGTAGCGCCTGTGATTCGCTAGATTGGCTCGAGCGCGCCCTGATCTCAGCTTTAACGCGCTCGATTTCTGCGTCCAATTCACTACTGGCACTCCTGGCGGATGCTGGAGCAGCTGCACCGGGAGTAAATCGGCTGACAGTCTGAATAGTGCCGGAATTCACCAGGGCTTCTTCCCGCGCGACGGCGACTGGGTCAGGGCCGTCTGATTTGCCCGTGCTTGCGTTCGGATCTAACCCTCGATCGCGTAAAAATTTTGCCGTGCTCTCCTTCGCTTTTTTATCGATCTCTTCCTGCTCGCGCTGCCTTTCAATAGCTTCCGTTTCTTTCTGTTGTGCAGACAGTGCAGGAGGAACAGAAGAAGTCGTTGCGGCGGCAATCTGTTTCGAAATTGGTGGAGCAGTACTGGTCTGAAATTGCTGCTTTGCTGTTTTAAGCGTCAAGTAGAACACCAGCGCCAGCACAATAACGCCGCCGATGGCCAGTTTAAGCAGGAGTAACCGCGGGCGAGGTTTTTTTTCCGGCTCAGAAGATACCGGGGTTGACTCCGATCCCGGATAAGCAACCGATCCAAATGGATCCTGTTCTGGAGGTCTGTCAGTTGCCATAGTCAATCTCTCTTGAAGAATTGAACCAGGGGCGTTTGATTTTGGCGTCGCGGCGGGTGATAGTGACGGTTTCCTTATCGAGTTTAAGAATAATCTGTGGCGCCAGGCGGGGAATGATCAGCACTTCGTTGGACAGCGATGGCGCAACCAGGCTGCCTTGACCGTCAGACTCACGTAAAAACACCGAGGGCAGACGCTGTAAAGACCCGGGAAGTATGAGATGAACAAACTGGCCATTATCAAAGACGGAGGTAGGACGGAACGGTGCGTCGCCCTCAATGTCATAGCGCCAGTTCATTGCGCCAAAGTCAATATTTTTCAGGACTTTCTGGTCATCTGCGCGCTTTGCTTCTTCAGCTTTGACCTGCTCGGCACGGGCGGCTTCAAATCGTTTAGCCGCCTGAACTTCGGGATAGATCCAGCTCACGGCGCGGTACCATTTCGCCCCCTCCGGACCCGATTGCAAAACCAGGTAATAAGTGCGTTTGTCTGTAACCAGAGTCAAGGTGGTAGTGAGGTCCGGACGAATCGGTTTTACCCAAATGTTACGTCCCTGGTCACTATCGGTCTTGATCACGAACTGGACGGCATCCGCAGCCTGTGGAAATTGGAGTGTTTCGTCATTAGCTAATCGAATATGAGTGTCCATGCCCACCAGGGTAGGAATCAAGTAGCTGGAATCCTTTTCATAGGTCAATGTGACGATGCGATTATCGGTGGGCGAAGGGATTGGCGCAGGCCTTTGGCGCTCCTGGGAAAAGACCGCGGTACACATGGCGAGACAGAATACGACTAGGTTCGTCGCGGACAGTTTTGACATACCTACATCTCCGTTAACTTTTATTCGACACCATGACAATGGATCGCGCAAAGCAATTAATCAATTCGGCTAATGGAGACAGTTTTACACAACAAGAATGCGAAATTTGAGATTAATGAGACGGAAAACGTGCACATTAACGGGACTGATGTTCAGATGGCATCCGCCCTGGTCTGGGGCGGATGCAAACCGTTTCGGCAAGCTCGTATGGTTGCGAGAGGCCGATTATGATTTTTGAAAGTCGAATTGCGTGATGAACAGACCTAGAGGGTTTTCTTCTCGCATCAGTCTTTTATCCTCGTCGGAGGCAATAACGGTGTTGATGTCGACAATTTGGTAGGTAATGGTAGCGGTCCAGTTGACGACAACGCCGGAACCCTGCTCGATCGAACTGCGGGTTGTAGCGGAAAAGTTGATCACTGCGACATTCTTGGTGACAAACGTCGGGGTTTGAATCGTGCTCAAAATCCGTGTCCGCCCTTCTTTGGCAAGGACGAGATGTCGTTCCGCCTGAAACCATTCATTGAATCGCCCGGTGGCTCCTCCAGATGTCATGCGATACGCACGTTTGATTTGAGATTCGGACAAGCTTGAAATGTCGAAAGAATCGTTTAGCCAGCGCCGCAAAAAGAAGTGCAATACGCGCTCGGAAGGATCGACCGGTTCCGAAGTGGCAACGGCTATCTGCCTCCCTTCGGAATCGAGGATCGCAACTCGTGTCACAGTTTCCTTGAGTGGGTAAATGGAGGCATGTATGACGCCAAGTACCAGCAGCAAAAGAATCAGACCGAAAATTGCCAGCTTTTGAAATCCCCCTGTTGCGATCACATTACTGGATACTGAAAGTGCGTTATCACGTGCTTCCGAAAATGCCTGTTTGATAGTGTCTGCGACTGCCATGGTTTTTTCTCAAAAGAAGAAGGAATCGAAGGAAAGTATCTGATCTCCACTGACCATTATTACTTTCCTCCACCGGGAACAATTTTTTTCACAATACCGGTAGGTCCGGCCAATGATATGGATCCGGGGAAAATCGCATTGGTAATGCCACGAACTTCGAGAAAAAGCCACAGCATCAAAATAGAATAAGCCAAGACCAAAAGGAAAGGTCCCACAGCAAGAAAACCCGTGAATTCACCAGCACACTGTTGCCCGGCCTGACAAATTCCAGAAGCGTCTGTAAGTGTCTTGTCCATATTTTTTGTGACATTGACAAAACCTTGGGTCATCAGGTTTTGTAGTAACACCGTCATGGTGGTTACGATGACTTTATACCCCAGGGCAATGGCAATAAAGCCTATCCACTGTTCGACAAACCGCAAGGTAAAAGGCCAGATAGCCAGAGCAATGGCAAAAGGCCCAAGAATTACAGCGACGGCAAAGAGGACATCCCCCAGCGCCCAATAAAAGAGTGCAACAACCGCCAATGCCAACATTACCGCCATCGTAGCCAAGGCTAGTATCCCGACTAATATGATGGCAAGCAAATTGGAAAGAACCTTGATAATTACAGCTACCCACCCATCGCCCGGGAGAATACCGGCTACCGATTTCATTCTCTCCGGGATTTTTGTAATGGAATCGCCAATTGTAGAAATCATCACCCTCAGCGGATTATCCCCACCGCCAATTGCCGCCATGAGCTGGGTAAAGATCGAATCGATCATCTTGACTGCATCGCTATAATTGATCAGAACAAATGAAATCAGGGAAAACGTCAAGAAGAATTCAAATATCGTCGCAAATATTAATCCGGGATCGGAAGCGGTAAAGTAAGCAATGAAGACTTTCGCAATATTCCATAAAAATATGGCACCGCCGACGTACAGCAAAATGTCATTAGCCAAGGGCATTACATTGGAGGCATTTTCATAACCAAACTGCTTGATTTGGTCACCGATACCCAATAACGAGGTCAGCATGGTGCCGACCGAGGTCGTGGCTGCCGCCTTTGGTGCTTCTGCCTGAGCCCACAGAATGTTGGGCGCCAGAAAAATTAAGAAAGCAAGAAATTTTCGCAAAAGAGGCTCCGGGGTTTCGGCTTACCGACTCGGTTTTAGTGAATCCAGAAATTCCTTGCTGCCGTAGTACCTGGCGCGTTCGCGGTCTTCCTGTTCGGCTCGCAGCCGTATGCGCTCCTCGGCTTCAAACCTCGCCAAAGAGTCTCTGGTCTCTTCACTTTTTTCCTTCCCTTTTTCGGCCTCTGCTTTTGCCAGGCCACTGATGACCTGGTTGTTTTGTGATACCAGCAGAGACAACAGCTGCGAGTTAGATTGAACCGCCTGAGTCACGGACTGATCAGAGGACATGGAGCTTGCAATTTTTTCACGGCGTTGATTCACCTGGTTGATAAAGTCGGCATTATCTTTGGCGGTATTGAGCCGTCGAGTCGCATCCGCCTGCCCCGCGGTAAAACCGCGCAACTCCCCCTCCAGAAAAGATTTAGGAGTTTGCCCACGAAGTCTTTGTAATCGTGCCATCGTGTCTAATAATTCACGTTGAGAAAATAACCCTTTCTCGAGTTCCTGATTAGCGCCTATAAGATTCTTGACTTTGGCGGTATCTCCAACAATCCGGGCAACTTCTCCGGAGATAACATCGCGCCCCAGATTTTTTGCCGCTTCTACTTGTGCGCGTAGTTGCTGAATCTGGTTCATATAATCCCGCAGCATTTGGGTTTCCTGTCGGACTGCGGTGAGGGCAGAAGTAAGATTTTGTGTGTAGTTGGTCGGGTCGAACACAATGCCGCCGAAACCGCCGCCACCTCCAGCATAAGCAGTCTGGAGTGTGCAGGCAAAAAGCCAGGATGCCATACTGAAATAGACTTTCTTCATAATTACGCTCCTATCTTTGTTTTTAAGTAAATTGACCTGAAGTCCTTGGGATGGTCGGTCATCAATTGGGAGAGCAGCTGATTGTCGGTTTTCTCGGACGTCAGCATGGTCATTTCCCGCTTATCGAAAGTGCTGGCTAACACCCTGGTAGTGAAATCATTGATCACTATGTAATCTCGGAATGGTTTCGCATTCTCTATAAGGGCCAGTTGATGATCATTCACGCCAAAATCCTGCAGGACAGATTTGATCAGGCCTGACTGGACATTGGAATTGGGGAGTATGATTTTTGTTGCAATCGTCGATAAAAAGGTGGAATAAATGGGGCTGTCACGTAACTGGCTAAAGTTCTGTGTATCCGCAATAACAATGACATTCTTTTTTCGAAAGGTGAGCAGGACCTCGTTAATTCTGGCTGCAAAGATGGGGTCGGAAAGCAGATACCAGATCTCAGGGAAATAAATGATCCCTGGACGTCCATTCAGCTGCGAAATTTTTTGTTCGATTCGGAAAAACTGGGCATCAAGAAACGGTCCCATAAACTCTTTATATGACTTGAACAGAGCGTTCATTTCGAAGCAAACCCAATCGTCGAGGTCGGATTCCTCGTAGCTGTCAAATATGGGGAATCTTCCTCCCTCGACCCATTGAAGCATATGGGCTTCCAGGCGTGAGGGTAATAGGGCTACAAACGACGTCAGGCATGATTGTCGGGCGGTTGCCAGTGATTCAAGAATTTCCCTTATGCGGGTATCTTCATCCGGGGTTACCGGGTATGCGCCTAATTTTGAGTTGAGTAGCCTGACCGCCCATCCATGAAACCATTCCAGTCCTTCTGAGGTCCGAATCACCGACAGAATATTGACACGGCTACCTTCGGGGGTAACGGTGTAATGACGCCCCGAAGCCATCAGGGTGGTCACTCGACAACTGTAGTCTTTATCAAACACCGCACAAAATGGCGCGTATTGCTGATAGGCAAGTAGTAGGGAATTGGCAAATGTAGTCTTTCCGCGTCCACTATCCCCCACGATGAAGGTATGTCCGTTAGATCCGACATGCAAATTTAGATGGAATAAGACATTATGGCCAGTGTGGTAAACGCCTAAAGAAGGTTGAGGCTTGCGCGCCTCCTTACTCAGATGTTGACTGAGAGGCTGGCCGGAATCCAGGGTGCTGATTGGCAGGAGGTCTGCAACATTAGCGCTGGAGAGAAAGATCAAGCGTTTTTGATAAGCAAACTGCCCTGGCAATGTGCCAGCAAATGAAGAAAATACATTGACCGACTCCTTGATGGCGGTCATTCGCTTTTCATTAATAATGGTGGCCGCTTCTTCAATCCCCTTATCCACCTCCTCTGGCGTATTACCTTTAATGAGGATACTGAGGTTATAAAAGCCGAACAAAATGTCGTTTTGTTCGATCTCGAGTTTGGCTTTGTCGATCTGGTCTTTGGCTTCCTTGATCGTAGTAGGTTCCTGCTCGACAACGTCATTTTTGTTGAAAGCCCGGAGCAAGGCTTTGAGCAGTGGCACCTGGGTGAAATTGACGTACTTGAACACCCGCTCTATATCTGCCGTTGAGTCATTTTTTGAAAAAACGCGATAACTGTGTGAAATAATGGCTTCATGTCCTAGCGTTGATAACCGATCGAGCATCGCCGGTATGAATGGATTCACCACGGACTTGAGCGTTACTGCTCCGACGTAGTAGATTTTCCCCCCATCGTAGAACTTGAGATAGTTTTTTGCGCGTTCGATGCGACGTTCACCAATGGCATAGTCAATCAGGCCGTGCTGAGGGTAGCCAAGCAGTTCCGGGCCTTTGGCAAAATTCAAATGCGAATTGAGGGTTCCGAGGATTTCCTCATAATTCAACCGGCGCATTTTGAGGTCAGCAAGCGAGGAGGTGAAGTCATTCAGCATCGACTCAAATTCAATGCTTTGTGCTTCGACCACAGCCGACTGAAAAGCAAACATCTTTCTATGGAAAAGGGTATCGCGTACCGCCGAAAAGAGCGCTCGTAGAATCGATTGTCCCGCGTAGTCCATATAAATCGCGAAGCGGTCGAGCAAGTTATTCCCTGTTTTTTTTGGTCGTTTTACAATGGCAAAAACAAATTCATTGGTGAACTGGCGCGATGCCTTGACGCGGTCCTGGCGGTATCGAAGAAATGCTGCCACATAAGGATCGGGCGCCGTTGGGGTGGGAATATCGGCAGCTAAGAAATGGTAGGTATTGGCCCAGATAGAAAAGTTGCCGCCCGCCCGCTTTATTGAATCCTTGAGGATACGACTAAGTTCAGCCCGCTTGGCAGGTGACAGGGCGTCTGTGTCCGGTCCAGTATATTTGAAGAAAGCTGATAAAGAGCCATCCTTATGTAGGCACAAGTTCGGGCGCAAGAAACACAACTGCGGGATGATTTCGACCAAGGCGGCTCGGTCTTCGTCGTTTTCCGCGTTTTCCATGCGAATCGCATTCGAATCCCCTCGCAAGTTGTTTGGTATTGGTTGCCCTATTTCGTTTGCCCATCCGTTAGGTCTTGCCCCCCCTGCGGTTCGTGCAGCATACGGGAATGGGTCATACGCAGAGTAAAGGCCATCGGATCGCAGATGAATATCAATGGCCTGATGATCCTTTTCATTGAGCCAGCGCAGGTAGTACCAACTGATCATCATGACCACTGCCAAGAACAGAATGATCTGATAGGGCAGGTTCCTTGCGGCGAATAGGATGATTATCCCAACAACACCGAATACAATCCCAATGCGTATATCAATCCCTCCGAGAGTTTTGGGGGTGTTGAGTATGGGGTAGTAGGTACTCACGGGAATCGCCGCCTGGAAATATTCAAATCAGGACAGTCCGCATGTTTGCATGAACTGTTGGCCTCTGGGGAGCATCCCAAACAGGCCCGGCGCAAACGCGGCAAGCGAAAGAACAATCAGTACCCATGAAAACCACTTGGGGATTTTCATGTCGTCTGTAAATAGAGAAATGATTGAAATGATGAAAGCGACAAAAGCAATTGAAATAATCACTTCGTCATTTACCCACTTGACAAATTTACATACAAAACCGGACGTAAATGCTGTTTGTGCGTAGGCTGCAGGTAATAAAACGGTATTCAAGAAAACAAAAAAACTCATGAATTTCGACGAGGTGAGATATTTGTCTAGCATGTCTTTCCTTTCAGTAAATACGGGTAACCTGGTAATGTCCCGCCTCATCAATGCCATCCACGCGGATGAGTTCGGCCAAGCCGCGACGACCGGCTTTGCGGGTACAGTGGAGAACGAAACTAACGGACTGGGCGATCTTTTGTCTAATCGAGAACAGTGGTAACGAAGAGTCGGGAGGTACCCCTTCCATCAACAGTGATTCGAGGCGGTGCAAACCACCCAGAGAAGAGGAGGCGTGCATTGAACCAATCCCAGGATGGCCGGAAGCCCAGGCATCTACCATGTCGTAGGCGGCCCCATCCCTCACCTCTCCAACAATAATGCGATCTGGACGGGATCGGAGCATAGCTTTGAGCAGCCGACGCATCGTCACTCCACCGCTAGTGGCGTTGGGCTTACTCGTTAGCAGCCGTATCCGGTTCTGGTGTGGAACCACGAGCTCCAACACGTCTTCCGCGCTGATGACACGCTCTTCGGTGGGGACTGCCTGAAGACAGGCCTTCATGAATGTTGTCTTTGCAGAACCGGTCATGCCAGTAAAAAGCGTCGTATGCCGGTCTGCAATAATCCGATGAATAAATTCGCAGGGCCGCTCGTTGGCCGTGGGTTCGACCTGCACGCTTTCTGTAGGGGTGCGTAAGACCGGATCAAATCCCCCCATTTCCTCAAGCTGGTTCAGGCTGTAGTTAACTGCTGCATGTTTCCGGATCGTGATGCAATCAGAATCGACAGATATTGGATGATGAATAGCACAAAACCGCAGAGAATCGAGATCGGCATCAATAATTGAGTGTTCGTTTTCTCGCGAAGAATCCGTCCTCATGCGGCGCGCGATGGCCACAATTAGTTTTTGCACCTCCTCTGGCCTGAACTTGATGTCCACCAGATTCATTTGCCCGCCTTCTTCCACAAAAACAGCATCGTGCCGATTGATCATGATTTCGGTGACGCGTGGATTCTCTAGAAATGGACGAAGCGGAGCGAGATCCTCGCGGATCATGCTGATTCTGTGCTGGGCGATATTGCTGATGGCGTTCATGTAGGCATGGTAAGCCGACTAAACCCCTTTTTTTTTTGGAAATGGTGCTGAAAACAATCACATTACCGGCCTGTTTGGAAGTTTTTGGCAACCGCCCATGTCAGCAAGCAAAAAACTGCGGTGGCAATAGGCCATGCAAGATTGGAAATGGTAAAAGGTAACAACGGAAGTAAGACGAGGCCACCAATCACTGCAAAAAATGCATGCCCAAAAATATGAAATGCCAGGGGATTGGCTATGTCTGCGGCGTAGGTTTTTTTCTTTCTGATCACCATGCCATCTATGAACGCCGCAATGAGCACAGTAAGGAATCCGACGTACCAGAATTTAACCAGCTCTATACGGTATAGGACCTTGTAGGTTTGCAACCAAAAATTGTTGACGTACTTGGATAAAATGGTTTTTGCCATAGTTGCATTTGAATCTCCCCTCTTTTTTGTCATATCCAGGGTTTTCTTAACGATACCGTTATCAACAAAGTAGGCATTGAATTTTGCATGGGAGGCTTGAAGTATTTGCTCGTGCCGACCTTCTCCCACCAATTGACTGTTATTTAGAAGCTCCCCCTCGGATATCAAAAACCATGAGGCTGGAAGGAACAGGGGCGCCACCACCCAAAGCAGGAGCGGGATTAGGAGGAAATAGATTCGAAATAAAGTACCAAACTTCATGCCGATGCCGGAGTCAGGAGTTTCCTAAAAACAATATTCAAACATCGTTGTGGATATAGCCTGGACGCCATCATCAGAGCGGCTGTAGCAGAGGGGGTTGGCCGCCGCGCCAGGGGGGTAATGAAATATTGGTTGTCTTGGCTATGTCGCATGAATTGCGACAAAGATTCATCGAGGGGTCGCCAGACAACCGGGTCACCAGCTTCATTATAAGAGCTCAGCTGATGATCCAGTACTACGCTCGCAGGTTCAAGCATTCCGGCCAAAAAGCTACCAGTTCTTTCTGTCTCCTGCTGTGGGGCAAGATACCCCGTCAGACCATTGAGCAGCATTTTCTCGAGCAGCATTATGCCGTCCTCGTCATAAGAAACCGTCCCGAAGTGCGTGGCAACATTGATCAGGGGCTCTCCCAGAAACGGATAGGCCGAAAGCATTTCTTCCAGGTTGTGTGGTGCCAGCGGGTTGCGCTGGGCGCTTTCAAGACACTTCTCGGGGCTGTAGTTACTAAAAATTCTTTTGAGCATAGGAATAATCGTCAATTAATGATTGGGACACGACCCATAATCTTTTTGCCGCCTATAGAAGCAAAAAACTGGCAATCGGGTAAGTTGGTTAACAGATAGGGCGGAACGCGTTGTAACCGCTCTCTCTGCTCAGATCGGGAAATGCTGCCTCGGAATTCGAGCGCATGGGCTTCGGACTCTGTTCCTTGTGATACTGAAGTGTTGATACGCTTGACTATCGTTTCGTCGAACAGGTCCGAGACCCACGATGCCGTTGTCATATCCTTAAGACGGAAACTGATAACGGAGTTTCCATTACCCAGTAGCTGTAGCGCTTTGGACTTATTTCCCATGCGGGCTTCAAAATCAGCGAAAGTCTGGGTGGCAAAAAACACGCGGAATCCCGCCCCTCTCCCCTTATTCAATATCTGAATCAACTCGTTATTAACCATTTCGCTGGACTCATCGAGAATCATGTAAATGGGTTTGGGCGTGCGATAGTTATAGATGTAACCGGCCGTCGCTGCGAAATCGCCCAGGATCATGGATGCAACGGCTGAGCCAACAGTTTTATTCGACATCGAATTGGTGCCGATATAGAGTGCCACATTCTGATCGCAGACTTGAAAAGAATCCCATATTTCGCGCTTGTCAGTTATGTCGTCATAGTCTGGAGAAAAAATCGGCCCCATTTCGTCAGAAGCTAACATTTGTAGCAAGGGCAAGTAATTAAGGATCATTTTTGAATAATGTTCTTTATCATGCCGATAGGTAGACATCAGCCCGTCAATAGCCTCATTGAATTTGCCTTGTTTGACCGATTCGGCTTCATAACATCGCACCATCCCGGCCAGTCGGTCGACTTCCCCCTTGACTGTCTGTAGATGGGGCACCAACAAGTTTTCCCAATTGGCCCCCAACAACACCGCCAGGTATTTTTCCAGGCAACCGTGTAGCAAATCGTTCACACCACGCTGGATATATTGCTGTATCAGACGGGTGGAGGGTTTTTTGCCAAGATATAGAAGTCCTGCGGCAATACGGTCGGTCGTAAGCCAGGCGAACTGAACAAAACTGTCGCCGCCTCCCTCGGAAGCAAGGTTTTGCGTGTTACGAGAGGCAAATTCGGCGCGTGTATTCCAGTTTTTTGAAGGATCGAAACGGATACTGTCAGATAGATTCGCGAGGTCTAGTGCGATAAATCGTTTTCCTGCGCGTTGCGCAGACTCGCGCATATAGGCCTTTAGGTTCTTGTCATTTTTAGGGTCGATCAGTACTACGGTGGCCGCAGGATCCTGACAAAGCTGCGGAATCAAAAATTTGTAGAGCGTCGTTTTACCAGCACCCGTAGTGCCTGGAACGATGACATGGCCGCCAGCTGTGGCTTTACTCAATAAAGCCGGGATATGGTTTTCGTCAAGTCCGGCGATCCAGGGATAGCCGCGGGGCTCTTCAGCTTTGACGGATCCGTTCGGCACGAACATAGAATACAGAGGTTTGGGTAACCTATTGATATCGTAATACAGCCCATTGTCTTCCATCGAGTTCAAAGCATCTGCCAGAGCGGTGTGCTTTCCCATCCACTCGTAGCCAATACCGATGGCCACAGCATTTTTTTCATACCCCATTTTCCCTAGCAGATCGAGTTCTGGTCTGGACCATGCCAGCAGATATGAGGTCGAAATCGAGAGCCTAAACTTGACGATCTTGATAAAACTATGAGTTCTTAGCATGAACAAAGTAAAGCACACGGCGCATACCCATAGCGCATATGGCGCCCCTACCGCGACCGTTACCAACGCCGCGAAGATCCATGCCGCGGCTGCAATGGCTTCGTATGGTGGCCGCAGGAGATCAAGTGGGTTCACTGTAGTTTCGATCAGGCAAGTGAGTTATCAGACGTAGCGGCAACTTCTAGGCTCGGGAGAATTAATTCAGCAATTTCCTTTTTTAAAAATATTTCCTGAGCGCTGGTACTTTTGAACAAGCCCAGTTTCTGGAATTCAGATATCACCGCGTGGGCGGGGAC
The DNA here is from genome assembly GCA_002405475.1 of Burkholderiales bacterium UBA4657. Taxonomy (GTDB): domain Bacteria; phylum Pseudomonadota; class Gammaproteobacteria; order Burkholderiales; family Burkholderiaceae_E; genus UBA4657. The sequence goes on along the minus strand of DHLX01000017.1, from coordinate 3,915 downwards.
TGCGTAGCGTACAAACAGTTCTTTCTTGATCGCAACGCTTTCGTCGGTACTCTTGATGTACTGGGATGGCGCATACTTCCCGGCATGAAGGTCTGAATGCATCAATTCCAACAGCTGTCGTATCGATGGTGACATTTGCTCCAGGAGGGACGGTTTAACCAATGCAGGTTCTTCAACAAACAGGGGTACTTGAGCTTCAGCGACGGGAGCCGGTTTTTTTCTGGGTTTTTTTTCGGCGGTGAGCACAATTTCTTCCGCCTGTTGTACCGGTTCGGGTGCTGATGCCGCAGGACAATGGGAAGAAGTATCAGGCAGATCTGTAGCAGCTTCCTGACTATTGATGGGCTGTAAGGTGGCATCAGTGATCAGTGCCTCCGGGAGGCTACTGGCTGATCGTTGTGCAACTTGCTGTGCATCCACGGCTTTGGCCGTTATACGTATCACTTCCAGCAGTACCGGTTCATTTTTTTCGGCTATAGGCTTGGCGGCCAGTGCTGTATACATATCAGTCAATACCTGGTCCGTAAAATCGGCAAACCAGCGACGTTCTAGGTAGCGCGACACGATAGAGCCTGGCGCAATCATCAAAGGTGAAGTGCGTAAACGATGACTAAAGGTGCGTGACTGGGTGCGTTGTAAAAATGCATACGCTGTTTCCTCGGATCGAAACGGGGACCACTCTTCACCGTGCTCATTGAGTGTTGAAAAATGACTGAATGAAGTCTCGAACGATCCGAAAACTGCAACGATGAAAGCGGCATACTTATACTCTGGTTCGACCCGACGGCGCTCACTCGATGACAGATTTTGCCCAAAATAACGGCCATCACAGGACTGTACGGCAGCCTGGGCATGCATGATGGATCGCTGAAATGAACCCTTAGCATGGGAAAATGGCAATAACTTGAGCTCCCCCATCTTGTCACGCGAAAACGAGGGCGAGTATGGGCTGAACATGCAAAGTTGGGCCACCAGCCGCGCGGGCTGCCCGTAGCGCTGGCTGAATTCCTCGGTCGTTGACAGACCGGAACGCACCCGTATCCGGTCCACCAGTGACTGGGTTCCCTCCCAAACTTCTGAAAAATTTGACAATTGGAAGGTATCCGAAAAATTCACCTCTCAACCCCCTTGCAAAAGTTTACGTTACCGCGCTAGACTTTCCAGACTGGCATTTATGCCAATGATATTGCAGCATTAAGCATCCATTCATCACTAAATGAGAGTGTTTTTGTGCTCATTAATCTAATTTTTTGGGGCGGGGATAACAACGATGTCGTACTTAAAATCAGGCGGGACATTGAAGTTGGTATTAAGTTACGAAGTCCGTATGGCAGTCAAAGACTTCAATCAGTACGCGTGGTTTTTCCTGCCCCAGTTATCTAACGCTTTGCTGGCAAATAAAAGGGCGACTGGCCTGACTCAATTGATTTTTGGCGATGTAGCACCTTATATTTCCAAGATTGAATCCAATCACCGCCTGGAAAACATCGGGCTATGCAAATCTCCCGTCCCGCTGCTTCAGCTCGCATCAGATTCGGTTCGTCGCGGCGGTTGGGATTTTTTGGTTTCCGATGTCGTTCCTAGCGCGGATTCTTTTTACTATGAAGGGACGGCCATTGATAGCGTGGCCGCCCAAGATGACAAGGTCGCCAACCTTATCAGGCATATTAATAATGAAGTGATGAAGTCCGTTTTTCTGTTAATAGGGGATGCAGCCGCCGGATCTCTGCTTAATATTCCTTCGTCCCTATTAGATAAACTCAGACGTTGTGATCGTGACCTTTTTTGGAAAAAATTGTACGATCTTCCCTTCCCACTTTTTGAGTTGCGTTTCAAATCCCCCGTATTCTGGGCTGACGTATTGCAAGAGAAATTGACGCAGCAAGTCTTTCTAGATGAGTGGTTAAGGCGTAATCGCCAGGACTATGAATTGATTGCGTACGACGCCGCCAGGCGTTCGCGGCTGATGACACCCAAACTCGCCGTGCTGGAAGAACAAGATCTCGATCTACTCGCTTTTTATTCTCGCCTCGAAATCCGGTTGAAACATACCTTCGCCATGCTGGGAGATATTTTTACAAAGCCGAAAATCAATGAAGTTTATGAAAAAGAGGGGTCGGCGAAACCGCGCGGTCGAATGAATAGGACGCCGGGCTGCCTGGATGATGTTTTGGAAAAAAGCCCCTCTATGATGGCACACCACACCGCATTCTGGATAGTTATGCGCTCAGTCCTTGAAGAAGGTTGGCCAGCACGGTACGCAGTTGTAATTGCATTAGATCGCTTCAAATGCATGTTTAGAGATGGTTGGTCAGACGATGATGAACTTGTCTACAACCAGGACTTGATTAGCTTTAGTGGTGTAGTTGGCAGTACTGAGGAAGATATCGGCGCCCACAAAACTTTATTCCGGTGCCGGGAATGTGGCGCAGTGGAGCTCGTTGATCCAGAAAAACACAGCGTCGTCCACTTTAGTTGCTCGCGCCATCTGAGCACCAAAGAACAAGAAAAAATTCGCTCCCGCGTGCAAAAGCGTCGTACCCGGGAATTTCTACTGGCCCAATCCGAACGCATGGCAACATAGGAAAAAAAATCCCCGGACTGGCCGGGGATTGTGCGTTACGATTATCCTTATTGACAGGCTTCACATTCTTCAAAACCCGGGTCGCCCGGGCGCAACATACAGACCTGGCCTTCCGGCTCTGGCATTGCAGGGGCCGCACTGCTTGCCACTGCTGGCGCAGCTGAAACTGCGTTCAGCTCACCACCACGTCCCGTCGATTTTTCAGCACTGGTAGCCGCCAAGGCACGCAGGTAGTAAGTCGTTTTCAAACCGCGCAACCAGGCCAGCTTATAAGTGTCATCCAGCTTTTTGCCAGAGGCACCCGCCATGTAAATATTCAGCGACTGCGCCTGGTCAATCCACTTGCTGCGCCGTGCTGCTGCCTCGACAATCCAGGCGGTCTCGATTTCAAACGCAGTAGCATAGAGCTGGCGTAATTCCGCGGGAATACGGTCAATTTTGGCTACCGAACCATCAAAATATTTCAGGTCGGCAATCATGACTTCATCCCACAAACCACGCGCTTTCAGATCGCGCACCAGGTAATCATTGACCACGGTAAATTCGCCTGACAGGTTCGATTTGACGAACAAATTCTGGAACGTGGGCTCAATACAGGCCGACACGCCGATAATGTTAGAGATGGTCGCGGTCGGAGCAATCGCCACACAATTGGAATTGCGCATGCCATGAACGGCAATACGTTCGCGCAGCGCCTTCCAGTCCAGTGACTCGGACAGATCAACCTCGACATAACCGCCACGCTGTTCGGCCAGCAGTTTCAAGGTATCTTGAGGCAGGATGCCGCGATCCCAGAGCGACCCTTTATAAGAACTGTAACGGCCACGCTCAGCGGCCAGGTCGGTCGACGCCCAGTAAGCGTAATAGCACACAGCTTCCATGGAACGATCGGCAAACTCAATCGCTTCCTGCGAGGCATAAGACAGGCGCAAGACATGCAGACAGTCCTGGAAACCCATAATACCCAGGCCTACCGGACGGTGCTTGATATTCGAATTGCGCGCTTTGGCAACGGCGTAATAATTGATATCAATGACGTTATCCAGCATGCGCATGGCAATGCTCACGGTACGGCGCAATTTGTCATGATCAAGTGCAACACTGCCGTCAGCGTTCTGCCTCAAATGCGCCACCAGGTTGACCGAGCCCAGATTGCATACCGCAATCTCGCTGTCATTGGTATTGAGGGTAATCTCGGTACACAGGTTCGAGCTATGAACCACGCCCACATGCTGTTGGGGTGAACGCACATTACAGGCATCCTTGAAAGTGATCCACGGATGCCCGGTCTCGAACAGCATACCCAGCATCTTGCGCCATAACTGCAAGGC
>DHLX01000014.1 GCA_002405475.1 Burkholderiales bacterium UBA4657 | reverse complement strand
TGCTTGTTAACCCGGATGTTATGATCTGCACGTAACCTTTTTTTATCCCAAAAATGAGTACGTCACTTGGGGGCAAGTCCATCCCTTGATCTGATCCTCGTTATTCAGGAACCAAGCTAGAAACTGAACAACAGCCAACACGTCGGAGAGACTGACCAAATCTTCATCAGAAAGCTTATGTTTCTTTTTGTCGTCAGCGCCAGTAACCGAGTGCCCTACGAACACCCAGAGTGGCTTCTCTATGTTGAAGTCGGTAAGCACCGAGCGGTGCGTGCTCCACAGCCATAGCTGCTGATAGAAGGCCAGCAAACACGCGGTGAAATACTTGCGCGCATTATCATCCTGCTTGTATGCGTCATCGTTCATGTTCAGAATCAACGACTCTTTACCATAGCCATCGTCATAGAAAAACTTGTACGAGTAATCGAACAGGATGCACTTGGCGTAAATCTCGCGCGTCGCGATCATGCGCGCGCGGCGCTTGTCGTCGGCGGTCAGCGCGAGTTGCGCCTTCTGTCCGTCGTCCAGGCTGCGCAGACTGGTGGTGTTGAACAGCAACTTGGCGCGCCTTTTCTGGATGTCTTCTTCCGCTGCCACTAGCGTCATACCTTTGACTACCGCCTGCCCGAAGGTAGCTGAGTACTCGAAAGCGAAACCCCCACGTACCAGCGCATCGCGCCGCGCCATCCATGCGCCTGCTGCCGTGCCCGTACCACGGTGACCCTCGTCCACCAGCACCAGATTATTGCCCTCGAAGGCATCCACGGCGACAGTCTTGTCGCCCATCTCATCGCGCAACTTGTGAATATCGATAATCTCGATTGTGCCGCGCGCAGGTGACTGCGTCTTGTTGAAAAATTGCGCAAATCCGAACCCCGATAGATGCAACTCTTCCAAGTGCTGGCGTGACAGCCCGTCGTTAGGCGTCAGCAGGATGATTTTGTCGGGAAAGTGATCACGCATTTGCCCACGACTGCCCGGCTGGAAGTAGTGCAAATACTGGCGAAGGTTGACATGCATCAGCAGGGTCTTGCCGCTGCCGGTGGCATTCCAGAAGGCGATCTTGTTCAGGTCGTCCGCTTCGAAATCGCGGAACGGTTCCGCGCCCGTCTCGGCGCGGTAGCGCGTCATTTCCTCGTTCAGGCCATCGAGCAAGTCCTGACGGTGGTTAAAATACCAGTCCAGATACAGCTCAGTGAACAGTAGCGAAAGGTACTGGAAGTACTTCATCTGCAACTCAAAACCTTCACGCTTATTACGCTGCACGGTAATAGCCTGCCAGTGCGCGACCACGTTCAAGTCGTAACGTCGCAGGTCGACCCGCGGTAGCTTGTTCGGGTCGAACAAGCTTCGAGCCAACTCATGGAAGAACCTGGTCTGACCGTCCTCGCCTATGCCCTCAAAACGGTCATCCCCCAGAAGCCCTTTTAGCGCGGCCAAGTTACCGCCGTGAAAAAACCCCAGCACCCAGCGGTTGAGCACTAATTCTTGATGGAAGCTGCGTTTTTTGGTTTTGGTGTTGCTGCCTTTAGCTGCGCTTGCCACTTTCGGCCTCCTGGTCCTGTGCTATGGCAGCCAGCCGATGCGTTTCGCGCTCAATCTCGGCGCGTAGCTCTTCTTCGCTGGGCAGCACGGTTACGTACTTTGAGGCAAATAAATGGGTGGCCTCATTCAGTACGGAATAACGTGCCACCACTTCATCGCGTTCGGCACACAGAATCAGCCCCACCGTAGGGTTGTCGCTCTCGCTGCGTTTCAGGTCGTCATACATGCGCACATACATGTCCATCTGACCCACATCTTGGTGCGTCAGCTTGCCCAACTTCAAATCCACCAGCACAAAACACTTGAGCAGGTAGTTGTAAAACACCAGATCGATGTAAAAGTGCTGGTACTCAGTCGCAATACGCTGCTGCCTGGCCACAAAGGCAAAGCCCTTGCCCAGCTCCAACAAAAAGGGCTGCAACTGGTCGATGAGCGCCGATTCCAGATCGGCTTCATGCCATTGCCGTGCTTCCGGCAAGCCCAGAAAATCCAGCACATAGGGGTGCTTGATCACATCCACGGGCTGCTCAACCAGCTGCCCCTGCGAGGCCAGCGCCAGCACGCCCTCTTTGTCGCGGCTCTTCAACAGGCGCAGGTACAGGTGGCTGTGTATCTGCCGCTCCAGCTCCGGTTGACTCCAGCCGTTGCGTTCCGCCTCTACCTCGTAAAACAGGCGCTCGGCACGTTGCTCAATCCGTAACAGGGTGCGGTAATGCGTCCAACTCAAGCGCGGCGAAAAGCCCTGTAGCTTGTCGTGCTCGGCCAGCGCTAGGTTCAAGTCGGCCAACACCTGGCCTTGATTGCCGGTGCCCAATTCATCACGAGCCTCGTGACGAATTTCGGGCCGGCGGTTAGCGTAGGCTTGATAAAACAGCCGGAAGTACCTGAGATTGCTGACTGAAAACCCTTTCCCATAACGCTGGGTCAGCGCCTGCGACAAGCCACTGAGCAGCGCCTGGCCGTAATCAGCGCGCTCTTCGCCGCCTTGTAATGCCTGAACAATTTCCCGACCAATGAGCCAATAGGCCAGCACCATTTGGCTGTTCACGTGTCGCACAACGTTGGCGCGCGCCGACTCCAAAATCTCGGCTACACGCCCAAACAGGGGTTCGGTCACATCCATCAGCGCAGGCGCGGTAAATCCAGGTACTTTCGCTTTGGGTTTACCCGCCATTACACATCCTCCACCGAGAACATGCGCTCCAGAAACTCCGGCTCAATCTGGCGTAGCTTAAGCACGCGGGTGGCGCCGCCTGCCTCAGCCGTCTGCGTCAGCACGGTGGGAATGTTGTGGTCGCCGTTGATGTAGACCACATCGTACTCGTGGTCAGCTGGATTGATGACGAGCTTGTCGCACAGCTTGCTGATGCCTTCGTAGTCCAGCACATCGCAATCGCGCCACAGCACGAGGCAGCTTTCACCATTGGGCAGCGCGCCGGTAACGGTGACGAAGCCGCGCTGCGGCTGGGCGTCGATGTGCTTGACCCGCAGGCCGATCAGGTAATTGAAAGTTTCGACCAGATCGATCTTGCGTGGCTCGAACGCGCCCGCCGAATCCACGGCAATGTTCAAGGTGTAATCAAAGGGTTTGCGGAAGTCCTCCACCGACAGCAGCGAGCCACGGCTCTCCACGTCCAGCACGTAGTTGAGCAGGTAGTCGTCCTTGGTCTGCTGCGGCAGGGTGTTCAGCAGATCGCCCTGCGCGGGCGTGCGGCGCAGTTGCAGGTTGTTCAGGGTGTCTTCGTAGCTTTCGAGCTTGATGACTTTGAAACAGTGGGAGATGCCGGTTTCAGGGGCAGTCGGTTTGCCGTCTTTCCAGTCGGCGGAATAAACGACTTTTTGTAGCCGAGGTTTCAAAACAGTCTCGAACTTGTCGCTCATATCAACACAAACATAGCCACGCTTTCCCTGCTCTTTGTCTTCCCTGTTCATGTTTATGAGCGCATGTGCTGTCGTGCCTGAGCCTGCGAAGTAATCCATGACCAGCGCTTCTTTAGGTCTCGCAATTATGGACAAAAAATAACTGGCAGACTTTACAGGTTTGGGATTTTCAAATGTCAAACCCATCGCCTCCAATAATGCATCGTCACTTCCGCCCATGTAATACAGAGAAGGCACGCTTTCAGTTAGGTTTTCCTTCAGGAGATATTTCCGGTTTGGTATGCTGTCTTCGTTTACGCCAAACAAAACCAAGTCAAGACTAAGCAATTCCTTCATAGTTTCAGGTGGATTTCGCCACCCACGCGCAGGAACAGGGCATGGTTTCTTTGTGACGGGGTGAATAAGTGGAATGAAATACTCATCTGGTGCTGTTTTCTTGTTAGGCCATGCCATTGAAACAGGGCGATAAACATCCCCATTGTCATCAATCAGTGAATAGGCTTTCTCACCACCGCTAAAATCTGACTTTCTTAACCAATCTTTGAATTGCCTGCGGACTTGCTCGGTAACACCGCCTGCGCTGCGTATCAGCTGCCGAGCCTTTCCGAGTATGGCTTCTGCGTTCTCTTTGTTGCGCGTAAAGGCATCGTTTCGCTCTTTCAAATGCTCCGGGTTCAAGGCGGCAAAATGGACATACTCATGCTGAGCCGCGATGCCTTTTGCGTCACCCTTAGGATTGCGCTTATCCCAGATTAGCTTTCCAAGGTCACTATTATTGCCAAAGCAGTGCGACACCAGCCACTCAAGAGTTTGATGCTCATGCTCATCCATGTGACATGCAAACAAGCCATTTTTCGCTAGCAGAGGAATGGTTTGCGTCAGCCGGTCTTTCATCATCGAAATCCAGCTTGAATGCTGAAACCGGTCTTTGTATGGGAAACCGTCTTCGCCCGTGTTGTATGGCGGATCAATATAGACACACTTCACCTGGTGCCGATACTGCTCTTGCAGCAGAGATAAAGCGTGGAAGTTGTCACTATGAATCAGAACCCCGTCTGTTGCTGAATCTAGCTCTGCCATTTGGTGAAGCAGCAGAGCCTTGAAGGCCTTTGGGAACAATGAAGTATCCACCATCCGATATGGTGCGGCCTTCAAGTCCTCCAACGTCCCCGGCGCATCGCCATCCCAAACGCCCAGTTGTTTCCACCTTGCCCACTGCTGCTCGTTCGCCACGACTTCTGGCCACAGCGTTTCCGGTACCCGATCCAACGTGATGCAGTAGTGACTGGAGACAACGAACTTCTTTTTCAACCACAGCTTCTTCTGAAAATCTTCCAACTGAGCCAGGAAAGTGATCAGCTCCAGCGCGATGCTGCGCAGGCACTGGATCATGCGCAGGTTTTTCTCGATGTCCGCGAACGCGCCTGCGTTCTGCACGTCATCCAGATGCATGACTTCGTTCTTGATGTAGAAGTCCAGCTCACGCCGCAGGAAGCCGCCCAAGTCCTTATGAATAAAGTAGTCCGCCGTGTTTTTGGTGGTGTAGTCGCTCAGGTGCTTTTCCAGCAGGGTGCGCTGCGGGTTCTTCTCGGTGGGTGCGCGATTGCGTAGGGTCAGCCAGCGCGCATTGACGGCGGTATCCGCCAGCACGGCCTCTACGGCTTGGGTGACCAGCGCTTCCTGCTTGGTGCCTTTGGGCTGGGTGGCGTACTCGAAACGGATGATCAATTCCTTGTTGCCGTCACTGTTTGAGGCTTCCTCTACTGGCACCAGTGCTTCTTCGACCTCGTCGCCGTTTTCATCCACACGGGTAACGGTCTTGGCTGCCACCAAGGCAAAGCGACGTTCCTTGTCGTTGTCCTTGCGGTTGTCTTTGGCGGTGTCGGCGGCGACGAGGCGGAAATGCACCGTGCGGCCATCTTCGAGCTTGAAGCTGTAATTGCTGAAGTTTTCGCCGCTCTTGGTGTAGTACTGGTCTTTGTTGGCCCAGTGCAGCATCACCTCTTCGCCCGCGTAGGGGATGGCGTAGGTGTCGCCCTTGTAACGGCGCTGGCTGATGAAGTCGCCGTCTTGGTAATAGCGCGAGAAAAAAGCCAGCAGGTGCGAGAACACGGCGTTCTCGTGTTCGCTAGCACCGGCACCAAATTGCTCTAGTTTATTGCGTAGTTCCTGTACTTTTGGCACCGTGTCAGGCTCGATGCCATCGGCCTGATACTGGGCTTGCTTTTCTTTCAACTCACGCGCTACTTGCTCACGTTGAGCTAAGTTCCCGCTGCTCAGCGCCTGCTGCACCTTTTCAGCCAGCCGGTTTTGCAGGTAGTCGTTGATCTCGCCCGCGCGGGCGTTGAGGATACGGTAGATACCGAAGTCCAATTCCGGGCGGTCGATCTGGAAGATCTCGCGCAGCTTGGCGACGAGTTCCTGAAATTTAGGGTTCTGTTGGGTGGTCATGGTGCTTTTTGAGACCCGCCAAACGGTAAAAAGTCCTTTCAGTGACTTTTAGGTAATCAGCCGGGCTGGAAGGCATGGTCTTGTGCGTTATTGGGTTGGTAGAAAACGCCAACATAGTACAGAATTTTCAAGCTGGGTTCATAAAACGGCCTATAGTGGAAGGCTTTAGCCTCACTAAATGAGTCCGCCTCCAATTCAGCCCCCCTGCCTCCACCCTGCACCCCCCCCCCGCAAGTGTCGCCCGCCCACGGGTTCAGATGACCCCAGGCAGGGTGTCAGATAAAAAGTCATAGACGGCGCGTATTCGTTTGCTGGTACGAATTTCTTTGTGAACCGCCAGCCAGACGGGCATGGGCTCAATGTGTAGTTCTGGCAGCACCTGTATGACGCTCGGTTCAGTGCGGATAAGGTGTTCACTGACAAAGCCGATGCCCAGCCCGGCGCGTATTGCCTGCCAGACAACAATCAGGTCATCGGTACGAAACGAGAATTGTTCGCGCTTGACTATTAGCCCTTTGGACGCGAAGCCCTTGATGATGTCTTCATGGGTGTCGTTGCCGATCAGGTCATGTGTTAGCAGTTCTTCAGCATGTCGAGGCAAGCCGCGCCGGCGCAGATAACTTTCGTGGGCACATGCGCGCAGCGTTACTTTTCCCACCCGGCGTGCTATGACGGTGGCCTGTTGCGGTGGCATCATGCGTATGGCGATATCTGCTTCTCTTCTGAGCAGGTTGCTGACGGCGTTACTGGCGACCAGTTCTACTTGTATTTCGGGCAGCGATAGGCGCATTTTGGCCAATAACGGTGGCAGCACATAGCAGGCTACGGGCTGGCTGGCAGAGAGGCGTACTGTTCCGCAAGCAGAGCGGTCAGAGCCCATGACGCTACGGGCAAACTGGTCGGCACTATTTTGCATGGCGCGCGCAGCTTCTGCCAGGCGCAATGCCGATTCGGTTGGCACCAAACCACGCCCGGTGCGGTCGAACAGCACCAGACCCAGCTGGGCTTCAAGCTCTGCTATGTGTCGGCCAATGGTGGGTTGGCTCGATTGCAGCTGGCGCGCAGCGGCAAGCAGGCTGCCCTGTTCAAGTACCACCAGAAACGTGCGTACCAGCGACCAGTCAAATGAGATATTCATAAATGAAATTCATAAATTCATTTGTAGTCAATTGTATTGACTATCAACCCTGCGGATAATACTCCACACCGCTGCTGTTGCACCACTGTTTCTTGAATACTTAACTACAACCCGAATCACTGTATTGGAGCCTGTATGTCACAACTTGATTTATCGATTGGCGCCAGCGCCAGGTCGCGCACGCTTTTTCTGGTGGCCGGTCTGGTTCTGCTGGTGCAAGGTTTCAGTATTTTCGCGCCCATGGCGGTGCTGGGTGGTGCCATTCAATGGCCGGACAGTCTGGACTTTCCAGCCTCGCAGATGCTGCCGCTGCTGCGTGAGCAGCTGGATGCGGTGCGTCTGGGATACGGACTGTACCTTGGGTATTCGGTGCTGTTTCTTATTTCCGGTGTTATAACGGTTCGGATCGCGGCGCGTTCTGGCCCGCTGGGCACTTTGGCGCTGATTGCTATCGGTGCGGCGGCAGCCTCGGCGCTGGCGCGCTGCATAGGCATTTTGCGCTGGCTGACGGGCAGTGTGTCTTTGGCCGAGGCCCATGCCGCTCCTGGCCTATCGGCCGAGGGCCGTGCCGCAATTGAGACTATGCAGGCCGTCATCAATGCCTGGGGCGGTGCCATTGGCGAGGCTCTGGGTGTTGCAGCCTTTGCAGCGATCTGGGCGATTGCCACCAGTCTTTTGATTTTGCGCGACCGCCAGTTGCCGCTTTGGGCCGGAGTGACGGGTTTGTTGGCTGGTGTGCTGGTTGCTTTGCCTGGGCTCGAACTGTTTGGTATTACCCCGCCGGTCTCGATTGTGTTGTCCACGACTGGCATTCAGCTTTGGTTTATGGCGCTGGGTCTGCTGTTTCTGTGGCGTGGTCTGCGCCGCACTGCGTAAGGATGCCACCGTGCCTGTCAGACGATTTCAAGGGGGTTGGATGGTTGCGCTTGGCGCTGCGGTAGTTCTGTCTGTACTTTTTTTGTCGGGCTGCGCCTCACGGGGGAACACCACGCCGTCACCTGAACTGGTGAGCAGTGGCTGGAGCAACCCGTCAGCGCTTGCCCCGGTCGCTGATTTTGATGCTTATGTGGGTAGTGTGACCCATGAGTTACGCAAGCACCGGGTGCCTTTTGATTCTTCGATGGCCGATACCGAGCTGAGTCTGGTGGCTCCGTTCCGCGTTGCCGCTAGTGCGGAATGCAAGTCTGCGACACCTCGGGGTATAGCCATTCTTATTCATGGATTATCGGATACCGCCTTTGCCATGCGCGATCTTGCGAATTCATTTTCCAGGCAGTGTTTCGAGGCGCGTGCGCTGTTGCTACCCGGGCATGGGACACGAGCGGCAGATTTGATGGTGGTCGATCACAATGACTGGCTGACTCATGTTCGGGCAGCAGTGCTGCAGGCCCATCGTGAGAACGATTTTGTGGTGATTGCGGGTTTCTCGCTCGGGGCAGCGATTGCGCTGGCTGTTGCAGCCGAGGCGCCCGATGTTGTCGATGCAGTGGTTGGCTTGTCGCCAGCTTATCGAATCCGTTCGCCTTTTGCTGCACGCCAGGCGCGCTGGATTGCGTCATTCCGACCCTGGCTTACAGCCGGCCCGCGGGCAGAGTTTGCGCGCTATAGTGCGATGCCGACCCGGGGCATTGCTTCTACGATGGCGGTGCTAGACACGATGGACGCGCGGATAAGCAGTCTGGGTTCGTTACGTACGCCCTGGCTGTTGGTGCAGAGCGAAGACGATGAGGTGGTTGATGTCGCTGAAAACCGGCGATTCTTTGATGCTAACGCTGCTGATGATCGCAGCATGATGGTGAATTATTTTTCTGGTCAGCCCAAGCCAGTGACCAGCCAGCGCGTGACCTGGCTTGCGGCTGCCAATGCGCCGTTGCGGGTGGTGGGCATTTCTCATCTTGCGGTGCATATTGCGCCGGAAAACCCGCACTATGGCGTAACGGGCAGCTATCGCAACTGTGGCAGCACTCCGTTCCGTCAGGCTGATGAGATCCGGTCATGTCAGCAAGCGGAACGGGTTTGGTATGGTGTTGGCGGGCAGTTGCCGCCGCCGGGTGAGGCGGGTGCCCGGGCCACATTCAATCCGCACTATCCAGACCTGGAGCGACGTCTGGGCGAATTTTTAACTACTGTCAAGCTGAGCCGATGAGCCCGGATGGATTATTTCAGATAGCGAATCAGACCGCGCTTGTGGGCTGGGTGGCTTTGGCACTAAGCCCGCTTGCGCCGCGCCTGCTGGTTGTGCTGGGGGGTGTAGTCTTGCCACTGGTTTTATCGGCGGGCTATACGGCTATTGTTCTGGCTCACTGGTCTTCGGGGCAGGGCGGCTTCGACAGCCTGCGGTCGGTAGAGCAGTTGTTTCAGAACCGCTGGCTGTTGCTTGCGGGCTGGGTGCACTATCTTGCCTTTGATCTGCTGCTGGGTGCCTGGCAGGTGCGTACTGCGCGGCGTGAGGGCATGGCGCATTGGATGGTGTTACCTTGTCTTCTGGCTACCTTGATGTTTGGACCAGCCGGTTATTTGCTGTTTCAGTGTTTGCGTATTTCGCATCATGCAGGGTCGACCCAGTCGGCCGGCGGGTCGGCCGTTGCACCGCGCTGGCAAGGTATTCTTGCCCGCCTGGTAGCAGACTCTCCACGTTATACACGGCTTGCCATTGTGGTGGCTGCTGCAATGCTTCCCTTGCTTGGTGCCTTTGCACTTGACGCGCGCCTGTTCCAGGGAATCAATGTCTGGATCAAACCTTTGAAGTTTCATTTGGCGCTGGTGATTTATTTGATGACACTGGCGTTGTTCGCCCGCTTTGCCTCGACCGGGATCACGCGCAGACCGTGGTGGCAGTGGCACGAGCGTGCTGTTGTTTTGGCAGTGGTGCTGGAGCTTGTTTGGATTGGTAGTGCTGCAGCGCTGGCGACGAGTTCGCACTTTAACCCAACCCCGCTCGGGGAAGCTCTGTATTCGCTGATGGGGATCGCTGCCGTTGTTTTGACCACGGCCAGTACAAGCCTGGCTTGGGCGATCTATCGTTATCCGGTCGGCGATCTTGCTCCGGCCATGCGTAGCGGTCTTGTCTGGGGGCTGGCTCTTACATTGCCGCTTACTTTGCTGACTGCAGGTAGCTTGTCGGCTATGGAGGGTCACTGGGTAGGGGGTAGTGTCAGTGATGCTGACGGTCTTTGGCTGCTGGGTTGGTCGCGCGAGGGGGGTGATCTTCGCGTCGCTCATTTCTTCGCTACCCACGCCATGCAGCTTGTGCCGCTAGCCGCGCTGGCTTGTACGAAAATTTTTGGGCGTGAGGCACACGCCCCGGTACACCTGGTGGCGCTGGCTTATGTTGTCCTGGTTGTCGCCACCTTCATTCAGGCATTGCTAGGCCGTCCTTTTATTGCGTACTGAAAAATTCTGTTCGGAATATGCCACGCAGTTTTGTATTGCGGGTTTGAATCTTGAAGATAGTCTGTTAGTCAGCATGATTGATTAGAGTTCTAACCTAGGCGGGTTTCGTTAATGCTAACGGTACGACAACCGGTTTGATGCGTATCGCTACTCTTTGACTACGCTGATCTGAACACCGTCAATGCCCTCAATCAGATTGCGGCCATAAAATGAGGGGGGCGTGAATCCCGGGCTGATGTTAGCCTGGGCTATCTGATGAATAATGCGCCCTATGACTTTAACCGTAAAAATATAGGCCTGCGGCCCTTTTATCGTAACAGTCAATTTTTGATTTTCATTATTTTCAACTTGTGCCCATGAGTAAGTGTGCTGTTTAAGTAACTCAGCTTTAGATGGTCCCGTAGGAAAGAACCAGCGGCCATGATTCATCAAAAATTTTCTCAGCCAGTTCATGCGTCCTTTCATGAACTGGACCAGAATCCAGGGATAGTAGGAATACGCTTTAATATCTTGGATGTTAGTGCTTAGAAAACTGGTAACGACATCACCCATAATGGGATTATTAATCAGGGTATATTCTTTGCCTTCCGCGATGAATACATGTTCTTCAGAAGCGGGTTTTGATTCGATAAGATATCCTGCAAGCCGTGAATAACCGGTCTCTGTTGCTAATCTGAGTACTGATTTTATTGTTCCTCTGGAAGCACTGCCAAATGTTGCAAACCCTAGAGATAATTTTTTCGAGCCAGGCAATAATTTCGATGCAATCATTCCTGCAATATCGGTCGTAACCAGATTGAACCCGGCGCCGGGCATCAGCATTACGCCACAGGATAACGCAGCATGATCGAGGTTGTATATATTTATCATGTCAGGATATTCGGCCGCCAGATCAACATAATGTGTGTTTGTTTGAATGCACGCATCAATCAAATGCCTGTTCACGCTGTAGCTTATATTGGCCAGATTGATCACCGCTTTAATGTCTGACAAGTGCGACGAAATATTTTGTGCGGCATTTATTTCAAAAATCCGGTATTCCATCCCAAGTTCTGCAGCTTTATCCTTGAGTTCTATTTCTCTGGCTCCCAATACTATCGGCAAATCTTTATCGAGTGCATGTTCTAAAAACAGATTGCCTGTGTATCCCAGTACTCCATAGACAAGAATTTTTGTTTTCATGATTCACCAGACCCGTAGCGATCTTGTATTTTTTGATTTGCAAGCAATGATGAAAATGTATCCTCGTTTTTTGCCGTACTTGCCAGGGGCAATGTGGCTTATGGCATGACCCATACGGTCAGTAGTGTGCTGGCAGCCGCCAGTATGAAGAGTGCCAGAGCTGAAATGCCCGGTCGGCTCGATGGTCCGTAACGAGTCATTAGCACTGCTGCCAAAGGCAAGATCTGCATGATGTGGGCTGCTACAAAGTGCGCTGGTCTGGGATCGCTGCCGTCTAGTCTCCAGCCTAGCAGTGGTATGACCGTGCTGGCCTGGATCGCGGATTGTGAGCGACCTGCTTCGACCAGGGCTTCACCTGTCCACGGCAGTAACAGCCCTGTTCCAATGAAACCCAGTGCGATGCCGAGTGCAATGAGGCGGTCATTTATGCGTGCCGCGCCAAACGCCAGCCATGATGCGACTACCCCAAGCCATAGCGTCCCAAGGCTGAGCAGGGCGGCACCTACACCCATCAGGCTGAACATGAGTTCCTCGAACGGTGTTGCTTCGTTAAAGTGTGAGTCTAGTCCGCGTGCTGCTTGTATCGCCATCCAGGTCATTTCGAATGTCAGAGTGGCGGTCAGTAGTGGTGCGAGCCAGCGCCAACCCAATAACCACCTACGCTGTGATAGCTGTTCGCGTTGCAGCAGCCACTGTGCCGCAATCGCCATGGTGATGGCATAGATTCCCAGTGATAGCGCGAAGCGTAAGGGTTTGTCCCAGGGCGAGCGTTCGAACAGCAGACGCTGGTCTAGCCCGGACACGATAAGCAGTAAAGGGCTGAGTGTCAGCAATACCACGCCGGACAGCAACATGGGGTCGCGTACTGCCCAGGCAGGCGCTGACTGGAAGAGTTTCGGCTTCATCTGGTGTGTTCCGTTTGAAATGGGGTCATGTTGACGCTTGCCAGCATACGGTGAATAAGGCACCTCCGCCAGTAGCCTCGCTGCAACTCACGCTCCAGCCATGGGCATGGGCAATTTCACGTACCAGTGCCAGGCCAAGCCCCGAACCTGACCGGCTTTGCCCCGGTGCCCGCCAGAAACGTTCGAATATCTGCGCTCGATGCTCGGCAGTCACTCCAGGCCCGTGGTCTTGTACGCTGATTCCAGTCATGCTTAACCGGACTTTGACATCAGCGCCCGGTGGCGAAAAATCGAGTGCGTTCTCGACCAGGTTTTTTAGCAGCACGAACAATGCTCCAGGGTCGGCTTCGATCTGTACGTCTACAGCGGCTTGCTCCAGATGCAGGGTAATGTCTGAACGATGTGCCTTGTAAGCCAAATGATTGAGTACTTCTCGCGCCACTTCGACCGGCTTTATCTGGCTTGGCCGCAGTGTTTGCGGATCGGCCATTTGTGCCAGTTGCAGCAGTTGTTGTACCTGACGACCCATGGTGTCGAGGTCCTGTAGCAGCCGGTTCCGGTCTTGTTCGTTATCGAGTCCGGCCTCGACCCGGGCGCGTGCCAGTGCCAGTGGCGTCTTTAACTCGTGGGCTGCGTTGGCGATGAAGCGTTCTTGCTCCTGAAATGTCCGCTCTAGCCGTTCCAGTACGCCATTGAAGGCCTCTACCAGGGGTTTGATTTCGGCTGGCATCTGGTCTTCGGGCAGGCGCGCTGCCAGATTGCGCCCACCCACCTTGCGTGCCGCTTGTTCGGCAGTGCGGATCGGCCCTAGCACCGAGCGCACCGCCAGAGCGCCAGCCAGCGCGAAGATGACGACGGAAAAGCTGCCGAGCAGTGCGACCGTATCAGTGATGGCGGGTGTTAGCGCCTGACGCGCCAGCAGTTCAAAGCGGTCGCTGCGCGCCAGCTGCAACACATAGGGTCGGCCATGTACTTCGCGCAGCCAGGCGCTGACAAAGAACTCACGTCCGTCAAACTGAACCACGCCAAAGAAGCCGGGTTGTTCGCTAACATGACGACCCGCCAGCAGTGAGCGGCGGTCGGCTTCGCTGCTGGCGACGACCTGCCCGTTCTCGTCGATTACACGGAATTTGAGATTGGAGAAGAAGTCATCGAAGCCCAGAGCTTCATCTGGTCTGAGCGCAACGCCGACTATTCGCTGCTCGTCATTCAGTACAAACCTGTCAATAATGTCCTTGGTTTGACCTTCCATGCTGTTGCGTGTGACCAGGTGACCAAAGCGCTCGGCCATGACTGCTTTGAAGCCAACGACCAGAATTGCTGTGGAGGCAAACGCGAGTATAAAGCCAAGTGCCAGGCGCAGTGCCAGGCTGGGTGTTCGGTGGAGCCGGCGAGGCCTGGGTTCAGTCAATTTGTTCATCCTGCTTTTGGTCTGCATTGGTCGCTGGTTGCAGCGAGTAGCCCACGCCCTTGGTGTTCACCAGACGCACCGTGCTGTCCAGTAATTCAAGTTTTCGGCGCAGTCGGTGTAGCGCGACGTCCAGCGCGTTGGGCGTCACTGGCTCGGTCAGACCCCAGGCCGCTGCTTCGAGTGTGCTGCGCCGTACTACCCGGCCTTCGGCCTGTACCAGTGCCAATATCAGTTGTAGTTCGCTCGGTGGCAGGTTGACACTGCAGCGGCCATGGCTAAGGCGGGCGCTTACCGGGTCGACCACCAGCCCGGCCCATTGCGGCGCACTGGCAACCCAGGCGCTTTGTCGGCGCAGCAGGGCACGCACACGGGCGACCAGTTCGTCGCGTTCAAATGGTTTGGTCAGATAGTCATCGGCACCCGCCTCGAGCCCGTCAACACGGTCGTGTAGAGCGTCGCGTGCAGTGAGCAGGAGGCAGGGCATGACGATCTGCCGCGCACGTAGCTGCTGTAGCCACGGCAGTGCGTCGCCATCGGGCAGGCCGCGGTCAAGTACCAGTGCCGCATAGCGTACTTGAGCCAGGCAGGCCTCGGCTTCGCTGACTCGACCTACAGCGTCGGCTGCAATGCCGGCATGATGCAGCTCATGCGCTACCAGATTGCGCATGGCGGTATTGTCTTCGACCAGAAGAATAC
>DHLX01000026.1 GCA_002405475.1 Burkholderiales bacterium UBA4657 | reverse complement strand
CGTCGGCAATTCATATATAACAGGAAATTTTCAGGGTACCGCTACGTTTGAAACGACGACATTAACTTCTGCAGGACAAGAGGATGTCTTCATACACAAGATACCGGCTCAATGAGTGTTCGACTGCTGAAAAACCTCTAAGCCCATCGACAAAAAGAGGGCTTGGAGGAAAGAACAGGCTCCCTGCAACAGGATGTCTGACCCACTGCCGGTACAAACTAAGTTTAAGACCCATTTTCCCATGCAAATTCACACCCACGCTTAAACTTGCTCCATGCTGGAGCGGACTCGGACTTGAAATTTACCCGATACGCCATTATTATTAGCACTCGCTTGAGTTGAGTGCTAATAGTTACTGAATTGTGGCTCTCAAATCGGCATTTAACTTTTTTCACGAAACACTAGGCAAGGAGTTTAATAATGAATTTGCGCCCATTGCATGATCGCGTGATTATCAAGCGTCTCGATAACGAGACCAAAACCGCTTCTGGCATCGTCATTCCTGAGAACGCCGCTGAAAAACCCGACCAGGGTGAAGTTCTCGCCGTAGGCGAGGGCAAGCGTACCGACGATGGCAAAGTACACCCCGTTGCAGTCAAAGTGGGTGACCGGGTGATTTTCGGCAAATACAGCGGCCAAACCGTCAAGGTGGATGGCAGTGAACTGCTCGTGATGCGTGAAGACGACATCATGGCCGTGGTACAGAAATAACTTTTTCTCAAGAATTCAGGAGCAATCAAATGGCAGCAAAACAAGTTTTGTTCGGGGACGCAGCGCGTTCCAAAATCGTTGAAGGCGTCAATGTTCTGGCGAATGCCGTGAAAGTCACTTTGGGTCCCAAAGGTCGTAATGTCGTGCTAGAGCGCTCGTTTGGCGCTCCGACCGTGACCAAAGACGGTGTCTCAGTGGCCAAGGAGATCGAGCTTAAAGACAAGTTCCAGAATATGGGCGCGCAAATGGTCAAGGAAGTAGCTTCCAAAACCAGTGATAACGCCGGCGACGGCACCACCACCGCGACCGTACTGGCGCAAGCTATTGTGACCGAAGGCTTCAAATACGTTGCCGCTGGCCTGAACCCTATGGATCTGAAGCGTGGCATTGACAAGGCCGTCACCGCTGCTACCGAAGAGCTGAAAAAATTATCCAAGCCGACCACCACCAGCAAGGAAATTGCTCAGGTTGGCGCCATTTCAGCGAACAGCGACACCGACATCGGTCAGATTATCGCTAACGCCATGGAAAAAGTGGGTAAGGAAGGCGTGATTACCGTTGAAGACGGTAAGTCCTTGCAAAACGAACTCGACGTGGTTGAAGGTATGCAGTTCGACCGTGGCTACCTGAGCCCATACTTCATCAACAATCCGGACAAGCAAGTGGCCGTGCTGGAAGACCCGTTCGTGCTGCTCTATGACAAAAAAATCTCCAATATCCGTGACTTGTTGCCGGTACTGGAACAAGTGGCCAAAGCGGGCAAACCGCTGTTGATCATCGCCGAAGAAGTGGAAGGCGAAGCCCTGGCGACCCTGGTGGTCAACAATATTCGCGGCATTCTGAAAACTGTCGCAGTCAAAGCCCCTGGCTTTGGTGATCGTCGTAAAGCCATGCTGGAAGATATGGCTATCCTGACCGGTGGTCAAGTCATCAGCGAAGAAGTCGGTCTGACCCTGGAAAAAGCGACACTGAACGATCTGGGTCGCGCCAAGCGCGTGGAAGTGGGCAAGGAAAACACCACCATCATCGACGGTGCCGGCGACAGCAAAAACATTGAAGCCCGTGTCAAGCAGATTCGTGTTCAGATCGAAGAAGCCACCAGCGATTACGATCGTGAAAAACTGCAAGAGCGTGTGGCCAAACTGGCAGGCGGTGTTGCGGTGATCAAGGTCGGTGCTGCGACCGAAGTTGAAATGAAAGAGAAAAAAGCGCGCGTGGAAGATGCCCTGCATGCGACCCGTGCTGCTGTCGAAGAAGGTATTGTTCCTGGTGGTGGCGTGGCGCTGATCCGTGCCAAACAGGCGATTGCCGGTCTGAAAGGGGACAACCCCGATCAGGACGCTGGTATCAAGATCGTGCTGCGTTCGATGGAAGAGCCGCTGCGCCAGATCGTGACCAATGCGGGCGATGAGGCTTCTGTCGTGGTCAATGCCGTTGCTAACGGTAAGGGCAACTACGGTTTTAATGCCGCCAACCACACCTATGGTGACATGGTGGAGCTGGGTGTGCTGGATCCGACCAAAGTGACCCGCACCGCTCTGCAAAATGCTGCTTCTGTCGCTTCGCTGATTCTGACCACCGATTGCCTGGTGGCTGAACTGGCCGAAGAAAAACCGGCTGCCGGCCCGGCCGGTATGGGTGGCATGGGCGGTATGGGCATGGATATGTAATTTTCACGTTCCTGCTGTTGTAAAAAATCCCCGCCCACCGTGGCGGGGATTTTTTTGTGTTTTTTGCGCCGCCTGTTAATCTAGCCGGAAATCTACATTTGAGGAGAGGAAGCCATGTCTCAAAATCCTTACGCCCCGCCGGGCGCCGACATTGAAGATGTACGCACACCAAGCGCTGATGAAGACGGACGTTTTATCGAATCGGGGCATGTGGTGGCTGCGGGTAGAGGTCTCAGCTGGTGGGGCGCAGCCTGGAACTTGTTCAAGGCAGCGCCGGGCATGTGGATTTTGACTCTGCTGATTTTTTTCGGCATCTATCTGTTGGTTGCATTCATTCCGGTGTTAAATCTGCTGGTCGGTTTTTTGGCTATGCTTATGGGTACCGGTCTGTTAATTGGCTGTGATGATTTGAACCGTGGTGATCCCTTGCGCATTGGCCATTTATTCGCGGCTTTCAAGACACGTCCGGGACGTTTGATTGTTCTGGTAGTAGTGACCGGTCTGTTGAGCATTCTGGCTATGCTAGTAGCTGTCCTGCCATTTGGCTTGTCAATGCTACCTCTTTTATTTGGGATGGAGGACATGGATACGTCCTTGATGACCGGTACCATGCTGGTTTCATTCTTATTGATTTTTCTGATTTTTCTCGCCTTGTCGATACCTATTTACATGGCCTACTGGTTTGCGCCGATTCTGATTGTGAAACATGATTTTGGCGTCGGCAAGGCCATGCTCAGCAGCCTTAAGGCGTGTGCCATGAATTTTGTGCCGTTTTTACTTTATGGTCTGCTAGGGGTGGTGCTGACTATTGTGGCTGCCATCCCCATCGGTTTGGGTTTCCTGATACTGATTCCCATGATCATCGCCAGTATTTATACTGCCTACCGTGATATTTTCTTTATTCAGCGTTGATTGATACGGCTTATCCGGTGGCCACGCCGGAAGGTGTGGTTCTGACACTGCGTTTGGCGGGGCCACTGCCGCGGGCACTTGCATGGCTGGTTGATTTTTTCTGGCGGGTAGCCGTGATGCTTGCGGCCATGTTTTTTCTTTCTTTAATGGGCGGACTGGGTGCGGGCATAGTCTTGTTGCTGTGGTTTGCACTGGAGTGGCTGGTACCCGCCTGGTGCGAGGCCAAATGGGGTGCAACGCCCGGGAAGCGTGTTCTCGGGCTTAAGGTACTGCATGATGATGGGTCGCCTGTGAGCTGGCGTTCGGCCATGATCCGTAACTTGCTACGAACGGTAGATTTTCTGCCTTTTGCCTATAGCCTGGGTCTGTGCGTCATGTTGTTTAATCGACAATTCAAGCGTCTGGGTGATATGGCGGCGAATACAGTGGTGGTACATGTCGATGACCAAACACGCCCTGCGCCTGAATTGCAGGCCGAACTTGTGCGTGTACCGCCATTTGCCTTGAATGTCGAAGAACAACGCCTGATTCTGGCTTATGCCGAACGCAGCGCACGCCTGAGCGAAGCACGTGCTGAAGAACTGGCTCACCTGGCCGTACCTCTGGTGAATACGACCTACAGTGCCAAGGCTCAATTGATGGGGATCGCCAAACATTTATCGGGTCGTTGAGCATGAAACAGGCTGAATTCGAGTCGCGTTACAGTCCTGAATGGCAGCGTTTCGCTGCCTGGCTCAAGGCGCGGGAACATCAGCGAAAAGCCCCAGATCTGACAGATGAAAATCGCTATCAGGATAGCGAGATACCTGGAGCTTATCGTCGTTTATGTACCCACTTTGCACTGGCGCAAGACCGTCACTACAGCCCGTCGCTGACGGATGAGCTGCACGCGCTGGTGATGCGGGGCCATCAGGCCTTGTACGGAGCCCAAAGCCCGGTACGGCAACGCTTGGTATATTTCTTGTTTGCTGATTTTCCTCGACTGGTGCGTCAGGAATGGCGCCTGGTTTTATTAGCGACAGTGCTGTTTTTTGGGCCGCTACTCAGCTTGATTACAGTTTTACAGTGGTTCCCGGATACGGTTTATCTGGTCTTGTCGCCACGTGAAATCAGCCAGATACAAGAGATGTACAACCCATCCAATCAGAAACTGGGGATGCGCGATTCCGACACCAATGTCGCGATGTTCGGTTTTTACATCTGGAACAATGTCAGAATCGGTTTTCAGACCTATGCCAGTGGTTTGTTATTTTGTCTCGGAACCCTGTTTTTCCTGTTGTTCAATGGTGTGCATATAGGCACGGTAGCCGGATATTTGACCCATATTGGCTATGGTGAGCCGCTTTGGTCATTTGTGGCCGGTCACAGCGCGATGGAGTTGATGGCGATTGTCATTTCCGGTGCGGCGGGTATCAGGCTGGGACTAGCGTTAATTGCTCCTGGTACCTTGAGCCGCAAAGCTGCTCTGGTGGTTAATGGCCGGCAGTCGGTTGGGCTCATGTTTGGCGCTGCCTTCATGTTTGCGGTGGCAGCACTCATAGAAGCTTTCTGGTCACCGCTCAAGCTGTCTGACCCAACCCCGAAGTATGTTGTCGGCGCTTTCATGTGGTTACTGGTGCTGATGTGGTTACTGTTTTCTGGGCAACGCCGTGGAACTTGAAAAAATCGGCCTGAACTTGCGACCACGTAGCGGCTGGGAGGCGGTCGATCTGGGCTTTCGCCTGGCAGCGCATTACTGCAAGCCTTTGTGGGTCATCTGGTTTTGTATGGTAGTACCCCTCGCAGTGGTACTGCATGTATTGTTTTGGAACAGCCTCTGGGTAGCCATTCTGGTTTTGTGGTGGGTTAAGCCGATACTTGACCGATTTTTACTATATGTCTTGAGTCAGAGTATTTTTGGTGCCGTGCCGGGAATTGGAGCTACTCTGAAAGACTGGCGCCGTGTTCTAACGCCAGGCTGGTTCGCCAGTTTGACCTGGAGGCGATTCGACATGGCACGTTCCTACCTGTTACCAGTCATGGTGCTGGAGCGACAAAGTGGGCGTGCAGCAAGACAGCGACGCAAAGTACTGGGCGCGCGCTTGCGCGGACATGCGGTCGGTCTAACCATGCTGTCTCTGCATTTTGAACTGGCCCTGGTGCTGGGATTTAGTGTGCTGATTGGATTTTTTCTGGTACCAGGTTCAGAAGTGAGTCTATGGGAAGCATTAATGGGTCCGAGCGGTGAGGTCAAGCAGCTTTGGGACTGGAGTGATTCGCTGGTGGTGCTGCTGGCGATGAGTTTGATCGAGCCATTTTATGTGGCTGCCGGGTTTTCTCTTTACCTGAACCGTCGCGTCATGATTGAAGCCTGGGATCTGGAACTGGGTTTACGTAAACTGGCACGACGATTAGTGTCAGCTAGTGCTTTGGCTGTCAAAGCCATGGTCATGGTTTGTATCAGCCTGACCATGGTTGGCCTGACGACAGAATTGCAGGCACAACAAAAAAAACCTGCCGAAGAAATCAAAAAAGTACTGGCGGCCCAGGAATTTGGTGGTGAGAAACAGGAAATGTACTGGGCGTTGCGCGATCTGTTCCCGGAAAAAAAGGAACAAAAAAAGACTGAGCCAGAGTGGCCCTGGTTGAAAGATCTGTCACAAGGTATTGCCAGAGTTCTGCAATTGCTGGGCTGGGTCATTCTGATACTTGTCGTGTTGTATTTGTTGCGTGCCCTGTGGCGTGCCTGGCCGGCTAGCACTGTTGAAAAAAACGAACCTATACCGGAACAACTGTTCGGTATGGATATTACGCCAGAATCACTGCCTCAAGACATCACTCGTGCTGCCCTCGCATTGGCAGAGCAGGGACGTTTGCGGCAAGCTTTGTCCTTGTTGTACCGGGGCAGTCTCTCTGCACTGGTCTATGTGTGCCATCTTCCTATTCGTCACAGTGATACCGAAGGTGACGTCATGCGTCACGGAAAAATCAGGCTAAGCCCATCACACTACGACTATTTGCAGGATCTCATACGGCAATGGAGCTGGGTAGCCTACGCCCACCGCCAGTTGCAAGCGGAACAGGTGGTGGCGTTGGCGCAGCGCTACCCGATGGACTGGAATCAGGGGTGTCATGACGAGGTGGTGGCATGACGCGTATCGTGATATGGAGTGTAGTAGCGGCGCTAGTAGTTGCGGTGCTGGCCTGGCTCGCTTTCCCTTATTTGTTTGAACAACGGACTAGAACGGTTACCCTGCTACCATCGAAAGAGGTATTGCAGAACCCGTATCTTGCTACGCAACGTCTATTAGTGAATATGGGAGGCTCGGCGCAGCGCTTGCAAGCGCCTTATCAGGTTTTCAAGACAGAAAGAATGAATGTTTTGTTGATTCCTGCCGGACGGGGTTCACTCAGTCAGGCCTGGATGCAGCAAGTACGTAGCTGGGTTCAGGCCGGTGGTCATGCGGTCATTGAGTCCGAGTTTTATTCTTTCCCCGATCCACTGCTTGACACCTGGAATGTTGAGCGCACCGAAGTCAATCGTGCTGCGCGTAGCGAAGTTTTGAAAAATAATCAGAATCGGGAGTACCTGGTGCAGGTACGTGTACCCGATCGTGAAGATACTTATCGTTTGAACCTGGTTCCGTATTTATCGCTGGCAGCTCCGCGGGCGCAGATTTTGTCTCAGGACGAGGTGGCTGTCCATGCCTTGCAATTTCAGGATGGATTGGGAAAAATTACAGTCATTAGCCAGATGAGATTTTTGACCAATGACTCCATAGGAAGCTTTGATCATGCTGAATTTTTCTGGTCATTGGTGGGCACACAATCGGCACCGCAGGTCATCATTCTCGACTTGCAGGCACTATCGCTGACTGACTGGCTTATGCATCATGCCTGGCCAGTGTTACTGACTCTGGGCACTTTGATAATGTTCTGGTTATGGTCGGTACTGCCCCGTTTTGGGCCAGTAGCCCCCGATCCGCCAGCGGAAAACCGGCGTTTTCATGAGCATTTGCTAGCCAGCGCTCGTTTGTTATGGCAGGCCGGACTGACAGCTGCTTTGTCCGACTATGCCCGACAGGCAACTTTGCATCTGATACGCAGACAGCAACCATTTTTCACAGATCTGTCACGCAGTCAGCAGGCCGAGCTATTACGACAACGCTACAGTTTGAGTGAGGCTCAAATCCATGATTTCCTGCAGCCGATTATGCCCAAGAGGCAGCAAGAATTTATACGCTCGATACGCTTGTATCGACAGATACAGCTACGGGCACAACAGCACACATTTACTAACACAGGCCATTGATGAATACTCCGATACTGACCCAGGAACAACTAGCCCGAGCTACTGAAATTATTCAGCATCAACGAGCCCAGATTGCCCGCGCTTTCCTGGGGCAAAATGAGATCGTGGATCAAGTGCTGGCAGCCTTGCTGGCAGCTGGTCACGTCCTGATTGAGGGTGTACCGGGGCTAGGCAAGACCCTGCTGGTACAAGCTATGGCCAAATCGGTCGATGCCAGATTCAGCCGCATTCAATTCACGCCAGACCTGATGCCTGCGGACATCACCGGCCATACCTTGTATGATCCGGCTACTGCACAGTTCCAGACAAGACGCGGCCCGGTATTTGCCCACTTTATTTTGGCAGACGAAATCAACCGCGCCCCGGCGAAAACCCAGGCAGCCCTGCTAGAAGTCATGCAAGAAGCGCAGGTGACGATTGAAGGCAACTCCTACGCCCTCGACACTCCCTTCATGGTGCTGGCAACGCAAAACCCGATTGAACAGGAAGGCACTTATCCTCTGCCTGAAGCACAACTCGATCGTTTCTTGTTAAAGGTTTTGATCGATTACCCGCAAGAGGCGGAAGAAAAAGTAATTGTTCAGGGTGTAACCCTGGGGCGTCTGGGCGACAGGCTCGACGTACAGGCAGTACAGACCTTGATGACTCCAGCGACCTTGACCAAGTTGCAGGCAGCAACCGCTGCTATTCGGGTGGATGAGGCGGTGCTGGATTATGCGCTACGCCTGGTGCGTGCGACACGACAGACACCAGGTATTGCCGTCGGCGCAGGTACGCGTGGGGCCATTAGTTTGGTGCGCAGCGCCCGCGCGCTGGCATTGATGAACGGGCGCGACTTCATCACACCCGACGATATCAAACGCATGGCCTTACCGGTACTGCGCCACAGGATCACACCTGCCCCTGAATCCGCGATTGATGGTGTATCGGTCGATGGGCTGATACGTAGTCTGCTCGAACGACTTCCCGCTCCTCGTTTGTAATGCTGATCCCTGCTCAGCGCTTGTTGTGGTTTTGCTGGCTGTCGCTCATCCTGGCTGTCGGAGTGTCACTGGACAGCTCCTTGCTCAAAACTGCCGGCATAGCCAGTGCTGTTTTTTTAAGCATTATTATGATAGATGGATTGATATTGCTGCGACGCCAGCTGCCGACTTTACAGCGTCACTGTACCCATAGCATGGCACTGGGTATCAAGACCGTGGTTGTAATCAGATTACATAATTCGACCCTGGGGCATATGCAACTAGTATGTCATGATAACCTGCCAGATGTTTTGCAAACTAGGCAATTGCCGCAAAGCTGCACTATTGTTGCTGGTACCTGGGCTGAATTGAGCTACGAGGTGTTACCCACCCGACGCGGTGAATATGCTTTTTCCCAGGTACAAGGCCGCCTTTCTTCCAGACTGGGTTTTTGGTGGCGGCAGTGGAGCCAAAATATTCCGCAGACAGTCCGTGTTTATCCTGATTTTAAGGCGTTGACACGCTATGCCTTGCTGGCGACCGACCATCGCTTATCGCAGATTGGAGTATTGCGTCGGCGGCGACGTGGTTCGGGCTCTGATTTTCGTCAACTGCGCGAATACCGCGAAGGAGATGCACAGCGCCAGATTGACTGGAAAGCGACTTCAAGGCTAAGAAAACTGATTTCACGAGAGTATCAGGACGAGCGCGACCAGCAAATCGTTTTTTTACTGGACTGTGGACGCAAGATGTCGACCCAGGATGGAGACTTGTCACATCTCGACCATACGCTCAATGCTGCGTTGTTATTGAGTTATGTTGCCATTCGCCAGGGCGATGCCGTTGGTCTGATGACCATGTCGGGGCCGGAACGCTGGCTCGCTCCGCGTAAAACAACTGACACCATTCACCAGCTACTGAATCAGGTATTCGATTTACAGCCATCATTTAAAACCAGCGACTACCGGCAGACGGCGCAACGACTGATGCAGTACCTGAAGAAACGCGCCCTGGTGGTGATACTGACCAATTTACGCGATGAGGATGACGAGGCTTTATCAGAGGCCGTGACAGTACTGCAACGTCATCATCTGGTGCTGGTCGCCAGTTTGCGCGAAAATTTTCTGACACAAACCATCACCCAGCCGGTGGACAATCTGGATCAGGCCTTGCTACATGCCGCTGCAGCCGATTATTTGCAACGGCGACAACGGGCACGCGATTTATTGCAGGCGCGACGTGTTTTGTGTATTGAGGAAGAGCCTGAGCGACTGGCCATGGCTCTGGTCAATGGCTATATCGACCTCAAGCGTTCTGGCCGCTTGTAAGGTCAGTGCTATGCACTTTTTTTGATCAAAAGTACGGCCATAGAGGCGCAGACCAGAGCAATCGCGGCAAAATCCTGCCAATACAAGGCTTCGTTCAATGCCCAGGCCCCGGAAAAAACACCAATGACTGGAATCAGCATGACCGACAGGGCACTGGCTACGGGACTTAATTTACGAGCCAGCATGAACCAGATGGTGTGGCAGAAGCCAAATACGACCGCCGAGTTGAAAGCAATACTCCACCATTCGCCTGTATGTGGCCAGCGCCACTGGGCTTGTTCCAGGGCTACCGCGCCTACTCCCATGACAATGGTAGCGATCAGCAACATCCAGAATGTCAGGGTAATGGTGGCAACCGGCAATACTGCCTGACGCAACATGACCGTGCCCAGACCCCAGCCAGCCGCAGCCAGCAGCATGAAAATCACACCTAGCGGAGCACCCGCCATTTTGCTGAACTCGCTTGAAATAAGCAGCAGGGTTGCCGTTAGTGCCAGACCGACCCCCAGAAATTGTAATCCGCCGGGGCGTCGGCGTTCCAGCCACCACGAGGCCAGCAAGGCAAAAACCGGCATGGTATAGCCTAGAATGCCAGCCCGGCCCGAGGTCAGTAAAGCTACGCCCGAAATGGCAAAAATATGCCATACCACCATATTAGGTAGCGCCAGACGGAATACATCACCGGCATATTGCCGTGGCACTTTCAGGCTGGCACCTTGCCAGTGCGCCACCAGTCCGAGGCAAAACAGTCCGCCCACCATCGAGATAAAGCGAAAAGTCAAGGGCGGAAATTCAAGCACACCATATTTCATGATGGGCCAGTTGATACCCCAGAAAAATGTCAAGGCGGCCAGCAAGGCCAGGTCGCGTGAATCCAGCGTGGAAGAAGAGGTGGATGTGTTCATAGCGCTATTGTTTCACAGATGAAGCTTTACAATGTGGATATACAAGAAAGGTAGCCTATGAATTTCATGAATGCCTTGCGAGGGCGCTGGCAGCAAGCCAATACATTGTTATGCGTCGGACTCGACCCTGACCCGGCACGGCTGCCGCTGGCGTACTTGTCACGCAGCGAGCCACTGTTCGATTTTTGCAAAGCCATTATTGATGCTACGGCCGACTATGTCTGTGCTTTCAAGCCGCAAATTGCCCATTTTGCAGCTCAGGGTGCCGAGTCAGTTCTGGAAGAAATCATTGACTACATTCACAACGCACACCCATCGGTGCCGGTAATACTCGATGCCAAGCGTGGCGACATTGGCAGTACTGCCGAGTTTTATGCCCAGGAAGCTTTTGTACGCTATCGCGCCGATGCCGTGACCATTAGCCCGTTTTTAGGGCATGACTCGGTCGAGCCCTATACCCGCTACAGTGATAAGGGCGTAATCATTTTATGCCGCACCTCGAACGCCGGAGGCTCGGATCTGCAATTTCTGCAGGTAAATGGAAAGCCTTTGTACCAATACGTTGCCCAGTTGGTGGCGACCCAGTGGAACCAGTACCAAAACTGCGGTCTGGTGGTTGGAGCCACTTTTCCTCATGAACTGGCACAAGTACGCGCTCTGGTCGGCGACATGCCGCTGCTGGTCCCCGGTATCGGTGCCCAGGGGGGGGATGTCAAGGCAACGGTACAAGCGGGTCGTGATACCAACGGAACCGGTATGATGATTAATAGCTCACGCGCGATTTTATTTGCCAGTGCTGGAGAAGATTTTGCCGAGGCTGCCGGTCGAGCCGCACAACAGACCCGCGACAGTATCAATGCCTTTCGATGATGATGCCGTTGGGCGCTGATGCCTTACGTGCGTCTTTCATAGGTAACAAAGGCGTAGGGAAGGGGAGCATGCTCAAATTCGTCACGCCCGGTTTCTTGCCATACCTGAACATCAATCGGCGGAAAGTGGGCATCGCCCTCGGTCTCGAGCGCTATTTCGGTGACAATCAGACGGTCAGCCAGTGGCATCGCCTGCTGGTAAAGTTCGGCACCACCAATAATAAAAATGTCGGGTTCAAGCTTGCATAAGGCAACGGCGCTTTCCAGGTCATGCGTGACTTCGACGCCCGTGTAATGCCATTGCCGGTTACGTGTGATCACGATATTGCGCCGCCCAGGCAGAGGTTTGCCCAGGCGCGCCACAATACTGTCGAAAGTCTTTCTGCCCATAATCACGGGCTTGCCCAGCGTCGTTTGTTTGAAATGCGCCAGGTCTTCGGGCAGGTGCCACGGCAGTTCATTATTCCGGCCTATGACGCCGTGGCGGGCACAGGCCACGATAATCGAGATTCTGGGTTTCATACTGCTACGGGTGCTTTGATAGCCGAATGATGTTGATAATTCAGAATTTCAAAATCTTCGTATTCATACTCGAAAATGGAACCAGGTTTGCGCTTGATATTCAGCTTGGGGTAAGGGTAGGGTAGACGTGACAATTGCAGTTCCACTTGCTCGAAATGATTGCTGTAAATATGGCAATCGCCACCGGTCCATACAAAATCACCGACTTCAAGATCGCATTGTTGCGCCATCATATGGGTGAGCAGAGCATAGCTGGCAATATTGAATGGCACACCCAGAAAAATATCGGCGCTGCGCTGATAGAGCTGGCAGCTTAATTTACCTTCAGCGACATAAAACTGGAAAAAAGCATGACACGGCGGTAGTGCCATATTCGGAATATCGGCTACATTCCAGGCGCTAACAATCAGTCTTCTTGAGTCAGGGTTATGTTTAATACTGTGAACGACTTGCGCTATCTGATCAATATGAGTGCCATCAGGCGCAGGCCACGAGCGCCATTGCACACCATACACTGGCCCCAGACTGCCATCCTCTTTGGCCCATTCGTCCCAAATACTTACACCATGCTGTTGTAGCCATTTAACATTGTTATCGCCACGCAAAAACCAGAGCAGCTCGTAAATAATACTTTTGGTATGCAGTTTTTTGGTCGTGACGAGGGGAAATCCCTGCGCCAGATTAAAGCGCATCTGATAGCCAAATACACTTTTGGTACCGGTACCGGTGCGGTCTGTTTTGACTACGCCGTGTTCATAGACATGGCGCATGAAATCTTCATAAGGGCAGGCAAGCGGCAGGTTCATGAACGCATTTTACGTCATGACGACGCTCGATCAGACTTTATCGGTTCGCCACCCGCACCGGGTTTTGTCCCGGTGATTTTTTACTGGCAGTCTTACTGTTCGGGCGAACCGGCTTTTTCGCAGTCTGAATTCGGGCTTTCGAATGGGTAACATGGACGAATACGGATTTGCCTGCTGGCAGTTTATCGCCAGTGAGCGAATTCCAGTTTCTAAGCTGCGCAACTGTAACCCGATGCCGTCGTGCCAGTGTTTGCACGGTATCACCCTTCCGAACCCTGACGGCTACGCGTTTGGTACCTGGGCGCTCAGGCTCAAACGCCAGAACAGCATTTTCAGCAATTGATTCTGGTATGTCTTTGTGCATATGGCTGGGTCGCGGCACCAGCACGGTAGTGCCAACTTTAAGTCGTACCCCTTTCGGTATACCGTTAATTTCTCGCAGGTAATCGGCACTGGTATGGTATTGGCTGGCAATGGTGTCAAGAACGTCTTTGCTGCTAACGCGATGCGCGGTAAACGAAGACAGAGGTTCCGTTGCCTGTTCTAGGTTGCGTTGGAATATTTCAGCTTTTTCTACTGGCAACACAATTTGCGGCTGCATCGCTCCAACAATCAGAGGTTTGTTGAACGATGGGTTCAGCGCCTTGAATTCTTCAATACTCATTTCAGCAAAACGGGCTGCAGTCTTGACGTCAATATCACGAGTTTTTGTGATGGTGGTGAAGTATTGTTCGTTATCTATTTCAGGCAGGATAATGCCAAACATCTCGGGGGCGGCAATGATATTTTTTATAGCCTGTAGTTTAGGTACGTACTGCTGTGTTTCGCTTGGCATGCGCAAACTTTGATAATCGGTTGCCAATCCAGCGCGCTGGTTGCGGGCAATGGCACGAGACACCGAACCCTCGCCCCAATTGTAGGCAGCCAGTGCCAGGTGCCAGTCACCAAACATTGCATGCAGCTTGGACAAGTAATCCAGGGCGGCACGGGTCGATTCAATCACATCACGGCGCTCGTCCTGAAACATGGTTTGCCTCAGGCCAAAGTGTTTACCAGTACCGGGAATGAACTGCCACATACCAGAGGCTTTTGCCGTTGATAGAGCTTGTGGATTGAAGGCACTTTCCACAAAAGGCAGTAGCGCAATTTCAGTCGGCATGCCACGATTTTCAACTTCGTTGAGGATGAAATACAGGTAACGTCCGGCTCGACCTGCCATGCGCTGCATGTAATCGGGGCGCGAGGAATAAAACCTTTCCTTGCTGCTTACCAGACCACTTTTCAGGTCAGGCATCGCGAAACCTGCGCGAACACGTTCCCACAGACTCAAGGGGTTACCTGCCAGAACTTCAGGTAAATTAGTGTCGGTGATCAGCTTCGGGCCAATCAGGGGCGTAGCCGCAGGCAGACTGACTGGTTTATCAACAGTCATGGGGGCAGTGACCACGGGTGACAACTCTTGCTTCGTAACTGTCTTAGGTTCAGGAGCGATCTTCACTGTCGTTAGTGGCACGCTGACAGTTTGTGGTTCGGCATAAACAGGTCGGGCGCCTGGGTCCATGCTGGCACAGCCTGCCAAGAGTGTGGGTAATAAAAAAAACCAGCGACTGAGGTAAGTTATACGGGGCATGGTTAAAATTTTTCAGGTATTGGGCGCGAGTGTAGTCAGTCAGATCGTCCGGGTCAAATGTTACGTCATTGCTGAACCAGGTTATCAGCCCTGAAATGGTCTTTCCAGACCCTGAGCCGGGCAAAAGTCTGTATCGGTTCTGGCAAAACTTTGCCTGAGTCATACAGCGCTGGCAGTGCTGCAACTGCTGTCTTGACTGTGGGCAGTTTGGCACGCAAGAATGGGTTGGTTAGATGTTCCAGCGCCAGCGTGCTTGGCACGCTTGGCTCGCCTCTTGCACGCTGTTCATCCACTTGTGCCTGTCTGCGTTGAATATCAAGGTTTGCAGGTTCAACAGCACGCGCAAACTGTAAATTGGCTGCGGTATATTCATGGGCACAATAGATTCGTGTGTCATCGGGTAGGGCGGCTATTTTTTGCAGGGACTGCCACATGTCTTGCGGGGTGCCTTCGAACAATCGCCCACAGCCTGCCGCAAACAAGGTGTCGCCACAGAACAGAGCCGGTGCCGACTTGCACCAGTACGCAATATGACCGCGTGTATGGCCGGGTACGTCCATGACCTGGAATGCCTGACCTAGTAGCTGAATTGTGTGACCTTCACTTACCGGATGGGTTGTCGCCGCAATGCTCTCCCTTTCGGGTCCGAATACCGGGCACCCATACGCCCGCTGCAAGATTTCTGCCCCCCCGGTATGATCTGCATGGTGATGAGTCAGTAAAATAGCCTGTAAACTCAGATCCCTGTTTTGCAGAGCCTGGATGATGACATTAGCGTCACCGGGATCGACCGCCACCGCATGCGATGACTGAACCAATAACCAAAGATAGTTGTCTTTGAAAGCGGGTAAAGGTATGACCTCGAACATGAGAGCATTATGAACCATTCCGATATCTGTTCCTGGCTGCGAAGTCCAAGCGGACAGTATTTACTGTCCTGGGAACAGGCACAATTCGACGAACGTGTGGCCGATGTGTTTGGCTATCATGCATTACAACTTGGCTTGGCTCCTTTGGCTGCGTTACAGGCAAATCGTATGCCGCAGCGCTGGCTGGCTCTACAGTACCCGAAACAACTGGCCGATTTGATGATGGACAGTGCTTCGTTGTTAGCACAGTTTGAATCTTTGCCCTTTGACAGCCAAAGCCTGGATCTTATTGTCTTACCCCACACCCTTGAATTATCAGCCGACCCGCATCAATTATTACGTGAGGCCGAGCGCGTGCTGCGACCTGAAGGGCGTTTGCTGATTAGCGCTTTCAACCCCTGGTCGCTGTGGGGTGCAAGACAAAAAATCGGACACTGGACTGGATATCAGTTTTTACCTGAAGTGCGTGGCATGATCAGCTTGCCGCGTCTGAAAGACTGGCTCAAATTATTGAACTTTGAATTACAGGGTGGATGCTTTGGTTGTTACCGTCCCCCCTGCCGTAGTGACAAAGGTTTGGCGCGTACCTCATTCTTTGACCCGGCAGGGGATCGCTGGTGGCCGGTGTTGGGTGCGGTTTATATTTTGATGGCGGTCAAGCGTGTTGCTGGTATGCGTCTGATTGGACCGGCCTGGAAGCAAAAACCGCAGTCGGTCAATGCCACCGCTCCAATTGCTAATGCCTCGAGCTTGTCTACCCATGTTGAACTGCAGCGAGGGACTGATGACTAGGCAGGACTGGGTTGAGATTTATACCGATGGCGCCTGCAAGGGCAATCCTGGTTTAGGCGGATGGGGTGCCCTGTTGCGTTATAAAGGCACGGAGAAAGAATTGTTCGGGGGGGAAGCCATGACGACCAACAACCGCATGGAACTCACGGCGGTAATAGAGGCGCTCAAGACTTTGACCCGACCTTGCCGGGTGGCACTGTATACTGATTCCCAATATGTACAAAAAGGTGTGACCGAGTGGCTGAGTCAGTGGAAGGCGCGTAACTGGCGTACCGCCTCCAGGGCGGCGGTCAAAAACGAAGATTTATGGCGCCTGCTGGATGCTGAACTGCCCAGGCATGAAATTCGCTGGCACTGGGTCAAAGGGCACGCTGGCCACGAAGGCAATGAAAGAGCGGATGCATTAGCCAACCGTGGTGTTGAAACACTGACAAATTGAGGTGCTATGGCAGCAAAACATAATGTCAAGGTCTGGATCATTGCTGTCACGGCCTTGATCGCCCTGATGGTCTTCACTTATGGATTGAATCAGGGTTGGTTCAAGTCTCGTGCCAATGCGCCAGCGCCTGTATCTGCGCCGGCTGCCAATTCGCCGCAGAAGTCTGGTAGTTCACCTGCCGGTCCAGGGGCGGGTGGGCCGGTACTGGTTGAAGTGTCTAGCGTGCAGCGCACCACTCTGGCCGACGATGTAACTGCCGTAGGCAATGTGCTGGCCAATGAATCCGTCATGCTGCGGCCGGAAATCAGTGGTCGCATTGCGCAGATTCATTTTCGCGAAGGACAGATCGTCAAGCAGGGGCAGTTGCTGGTATCACTCGACAGTTCCATTCCCCAGGCAGAACTCAGACAGGCCCAGGCTGAACTCGAGCTAAGCCGATCCAACTTTCGTCGCAGTGAAGAATTGGCACGGCAGAACTTTATTTCCGAGCGCGCCAAAGACGAGGCCAATTCAAATCTGAAAGTCATTGAAGCGCGGGCGGCTCTGGCGCAAACACGTCTGGAAAAATCCAGCATACGTGCGCCATTCTCGGGTACCGTGGGGCTACGTCGCGTGGCCGTAGGCGATTTTGTGCGTGAAGGAGCCGATCTGGTAACACTAGAAGACAGCACTACCGTCAAAATTGATTTCCGCTTGCCCGAACGTTATGTGGCACAAATCAAAGCGGGTCAGCGTTTTACGGTTGAAACCGACGCCTTGCCGGGAAAAAGTTTTAACGCCCAGGTTGAACTTATCGACCCGCAGGTGGAAGCCAATGCCCGTACCGTGCTGGTACGGGGCAAATTGACTAATACGGGTGGCGACCTGCGGCCGGGCATGTTTGCCCGGGTTCGTTTAATTCTGGCTGAAAAACAGAATGTGCTAATGATTCCCGAAGAGGGTATCGTGGCGTTTGCCGATGAAGGCAAACCAGCAAATTTTGTTTACAAAGTGGTCGATAACAAGGCGGTGCGCACCCGAGTGGAAACCGGCCAGCGTCGCAATGCCCAGGTTGAAATTTTGAATGGACTGAATGAGGGCGACCAGATTGTTACTGCGGGTCAGCTCAAGTTGCGTGGCCGCGAGGCCGAGATACGTGTGGCGAAAAAAGGCGCACGATGAAAATCAGCCAGATCTGTATTCAACGCCCGGTATTTGCTACCGTGTTATCACTCATTGTGGTACTGGTCGGCATCATTTCCTTTACCCGCCTGTCGGTACGCGAATACCCCAAGATTGATGAACCGGTCGTCACGGTCGAAACACGTTATCGCGGTGCCTCGGCGGAAATTATCGAAAGCCAGGTGACCAAGCCGCTGGAAGATTCCATCGCTGGCATTGAGGGCATTGAAGTCCTGACATCGATCTCGCGCTCGGAACAAAGCCAGATATCGGTGCGCTTCAAATTGACTCGCGACCCGGACAGCGCCGCCGCCGATGTGCGCGACCGCGTATCGCGCGTGCGCCAGCGACTGCCGGCCGATATTGATGAACCGGTGATTGCCAAAGTCGAAGCTGACGCCAACCCCATCATCTGGCTGGCGTTTACCAGTGACCGGCACAATGCGCTAGAAATAACCGACTACGCCAACCGTATTGTTAAGCCACGCCTGCAAACACTCACCGGGGTGGCCGATGTGCGTATCAATGGCGAACGGCGCTATGCCATGCGCATTTATCTCGACCGTGATCGTATGGCATCTTTACGCCTTACGACCCAGGATGTGGAGGAGGCGATACGGCGGCAAAATGTTGAAATACCGGCAGGCCGGATTGAAAGCCGACAGCGTGAGTTCAACGTCGTGGCTGAAACTGACCTGACAACGGTCGAGCAATTTGGCAATGTCATTGTGCGCAGTCAGGGTGGTTCCAGCATTCGCCTGCGCGACATTGCCGAGGTCAAGGTGGCACCACAAAACGAGCGCAGCCTGGTGCGCTTTAATGGTAGTCCGGCAGTGTCTCTGGGCATGGTGCGTCAGGCCACGGCCAACCCTCTGGACCTCGCGCAAGCAGTCAAAACCGAACTGCCGCGCATTTCGGCCGACCTGCCAGCGGGCATGCAGGTTTCAGTCGCCAATGACCAGACCGTGTTTATTGAAGCCGCCATTTTTAATGTTTATAAAACCATAGCCGAAGCGGTGTTCCTCGTGGCGCTGGTAGTATTTTTCTTTTTGCGTAGCTGGCGCGCTGCACTGATCCCTCTGGTCTCTATTCCGGTGTCATTGATTGGTGCCTTTGCCCTGATGTATGCCTTTGGCTTCAGTATCAATACACTGACCCTGCTGGCGCTGGTGCTGGCTATTGGCCTAGTGGTGGATGATGCCATCGTCGTGCTAGAAAACATTTTTCGTCATATTGAAAATGGCATGAAGCCGTTACAGGCAGCCTTCAAAGGCATGAACGAAATTTCCTTCGCTGTGGTGGCCATGACCTTGACCCTGGTGGCAGTGTTTGTTCCCCTGGCGTTCCAGACTGGCCGTACCGGACGCCTGTTCGTCGAGTTTGCACTGGCGCTGGCTGGGGCGGTTGTAGTGTCAGGCTTTGTGGCACTGACCCTGTCGCCCATGATGTGCTCAAAATTATTGCGCGCTCAAGATGGACACGGTGGCAAACATGGTCGGCTATACCTCTGGGTTGAACATGTTCTCGATGCCTTGTCACGTATGTATGGCCGCGCGCTGGGCTTTACCCTGAAGCACCGCTGGATTGCGCTGCTGATCGTCGCCTTGATGGGGCTGCTGACCTGGTTTTATCTGGGTACGATGAAACGCGAGCTGGCACCGGTCGAAGACCGTGCCACCCTGCTGGTGCAATATCGCGCCCCCGAAGGAGCCTCGCTGGAATTCACCTCGCGTTATGGGCAACGCATTGAAGATATTGCTAAAACTGTGCCAGAAATAGATCGTGTCTTTGTCGTCAGTGGTAACCCCACCGTCACCCAGGGCATCAGTTTTTTACGTTTGCAGCCCTGGGCTGAACGTGAGCGCACGGTGCGTGAAATAGTGAAAGAAATTTCACCCAAGGTTGCGCAAATTCCGGGTGTCAATGCGTTCACCATCATTCCCCCCTCGCTGGGGCAGCGTTTTCGGGAACGCCCGGTCAATTTCATTCTGGTCTCGTCTTCCAGCTACCCCGAAATACAGAAAATGGTCGATGCCATGCTGACCGATATTCGTCGAAACCCTGGACTGGTGGCGGTGGATACCGACCTGCAACTGAATCGACCCGAACTCAAGGTCAGTGTCGATCGTGACAAGGCGGCTGACGCCGGCGTGCAGGTTGAAACTGTAGGGCGTACTCTGGAAACCATGCTGGGTGGGCGACAGGTGACACGTTTCAAGAGAAATGGTGAGCAGTACGATGTCATCGTGCAGGTAGGGGCGCAGGAACGCGCCACACCGGAAGACATTTCCAGCATTTTTGTGCGTGGCCGTAATGACCAGATGATTCCCCTGAGTTCGCTGGTCAGTATCGATGAGTCGGTAGCCCCGCGCGAGTTGAACCATTTTTCGCAACGACGTGCGGTCTCGATCACTGCCAACCTGGCACCCGGCTATACCCTGGGTGAGGCTCTGACCTTCATGCAGCAGGTGGCTAACAAACACATTTTGCCGGGTACCACCACTGACCTCGATGGCCAGTCACGCGAGTTTCGTGATTCCAGTTCCAGCCTGATGCTAACCTTTGTGCTGGCCTTGGCTTTCATCTATCTGGTCATGTCGGCCCAGTTTGAAAGTTTCCGCGACCCGTTCATCATCATGCTCACCGTGCCTCTGGCCATGGTGGGTGCTTTGGGTTCGCTCGATCTGCTGGCGCGGCTGTCCGAGGTGTTTCCGCGCTTTTCACCGGGCTCACTCAACGTTTATTCGCAAATTGGCCTGATTACCCTGGTAGGCTTGATTACCAAAAACGGCATTCTGATCGTCGAATTTGCCAATCAATTGCAAGATGAAGGCAAAGCCCTGATGCAAGCCATTCACGAAGCCGCCATGCTACGCTTGCGCCCGATTTTGATGACTACCCTGGCCACCGTATTCGGTTCGCTGCCGCTGGCGTTTAGTACCGGCGCGGGCGCCGAAAGCCGGCAACAGATTGGCTGGGTCATTGTCGGCGGCCTCACTTTTGGCACTGTACTTACCCTGTTCGTCATACCGGCTATTTATAGCTATATGGCGCGCAGGCGTAGTGTGGTCGAGGTTCCTGAGGTGAGCGCGGCAGCAGTGAAGTCAGTGAATGGTTGACTTGCTTTTCCCGGCTTTCATGCACGATGTGGCCTTAACTGTCACGTCGTGGTCAAAGGCGGTGGTGTTGATGTCGATGATTTTCTGGTAGAACTTGCATCCGTGGCTCATTTGCGGAATGGGACAGCGCGCTCGGAACTGACCTTGTAGCCGACCGCGATGATGGCGGGTAGCTGTATCTGCGTGACCCAGATGCTCTCGTCGGCATACACCGCCTCGACAGCCCCCGTGGCCGCTGGCGGCGATGAAGGTCAGGTATTCAGCTGCCGACGAACGGACGAGGGGAGCCGTGCTTTTCGTGGCGGGTTTGGGGGCTTTGGGTTCAGTCATGGTTTAGGCCACCGTCACTTGGCCGTTCATTAGCAGGGGCAGAAGCCAGTCGCGGAGTTGGGCGAGTTGCTGGTTTTCCTTCTCTAAAACATCCATCTTTTTGAGCATAGGTTTAACGGCAACAGAAAATCTTTCAATCAAGCCTTTGCCGCTATATGGCAATGGATAGGTATTCAAAACACCGTGACGAATCCCTTTATGAATACTCCCTGTGGAGGAGTTTTTTGTGAACACCTTCATTTCTTTCGATGAAAGAAGGCAAAAAAGATGCTCAGGGGTTGTCTTCTTGTAGTCTGGGCGAAGCGTAAAAACTGATTCATTGATGTTCCAGTTTTCTGGCTTTTCTTGAATCAGATAAGTTACGCCAACTGGTTCGATGCTCGTAAACAAAACATCGCCAGTCTGTAGCTGAGAGCGACGGTCGATGATCTTCATAGCCTCATCGTCTATCTTGTCGCATTTGTCATCAAGGGTGATTCTGCCATTGGTGACGTTTTTAATTGTGACGTAATAGTTGCTTCCGTTGCCCAATTGGAAGTTATCTCTCGGATTCAAGCCAGTTCCTGAGCGGCTAATTACATCTGCGAGCTCTAAAGCCGCCCACCCCTCCGGAATCTCGCGCTTCAGTGTGGCGTTATAGACCATCTTGCCGCCTGACGATTTGTAGGGTTTACCGTTGGCGTCGGGGAAGTCGAACTGCACGAACCAGTAGTCGTACAGCGTTTTGGCTAGTGCTTCCAGCTCGGCGTTGATGCGGTTATTGCAGTCGATTTTGGCGTCGAGGGCGGAGAGTGTAGCAGCAACTTTTTTTTGAATCTCCTTGTTTGGAGGAACATTCAAAGGAACCGCAGAAAGGATAGCGGTATTCAAGTTAGGCATTGTTGCCCCAACTGCTTGTTTGACGATCCAATTTT
This sequence comes from Burkholderiales bacterium UBA4657, assembly GCA_002405475.1. Taxonomy (GTDB): domain Bacteria; phylum Pseudomonadota; class Gammaproteobacteria; order Burkholderiales; family Burkholderiaceae_E; genus UBA4657. The sequence continues at coordinate 72,576 of DHLX01000026.1, read as the reverse complement.
GATTAGTCGGGGTACTGAGATGGTAGATTAAAAATTCAGGATCTATGGAATCACCTGGGCGAACGAGTAGGCATCCGGTGCCACAAAAATAACCAGCTTCTTGCTCCCTAATCAGAGCCTTTTGAGTGACATCACCCCGTCGGCTATAAACAATATCGCCCGCTTGTACCAAATGATGGGACAGTCGCTTCGCGTCTTTCTCGGCAATGAAGGCGATACCAGAAAGATTTACACGATTACTTTTCATGTTGGCCGGCATGATGCACGGAATGCCGAGCCCAACATAGTCTGATGCATGTAACTGGCTTCCAAAAGGACCCGTTTGAATCTTACCGCCACCAGCGCTTAGAACTTTTCCAAGCGTGGTTTTCTTCCACTTACTCATACACCTCAACCCCCGCCATTTCCATCCACCCCATCATCCGCATCCCCCAACAACCGCTCCAACTGCCGCCCCAATTGCCCCTTGTCCGGCAGATAAAGCAGATACTTCGCCAGCAAAATCTGGTTGGTGATGCTGCCCGTAGCGTATTCGACCAGAAAGTGATCTTTGTACGCGCCAAGGATGATGCCCACCGGCTGGTTATCGCCCTCGACGTTTTCTTCCTTGGTGAAATAATTCAGGTACAGGTTCATCTGCCCGATGTCTTGGTGGTCGATGGTGCCGCGTTTCAGGTCGATGACCACAAAGCACTTGAGAATGCGGTGGTAAAACAGCAAGTCAGCATAGAAATGCTTGCCGCCGATGCTCATACGGTACTGGCGCGCAATGAAAGCAAAGCCTTTGCCCAGCTCGAGTATGAAATGTTGCAGGTGGTCAATGATTTTTTGTTCGAGCTGGGTCTCTGTCAGGGTGTGGCTCTGCGGGATGTTCAAAAACTCGAGCACAAAAGGTTCTTTGAGCAGGTCTTCGGCTTCTTCGATGTCGTGGCCCTGGCTCGCCAGTTGCAGTACGCCTGCCTTGTCTTTGCTCAAGGCCAGACGATGAAACAGCATGCTTTTCATCTGCCGTTTGAGCTCGCGTACGCTCCAGCCTTCGCGTGCGGTTTGCTGGGTGTAAAAGCTGATTTCCAGTGGGTCATCGGCTTTCAGGATTTCGTAATAATGGCTCCAAGTCAATTTGTGGGACAGTGTCCCACTATTTTGGAAACTCAAATACAGCTTGCGCATGTAAAACACGTTTGAACGGCCAAAGCCCTTGCCATACCTCTGCGTCAGGTCTCTGGACAAGCGGTCTAACAGGCTGCTGCCATAGTCGGCTTTTTCTTTGCCCCCCTGCTCAAATTCGACAATATGTTGGCCGATGTGCCAGTAAGTCTGCACCAACAGAGTGTTGACTGCCTGCGCGGCCTGTTGCCGCGCGGTGTGCAGTGCCTGGCCGATTTCCTGTAGCAAGCCTTCGTAGGGTGTGTTCTGTGTTGTCACCTTACTCATACCGCAACCCCGCCAACTGTTTTTTAATCTCTTGCTCTAACCCGGATGACTCCTTGAACAGCACATCCAGCCGGTCGGTGAACCCTTGTAGCTTCTCGGCAAACTGCGCCGGGGTCAGGTCGCTGTATTCAATCTTCACATCAAAGTACTGGCCAGCGCTTAGACTGTAATTCTTGGCGGCGATGTCATCATAGCTGACGACGACCGAGAAATCTTCCACCGCTTGTTTCGCATTAAAAGTGGCGATGATGCGGTCTTCTTCTTCGGTCGAGAGCAGGGTTTTCTGGGTCTTGCCGTCCTTGATCTTGGTGCCGAGGCTGGAGGCATCAATCAACACAACAGCGCCCTGGTTAGCCGCATCAATGAACAGGATGGACACATTGGTGCCAGTGGTAGCAAAGATGTTGCTGGGCATGGAAACCACGCCGGCCAGCATTTTGTGATCGACCAGATATTGGCGTATGCCTTTGTCGATGCCGCTCTGGGCGGTGATGAAGCCGGTGGGCACGACGACCGCAGCTTTGCCGCCAGGCTTGAGTGAATAAATGATGTGCTGCAAAAAAAGCTGATAAATGGCCATTTTGTCTTTGGCCTGTTTGGGGATGTTGGGTACCCCGGCAAAGAAGCGCTCCTGATGCTCTTTGGTGTCCAGCTCGTTGCGGAAGTCGCTGAAATCCATCTTGAACGGAGGATTGCTGACGATATAGTCAAACTTCTTGAGTGCCTTACCCTCCCGGTGGTAGGGGTGGAGCATGGTGTTGCCCTGGATGATATTGGGGATGGAATGCACCAGGTTGTTCAGGATGAGGTTCAGGCGCAGCAGGCTGGAGGATTTTTGCGAAATGTCCTGGGAGTAGATGCTGCAACGCTGTTCGCCAATGGCGTGAGCAATGTTCATAAGCAGAGTGCCCGAGCCTGCCGACGGGTCGTAGCAACTGACGTTCTTGATTGTGCCGCGCTCATTGTCAGGTACCAGAATGGCGGCCATGATTTTGGCGACTGCGTGCGGGGTGTAGTACTCGGCGTATTTGCCGCCGCTGTCTTTGTTGTAGTCTTTAATCAGGTATTCAAATAGCGCCGCGTAGAAGTCGTATTTTTCGTTGAAGATGCGCTCAAAGCTGAAATCGCCCAGCTTGTTGATGAGGGCACGACAAAAGGCGTCGCGCTTGGAAGGGTCGGTGATGAATTCGCTGACGCGATCAAACAGGGTGATTTTAGCCCCGCCATCGGTTTTGACAGCGAAGATGTCGTTGTTGCTGATGGCAATATCGCGCAGGGTGTCGTCAAATAGTTTGGCGAATTCTGGCGCGTTCTGGTTGCGGAAAAGATGGGCGATGAAATGTTCGGGTTTCAGGCGGGCGGTGTCCGCTCCCATCTGCATTTGCAGCATGTCCCTGTCGTCAGCGCTCATGGCGGCAATGGCGGCTTCCCAGCTTTCGGCATTAGCAAGTCCTGGCCGTATTTTCTTGGCCTCAAAGGCGAATTTGTCGTTCAGGAATTTGTAAAGAAAAACCTGGGTGATGATCTTGAATTCGTTGCCGTCGTTGCCCAAGCCGTAGGCGGCGCAAATGGCCTTGAGGCTGTCGATCAGTTCGCGCGTGCGTTGTTCAAACTCCTGTGTGACCAACTTTATACTCCAGTATTTTGGCCGGTACCCAGGCGGGAACCGGCATTAAATTCGTTCATATATTCGGCTACTACCAGCTGGTTAATGGTGCGGCTGGCGTCGGGGGTGAGTTTAATCTGCTGCCGTGTGTAGAACTCGTTGATGACGATAGGCTGCATCATGCGTTCAAAATAAGTTTCGTTATTCAAGAGCTGGGTGTTTTGCAGCACCTGTTCGTCGGCCTGCGCTTTAACCCCCATGAGTGCATCAAACAGGCGGCGTTCAGTAGGTGTCACATCGCCATGTTCCTGCAATCGTTTGTGAATACGGGTGTATTTGGCATCGCCCTGGTATTTGGCGCGCAGTTGGTTGTTTTGCCGGTTCAGTTCTTTGACCTTGTCGTGTATGGCATTCAGTGCGCCAATATTGACCGCCATCTCTTCCTGACTGAGTTCGCTCAGTTTCTTGTTTTTGAATAGCCGCTCCAGCTCTTCACGCAAGGTGATGAACTTGGGGTCTTGCTGGTCGAAGTTGCCGGCCAGGGCTTCGCGCGTCTGACGCAGGGTATTTTTCAATTTGTCGGCCAGCACCAGTTCTTCTTCTTTGACTTTGGCGAATTTGAAAATTACATCTTCGAGCGCGACATTGAGCAGGTAGCTGGTATCGGTAGCGGATTCGATACTGTCTTTCAGGTTGAGCAGGTCGAGGTGGTTACAGGTTTCACGGTAGAGCTGGCTCAGCTTATGAAAATCCAGCTGCTGCAACAGCGTATATTCCCCTTGCAGGCGAATCAGGTTATAGAGATCACGTGCATCGCCCAGCGCTTTCTTCAGGGCTAGTACCGTGGCACGGTCTTGAATCTGACTGAGCTGCCTGGAAAATTCTTCAGCGTTTTCGATGTTGAAGCTGAACAGAATGTCCTTGATGGCTTCGATGTCTTGTGTGATTTCTTCGGCAGATTTGAACAGCTTGGAATAGTGCTCAATCTCGTCACCGAGCTCGGATTGCAACTCGTCAAAATAGTCTTTATTGGTTTTGTCGAACTCTTTGCGGATATCGGCAAAATCGACTACATAGCCATAGCGGAAATTTTTATAGGTACGGTTGACGCGGGTAAGCGCCTGCAACAGGTTGTGCGCCTTGATAATGCGACCCAGGTAGAGCTTTTTTAGGCGCTTGGCATCGAAGCCGGTGAGTAGCATGTTGTAAACAAACAGCAGGTCGATTTTGCCGGCTTTGAAGTCTTCTACCCAGTCCTTGCGTTCGTCTTTGCTGCCGACATCGTGCAAGATCAGTGCTGCATTTTTAACGCGGTTGTCCAGTAGCGTGCGCGCGGCATAGCTGTCGGGCTGCGTGGCAGCAAGGAAGGCTTGTGATGAGTCCTGTACCTTGTAGGCGGGAGGTTCCTGTACAGCATAGACCGCATTGAAGATACGGTACATTTCCCGAGCTTGCTCGGCGCTGTCGCAGATGACCATGCCGCCAATACTGGCGTCGCCCAGGGCGCTGCGACTTTTTTCAAAGTCGCGTACGATGTAATCGAGCATGGGTTCGACAAACTTCGGGTGCGAGTAGATCAGTTTACGGTCAATATCACCCTGTTGCAGTTTGACGGCGGCAAGCGCCTCCTGTAGCGAAATTTTGTAGTTGGTGGCGATTTCTTCGCGGATCAGGCGCAGGGTGTAGCCATCAGCAATGGAGGCGTTGTAATAGTATTTGTGAATGTAGTCGCCAAACAGGGCGCGCGAGTTGTAGTCATCGCCCAGTAGTGGCGTTCCAGTGAGGCCAATCTTGATGGCGTTGCGGTCGGACTGGCTGAGGTTGGCCAGAAAACTGCCCTTCGGGTTGTAGCTGCGGTGCACCTCGTCCAGAAAATAAACGCGCTGTATGTTGAAATCATAATCTTCAGCACGAACCACGTCTGGGTCGTCCTGGAACTTTTGGATATTGACCACTGTGATTTCGGGCTTGCCGCTGTGGTTGTGCAGTACTTGCGTGGTTTTGATGTCGCGCGCAAACGACTCTCGACTGTCAATCGTATGCACCACCAGCCCACGCCCGGAAAATTCTCGTTGTGCCTGAATGAGCAGATCAAGGCGGTCAACGATAAAGTAAAACTTCGGGATGACGCCTTTGCGCTGGAAGTAATCGGTGAGGAAGCGGGTGTTGTAGTAGGCCAGTGCCGTTTTACCGCTGCCCTGGGTGTGCCAGATGATACCTTTCTTGACCCCCTCATTCAGCTTTTTCTCGATGGCCTTGGTCGCGAATAGCTGGGGGTAACGCATGACGTGCTTGTGCAGACCCTCGCTTTCATTCACGTAAGCGAGTGCAAAGCGCAGCAGGAAAGCTAATCGGCCACGGCTGAACAAGGACGTGCAGAGGCGGTTGGTGGGCGTATCGGGCGACTTGTTACTTAAAAATTCAGGGCTGTGCTTGATGACGCTGAGGTTGTTGTCGCGCAGTATTTCGTTTTCGAGTGCATCATCTTCAAGCGCCAGAAGCTGGGCAGGATCCAGTAGCTCTTCTTCACGGAAATAGTTGAACACGGGCGAGTCATAAGAGGGGCAGGCGTAAAACGCGCCTTCAACAGGCTGCGGCGAGCCATCTTCATATTCCATGTTGTTCGAGAACACCATCAACTGTGTGATGTTGATAAAGCGTCGGAATCTGGCGTTGCGGCTGCGCGTGATGATGCGATTTCGTTCCGCCAGTACACCTTCTCGGTTGTTGGGCTTTTTGACTTCGATGAAGGCCAGCGGCATGCCGTTAATGAGCAGGGTGATATCAGGACGGAATTCGTCGTCGCCATTTTTACAGGTCAGTTCGGTGACGACATGGAAGCTGTTGTTGTCGAAGTTTTCGAAGTCGATCAGACGGATACCAGAGCGCTCGGTCAGACGTTCATAAAAAGCTTTGCCGAGGTCTTCATTATCCAGCAGCAGTTTGACATCAGCCAGCAGGCGGGTGAGGTCATCGGCGCTCAAATCAGGGTTGAGGCGACCGATGGCCTCGTTGAAAAGCGCGGGGAAAATATTGGTGTCGGTGTCCCAGGCGGCATGTTTCAGGGAAAGATAGCGGTAGCCCAGCCGCACCAGGTGCAGGAGGCACGGTATTTTGACCCGTGAGTCTTCGCTGAAAAGCATCTGTACGGCTCCCTTATTTTTTCTGTGGGCTATCGAATTGCCAAAGCGTGTAATTTATCAGTTTGTCGGGTTCTGGGTGAGCACCCGATGTCCAAAGTCGAGAGCAGCCAGCCGAGGGGCGGGGCTATGCGTCCAGCCGAGGTGACGAGGTTGAGCCGGGCAGTGGGCGAGACACTGTTTGAGCGACTGAGCGTAAGCGAAGGAAGCGAGTTTGGCTCGCCCCGGCGGAAACCGAAGGAGCCGAGGGTAGCCGGCAAAGCCGGCCGCATACGCTTGCCCCGCCCCTCGGCTGGCTGCTCTCGACCTGCCTGCAATTATCTACCACTTGCAAAAGACTCATTGATATGACGAATGGCTTAGACAGACGCTATAAGCACGTCAAGCCAGCGTTTTTTTCACGCTTTTTTGCCGTGGTTTAGCTTTCTTGATATTACCGCCAGCAGTTACGCGCTGATTACCCAACACCGTCATTTTTTTCACGGTCGGACGACGTTTGCCCGATTTCGAGGGTTTGACCACCTTGACTACTTTGGGCCCCGGCCTTTTGTCTGTCCTGGTTGAGGTTTTGGGTTCATCTGGCCGCGACTTATACAGTACCAGCAATTTACCTATATGCTGTACGGGTGCCGCGCCGGTAGCGCTACAGACCCGCTCGTAAATAGCAATGCGCTGCTCCCGGTCATCGCCGAAAACGCGAATCTTGATAAGCTCATGGGCTTTGAGAGCGGCTTCGACTTCCTTGAGCACGGCGAGAGTCAAACCGTCGGCACCTATCATGACGACAGGGTGAAGTGCGTGAGCACGGGCGCGCAGTTCAGCGCGGTCGGCGGGAGTCAGTGTTAAAGTTTTCATAAACCGTATTGTCGCATTCATGGCCAAAAACAAGTTTAACAAGCAGTGGTTACAGGATCATTTGAAGGATCCGTACGTCAAAATGGCGCAAAAAGAGGGCTATCGCGCCCGTGCCGCCTATAAGCTGAAGGAAATGGACGAGGCCGAAAAGCTGCTACGCCCCGGCATGCTGGTGGTCGATCTGGGCTCGGCGCCGGGTAGCTGGAGCCAGTATCTGCGCAACAAATTGCTTGATAAGGGTGAGCTTCGAGGCCGCATTATTGCTATGGATATTTTGCCGATGGAAGCCGTACCCGATGTTACTTTTTTGCAGGGCGATTTCCGTGAAGATGAAGTGCTGAAACAACTCGACGCGCTGGTGGGTCAGGATAAGGTCGATCTGGTGGTGTCCGATATGGCGCCCAATCTTTCTGGTATCGAATCTGCCGATATGGCGCGCATTGCCCATGTCTGTGAACTGGCGCTGGAATTTGCCCAGACTCACCTCAAGCCCGAGGGTGCCCTGCTGGTCAAGGCATTTCACGGTAGCGGCTATTCGCAAATAGTTGAGTCTTTCAAACGGGTATTCCGTGTCGTTAAGCCACTCAAACCCAAGGCATCACGCGATAAATCTTCGGAAACCTTCCTGTTGGGACGTGTCCTGAAGTAAGGCAAACAAGCTTTGTTACCGATTAACCCTGTAAATAGCGGTTGAATTGCGCTTATTTGCCTGCATTTACCCCCCGGGTAGGGGTAGAATGATCCTGAAATCTTTGATCTGGAGTTCTTGTGGACAAAAACATGCTTTCCAAAGCCGCCATCTGGATGGTGATAGCGCTGGTTCTGTTTACCGTTTTTCGTCAATTTGAAAATCGGGCGCGGCCTGCGACGGACGCCGTCAGCTACACCAAGTTTATTGAAGAAATCAAAGCGGGAAAAATTTCCCGGGTTGAAATTCAGGGGCGCGAGTTGTTGGTCACTACAACGGACAACAGCAAATTCCAGATTACCGCTCCCGCTGATGCCGGTCTGATGGGCGACCTGTTGAACAACAATGTTCAGGTCTATGCCAAACCTCCCGAAGAGCCTAGCCTGCTGATGAGTATTTTTGTCAGCTGGTTCCCGATGCTGCTGTTGATTGGTGTCTGGATTTTCTTCATGCGCCAGATGCAGGGTGGCGGTCGCGGTGGAGCCTTCAGCTTTGGTAAAAGCCGCGCCAAAATGCTTGACGACAGCAACAACCAGGTCACGTTTGCCGATGTTGCTGGTTGCGATGAAGCCAAGGACGATGTGGTCGAGCTGGTCGAATTTTTGCGTGATCCGTCGAAGTTCCAGAAATTGGGTGGACGTATTCCACGTGGTGTTCTGATGGTCGGTCCTCCGGGTACAGGTAAAACCTTGCTGGCCAAAGCCATTGCCGGTGAGGCCAAGGTGCCGTTCTTTTCTATTTCCGGTTCCGATTTTGTTGAAATGTTTGTCGGTGTCGGCGCTGCCCGTGTGCGCGACATGTTTGAGACCGCGAAAAAAAATGCGCCGTGCATTATTTTCATAGATGAAATTGACGCCGTCGGTCGCCAGCGTGGTGCTGGGCTGGGTGGCGGTAATGACGAGCGTGAACAGACCCTGAATCAGATGCTGGTCGAAATGGACGGTTTCGAGACCGGCCAGGGCATTATTGTCATCGCGGCCACGAACCGCCCTGACGTCCTCGACCCGGCGCTGTTACGTCCCGGTCGTTTCGACCGTCAGGTGGTGGTCAGTCTGCCCGACATTCGCGGTCGTGAGCAGATTCTGAAAGTTCACATGCGCAAAGTGCCGCTGGCGCAAGATGTTGATCCGAGCGTACTAGCCCGTGGCACCCCCGGTTTTTCTGGCGCCGATTTGGCCAACCTGGTGAACGAGGCCGCCTTGTTCGCTGCCCGTCGCAATGGCCGTACCGTTGACATGAATGATTTTGAGAAAGCCAAGGACAAAATCATCATGGGTGCCGAGCGCAAGAGCGTGGTCATGCCAGAAGAGGAACGTCGTGCCACTGCCTACCATGAGTCGGGTCACGCCATTATCGGCAAACTGTTGCCCAAGTGTGATCCGGTACATAAGGTCACCATTATTCCGCGCGGCCGTGCCCTGGGTGTGACCATGAGCCTGCCCGAGCGCGACCGCTATGGCTACGACAAGGAATTCATGCTGCAACAAATTGCCATGCTGTTTGGTGGGCGCGCGGCGGAAGAAGTCTTTTTGAACCAGATGACTACCGGAGCCAGTAATGACTTTGAGCGTGCCACGCACCTGGCGCGTGACATGGTGACCCGTTACGGCATGACCGAGGCACTCGGGCCCATGGTTTACGCAGAAAACGAAGGCGAAGTATTCCTGGGACGTTCGATTACCAAGACTACCAACACTTCTGAGGCGACCATGCAAAAAATCGACCTCGAAATTCGTCGCATTCTGGATGAACAATACGCACTGGCCATACGCCTGTTGAATGAAAACCGTATCAAGGTCGAGAATATGGTCAATGCCCTGATGGAATTTGAAACCATCGATGCTGATCAGATCAACGACATCATGGCCGGACGGGAAGTGCGCCCACCCAAGGTGAGCAACAACAATAACAAGCCACCCGCTGCACCCGACAACCCCCAGGGCGGTGGTGAGCCAGCGACCAATCCTGTCTGATTGGAGTGGCGGCTTTAGTCTGGCAGTGCGGGCGTTTTCAGCTTGACCTGTCACGCCCGCGCGTGATGGGTATCGTCAACGTCACGCCGGATTCTTTTTCTGATGGCGGCCTGTATCAACAGGCAAGCGCGGCCATCCACCACGCCGAGCGTCTGCTGCATGAAGGGGCAGACATCATCGACCTTGGCGCCGAAAGCTCGCGCCCCGGTGCTGAAAGTTTGAGTGTGGAGGAAGAATGGGCGCGACTGGCGCCGGTTCTGACACCCATCGTGGCGCTGGGTAAGCCGGTCTCGGTTGATACGGTCAAACCGGACATCGTGCGCCGCGCGCTGGAGCAGGGTGCTTCTATCATTAACGACATACAGGCATTTCGTGCCCCCGGTGCGGTCGAGGCCGTGGCGGACAGTGATTGTGGCTTGTGTCTCATGCACATGCAGGGCGAGCCACGCACCATGCAAGACCAGCCGCACTATGAGGATGTGGTAAAGGAGGTGCGCAGCTTTTTATGGCAGCGCGCGCAGGCGCTGCAACAGGCCGGTATTGCACGCACGCGTTTATGCCTCGACCCCGGTTTTGGTTTTGGCAAACGCCCGGAACACAATCTGGCCTTGCTACAGGCCACGGCACAACTGGTGCAAGACGGCTACCCCTGGCTGGTGGGTGTTTCGCGCAAAAGCATGATCGCGCACTACACCGGCAAACCTGACAGTACACCACCTGAACGAGTGGCGGGTAGTGTGGCGGCGGCGCTATACGCCGTAGAGCAGGGCGCACACCTGGTACGTGTGCACGATGTACGCGAAACGGTCGAAGCCCTGACGCTATGGCAGACTTTGACGAACAGATAAAATACGCGCCAACTACTACGGAGCGGGTTCATGTCACGTAAATATTTTGGCACCGACGGCGTACGCGGTCGTGTTGGCACCTATCCCATTACCCCCGACTTTGCCCTGCAACTGGGAGCCGCCGCCGGGCGCGTCTTGGCGCAAACCACAGACGGTGGCGCCCGACCCACGGTGCTCATCGGTAAGGACACACGCATCTCGGGCTATATGCTCGAGTCGGCATTGGAAGCCGGTTTTTCGTCAGCGGGAGTCGATGTCATCCTGTCCGGGCCTTTACCCACACCTGGCGTGGCTTACTTGACCCGCGCTTTGCGTTTAAGTGCTGGGGTCGTCATTTCAGCTTCGCATAATCCCTACGACGACAACGGCATCAAATTTTTTGCACGCGGCGGGGTTAAATTACCCGATGCCACCGAGCTGGCGATAGAAGCGCAGCTGGAAAAACAGCTCGAACACGGTTTGGGCTGCGCACCGTCGGCACAACTGGGTAAGGTCAGGCGTCTGGACGATGCCGTCGGACGTTATATTGAATTTTGCAAATCGACCTACCCGAACGATCTTGACTTGCGCGGCTTGCATATCGTCGTCGACTGCGCCCACGGTGCGGCATACCACACCGCACCGGCGGTGTTTCACGAACTCGGTGCCAAAGTCACGGCGGTGGCGAATCAGCCCAGCGGTTTTAATATTAACGACGGTGTCGGCGCCACCCACCCCGAAGCCCTGAAAGAGCAGGTATTACAAGCGCAGGCCGATGTTGGCATTGCCCTCGATGGCGATGCAGACCGCCTGGTCATGGTCGATAGCGCGGGGCGCATTTTTAACGGTGACGAATTATTATATTTACTGGCGCAAGACCGACGCCAGCAATCCGCCTTGCCCGGCGTGGTGGGTACTCTCATGACCAATCTGGCGGTCGAGTCTGCTTTGAAACGTCAGGGTACCGCGCTGGTACGCGCCAAGGTGGGAGACCGCTATGTGCTGGAAGAACTCAATGCGCGTGGTTGGCAACTGGGGGGCGAAGGTTCCGGGCACTTGTTGGTACTTGACAAACACACCACCGGAGACGGTATTGTGTCGGCGCTACAGATCCTGGCTGCCATGCGCCGAGCCGGTCGCAGTCTGGAACAGCTTCTGGGCGGGCTGGAACTTTTCCCCCAAACCCTGATTAACGTCAAGGTAGCCAAGGGCTTCGACTGGAAGGCATACCCCAGCATTGTTGATACCGAAAAAACTATCAGTGCCGCCCTGGGTGATCAGGGCCGGATATTGATTCGACCCTCGGGTACCGAACCCGTCGTACGCGTGATGGTCGAGGCGCAGGACGCACACCAGGCCCAAAAAGCAGCAGAAAGGCTGGTGACAGTGATGGAACGCGCGGTCAAAATAGCCTGATGATGGGGCAACAATCTTTATCAGGTTATAATCCTAGGGTTTGTCAATTTCCGAACTCAATCCCGATGAAAAAATCATTCCTGGGTCTATTTATGGCTGTCGCCTTGGTTTCCGGCGCGGCTTATGCTCAAAGCCAAACGCCGGCTCCGGCTCCTGCCAAGGGCGATGCCAAGCGTGCTGCCAGCAAGGTGTCCATGTGTATTGGCTGTCACGCCATTCCAGGCTACAAAACGGCATTTCCGGTCGTCTACAGCGTGCCCAAAATAGGCGGGCAAAGCGAGGCCTATCTGGCCGCCGCCCTGCGGGCCTATAAGAAAGGCGAGCGTACCCATCCGTCCATGCGTGCTATTGCCGCCAGTCTGAGCGAGGAAGACATTCTTGATCTCGCTGCCTATTACAGCCAACAACGTTGAGGTATCGCATGAAAACTCTGTTGACTCTGGCGGTTGCCAGCCTGTTTGCCCTGTCAGTACCTGCTATGGCACGGGGCAATATTGAAAAAGGTAAAAAACTGGCAGCTGAAAAGGCCTGCGCCTCGTGCCATGGCGCCGACTACAAATCCCCGACATCGGGCGAATTTCCGATTTTGGCGGGTCAGCACTATGATTATCTGGTGGTGACTCTGCGTTCTTACCAACGTCCCGATGACAAAAATCTGGGACGCAAGAATGCCATGATGCAAGGCTTTGCCCAGCAACTGTCAAACCAGGATATTCAGGACCTGGCTGCTTACCTGGCCAGTTTGCCCGGCCCGCTGGTTGTAAGACGCTAACCGGCTAACGGCTGGTGGCGGACTGCCGCAAACATTCCAGGTATTTTTCTGTCTCTGGCGGCGCGTTGCGCCGCTGACTTTCCCATAACATTTGCCCCAGACATTCCATGGCGCGATGATGCGCCAGATGCAGGCTATCAATGCGTTGTGCCAGGGTTTCCAGCGCATGACGAATACCTGGGGGCTGGTCGATGGAAGTTTGTTCGCTGATCGACAGATGCATCGCTAGATGCAGGAACGGATTGGTCTGACCCTGCGCTATGCTGTAATCACGTTCCAACGCCGCTTCATTCATCTCGTTATGATATTCGGGATGTTCCCTGACCCATTCCACTGCCAGCGTTTCGAGTGGGCTCAATAGTTCCAGTTGTTGCTGTTTTTTCCAGGCCTCGATAAAAAAACGCCGGACTTCCTCGCGACTGGGTTGAAACAGCATCATGCCTGCTTTTTCAAGGTATGTACGTTCGTCAGGTGGGCGGGCAGTTTGCCTTGTGCCATGCCGGCAATTTCCGGGTCTTTCAACCCTAGCATCATGGTGGCATGCCAGAAACCGCGCTTGCTACCGCAGTCATAGCGCGTACCAGCATAGCGGTGGGCAAATACTGAACGATCTTTCAGCAGTTGCGAAATGGCATCAGTCAGTTGTATTTCACCGCCTTGGCCACGGGGTGTGGTGCGTAGCTGATCAAAAATTTCCGGTTCAAGCACATATCGTCCCACTACCGCGAGGGTTGAGGGAGCCTGCTCGGGAGCAGGTTTTTCCACAATGGCGGTTACGCGTACGGTATTGTTGTCTATCGGTTCGCTCGACACAATACCGTATTTATGGGTATCTTCGCGCGGCACGTCTTGCACCCCCAGAACACTGCCATGGTGGGCATGGTATTGCTCAATCAACTGTTGTGTTACCGAGGTGTCGGCGTCTATCAGGTCATCTGCCAACAATACAGCGAACGGTTCATGGCCTACCACTGGGGCGGCACAGAGTACCGCATGGCCCAGTCCGAGCGGCGTCGCCTGACGGATATAAATGCAATTGACATGTGAAGGCAGAATATCGCGCACGGCATCAAGTAATAGTGACTTGCCCTTGGCTTGTAGTTCGGCTTCGAGCTCCGGCGCGGCGTCAAAATGATCTTCAATCGCACGTTTATTGCGCCCGGTGATGAAAATGAGATCAGTAATGCCTGAGGCCACCGCTTCTTCAACAGCGTATTGAATTAAGGGCTTGTCGACGATGGGCAGCATTTCCTTGGGCATGGCCTTGGTGGCGGGTAAAAATCGAGTGCCCAGACCTGCAACAGGAAAAATGGCTTTGCGTACTGGTGGTCTACCCTGGGGTGGTTTCATGGCTTTCTTCCTCTGCAAGATTCAAAATATAGCGTGAAAATCCGGGATCTTCACCGCGTAACAGTTGCGGTAGCATTTGTCGGAAATCGCGTCGCCGGCACCACTCGCGCATATAGTCCTCCCATGAGCTCCAGCGTCGGCGTTGCTCTGCTGTCATCGGGTCGCGGTACGCGACAATGTACGCACGTTCAAACAGGGAGATGAGCATTTCAAAAATGATCGTCATGCGTTCCAGTTGTTCAGCAGTCCGGTTGGCCACGTGCTCTAGCGTGCGCAGGCGCAGGTCAGGATTTTCCAGCACCACTTTCAAAAAATCATTATAGGCATCTGACAGCAGTTGATATTCTTCGTCTTCTTCGTTATCACGTTCCTTGCGTTGTTGTGCCCAATAGACGTAGAGCGCAAAAGGCAGACCGATGACCGTAACAGCATAAGACGCCAGTTCTAGCCATTGTATCGGACTCATGTCAATTCCTTGATACAGAGTTGGTACTCGGGGTCAGCAACATAACGTGCCATGTGAAATCCCAGACGTTTCATTAGCGTCAACATAGGCAAATTATCCCTCAAGACCCAGCCTATTAGGCGCTCCATGTGTTGTTCTTTGGCGCTTTTCATGAGAGCCTGCATCAATTTCGACCCAATGCCTCGGCCACGTTGGTCATCTGCTACCACAATAGCAAATTCACATTCGCGTGGCTTATCCAGATGAATATATCGCGCCACGCCGATGATTCGCGGTGGTTGTGCGGTGGTCACCGCCACAATGGCAGCATCATTTCCTGGGTTCGGGTGCACGTATCGCTGCAACATGTCCGGCGGCAATTCTTTCAGTATTTCATTAAAACGCAGCCGCTGGGTTTCGGGTGACAAATTTCTGACAAAACTTTGTAAACGCTCGGCGTCTTGTTCTTCTATGGGTCTGAGGCAGTATGACGGGCTGCTCATTCTGCCAATACACGGCAATGAGCGGCTACGCTACGCGCCAGTGCGCTCAATGCATAGCCACCCTCCAGACATGACACTATGCGTCCCTCACAATACTGCAAGGCTACATCACGTAATTGTTGCGTGACCCATTCATAGTCATGTTCGGTCAGGGCCAGATTGCCCAGATCATCTTCACGATGTGCATCGAATCCGGCTGATATGAACAGCAGTTGTGGTTTGAATCGGTGTAACGCTGGTAACCAGTACTGCTGCACCGCTTGTCGAAATGCCGTACTGCCCGAACGTTTGTTCAGGCCAATATTCACCATATTGGGGCCGCGTGGTGATTCACCGCAAAAAGGATAAAGATCAAGTTCAAAGGTCGAACACATCAGGACGCGCTCATCTGAATAAAAAATGTCTTCACTGCCGTTTCCATGATGAACATCGAAGTCGACCAGCGCTACACGTTCCAGGCCATGACTATCCAGTGCATGGCGTATGCCAACGGCAACATTATTGAAAAAACAGAATCCCATGGCCTGATCCCGCGTAGCATGATGCCCCGGCGGTCGAATGGCACAAAATGCGCTGGGTACTTGAGATTGCAGCACCAGATCGGTAGCTAGTACGGCTGCTCCGGCAGCGCGTAATGCGGCGGATAATGTATGAGGGTTCAGGCAGGTATCAGGGTCGAGCATGACATAGCCACTGCTCGGAGTCGCGGCGAAGATTTCACGCACATGCAGGGCGCTGTGTACGCGCTCCAGTTGCTCTTCAGAGGCTAGCGGCGCTTCCAGTTGCTCAAAATCATCCAGTAGTCCTTTCATGAGCATATGGTCATGAATGGCACTCAAACGCTCAGGGCACTCTGGGTGATGGCTACCCATTTCATGCTTTAGACAATCGGGGTGACTAATGAAGGCAGGGCGCTTCAACATGCTTGCTTCACTTACATGCCGGCGTAATTCGGCCCACCACCACCTTCAGGCGTAATCCAGACAATATTTTGTGTCGGATCCTTGATGTCGCAGGTTTTGCAATGGACACAATTTTGCGCATTGATCTGCAGGCGCTGGCTACCGTCTTCATGCTTGACGAACTCATATACGCCGGCCGGGCAGTAGCGTTGCTCTGGTCCGGCATAAGTAGTCCAATTGACTTGCACAGGAACCATTTCATTTTTCAGGGTCAGATGTGCGGGCTGGTCTTCATTATGGTTGGTATTGCTGATAAATACCGAGGACAATTTATCGAAACTGATTTTCCCGTCAGGTTTGGGGTAGTCAATTTTCGGCATCTGACTGGCTGGCTTCAGGAAGCTGTGATCAGCCTGATGGCGATGCAAGGTCCAGGGTGGGGAACTGATGCCGATTTTGGGCAATAGCCATTGTTCGATACCGGTCATCAGCTTCCCAACCGTCGGTCCTTTTTTGAACCATGCCTTGAAATTACGGCTTTGCGATAATTCTTCATATAACCAGCTTTGTTCAAACGCTGCCGGGTAGGCAGTTAGTTCATCATATTGCCGTCCGGCAACGACAGCCTCATAGGCTGCTTCAGCACACAGCATGCCACTTTTTATGGCGGCGTGACTGCCCTTGATACGTGCAGCGTTGAGATAGCCAGCATCGCAGCCGATGAGTGCGCCGCCCGGGAAAACTGTTTTGGGCAGAGCTTGCGGTGTGCCATTGTTGATAGCACGCGCACCATAGCCCAGACGTTTACCACCTTCGAGGTGACTGCGTATTGCTGGGTGGGTTTTCCAGCGTTGTAATTCGTCGAATGGTGACAACCAGGGGTTTTCATAATCCAGCCCAATGACAAACCCCAGCGTCAGTTTATTGTCTTCGAGGTGATAGAGAAACCCGCCACCAAAGGTGTTGTCGTTCATCGGCCAGCCGGCGGTATGTACCACCAGCCCTGGTTTGGCCTTTTCAGGCGGAATTTCCCATAGTTCCTTAATGCCAATGGCGTAGCTTTGCGGATCTTTGCCCGCATCAAGCTGATATTGGGCAATCAGCTGTTTACCCAGATGCCCGCGCGCGCCCTCGGCAAAAATGGTGTATTTGGCGTGCAGTTCCATACCCAGCTGAAAACTGTTGCCTGGTTCGCCCTGTTTGTTCAGGCCCAAATGACCGGTGGCGACGCCCTTGACCGCACCCTGGTCGTTATACAGGACCTCTGCTGCGGCAAAGCCTGGAAAAATTTCTACTCCCAAGGCTTCGGCTTGTGTCGCCAGCCAGCGCGTTAGCGTGCCCAGGCTGATGACATAGCAACCCTGGTTATGAAAATTGCGCGGTACCAGAAAATCGGGGGTACGTGTAACGCCTGTTTCGCTCAGTACCAGCAAATCGTCCCCTGTCACTGGTTGATGAAGCGGAGCGCCACGCTCTTTCCAGTCGGGGAACAGTTCATTCAGGGCGCGTGGATCCATGACTGCGCCTGACAAGATGTGCGAGCCAGGTTCCGAGCCTTTTTCCAGCACACAGACGCTCAGGTCCTGTCCCTTTTCGGTGGCGAGTTGCTTGAGCCGGATGGCACAGGACAAGCCTGCAGGACCTCCGCCTACAATGACAATATCGTATTCCATCGACTCGCGCGGGCCGTGTTGTTGCGTCAGTTGTTGTTGTAGCGTTGCGAATTCAGTGTAGTTCATCTGGTTTTCCTTCATGCAATATTTGCCATTGTATGAGAAACTAGCAGCAATTGACGTTAACGTAAACTTCAACGGGAGTAATCCAGCATGAACAAGGTATTTCCGAGTGCCGCTGCCGCCCTGGCAGGGGTAGTCAATGACGGGCAAACCCTGGCCGTCGGTGGGTTTGGTCTGTGTGGTATTCCTGAGGCGCTTATCGCTGCACTGCGCGACAGTGGCGTTAAGGAGCTGACCGCCATTTCCAATAATGCCGGGGTTGATGGTTTTGGTTTGGGTCAATTGCTGACTACCCGGCAGATCAAGAAAATGATTTCGTCCTACGTGGGCGAAAACAAGGAATTTGAACGCCAGTATTTATCGGGTGAACTGGCGCTTGAGTTTACGCCGCAGGGTACGCTGGCTGAAAAATTGCGCGCTGGCGGCTGCGGCATACCAGCTTTTTTTACCAAAACTGGCGTGGGCACTCTGGTGGCCGAAGGTAAAGAGATACGCGAGTTCAATGGTGAGAAATACGTCATGGAACGCAGTCTGACCGCTGATGTGGCTCTGGTCAAAGCCTGGAAGGGCGATCGTGCCGGTAATCTGGTCTATCGCAAGACTGCACGGAATTTCAACCCACTGTGTGCTATGGCTGGAAAGATCACCATTGCTGAAGTTGAGGTGTTGTGTGAAGTGGGTGAACTGGATCCAGATCAGATTCATACTCCCAGTATTTTTGTTCAGCGCGTGGTGCATAACCCCAGCCCTGAAAAACGTATTGAACAACGTACCCTACGCACGGCTTGAGGAGAACGACATGGCTTGGACACATGAAGAAATGGCGGCACGCGCAGCGCGTGAGTTGCAGGATGGTTTTTATGTCAATCTGGGCATTGGTTTGCCGACTTTGGTGGCGAACCATATTCCGGCGGGCGTGAGTGTGGTGTTGCAATCGGAAAATGGCATGCTCGGCATTGGCCCGTTTCCAACTGAGGCTGAAGTCGATGCCGACCTGATCAACGCTGGCAAGCAGACTGTTACCATTTTGCCGGGCGGCAGTTTTTTTCATAGCGCCGACTCCTTTGGCATGATTCGCGGGGGACATGTCAATTTGTCGATACTGGGCGCGATGCAGGTTAGCGACAAGGGTGATCTGGCGAACTGGATGATTCCGGGCAAGATGGTAAAAGGTATGGGCGGCGCTATGGATCTAGTGGCCGGGGTTCAACGTGTCGTAGTCCTGATGGAGCATACTGCGAAGGGTGACGCGCATAAAATCTTGCCGCAATGTGATCTACCCCTGACGGGTCTCGGGGTGGTGGATCGCATTATTACCAATCTGGGAGTGTTTGATGTGACTTCTGCCGGGTTGCAATGTATCGAACGCGCACCGGGGGTAGACAAGGCAGAAATCGTCGCCAAAACCGGCTGTCCTGTCGTTTTCAGCCAGTAATAAGGATGAAATTTTGCATCAAAGCCTGAATCTGCCGGGCTGAGCCGGTCTTATTCCTCGGTTTATGGCCACCGCTTTTCGGGATACTACTCTGTGACTGGAAAACGTATCCAGCGGGTAAGTTTGCAGCCTAGCTTAGAGGGGGCAGCATGGAAATGCGCCGTTTGTCTGCGGATCAGATTCGCACCAATGAGCCGCTTCCCTGGGATGTTTTCGATGAGTACCAGCAGCTTTTACTGCGCAAAGGTTATATTATTGAAAGCCAGCGCCAGGCTGAAGAACTGGTAGTGCGTGGTGTCTATGTTGATGCTTTGGCTTTTGCCGCCAAAGCGGGTTCAGTAGTGCCTCTGGTGGAAAAATTTAACCCATTCAAGTTATGGGACGACATTCAGCGTCGCTTGGGGCCTTTGATACGCCAGGTATTGAGCGCAGGGTCAGGAACAGACTGCCCCAGCAAAATGACCGAACTGGCCAAAATGGTGCAGCAACTCAGCCAAAAAGATGCTGATGCCGGCATAGCGGCCATGCTGTTGGTGGAATCCTTCAAATATCCGGTTTCTCACCCCTTGCATGTCGCCATAGTGTGTGAACTGGTGACACAGCGCTTGAACTGGTCTGATGATGAGCGATTGAGCACCGTGGCTGCTGCCATGACCATGAATCTCGGCATGATGGAATTACAAAACCGGTTGTTTCATCAGCCGTCATTGCTTACCGATGAACAGCGTCAATGTATTCATGAGCATCCAGTCATAGGTTTTGAAATTTTGCAGCGCAGTGGGGTTCAGGATCAGGCATGGCTGACTGCCGTTCTCGAACATCATGAAAGTCCTGATGGCAGTGGTTATCCCCGAGCCATTACTGATTTATCGCAACCCAGTCAGGTGATTCAACTGGCAGATATTTTCTGCGCCAAGATTAGCCCACGTAGCTATCGCAAGCCGTTTTTACCTAATTTTGCTGCGCGCGAAATTTTTGTGAGCGAGGGCGATGGTGGCCAGAATCCGATCGCGACAATCCTGATTAAAGAAATCGGGATCTATCCGCCCGGCTCGTTCGTCAAATTGGCCAATGGTGAAACAGCTATTGTGGTGCGTCGCGGCGAGACCGCGAATTCACCCGTGGTAGCCGCGTTGTCAAGCGGTAGCGGCATTCCCTATGTCGATCCGGTAGAGCGCGATACTGGCAGAAGCAAAGAATTTTCGATCAGTTCTGCCATTTCTCGCGACAAAATCATGGTACAGATCAATATGCCACGCATGTGGGGCTACGAGAAAAAATAGCTCGGTTTAAAGACGTGCCAGCCGTTCCAGTGCAGTCAATAAGGTCTGGTCCTGTTTGGCAAAACAAAAGCGCACCACACCCGATTCCTGGGGTTGGTCATAAAAGCTGCTGACGGGAATGGCTGCAACACCCACTTCGACCGTTAGCCAACGACAAAATTCGATTTCACTGAGTGTCGAAATGGCACTATAGTCAGCCAGCTGAAAATAAGTCCCATCGCAGGGTAAAAGTTTAAAGCGCGAGGATTGCAGTCCGCTACGGAACAGATCGCGCTTGCGTTGATAGAACGCTGGCAGATTCAAATATGGTGCCGGGTCTAGCAAATAGCTGGCAATACCGTGCTGCATCGGCGTATTGACGGTAAAGACGTTGAACTGATGAACCTTGCGAAATTCCTGCATTAGCGCTGCGGGCGCTGCGCAATACGCGACCTTCCAGCCAGTGACGTGAAAGGTTTTGCCAAAGCTGGAAATGACAAAACTGCGTGCCGCCAGTTCCGGGTGGCGTGAGACCGAAGCATGGCTCTGGCCGTCATAGACCATGTGTTCATAGACTTCATCAGCCAGAATCAGGATCTCGGTATCACGGGTGATGGCAGCCAGTTGGCGCAGATCATCGTCACGCAAAATCATGCCGGTAGGGTTATGCGGTGAATTGATCAGAATCATGCGCGTACGCGCTGTAATGGCGCCAGCAACGCGCTGCCAATCGACACGATAGTGACCTGTTTCACCGGGCGGCGTCATCGGGACACATACCGCTTTGCCTCCGGCTAGTGTGATGCTGGGCAAATAGCTGTCATAAGCAGGTTCGATCACAATCACTTCATCATCAGGCTGTACCGTGCACAAGATGGCGGTCAGAATGGCCTGGGTTGCACCAGCAGTGATAGTAATTTCCTGTAGAGGATCATAGCGGTAGCCGTACAGTGCCTGAATTTTTTGCGCAATACGTTCTCGCAGAACCGGGATGCCAGCCATCGGGGGATACTGGTTATGACCAGCCTGCATGGCTGAGTGGACAGCGGCTATCAGGTTCGGGTCACAATCGAAGTCAGGAAAACCTTGCCCCAGGTTGACGGCGCCATGCTCCTGCGCCAGCGCACTCATGACGCTAAATATGGTGGTGCCTACCCGTGGCAGTTTGGACGGAATGGAAGGAGTTTTCATGCTGTCATTATGACAAAATATCGCAGCGCTCAGAAGGTACTGAAGCCAAGGATTTCAACATCAGGACTGCGCTGGCCGGGCAAGAGTGCAGGAACTGGTCACTGTGCTGAATGACAACCGGGGCTGTCTCACGTGCAGTCCGGCGATACTCCAGTCGCGAGAAAAATGGCTGTGCCGTTTCGGTGAATAGATAGAGCGATCTGGCGCCAGCGGCGCGAGCGACTGCCTCTGCTGCCAGAACCAGAGCCGTGCCTACGCCCTGATACTGATACTCAGGCTCGACTGCCAAACCGCGCAATAAAGCGACCGTGCCCCAGCGTTCCAGTCGCACCTGACCCGAGGATACTCCATCGAATTCAAGTTTCAGCACACGCTGCTGCTGGCCGCGTGACTGAATCAATAATACAGGCTTGTTACCGACACATTGAAATAATTCCGGCAACCCGGTCTGACACGGTTTCATTTTATGTGCCAGGCGTAATATGGCCTGATCCTTGGAAATCAAAAACCGGGCCGGGTAAGTAACTGCCAGGTCGATGAATTTTTGATCAGCTTTGTCTTTGCAAGCCGGACCACTTAAAAAGGCAGGGGCAGTCACGATTCTGCTCCATTTTTGCATGACCCTTACCAAGCCGCCAGGATCGGAATGACGCGCCAGAAAAACTGGGCGTCGTAGTACCTCTGTCAGTTCGTCCTGCATTTCCTGAGTGGCTATCGCAACAATGGTGCCATGTTTCAGCGCCGAGGCCAGTGCATTGCTGCCAGGATTACGAAATAAAAGTATGTCCAGCCAGGTGTTGGTATCAATCACGGCATAATGTGGCATGGTGTTCCCGATATCTGAAAGTGATTGCGTATGTTGATTTTATTGTCTCCAGCCAAAAGTCTGGATTATGAAACACCTGCCACTACGCCAGAAGCGACCAGCCCGATTTTTATTCAGGAAGCAAAACAACTGATTGAACAATTGCGCCAGTTATCGCCAGCTCAGGTGGCTGACCTCATGGATTTGTCCGACAAGCTGGCTACCTTGAATGTAACCCGCTATGCCAGTTGGACCCCTAAGCATAGTGCCAGCAATGCTAAACAGGCGCTATTGGCCTTCAACGGCGATGTATATGAGGGGCTCAATGCTACCAGTCTGAGTGCGGCTCAACTAGGGTGGGCGCAAGCGCATATACGCATATTGAGTGGTTTGTACGGAATATTGCGCCCTCTGGATTACATGCAGGCCTATCGCCTCGAAATGGGCACGGCTCTGGCCAATGCGGCGGGTAAGGATTTGTATGCTTTTTGGGGCGAGAAGATTACCCAGGCACTGAATCAGGACTTGCTCAATTTCAAGGGCAAGGCCAAGCTTGTACTGAATTGCGCCAGTGATGAATATTTCAAGTCGGTAAAACCCAGGCTGTTGCAAGCCCCGGTCATTCAGCCGGTGTTTGAAGACTGGAAAGGGGCGTGGAAAGTCGTCAGTTTTTATGCCAAGCGTGCGCGTGGCCTGATGGCACGTTACGCTATTGAACACAAAATCACTGACCCGGAAAAATTAAAGCAATTCGACCGTGAAGGTTATGCCTTTGACGCGGCAGCCTCGAACGACAACACCTGGCGTTTCCGCCGAAAAATGGCATGAATGACAGTGCTGTCGTCAGCTTTAAACAGGCTTTTTGGTTCTGGTTGAAACTCGGGTTCATCAGTTTTGGCGGTCCGGCGGGTCAGATTGCCATCATGCATAAAGAGCTGGTGGAGCAGAAACGCTGGATTTCCGAGTCGCGCTTTTTGCATGCCCTGAATTACTGCATGCTGTTGCCCGGCCCGGAAGCGCAACAACTGGCGACCTATCTCGGATGGTCGATGCACGGAGTCAGGGGCGGGCTGGTGGCAGGAGGCCTGTTTGTCTTGCCTTCGCTTTTGATTCTGACGGGTTTATCCTGGGCTTACCTGAGTTTTGGCCAGACGGCGACAGCCGCCGGTATTTTGTATGGCATGAAAGCCGCTGTGGTTGCCATTGTCATGCATGCGGTCTGGCGTGTTGGAAAACGTACCTTGCGCCATCCGGTGTTGATGCTCATCGCACTGTTCGCATTTATTGCCCTGTTTTTTCTGCATTTACCGTTTCCACTGATCGTGGCTATGGCAGCGATACTGGGCTGGATCGGTGGGCGCTATGCCCCCTACATTTTTCAACCGGGGCACCCCCATTCAGACCCAGACATACAAGAAACCCCGGGTACCTCAAACCTGCCAGCACCCGCCTGGAAGACTACGGTCAGGTGGCTATTGACCGGCGCGCTGCTCTGGACAGTGCTCATGTTGATATTGCTAGCTAGTCTGGGCTGGACTTCCACCCTGACACAACTGGGCTGGTTTTTCAGCAAAGCGGCACTGGTGACTTTTGGTGGGGCTTATGCTGTTTTACCCTATGTCGTGCAAGCGGCAGTTGGTCATTATGGCTGGCTGACGACTACGCAAATGATGGATGGTCTGGCACTGGGTGAAACCACGCCGGGACCGCTGATTATGATCGTGGCCTTTGTTGGTTTCGTTGCGGCCTGGCAAACCCAGACTTTGGGGGCGGATCAATTATTACTAGCCGCGATTACAGGCGCGGGTATAGCCACTTTCTTTACTTTCTTACCTTCGTTTATTTTTATTTTTGCCGGCGCACCCTGGGTCGAAGCCAGCCGTGGCAAGCTGTCGTGGTCAGCGCCTTTGTCTGCTATTACCGCCGCCGTGGTCGGGGTCATTTTTAATCTGGCCCTGTTTTTTGCGGGCCATGTGTTGTGGCCTCAGGGCGCACAAGGTCGGCTCGATATCGCGGCAGCCCTGATGATATTGGCGGCACTTTTTGCCTTGTGGCGACTACGCTGGAATGTGATACCAGTATTATTTTTGTGCGCCTTGGCCGGCTGGTGCTTACACTAAAGACAATAAAAAAGCGCACCCGCTACGGGGTGCGCTGATGATGACTGCCTGCTGTAAACTTAAGCTGCCAGCAACTGACGCAAGACAAACGGCAAGATGCCGCCGTGCTTGTAATAATCGACTTCAATCGGCGTATCAATACGCAGTAACAAAGTCGTTTCCTTCTTGCTGCCGTCGTGGCGTGTGATGACGAGTTTGACATCCATTTGCGGCTTCAGATCACCGTCAATCACAATGTCGTAGCTTTCGTTGCCCGTAATGCCCAGGCTGTCCACACTTTCGCCGTTCTTGAACTGCAAGGGCAGAACACCCATACCTACCAGGTTGCTGCGGTGAATGCGTTCAAAGCTTTTCGCCACCACGGCCTTGACCCCTAATAACTGCGTACCTTTGGCGGCCCAGTCACGACTGGAACCGGTACCGTATTCTTCACCACCAAAGATTACGGTCGGTATTTGACTGCCCATATACTTCACCGCCGCGTCATAAATCGACATTTGTTCGCCTGAAGGCTGATGCAGAGTGAGCCCCCCTTCGACACGCGAACCATCGGCCTTGGGCGGAATCATCAGGTTTTTGATGCGTACATTGGCGAAGGTACCGCGCATCATGACGTCATGGTGACCACGCCGTGCGCCGTAGCTATTGAAGTCGGCCTTGGTCACGCCATGCTGAATGAGCCACTTGCCTGCGGGGGAGGTGTCCTTGATCGAACCGGCGGGCGAGATGTGGTCGGTGGTAATGGAATCACCAAACACGCCGAGCGCACGGGCTGAACTGACCCCTAGGGCTGAAACGGTAGGCTCCATGGCAAAGCCGGCAAAGAACGGCGGCTCGGCAATATAGGTACTGGTAGGCCAGTCATAGACCTGCCCTTCAGCGCTCGGCACCTGGCTCCACAAGTCGCCTTTTTCGGTCAGCTTTTTATAATTTTTCTTGTAGGTATCGGCATCCAGCGCCAGTTTCATCAGCTTGTTAATTTCTTTCGTGCTCGGCCAAATATCACCAATATAAATATCCTTGCCGCCTTTGCCTTTGCCCACCGGCTCGGTCATCAGGTCTTTGGTTACGGTACCGGCAATCGCATAAGCCACCACCAGTGGGGGCGAGGCTAGGAAGTTGGCCTTGATGTTGGGGTGAATACGCGCTTCAAAGTTACGGTTGCCCGACAGTACCGCCGAGCACACCAGGTCGTTTTGCTGAATGACTTCGTTCAGTTCGGGTGTCAGGTCACCGGCGTTACCAATACAGGTGGTGCAGCCATAAGCCGTAACGGGGAAGCCCAGTTTTTCCAGATAAGGTAGCAGCCCGGCTTTTTTCAGGTACTGGGTCACGACACGCGAACCCGGTGCGAGTGAGGTTTTGATGTGCGGCGCTACGGTCAGACCGGCTTCCACCGCTTTCTTCGCCACCAGACCGGCCGCCAGCAAGACGCTGGGGTTACTGGTATTGGTGCAAGAGGTAATCGCAGCAATCAGAATATCGCCATTTTTGACTTTGACACCGTTGCTGGTGCTAAATTCCTGATTCAGTTTATCAGCCGTTTGATTAAAACCATTTTCAGCGACTGGCTTGCTGAACAGCGAATTGAACGTCGATTTGACCTGACCGATTTCAATCCGGTCTTGCGGGCGTTTCGGGCCAGCCAATGACGGTGCGACGCTCGACAGATCCAGCTCGACCACCGAGGAATAATCAATGTCACCGGCCTTGGGGATGCCGTACATGCCTTGCGCCTTGAAGTAGGCCTTCAACGCCGCCATTTCGTCCTTGCTGCGGCCCGTGCCTTCCAGATAGTCCATGGTATTGCCATCAATCGGGAAGAAACCCATGGTAGCGCCGTATTCGGGTGCCATATTGGCAATGGTGGCGCGGTCGGCCAGCGTCAGCGCCTCGACTCCCTCGCCATAAAACTCGACAAACTTGCCCACCACTTTAGCCTTGCGCAACATTTCGGTCACGGTCAGCACCAGGTCGGTCGCGGTCACACCTTCGCGCAGGCGACCTTTCATGTGAAAGCCGACAACATCCGGGGTCAGGAAATAGACGGGTTGACCGAGCATACCCGCTTCGGCCTCAATACCGCCCACGCCCCAACCGACAACACCAATACCGTTAATCATGGTGGTATGGGAGTCAGTACCTACCAGAGAATCAAAATAAACTACACCGTCTTTATTCTTGTGCACACCACGCGCCAGATATTCCAGGTTCACCTGGTGCACAATGCCTATGCCCGGCGGTACCACGCGGAAAGTATCAAACGCCTGCATGCCCCATTTCATGAACTGGTAACGTTCCTTGTTACGCTGAAACTCCAGTTTCATGTTCAGATCGAGCGCGTCTTTCTGACGGAAATGGTCAATTTGCACCGAGTGATCGACCACCAGATCGACCGGCACCAAAGGCTCAATTTTCTTTGGATTTTTGCCCATGGCCTGCGCCACACCGCGCATGGCGGCCAGGTCAGCCAATAAGGGCACGCCGGTGAAGTCTTGCAGCACTACCCGTGCCACCACGAACGGAATTTCTTCTTCACGTTTGGCCTTGGGTTTCCAGTTCGCCAATTCTTTAACGTGCGCTTCGGTAATCTTTTTGCCATCGACATTACGCAGTACCGACTCAAGCACAATACGAATGGAAACCGGCAGGCGGCTGATGCGCGTGCCCAGTGTTTTTTCCAGGGCTGGCAGCGAGTAGTACTTGGCTTTTTTATCGCCGATCTTGAAGTCTTTCAGTGTATTCAGGGTGTTATGGGGCATATTCCTTCTCCGATGGTCTTATATCATATATAAGAGTTACAAGAATAGCAGAAATCCGTGACTAATTGCAGTGCAGCAGTGTGTGCCAGTTCGCTAGATCACCATCATATCGACATACTCATGCACCGGCATGGATTCAAGCTTTTTCTGATTGAGGCTGGTGTCAAGTATGGCCTGCTGCTGCTTCGACGGAAAGCGCCGCGCCAGATTGGTTTTGAATTTTTCCACCAGCACCGGAATACCTTCCTTGCGCCGACGTTTGTGACCGATGGGGTATTCCACCACGACTTCGCGGGTTTTTTTACCGTCCTTGAATTCAATGGTGATGGCGTTGGCAATGGAACGCTTGGCTGGGTCGAGGTAATCACGACTGAACTGCTTATCCTCAACACATTCCATCTTGGCGCGCAGGGCATCAATGCGCGCATCCTGCGCCACTTTGTCCTCGTAGTCATCGGCCGTCAGGCGTCCATGAATCAAAGGCACGGCCACCATGTATTGCAGGCAGTGGTCGCGGTCTGCCGGGTTATGCAGCGGCCCTTTTTTGTCAATAATGCGTATGGCCGATTCATGCGTGCGAATGGTGATTTTTTTAATCTGATCAAGCCGATCCTTGACCTGTTCGTGCAGTTGCATGGCGCACTCGACCGCAGTTTGGGCGTGAAACTCCGCCGGAAAACTGATTTTGAACAAGACGTTTTCCATGACGTAGGAACCCAATTTTTGCGGCAAGGAAAAACTCTTGCCCTTGAACAGTACGTCGTAAAAGCCCCAGGTCTTGGCGCTTAAGACGCTGGGGTAACCCATTTCGCCTTTGGCGGCCATCAGTGCCAGACGCACACCGCGCGCGGTGGCATCCCCAGCCGCCCACGATTTACGTGACCCGGTATTCGGGGCGTGGCGGTAAGTGCGCAAGGCTTGACCATCGACAAACGCCAGCGACACGGCGTTGATGATTTCCTCCCGGTTCAGTCCCAGCATCTGCGCTACGACTGCCGTGGAGGCCAGCTTGACCAGAATGACGTGATCGAGACCGACCCGGTTGAAAGAATTTTCCAGGGCAAACACGCCTTGAATTTCATGCGCCTTGATCATGGCGGTGAGCACGTCTTTCATTAGCAAGGGCTTGCGGCCTTGTGCCACGGCACACCGACTCAACCAGTCCGCCGTCGCCAGAATGCCGCCCAGGTTATCGCTGGGGTGACCCCACTCAGCTGCGAGCCAGGTGTCGTTAAAGTCCAGCCAGCGAATCATGGCGCCGATATTGAAGGCCGCCTGTACCGGATCGAGCTGGAATGGTGTACCCGGCACCTTGGCACCGTGCGGAACGATGGTGCCCGGCACAATAGGGCCCAGCAGTTTGGTACAGGCCGGGTAGCCTAAGGCCTCAAAGCCACAACCCAGGGTATCGATCAGACAATTGCGCGCCGTGTCATAGGCCAGCGGGCTATTGATTCTGGTTTTCAGGACATAGTCGGCAATATCGACCAGGATTTTATCGGGCTTGGGGCGAACGTTGGAAATAGCGGCAGACATAATGGATTAGAGCGGGGTTGAGAAAAGTTTAGGGGATGAGGGACTCAGCGTACCGCGACCTGGGTCGGGTGTTTGCAGTCATCGACCATGCGCTGTCCGATACGGGAATTCATCATCATCGACTTGGCAGGAATCTGTAACCAGACGACACCAGCGCGCTTGTCTTCCAGGCGCACGGCCCCTGTCGTGGTCGGTTCGGGAACGACCGTATAAAAATTTCCCTTGAACGCCAGACGAAAGTGCGCAGGACGATCGGCAATGGCTTCGAGGCTGACCTGCTGACCAAATTCACACTCCATCTGACCGACCAGAACATGGTCGGCAGCGGCGAGTTGTTCCGGGCTGACTGCCTGATACGCTGCTGCGGCGCCAGTGGCGCGTGGTGCATTACCTTCATACGCCATAGAAGGCTTGACCGCCGTTCTTTGCACGTTGCTTTTTGCGCCAGGGGCGGTTTGTGCCAGCACGGTGGTACCTGACAGGCATAGGCCAAATATTGCCAGTGAGAGCTTTTTCATCGGGGTCTCCTGCTTTCGTGTCTGCTTGAGGGCACTATCTTGACGCGATTAAGTGCGTTTGTCGATAGGAATAAAGTCCAGGTTATCCGGGCCGATGTAGTGTGCACTGGGGCGAATGATTTTGTTGTCCTCGCGTTGTTCAATCACATGCGCACCCCAGCCGCTAGTACGTGAGATGATGAACAGCGGGGTAAACATACTGGTGGGTACGCCCATCAGGTGGTAACTGACCGCACTGAACCAGTCAAGATTGGGGAACATTTTTTTCTCGCGCCACATGACCGCTTCAATACGCTCGGCGATGTCATACATTTTTAATTGACCGGCATGAGTCGCCAATTGTTGCGCCACCGCTTTAATGACTTTATTGCGCGGGTCGCTCACGGTATAGACCGGATGGCCAAAGCCAATAATCACTTCCTTATTGGCAATGCGTCTTACAATGTCAGCTTCAGCCTCATCAGGGGAGTCATAGCGTTGTTGAATCTCGAAAGCCACTTCGTTGGCGCCACCGTGTTTCGGGCCGCGCAGGGCACCAATCGCACCGCACATTGACGAATAAAAATCCGACCCGGTACCGGCAATGACCCGGGCAGTGAACGTCGAGGCATTGAACTCATGTTCGGCGTACAGATTGAGCGAGGTATGCATGGCCTTGACCCAGAGCGACGGAGCGGGCTTGCCATGCAACAAATGCAGAAAGTGTGCAGCTATCGAGTCGTCGTCGGTTTCGACTTCAATACGTCTACCATTGCAGGCATAGTGATACCAGTACAGCAGCATCGACCCTTGGCATGCGATGAGCCTGTCAGCGATATCACGCGCCCCGGCGCTGGCATGGTCATCTTGTTCCGGTTGTTGGCACCCCAGCACGCTAACGCCGCTACGCAGCACATCCATGGGGTGAGTCGAGGCGGGTAAGGTCTCCAGCGCATTTTTCACGGCGGCAGGCAGGCCGCGCATTGATGCCAGGCGAGTTTTATAAGCGATCAGCTCAGCACGTGTCGGCAGCTTTTCATGAATCAGTAAATGAGCTATTTCCTCAAACTCGCATTCACCGGCGATATCGAGAATATCGTAGCCTCGGTAGTGCAGATCATTGCCAGTGCGGCCTACCGTACATAAGGCGGTATTGCCGGCAACGACGCCCGATAAGGCGACAGATTTTTTGACTTTGGGCAAGACGGTTTCGGTCATTGGGGGTCTCCTAGACTTGTAACGCTGGCTTTATTTGCTTTTGGCGAATAAAGCATCGAGTTTTTGCTCGTACGCATGATAACGGATGCTGTCGTACAGTTCCATTCGGGTTTGCATCAGGGGCAGGACATTTTTTTGTGTGCCCTCGTTACGTATGGCGTTATAGACAGTTTGTGCCGCTTTGTTCATGGCTCGAAACGCCGATAACGGGTACAGCACCAGACTGACATCGGCCTGGCGTAATTCATCGACGGTAAACAGTGGGGTACTGCCGAATTCGGTAATGTTGGCCAGTACCGGTACCTGGACTGCGCGGGCAAAATGCCGGTACATGTCAAGCTCGGTCATGGCTTCAGGAAAAATCATGTCGGCTCCGGCTTCAACGCAGGCTACTGCACGTTCAATGGCGCGTTCCAGACCTTCTACCGCGAGGGCGTCAGTACGGGCCATGATGACAAAACCGTCATCGGTGCGGGCATCGACCGCGGCTTTGATGCGATCGACCATTTCCTGCTGCGACACAATTTCCTTGTTCGGGCGGTGACCGCAGCGCTTGGCACCGACCTGGTCTTCAATATGCAGCGCTGCCGCTCCGGCTTTAATCAGTGAGCGGGTAGTACGTGCCACATTGAAGGCGCTAGGACCAAAGCCGGTATCAACATCGACCAGCAGGGGCAGGGGGCAAACATCCGTAATACGACGGACATCGACCAAAACATCATCAAGGGTACTAATGCCCAGGTCGGGCAGACCCAGTGACCCCGCCGCCACCCCGCCCCCCGATAAGTAAAGCGCCTTGAAACCGGCCTGTTGCGCCAGCAAGGCGTGGTTGGCATTGATGGTACCCACCACTTGCAGCGGTTTTTCCTGAATCACGGCCTGACGAAAAGCCTGTCCGGGAGTGTGTGCTGAGGTCATGAATTTTCCTTGAAAAAAGCATGGACAACTTCATCCGGTAACGATACATGTGCTGCATGAGCGCGTTGCAAGACCTGCCAGTAATAACGGAAACTGGCGCGATCATGCAGATGCCCGGCGTGAGAAATCGGCCCCCAGCCATGATGTTGCGCTTGCAACAAAATTTCACTGGCGGTCAGCACTTCCTCACGGCTGGGCGACAAGGCTGACACAATGGCGCCGATCTGTTCCGGGTGAATACTCCACATACGGGTATAGGCGAACTCCAGGTGGGCGCGACCGGCGTCGGCGTGGGCTTGTGTCGGGTCACGAAACTCGGTCGTGACATTGTGCGAGGGCACCTTGCCGTAGGCATGGCAGGCCGCGGCAATTTCCTGCTTGGCACGTCGCACCAGCGCCTGCTCGAATTGCCCCGGAGAGCGCATGGCAGCGTCGCTGATGGCACCATGATGAGCCGAGACAAAATCCATCAAACCAAAACTCAAACTTTCTACCTGAGCCAGTGCCGCGATAGCAAAAACATCAGCTAGAGCGCCGTGGGTTTCAATCAGAAAGTGCGCCGGTATCCAACGCGCCACCGCATACCTTGCGGCAGTCTCGTTCAGGACCTCTATGCAGCGCTGCGCCTCGGGAGCATTGTTTATCTTGGGAAACATGACATAAGCTATGCGCTGGCCTGCCAGTCGCATCAGCGTATCCAGTTCGGTCTTAAAGGCTGGATGATGCACATCATGCACACGCACTCCGACCCGACCATACATATTGGCCTCGCTGCTAATCAGTTGCGCCATCAATTCGGCATGCACCAGTTCCTGACCGACGGCAGCACCGTCTTCGGCATCGAAGGTAATATCAAACACGGGCCCACGTTCGGCTTGTAAAGCCAGGGCTTTGCGCATGCGTTTTTCAGTACCGGCGTAATGGTCACATACCGGCAAGTGCAGCGGACGATGCTCCTCATTATGCAAAATGGCAGCGGGGTGAATTAAGCGCATACTTAATTGTAGCTTGAGCAAGAAAAAAGCGCTGGAAGTATGACCCCGCAGCGCTGAATCGGAACAACCAGACTGCTCTAGAGCAAGTGTTTGACTCCGTCCTTTTCTTCATTCAATTCGGACAGGGTTTTATTGATGCATTGCTGACTGAATTCATCGATGGGCAGGCCTTGCACAATCTGGTACTCGCCGCCCTCACAAGTGACCGGATAGCCAAACATCGTTTCTTCGGGTATGCCGTAAGAGCCATCCGAAGCAATACCCATGGTGACCCATTTGCCGTTGGTACCCAGCACCCAGTCGCGAATATGGTCAATCGCGGCATTGGCGGCTGAGGCGGCTGAAGACAGGCCGCGTGCCTCAATGATGGCCGCGCCGCGCTTGCCGACCGTGGGCAGGAAGGTATTACGGTTCCAGTCTTCGTCGTTTATCAAGGCCTTCAATGCCTTGCCACCGGAACTGGCGAAGCGATAGTCGGCATACATGGTGGGCGAGTGGTTACCCCAGACAGTAAATTTTTCAATCGACGACACGGCAACACCGGCTTTGGCGGCTAATTGCGACAGGCCGCGGTTATGGTCGAGGCGCAGCATGGCGGTAAAGTTTTTCTGCGGCAGATCAGGCGCCGATTTCATGGCAATGTAGGCGTTGGTATTGGCCGGATTACCGACGACCAGGGTTTTGACGCTACGTTTGGCGACGGCGTTAAGGGCCTTGCCCTGAACCGTGAAAATCTGCGCGTTGGCGGTCAGCAGGTCTTTGCGTTCCATGCCTGGGCCGCGTGGGCGTGCGCCGACCAGCAAGGCCACATCAATGTCCTTGAAGGCAGTATTGGCATCGCTATGGGCACTCATGTCTTGCAGCAGGGGAAAGGCGCAATCTTCTAGTTCCATCATCACGCCCTTGAGCGCTTTTTGCGCTTTTTCATCGGGTATTTCAAGCAATTGCAAAATAACGGGCTGGTCTTTGCCCAGCATCTCGCCGGAAGCAATGCGGAACAATAGCGAATAGCCAATTTGGCCGGCCGCACCGGTCACGGCGACGCGCATGGCGGGTTTGCTCATGATGGAATTTCTCCTGAGGGAATGGGTGAATAAAAAATTTTCATTATTGTAGTCCGGTTTGCCTGAGACCACATCTTCTATCTTATATAAGATACAGGAGCCATGTTTTTCGCTATCATTGCACTATGTCAGAAGTTCCTGCACTTGCCACTTTTCAGCCGCTTTACCAGCAAATCAAGACCTTGCTCATGCAAAGTCTTGAGAGCGGTGAATGGAAACCTGGGGAAATGATTCCCGCCGAAACCGAATTGGCGCTGCGCTTCAAGGTGTCGCAAGGGACAGTGCGCAAGGCTATCGACGAATTGTCGGCAGAAAATCTGCTCATCCGACGCCAGGGCAAAGGCACTTTTGTCGCTAGCCACCAGGAACCCAGATCGGCATTTCGTTTTTTACGTCTGACTGATGACCATGGCGCGGCCATCGTTTATCAATCGCAGTTTCTGGAATGCAGGCGTTTGCGCGCCCCGGCCGATGTAGCCAAATGGCTGGAATTAAAGACCGGCGATGCGGCCATTATGATAAGGCGTCTGTTGCTGATAGGCGGAAGCCCGGTAGTTTTAGACGAAATCTGGTTGCCAGGTACGCTGTTTCGTGGCCTGACCGCGGAAAAATTGGCTGACTATAAAGGACCCATGTACGGCCTGTTTGAGTCGGAATACGGAACCCGCATGATACGCGCTGATGAGCGCATCAAGGCGGTGGCCGCAGATGAAGAAGCCGCCAGATGGCTGAAAGTGAACCCTGGAACGCCGCTGTTGTCGGTAGAAAGGGTTTCTTTTACTTATCAGGACAAGCCGGTTGAAGTACGCAAGGGGCGTTATCTGACAACGCAATGGCACTATCACAATGAACTGGGCTGATTTAACAATCCTATTTTAATTTTGTGCGCCGCGCATAAATCAGCGAGAATAATGGTCTCTTACAATACTGAAATAATGAGGCATCCTCAACATGGCTGAAATTTCTGACAAAAACGTGGCGAAAGCCCGTCCCGTTTTTCGTAACATTCACGTCACGCAAATTTTGCGCTACCGGCTGCCCTGGGCCGGCAAGGTTTCTATTTTGCATCGTGTCAGTGGTGCCATGCTTTTCCTGGCATTGCCCGTCATTCTGTTGCCACTATTCGAACTGAGTCTGACGTCCGAGCTCAGTTTTGACCGCTTTCGTGAGGTTGTGGGTCAGTGGTGGGTCAAGCTGATTTTATTTGTCCTGCTATGGGGCTATTTGCATCATTTCTGCGCCGGACTGCGCTATTTGGTACTAGACGTACATATTGGCACTGAAAAGGAGTCGGCACAAAAAAGTGCTATCGCGGTATTGGCAGTCAGCCTGGGCTTGACATTGTTAATCGGTCTTAAATTTTTTGGGGTGTTCTGACATGGCTATTGGCTCCAAGCGTCTTGTAGTGGGCGCACGTTATGGTTTAAAAGATTGGGTGGCGCAGCGCATTACCGCCATCATTCTTGCGGTTTATACCCTGATTTTGGTCGCTGGTTTGCTCATTGCTCCGTCACCCATGCAGTATACCGACTGGGCCAGGCTTTTCACTTTCACCGTCTGGGAGTTTCCCCTGGGAAAATTGCTCGCGGCTTTGGCCATGCTTAGCCTTTGCTATCACGCCTGGATTGGCGTGCGCGACATCTGGATGGATTACATCAAGCCGACGGCAGTGCGGCTAACGCTGCAGGTATTGACGATTTTATGGCTGCTGGCCTCGGCCGTGTATGGCCTGCAAATTTTGTGGAGAGTGTAAATGACAGCGCTGAATTCTTCTTTGCCAAGACGCAAATTCGATGCGGTGATTATCGGTGCTGGCGGTGCCGGCATGCGTTGTTCGCTGCAACTCGCTGAAGCCGGTTTGAACGTGGCGGTATTGTCCAAGGTATTCCCCACCCGGTCGCATACCGTAGCAGCGCAGGGTGGCATTGGTGCTTCACTCGGCAATATGACCGAAGACAACTGGTACTGGCATATGTTTGATACCGTCAAGGGTTCAGACTACCTGGGTGACCAGGACGCAATTGAATTCATGTGTCGTGAGGCGCCGAAAGTGGTCTATGAGCTGGAACACTTTGGCATGCCGTTTGATCGTAACCCGGATGGTACGATTTACCAGCGCCCGTTTGGTGGGCACTCCGCTAACTTCGGTGAAAAGCCGGTACCACGCGCCTGCGCCGCGGCTGACCGTACCGGTCATGCCCTGTTGCATACCCTGTACCAGCGCAATGTACGTGCCCGTACCCAGTTTTTTGTCGAGTGGATGGCGCTCGACCTGGTGCGTGATGCTGACGGTGATGTCGTTGGTGTCGTGGCTTACGAAATGGAAACCGGCGAAGTCATGATTCTGGAAGCCAAGGCCACCATTTTTGCTACTGGCGGTGCCGGGCGTATCTGGGCCGCTAGTACCAATGCGTTCATCAATACCGGCGACGGCATGGGCATGGCGGCACGTGCCGGCATTCCGCTCGAAGACATGGAATTCTGGCAATTTCACCCCACTGGCGTTGCCGGTGCCGGGGTGCTGATTACCGAAGGGGTGCGCGGTGAAGGCGGTATTTTGAAAAACAAGCATGGCGAGCCGTTCATGGCACGCTACGCCCCCACGCTAAAAGACCTGGCGCCGCGTGACTTTGTCTCGCGCTCCATGGATCAGGAAATTAAAGAGGGTCGTGGCTGCGGTCCGAATGGCGATTATGTCGAGCTGCATCTGCAACATATCGGCGCCGACACCATCATGAAACGTCTGCCGTCGATTCGTGAAATCGCCATCAAATTTGCCAACGTCGACCCCATCAAGGAACCCATTCCTGTCGTACCGACCATTCATTATCAAATGGGCGGCATTCCTACCAATATCAACGGTCAGGTGGTGGCACCGAAGAACGGCAACCCGAACGCTATCATCAACGGCTTGTATGCCATTGGTGAGTGTGCCTGCGTCAGTGTGCATGGAGCGAACCGCCTGGGTACCAATTCGCTGCTGGACCTGGTGGTGTTTGGTCGTGCTACGGGTAATTTCATTGTCGGTCAAAACCTGAAAGCGCAGTCGCACAAAGACTTGCCGGCCGATGCGGCCGACCTGCCTCTCTCACGTCTGGCGCGTATCGATGCTTCTACCCGCGGCGAGCGCACCCAGGACGTGGCACAAGACATTCGTAACACCATGCAGAAATACTGCGGTGTGTTCCGTACCCAGGACTTGTTGCAGACTGGTGTGCAGAAAATCATGGAGCTGGACGAACGCCGCAAACAGATTCATCTGAAGGATAAATCGAAAGTCTTTAATACGGCACGGGTCGAGGCGCTGGAATTGGACAACCTGATTGAAACCGCGAAATCCACCATCGTCTCTGCCGAGGCGCGCAAGGAAAGTCGCGGTGCTCATGCGCGTAATGACTTCCCCGAGCGTGATGATGCCCAGTGGATCAAGCACACCTTGTGGTACTCGGACGGTAACCGACTGGACTACAAGCCGGTGAACATGAAGCCGCTGACGGTGGAAACCTTTCAGCCCAAGAAACGTACGTTCTGATGTCGTGAGGTAAAAAATGACTGCCAACAATGAAACTGAGTTGAATGCCCTGAGCCAGGCTGCCAGTGGTAAACGTATCGTGAAATTTGAAATTTACCGCTATGACCCGGACAAGGATGACAAACCCTACATGCAAAAACTCGAGGTCGAGTTGCAGCCCACGGACAAAATGCTGCTCGATGCCTTGATGCGTATCAAGAGCGATTTCGATGACAGCGTGTCGTATCGGCGCTCGTGTCGCGAAGGTGTATGCGGTTCCGATGCCATGAACATCAACGGCAAAAATGGCCTGGCTTGCACCACCAACTTGCGTGACCTGAAAGAGCCTATTGTTCTCAAGCCGCTGCCGGGACTGCCTGTCATTCGCGATCTGATTGTCGATATGACGCAATTTTTCAAGCAGTATCATTCTATTAAACCGTACCTGATTAACGATACTCCGCCCCCTGAAAAAGAGCGTTTGCAGTCACCTGAAGAACGTGAAGAGCTGAATGGTTTGTACGAGTGTATTTTGTGTGCTTGCTGCTCGACCAGCTGTCCCAGTTTCTGGTGGAACCCTGACAAATTTGTTGGCCCGGCCGGTTTATTGCAGGCCTATCGTTTTATTGCCGATAGTCGCGACCAGTCCACCAGTGAGCGCCTCGATAATCTCGAAGACCCTTACCGCCTGTTCCGCTGCCATACCATCATGAACTGCGTTGATGTCTGCCCGAAGGGACTGAACCCTACCAGGGCGATTGGCAAGATCAAGGAACTGATGGTGCGCCGCGCCGTATAAAGATGGATAGCGCTAGTATCACGCATCAGTCTGACCCGCACAACCGTGCACGCCTGCGTTGGCGTGCACGCCGCGGCTTGCTCGAGAACGACCTGATCGTGACGCGATTTCTCGATCGGCATGAGTTGGACTTGTCTGACGCTGAGGTCGGTGCCTTGACCGTTTTATTCGAGTTGACCGATAACGATCTGCTCGATTTGTTATTGGCTCGAAAAGAGCCATCAGAGACCTTGCACCAACCGGACGTGTTGCGCGTTCTGGAAAAAATGCGAGCTGCTTAATTTTTTCAAGGAAAAAAAATGACTACCGCCACCCCCTCGGAACACAAGGCTACGCTCAATTTTACTGATGGCACTCCGTCGATTGATTTGCCTTTATACAAAGGCAGCATCGGCCCTGACGTTATTGATATTCGCAAGCTTTATGGTGCCACTGGCAAGTTTACCTACGACCCCGGTTTTTTATCGACTGCCTCGTGTAATTCCAGCATTACTTATATTGATGGCGATAAAGGCGAATTGTTGTATCGCGGATACCCGATAGAACAGCTGGCGACCCAGTGCGATTATCTTGAAACCTGCTATCTGATTCTTTACGGCGACCTGCCCAACCCGGCGCAAAAGGCAGATTTCGTCAAGCGCGTTACCACCCACACCATGGTGCATGAGCAGATGCAGTTCTTTCTGCGCGGTTTCCGTCGTGATGCCCACCCCATGGCGGTCATGACCGGTCTGGCCGGTGCCATGTCGGCGTTTTATCCTGATTCGATGAATTTGCACGATGCCAGGCAGCGTGAAATTTCGGCGATTCGCCTGATTGCCAAAATGCCTACCCTGGTTGCGATGGCGTATAAATATACCGTGGGTCAGCCGTTTATTTATCCCAAAAACGACCTCAGCTACTCCGGCAATTTCATGCGCATGATGTTTGCGACCCCGTGCGAAGATTACAAGGTCAATGAGGTGCTGGCGCGCGCCATGGATCGTATTTTCATTTTGCACGCTGACCATGAGCAAAATGCTTCAACCTCGACGGTGCGATTGTGTGCTTCGTCGGGTACCAACCCGTTTGCTGCGATAGCTGCCGGTGTCGCCTGTTTGTGGGGGCCGGCGCATGGTGGTGCCAATGAGGCCTGCCTGACCATGCTCAACGAGATTCAGGCTCAGGGTGGTGTCGAAAAAATTGGTGAATTCATTACCAAAGTTAAAGACAAGAACAGCAATGTGCGTCTGATGGGTTTTGGCCATCGCGTCTATAAAAATCATGACCCACGCGCCAAGCTGATGCGCGAGACCTGCCATGAAGTCCTGGGTGAATTGGGTTTGCAGGATGATCCGCTGTTCAAACTGGCCATGACCCTGGAAAAAATCGCGCTCGAAGACGAATATTTTGTTTCACGCAAGCTCTATCCGAACGTTGATTTTTATTCCGGTATTGTGCAAAAAGCGATTGGTATTCCGGTACCGCTGTTTACCGCCATTTTTGCACTGGCGCGTACCGTCGGCTGGATTGCGCAGCTCAATGAAATGATCGCTGATCCTGAATACAAAATTGGTCGCCCGCGACAATTGTTTACCGGATCTCCAAGGCGTGATGTCAAGCCGATCAGCCTGCGTTAAGCAAGCGGCACGGCAGCTTCGCCGTGCCTCAGTTTGATTCCCCTAGAGCGCCAGTACTCGATTCTGAGCTGGTTTGCTGAATCCGTTCAGTGCCGGAGCGCATGGGCAACCATAGGGTCACCTGGGTGCCTTTGTCTTTTTCGCTTTGCAAATCGACATGGCCTCCGAGTAGTTCGATGATTTCCTTGACTATGCAAAGACCCAGTCCCGTCCCGGGAATATTCCCTGACGGGTCAGCTCTGAAAAATCTTTCAAAGGCACGCGACTGTTGCTCCGGGCTCATGCCTATACCCTGGTCGCTCACTTGTATACCTACCATGTCCAAGCCACGCCGGTGCGCGAGTTGCATGCTGAGGCTGATTTTTCCTCCATTGGGCGAATATTTGTAGGCATTTGACAGGACGTTCATCAGAGACTGACGGAATTTTTCAGCATCGACCACGGCATAAACCGGCTCGGCTGGCAGTTTCAGACTGACCTTGCGCCCATCACCGGGGATCACAAGTGAATTCACGGCATCACCGATGATCGGTTGTAGCGCCTGATTCTCGATACGAAAATCTTTACCCTGGCGCGCCTCGATGCGGGCCAGATCGAGTAATTCATTGATCAGATTGACGATGAGACCGGATTGTTTATGTATTGTCTCTATCATCATTTTGCTTTTTTCAGGTGAATAATGACGATGCAGCAACAGTTCGGCAAAGCCCAAAATGCTGACCAGTGGTGTACGCAATTCATGCGCGGCGGTTGATAAAAATTCGCTCTTCATGCGATCGACTTCGCTTTCCCTGGTTACATCGCGCATGAATAGCACCCGGTCACCACTGGAATCGCCGCGACGTACATCGAAAGCCAGAATACGACGTTCCGGCCAGATCAGGGTGATTTCACGTAAACGTTCTTCCTCGACCGCAGATTCGCGCCAGAGCGGATCCCAGGGAACTTTGGGATCGACTCTGGATTGAAGCAGACTTTCCAGTATTTCCGGATTCAGATCAGCATGGAATCGTTCGGCGGGTATGCCGGTCATTTGAATAAATGAAGTATTGGCATAAACAAACCGGTCATCACGGTCGAACATGACAAAACCATCGGGGCTGAGTCTCAGAATCAGATCAAGCTGCTCTTTACGTTGCTCAATGGCGCGTTCAGCCAGAATGCGTTGCGTAATGTCACTAACGGCGCCGACAAAATGAGTGATTGAACCATTTTCATCGGCCACCGGGGCAATAGACAGCTGGTTCCAGAACAGCTCGCCATTTTTACGATAATTTCTGATGACGACTGAGACGCCTTGTCCCGTCGCAATGGCCTGTTTCAGTTGCTGTACTTCTGGTTGACCACGCTCATGAGCCTGCAGAAATGAACAATTACGCCCGGTCAATTCATCCAGGTCATAGCCGGTAATCTGCATGAAAGCCGAATTGACCCATACCATCGGGGCACCGGGCAAACGCGCGTCACAAATGACGGCGCCGTGACTGCTGCACTCTAGTGCGCGTACATAGATTTGCAAGTGTTCATTCGCCATGCGCTGTTCGGTCACGTCGCGCACCAGCAATGTATAGCGCAGATTGGAAGAAGTGGCTACTTCAGCAAGGGCAATTTCTATCGGGAATTCGACATCACCATTTCGCAGGCCGTTAGTGCTGAGACGGGTAACACGATAGACACTATTGCCAACATTAACCGCCTGGGACATGAGCTGCCTGAGTTCATTGGTATTCAGGCAAGGAA
The DNA here is from genome assembly GCA_002405475.1 of Burkholderiales bacterium UBA4657. Lineage (GTDB taxonomy): Bacteria > Pseudomonadota > Gammaproteobacteria > Burkholderiales > Burkholderiaceae_E > UBA4657. The sequence continues at coordinate 31,457 of DHLX01000026.1, read as the reverse complement.
TGATTTCTGAGACCTGTCGACCCTCGATCTGATCAGCACCGGGGCCGAACATACTGGTGGCGGCGGGGTTGAATAGCCGCACACAACCGGATTCATCCAGCCCAATCACTGCATCTGCTGCAGTTTCCAGCACTGCGCGCATTTCTGCATCGCGCCGGGTCAAGGTGTCATACTGGGACTTGAGTTTGAGCGAGGCAAAATTCAGTGCCTGTTCCAGTGCTTCAACTTCCTTGGAAGTACCTTTGACTTCGAAGGTCGCGCCCGCTGAAGTCGCCAGTTGTTTGGCAAACAGGGCGGCACGATGGATAGGATCCAGTGATCGTTTGAGAAAAAGCAGGAGTATGGCGAGTGTGATGACGGTGATTCCCAGGCTTCCCAGCATCGAATCGACCCATAAGCCCTGAGTGGACAGACTTTCTTCTACTAACGAGAACTCAACACGTACCCAGCCTACGGCGGTTCGATCCATAACCGGGTGCCAGGCTTCTATTTTCCGTACTCTATCAAGCCGTGACAGGCTTGGTTTCAGGCTGTCGGGTACGGTGAATGTCCTGCGCTGATCAAGCGTACTGGTTAGCCCTGTATTCTCAGAGAATGTCTGAAACAGACTGTTCCCGTTCAGATCAACAATTTCGGTACTTATGACACCGGGTATTCTCGTAAAATGCGACAGGACCTGCTTTTGTCGGCCAGTATCATTGAGCAGTAGTGGTTCCTTGAGGCTGGCAGCTAAGCCATCAGCCAGGGCTGCAACCCGTGCCTGGGTTGCCAGCTGATTTTTTTGCTGTAGACGGTATTGCGAATAGCTGGTTGAGACCAGTGCGCCCAGCAATAGTATTAAGGTCAGCAAGATCGTTACCTGGGCATACAGTCCAGGCGTTTTCGGTACTTGCAGGCGGATTTTTTTCATAGCCAGCTTCAATCTTTTTTACGTACGGCCTGAACCATATTAGGTAACGCCATAAGATATGTCCTTAATTGCGTAAATCATCAGAGCCAGGCAGTAATTGTTCTATCGTGTCAATCAGCTGTAGCGGTGAAAATGGTTTCACCAGATAGGCATCGCAACCAGCCTTCTTCCCTGCTTCAAGATCTGTTTTCTGGCCTCGCGCAGTGAGTAAGACCACCTTGGTGTGAGAAGTGTGTGGATTTTGTTTAATACGCTCACACACCTGGATGCCATCCAGCTCACCCGGCATCATGATGTCCAGCAGCACAACTACTGGACGGATGCGTTCTACCAGTTGCAGCCCGGTCGTACCATCTTCTGCTTCATGCACTTCAAAGTCACTGAACTCAAGTGTCATTGAAATCAGCTTTCGGATATCGGGTTGATCTTCGACGATGAGCAGATGGTTCATTGAATCTCCTTTAACCGGCAGACGCAGGGCTGGTGGTATTTTTCCGTTTACGTCCAGCCATGAGACGTGCCAGATCTTCGGCATAGCGTTGCGCCTGCGCCATATCAAGTTGCTGATGATTGCGGAAGGGCGCTCCGGTAGGTACTTGCAGAGTCACTTCAGTCAGCCCGTCATTGTCTGATCTGATGCGTAGCGTTCCGCCATGCAGTTCTACAATTCTCTGAGCCAATGGCAAACCAATTCGCAGCCCCTTGCCATTGACGGTTTTTTTTGCGCTATTACCGCCAAAAATCATATTTGTGCCTTGCTGCCAAACCGGTGCTGCTGCGGTGCCCCAGTTGCGAAAATGCAGCATCAGGAAGGCGCCGTTCTGATGGGCCTCGATCTCGATCAGTCCCGGTTTGACCGCATTTTTTTGTTCCGAGCCGTAGACAATCGCATTCTCCAGTATTTCCCGGAAGGCGCGTTTTATCCATTTGCGACTGCCGTAGACCGGAGGCAACTTGGTTTCAAAACCTTTCTGGCTAATTTTCATACCTGCTTGGTTAGCGGAGGGTGCCAGTTCATGGCATATCTCATGCATCAGTTCAGAGGGTAATATTCTTTCCTCCCCGACCAGTGCGTCCTGACCAAATACTGCGATCATATCCAGCACCTTTTCGACCTGAACCACCAGTTTCATGGCCAATTCGCGGGTTTGCCCTGATGAGGCCGCTTCATTCTTCGTCAGATCAGCGGCAGCTGATGAAAATTCACGTAAATCCTTGAGCAAATGCTGTTTGAACAATTCCGCTACTGTTAACGCGCTGACCCTGGTGTCACGAGCTTCATCATCGGTGGGGTGCGCAACCATGACCGCATCCTGACCATTAGGCGCCAAAACCACACTGACCTGGGTAATTTTGTCAGGTTGAGACGGGTCAGGACTGAGTTTCAGGTCGATAACATCTCGCAACCCCTGGACAGTAATTCTATTGATAGCATCGCGCAGCATGGGCAAGTTAAGCAGGGCTGATAACTCGCCACTAAAATCGGCTCTGGCGCTGGCATTGGCATAAACTACTTTGCCAGCGCGATTGATGATCAGGATCCGATCATGCAATACATTAAACATATCCGAGTTATTGACAGTCACCAGCAACTCCTTATGGGGCTTACTGTTATTCGGCTTACCTACCCAAGACTTTGAGCGAAAAAAGTCACAACTGAGCGAAAATAAAACGGTTGATTTATGCTGTAATTTATTCGTGACCGCCCTTGGCTGCCGTGTTATGATTGAAACGTAGTTGATTATTTACAATTTAGATAGCGATTCATTGACCGGCCTGGCCGGAAAGTGAAGGGCGGGGTCGCATGATCCTGCCCGCATCGTTCCCGAGAAACTCGAGTGAAAGGTGAAGCAGCATGATGCAGCTCTTCCAGCAGAACTCTTATCTGTTCGGCGGCAACGCCCCCTACGTAGAAGAACTCTACGAGCAGTACCTCAACAACCCGGCGTCGGTACCCGACAACTGGCGTTCCTACTTCGACAAACTGCAAAACGTCCCGACCCCCAAGGGTACTGATGAGCGTGATATTGCCCATGCTCCGGTGGTAGAGTCTTTTGCCCAGCGAGCCAAAGCCAACGCCTTTTTGCCGCGCGTCGCCAGCAGCGATCTTAGTGTGGCGCGTAAACAGGTGCATGTACAGTCATTGATTGCGGCTTATCGCTTCCTGGGGTCGCAGTGGGCCGATCTCGACCCGCTCAAGCGCCAGGAACGGCCGCACATTCCTGAACTCGAGCCCGGGTTTTACGACTTCACTGAAGCTGATATGGATCAGACTTTCAGTGCTACCAATACCTACTTCACCAAAGCGGATCACATGACTTTGCGTGAAATTGTCCAGGCTTTGCGCGATACCTATTGCGGCACCTTGGGCGCCGAATTCATGTATATCAGCGATCCGGCACAAAAGCGCTGGCTGCAGGAGCGGCTCGAGTCGATCCGTTCCAAGCCTAGTCTGAGCACCGATCAGAAAAAGCGAGTGCTTGAGCGCCTGACAGCGGCCGAGGGGCTGGAGCGCTATCTGCACACCAAATACGTTGGACAAAAACGGTTCTCGCTGGAGGGCGGAGAAAGCTTCATCGTTGCCATGGATGAATTGATCCAGCGTGCCGGTGGCAAAGGGGTACAGGAAATCATTATTGGCATGGCGCACCGTGGCCGACTGAACATGCTAGTCAATGTACTAGGCAAAATGCCCGCCGACCTGTTTGCCGAGTTTGAGGGCAAGCATGCTGACGATCTGCCTGCCGGCGATGTCAAATACCATATGGGTTTCTCAAGCGATGTGACTACAGCCGGTGGCCCGTTGCACTTATCGCTGGCCTTTAACCCCTCGCACCTTGAAATCGTGAATCCAGTCGTCGAGGGTTCGGTACGTGCCCGTCAGGATCGTCGCGGTGACAAAGAGGGTGACCAGGTCATTCCGGTACTGGTGCATGGCGATGCCGCGTTTGCCGGCCAGGGTGTGGTGATGGAAACCCTGAATCTGGCGCAGACCCGCGGCTACCGTACTGGCGGCACCATTCATATCGTCATTAATAACCAGATTGGTTTTACCACATCCGACCCGCGCGATTCGCGCTCGACTATCTATTGTTCTGACGTGGTCAAGATGATTGAAGCACCGGTCTTGCATGTCAATGGCGATGACCCCGAAGCGGTCGTATTGGCAACGCAAATTGCCGTCGATTATCGCCAGGAATTCAACCGCGATATCGTGATTGACATTATCTGCTTCCGTAAGCTGGGTCACAATGAACAGGATACACCAGCAGTGACCCAACCCTTGATGTATAAAAAAATCGGTCAACATCCCGGCACGCGCAAGCTCTATGCTGACAAGCTGATTGCGCAAAATGTAATTGCCGAATCTGATGTCGATACGTTCACAGCCAATTACCGTACTGCCATGGACGAAGGACGTCATACCCATGATCCGGTATTGTCGAATTACAAACGCCAGTATGCCGTTGACTGGATGCCGTTCCTGAACCGTAAATGGACCGATGCTGCCGACACGGGTGTGCCGTTGGCCGAGCTCAAGCGTCTGGGTCAACGTATTACGACTATTCCTGAAAAATTCAAACTGCATCCTCTAGTAGAAAAGGTGGTCAACGACCGCCGTAACATGATTGACGGCAAACAGGCCCTGGATTGGGGTATGGGTGAGCATCTGGCTTTTGCTTCACTCGTTGCCAGCGGTTACGGTGTGCGCATTACGGGTCAGGACTGCGGGCGCGGTACTTTCACGCATCGCCATGCAGTGTTGCATGACCAGAATCGTGAAAAATGGGACTCGGGCAGCTATGTGCCGCTCGAGAACGTGACTGATAACCAGGCGCCGTTTTTGGTGATTGACTCGGTGTTGTCGGAAGAAGCAGTGCTGGGTTTTGAGTATGGTTATTCAACCGCTGAGCCCAATACGCTGGTCATTTGGGAAGCCCAGTTTGGCGATTTCGTCAATGGTGCGCAAGTGGTGATTGACCAGTTCATTTCCTCCGGTGAAGTGAAATGGGGACGTATTGCCGGCATTACCCTGATGCTGCCACATGGCTACGAAGGTCAAGGCCCGGAACATAGTTCAGCCCGACCCGAGCGTTTCTTGCAGTTGTGTGCCGACAATAATATGCAGGTGTGTCAGCCGACTACGCCAGCGCAGATTTTCCATTTGCTGCGCCGTCAAATGATTCGCCTGTTCCGCAAGCCGCTGATCATTCTGACCCCGAAGTCCTTGCTGCGGCACAAAGAGGCGGTGTCTTCCCTGAATGAACTGGCCAAGGGTTCATTTGAAACCATTATTGGCGAGACTGACAACAGCATTGACGCCAATAAAGTAAAACGTGTCATTGCCTGTTCCGGTAAGGTGTATTACGACCTGATTGCCGCCCGGCGTGAACGTAAATCTGATGACGTGGCAATCATTCGTGTCGAGCAACTCTATCCCTTCCCGCATAAAGCGTTCGCGAGTGAACTTAAAAAATATCCGAACGTAAATGAGGTGGTGTGGTGCCAGGACGAACCACAGAACCAGGGCTACTGGTTCCAGATCCAGCACAACCTGCTTGAGAACATGAGTGATGGGCAGAAGCTGGGTTACGCAGGGCGTCCGGCCTCGGCTTCGCCCGCAGTCGGCTATTACGCCAAGCATAACGAGCAACAGAAGGCTCTGCTCGATGCTGCATTCACCAAACTCAAAACGGCAATCACTGTTTAACTATTTTTTAGATCGACCCCGAACTCATTCGGGGTGCGGTCGTTCTGGAGAAATTACATGGCACTGGTAGAAGTTAAAGTTCCGCAATTGTCTGAGTCGGTGGCTGAAGCCACTTTATTGCAATGGAAGAAAAAGCCTGGCGAGGCTGTCAAGATTGATGAAATTCTGATTGAAGTCGAAACCGACAAGGTCGTACTCGAAGTACCGGCTCCTGCCGCCGGCGTACTGGGGGAAATCATCAAGGCTGATGGCGGTACGGTGGTATCGGGCGAAGTCATTGCCAAAATTGATACTGAAGGTAAAGCAGGTGCGGCGCCAGCTCAAGCGGCACCGGTTTCGGCACCTACCGCTACAAAAGCGCCAGCGGCCACAGTGGCCAGCGCCGCAGTGAGTGGAGCGGTTGCCATGCCTGCGGCGGCCAAGTTGATGGCAGAGACCGGTATCAGCGTCAGTTCCGGCACGGGTCGTGACGGTCGCATTACTAAAGGTGATGTGATCGCCGCAGCGTCGACACCAGCTGCTGGAGCCAGCTTGCCCGCCGCGCCCACTGCGGCCCCGACCATGCCGGTGGTACAAGCCAACCTGAATGCCGAAGCCTTGCTGCAAGGCCGCCCGGAACAGCGTGTGCCCATGAGCCGTTTGCGTGCACGTGTCGCTGAGCGTTTGCTGCAGTCACAGGCGACCAATGCCATTTTGACGACGTTCAACGAAGTCAATATGCAACCTGTTATGGATATGCGCAAGAAATATCAGGACAAATTCGAGAAAGAGCATGGCGTCAAGCTGGGCTTTATGAGCTTCTTTGTCAAGGCGGCAGTGGCAGCGCTGAAAAAATATCCGGTACTCAACGCTTCGGTCGATGGTAATGACATTGTCTATCACGGCTATTTCGACATTGGTATTGCAGTCGGCTCACCGCGTGGTCTGGTGGTGCCCATTTTGCGCAATGCCGACCAGATGACGCTGGCTGATATTGAAAAGAAAATTGCCGAATACGGCGCCAAAGCCAAAGATGGCAAATTGTCGATTGAAGAAATGACCGGTGGTACGTTCTCGATTTCGAACGGTGGTGTGTTCGGTTCCATGCTCTCGACCCCGATTATCAACCCGCCGCAGTCAGCCATTTTAGGCGTACACGCTACCAAAGAGCGCCCGGTGGTGGAAAACGGTCAGATCGTTATTCGACCCATCAACTATCTGGCCATGTCGTATGACCATCGCATTATTGACGGTCGTGAAGCCGTGTTGGGTCTGGTGACCATGAAAGAGGCTCTGGAAGATCCAGCGCGTCTATTGCTCGACGTTTGATCAGGGAGAACAGACATGTCTCACTCATTTGATGTCGTCGTGATCGGCGCCGGTCCTGGCGGCTATATTGCTGCCATTCGCGCTGCCCAGCTGGGTCTGAAAGTCGCGTGTATTGATGCCTGGAACAATGCCAAGGGTGGCCCTGCGCCTGGAGGCACTTGTACCAACGTCGGCTGTATTCCTTCCAAGGCCTTGTTGCAATCATCCGAGCATTATGACCATGCCCAGCATGCGTTTGCTGCGCACGGCATTGAGGTTAAAGGTCTGAATCTCAACCTGACGCAAATGATCCAGCGCAAAGACGAGGTGGTCGATCAGAACAATCAGGGCATTCTGTTTCTATTTCGCAAGAACAAAGTGTCTTTTTTTCACGGGCGCGGTTCCTTCGTCAAAGCCAGCGCTGAAGGCTATGAAATACAGGTCAGCGGTGCCAAGCAGGAAACCCTGACTGGTAAACACATCATTATTGCCACGGGTTCCAACGCCCGTGCTTTGCCCGGCGTGGCTTTTGATGAAGAAAAGATCTTATCGAATGACGGTGCTTTGCGTATTGGGGCAGTACCGAAAAAACTGGGTGTGATTGGTGCCGGTGTCATAGGCCTGGAAATGGGTAGCGTTTGGCGTCGTTTGGGCGCTGAAGTCACCATTCTGGAAGGTTTGCCAACATTCCTCGGCGCGGTGGATGAACAGATTGCCAAAGAAGCACACAAGATTTTCAGCAAGCAGGGTTTGAACATTCATCTGGGTGTCAAGGTAGGCGAGATCAAGACCGATAAAAAAGGGGTCAAGATTGCCTGGACTGATGCCCAGGGTGCGGCGCAGACTTTGGAAGTCGAGAAGCTGATCGTATCGATTGGCCGTGTGCCCAATACTGAGGGACTGAATACCGAGGCCGTGGGTCTGAAACTGGACGAGCGGGGCTTTGTCGCGGTGGACGAGGATTGCAAAACCAGCCTGCCTAACGTCTGGGCGGTCGGTGATGTAGTACGCGGCCCGATGCTGGCGCACAAGGCAGAGGAAGAGGGCGTGGCCGTAGCCGAGCGTATTGCGGGAAAACATGGCCATGTCAATTTCAATACTATTCCCTGGGTCATTTATACCAGCCCGGAAATTGCCTGGGTCGGTCAGACCGAACAGCAACTCAAGGCCGAAGGCCGTGCTTATCGTGCTGGTACTTTTCCCTTCATGGCTAATGGCCGTGCCCGTGCTTTGGGAGATATTACTGGTATGGTCAAATTCCTGGCTGACAAAGCCACAGATGAAATCCTCGGTGTCCATATTATTGGCCCGGTAGCATCGGAGTTGATCGCAGAAGCAGTAGTAGCCATGGAGTTCAAAGCCAGTGCTGAAGATATCGGTATGATTTGCCATGCGCATCCGTCGTTGTCGGAGGCGGTCAAAGAAGCAGCGTTGGCTGTTGATGGGCGTACGCTGAATTTTTAATGCCCCACGATGTCGTTTCATTTTATGAAGATGCCTTGCAGCGGCGCGGCTTCCATGCCGACGCTGCGCAATGGCGCGCAGTAGATCGTCTGCAACAGGCGTTCGAGGACTGGACAGCTTACCGCCAGCGCCGCACTGGTACCCTGACGCGCTATTTGCCGCGTCCGGAATTGCCACGTGCCTTGTACTTATGGGGTGGGGTAGGGCGCGGCAAGTCGTTTCTGATGGATGCCTTTTTTTCGGTCGTTCCGGTACAGAAAAAAGTCCGATTGCATTTCCATGAATTCATGCGCGATGTTCATCGCCGCCTCGATGAACTCAAGGGCATGGCCGACCCGCTGGACGAACTGGCGCTCCAGCTCAGTAAAAAATATCGTTTGATTTGTTTTGATGAGTTTCATGTCAGCGATATTGCCGATGCCATGGTGCTGTACCGATTACTGGACCAACTGTTCAAAAACAGTGTTTCGTTTGTCATGACCTCGAATTACGAACCGGGCACTCTATACCCCGATGGCTTGCACCGTGACCGTATTCTGCCAGCCATTGATTTGATCTACGAAAAATTTGATGTATTGAACGTGGATAGCGGCATTGATTATCGCCAGCGTGCTTTGGAGCAGGTACGGGCTTATCATTTTCCCCTAGGGGCTGATACTGATACGGCCATGAGAATGGCATTTACCCGGATTGCAGAAACTGCCGATGAAAATCCGACACTGCATATTGAGCACAGGGAGTTACGTGCGTTACGACGCGCAGGGGGGGTGGTGTGGTTTGATTTTCATGCCCTATGCGCTGGACCACGTTCGCAAAATGATTATCTGGAAATTGCCGCACAATTTCACACCGTATTACTGTCTGGCGTACCGCAGATGACACCCGCCATGCATAGCGAGGCACGGCGATTTACCTGGCTGGTTGATGTCCTTTATGACCATCGCGTCAAACTGATCATGAGCGCCTCAACCAGTCCTGAACGGCTATATACCGAAGGACGCATGGCGAATGAATTTCAACGTACTGTCAGCCGTCTGATTGAAATGCAAAGCCGTGAGTATATGGAGCAGCCGAAGTGTTGAAAACGGATCAATGAGTCTTCTGCTTTTTGTTAGTGCATTTACATCAAATTTCTTGTAATATAGTAACCAATGCATAGGCAAGGGTTATCAATGATTTTAACTTCTCATCATCTTTCTATCTCGGATGCGAGCAAAATTCTTGATGTGTCTTTTGACACCATTCGGCGCTGGGAGAAAAAGGGACTGCTCAAGGCTCATAGGGCGGCTAATGGTCATCGCTACTTTGACAAGAATGAATTAGACCGACTCATTGCGAGAAATAGCGGTGGTGGTGATGTCGGGTATAAGGTTTTGAAAGCGAAGCGATCTTCCGGCTATAGTGTCGTAGAGCTCTTTGCTGGCGCTGGTGGTTTGGCTCTGGGGTTGGAGAATGCCGGTCTTGAATGCAGAGCGTTGGTAGAAATTGATAAAAACGCAGTCCAAACATTAAGAGTTAACCGACCCCAATGGAATGTGTTCGATGATGATATTGCCAATATAGATTTCATGGGCATTGATGCTGATGTTGTTGCAGGTGGTTTTCCGTGTCAGGCATTCAGTTATGCCGGTAAGCGAATGGGTTTTGAAGATACCAGAGGCACTTTATTTTTTGAATACGCTCGTGCAATAAATCAAATTAAACCGAAAGTAATCATAGGGGAAAATGTCCGTGGTCTGGAGCGCCATGACAATGGCAGAACGCTTGGAACCATGCTGTCTGTTCTTGACGAACTAGGCTATGAAGTGGCTTATAAAATTCTTAGAGCGCAATACTTTGATGTTCCTCAGAAACGCGAGCGCCTAGTGATCTTTGGTGTCAGAAAAGATCTTCAGCTACCCCTAGCTTTTCCCAGAGAAAAAGACTATACAGTTAGCCTGCGTGAGGCCTTGCGTGGTGTTCCAAAGGCAGCTGGGCAAATGTATACTTCCGAAAAGAAGAAAATTATGGAATTGATTCCTGAAGGTGGATACTGGAGGGATTTGCCGCACGATCTGCAAAAAAAGTATATGGGAGCCAGCTTTCACCTTGGCGGTGGAAAAACCGGCATGGCAAGAAGGTTGTCTTGGGACGAGCCTTCACTCACTCTGACTTGCAACCCGGCACAAAAACAAACAGAGCGATGTCACCCAGGTGAAACAAGGCCTTTGAATGTAAGAGAATATGCACGTATTCAATCTTTTCCTGATGAATGGCAATTTTCTGGGTCAACTGCTTCTCAATACAAGCAAATCGGGAATGCAGTCCCAGTGAACTTGGGCTACCATATTGGCAAGACTGTTATTGCGATGCTGTCGGCTTCTTACGACGAGCAGTTTTTGGTTCTTTTGCAACGTAAGCTGCTTTGAAAAAACGTCTGGCCTCATCAAGTCCGCTCATATTAATCGCACTTTTGCAATCTTTAATTACCTGCGGAAGTGCGTTGAATAGCTGCTCCAAGGCGTCATCTACTCCAGTAACTAGCTTGTAAAATCTAAGCCCGTCAATTTGAATTATGTTGGGGTTGGCATCGCACTTGGTTCCAGTTTTCTTATCAGAGGGAGTGAAGGGCTTTTCATATCCGCTTGCAGTGCTTGGAACTATTTCAACATAATAGGCTTTAAAGTCCTTGTATATACTAGTTTTTGGCATGATCAGACCCTCAAGCTCCTTGTATGTGCCAAATTTATCTGAGCCTTTGAGGGTATTGTGCTTGTTCTTGATTTCCGCAATGATTTTCAGATCTTGATTAACAAGATCAACGACATTTCCTGTTTGTAAATCTTGCCAGCCATCAACTGAGCCAAGAATTTTCTGGTGTAATATGCCAATGTCATTGGATAGTGATTTTTGTACCTGCCTGTTTTCCTCACTCTTGACCCATTGATCCGAATTCATACGAAAGCTAGCCATTTCTATCAGCATGGAAAATGGATCGATCACATTACGATCAAATTTCTGTTTGGCTTTTATTTTTGCTTTTTCACCAATGAGCAAAAGATCATTAACAATTTCTCGAAACCGCTCGTCAGTGATAAATGAAACGTAAGACATGGTTCACCATTATTGAGGAAAATTTGGTTCGTTGTGGTCACTGAAATAAGTGGTAGTTCAGATTTTATGCTAAAAATGCATTTAGGTTCGAAGCAAAATGCGAGAATACTCTAACAAGATTGATCAGGCTTCACCGTGAACGCAACTTCTCAAACGCCGCCGCCATACTGGTAGCGGTTGCGGGGCGACCTGGCTGGCGCACCGGACCCTGACGCGGCCCGGCGCGATTGTCCTGAGAACGTGTAGGGCTGACAGTCTGCCCGACATCCGCATTCAGTTTCATCGACAAAGCGATACGTTTGCGTGCCAAGTCAACTTCGATTACTTTGACTTTGACTATATCGCCGGCTTTGACCACCTCGTGTGGGTCTTTGACAAATTTATCCGCCAGCATCGAGACATGTACCAGTCCATCCTGATGAACGCCAATATCGACAAACGCGCCGAAGGCAGCAACATTGGTTACCACGCCCTCCAGTATCATGCCTGGTTTCAAGTCCTTGAGATCCTCGACGCCTTCGGCAAATTCTGCCGCCTTGAAAGTGCCACGCGGGTCGCGCCCAGGTTTATCGAGTTCGGCCAGGATGTCCTGGACTGTAGGCAAACCAAAGCGGTCATCGACGAATTCTGTCGGCTTCAGCGTGCGCAGTAAAGCGCTGTTCCCCATAATTTCTCGCACGTCTTTTTGTACCTTGGCCAGTATTTTTTCTACGACCGGGTAGGCTTCGGGGTGTACCGCCGAGGCATCCAGTGGTTGTTCGCTTTGATTGACGCGCAAAAAGCCTGCCGCTTGTTCAAAGGTTTTTTCACCCAGGCGCGGAACATTTTTTAGTGCAAGACGTGACGTGAACGCACCTTGCTGTTCACGATAGGACACGATATTGCGTGCTGTCATGGCATCCAATCCGGCCACACGCGCCAATAAAGGGGCGCTGGCAGTATTGACATCGACACCGACCGCATTCACACAATCTTCGACCACGGCATCGAGCTTGTTGGCCAGAGCGCGCTGATTCACATCGTGTTGATACTGTCCAACGCCAATGGCTTTGGGGTCGATTTTGACCAGCTCGGCCAGGGGATCCTGGAGTCGGCGCGCAATCGAGACTGCGCCACGCAAGCTGACATCCAGATCAGGAAATTCTTTGGCGGCAAACTCGGAGGCTGAATATACCGAGGCACCGGCCTCACTGACTACGATTTTCGTGAGCTTGTGTTGTGACTGATGTTGCGCCAAGCCTTTGATTAAATCATCGGCCAGTTTCACTGTTTCGCGTGAAGCGGTGCCGTTCCCTATCGCGACTAGCTCGACCCGATGCTGCAACACCAGTGCGGCCAATGTCGCCAGCGACTCATCCCAACGCTTGTAGGGCTCATGTGGGTAGATGGTATCGGTGGCCAGCAGTTTTCCGGTAGCATCAATGACTGCAACTTTTACTCCGGTGCGCAGGCCTGGGTCGAGCCCCAAGGTCGGGCGCATGCCAGCCGGGGCTGCCAATAACAGGTCTTTCAAATTTTGCCCAAAAACACGAATGGCTTCGTCTTCGGCGCGTTCGCGTAATTCTGATAGCAGTTCTGTTTCCAGCGCAGGTTGTACTTTAACGCGCCAGGCCCAGCGCGCTACGCTGGCGAGCCAGCTATCTGCGGCACGACCTTGTGGTTTCAACCCCACCACGGAAGCCAGCAGGCTTTCGCATGGGTGCGGCAGTTTTTGTTCTGCCTTGGCTTCGGCCGCATCGTCGAGAGTCAAGGCTACTGTTAATACACCTTGTTGACGACCGCGAAAAATAGCCAAGGCACGGTGCGAGGGCAGGGTTTTCCAGGTTTCGGTAAAATCGAAATAGTCGCGAAATTTTTCTTCTTCGGGGGTTGTTTTATCGACTTTATCGCTGACCAATTGAGAACGGACGACGCCTTCCTGCTTTAGCTTGTCGCGCAATTTACCGAGTACCAGGGCATTTTCCGCAAATTCTTCGGCCAGAATATCGCGTGCGCCGTCCAGGGCGGCCTTGATATCAGCGACTTGTTCATGCGCGAATTTGGCCGCTTCGGTGTTGGGATCGAGGGTGGGCTGCTCGAATAAGGCGCGTGCCAGCGGTTCCAGCCCCAGTTCTTTGGCAATCTGGGCACGGGTACGACGTTTAGGTTTGTACGGTAAATACAAATCTTCCAGTACCTGTTTGGTATCGGCTTGCTGAATTGCCTGTTTCAGTTCCAGACTGAGTTTGCCTTGCTCCTCAATGCTGGACAGAATCGCCAGACGTCGCTGTTCCATCTCACGTAAATAATCCAGCCGCTCTGTCAGTGTTCGTAAATGGGTATCATCGAGTCCGCCGGTGGCTTCCTTGCGATAGCGTGCGATGAACGGTACTGTTGCCCCTTCATCCAGCAGTTGTACTGCGGCCTGAATTTGTTGTACACGTACCGAGAGTTCTTGAGCAATCCGGGAGATAATGCCGGCTGAGACACTGGCAGGAAGGTTAGAATGGATCATGCGTTTACGTTTTTTTCAAAAAATAAGGGTACCAAAGGCGGCGGATTGTGCCATAGCTCTGGCCTTGACAAGCAGTGCCGTTTTGGTGCATGCCAATCCCATTACTCCTGAGCTGATTCGCGCTCAAGCCGACAGGGTGGAGCAGATTTTTCCTCCACGTAGTGTAACCTCGTTTGAACGTGCCGACGCTGCTCTAGCCCAGGCACAAAGTGCAAGCTTGCGGATACAATGGATGGGCTATGATCTGGAAGTAGCCTGTTACCAGCGTTTTTTCACACAATCTTGTTTGAATGAGGTTAAAGCCAGCGTGCGCGACAGTCTGCATAAGCTGCGCTCGCTGGAAATTGAAGCCGAGCAGTTCAAGCGGTTTGAACGAGACCGGCAAAATGAGCAAGAGCAGCAACGCAAGATTAACCAGGCAGAGCGGGAGGCGGCGGCGTTGTCTCAGGAGTATGAGCAGCGTCAGCGCGAGTTTGTGCAGCGTCAGGAACAAGCGCAACGCGAGCTGGCAGAACAGGACGCCCGCGCAATTGAGCGCGCAGCAGCGGCTGAAAAAGAGCGTGCCAGACGCACTAGCCGCAGCAGTGAACTGGAGGCCAAACAGCGCGCTGAAGCCGAGCGGGTGCAGCAGCGTCAGGACAATGTGAAGGCGTTTGAGAAAAAACAGAAAGAAGCTCTTGAACGCCAGAAAAAAATGCAGGACAAGAAAAAATCAAAGCCTTGACCAGATGTCAGTCACGTTTGACCCGGTGGGCCGAGTTGCAATATGGCAAGCGTACAGTTATCACCTTTACCACGGGCGCGTTCGCGGGCTAGTTCAATTAGAGATTCTGACGCGACTCGGGGAGGCAGACTGCTTAATATCTCTCCCATTTCATCATCACGAAAATAGGCCCAGAGTCCATCACTGCAGAGCAGGAAAGTGTCTTCAGGTGCGAGATCGCGAGTTTCGCCGAAATCAATAAATGGCTGATCTTTTGTTCCCAGCGCACTCATCAGCACATGTGACATTTTGTGATTCTTCGCTTCAGCCCGTGTAAGCCGCCCCTGTTTGACCAGTTGCTCGACATAGGAGTGGTCTATGGTTTTGTGGGATAGTTTTTCACGTTTATAATAATAAAGCCTTGAATCGCCGACATGAGCCCAATTGGCCTGCCCTGGTTGTAACACCAGCGCAACCATGGTGCTATGTGGCTCCTTTTCCGAGGTAATGGCAGACAACCGAATGACGGTATGCGCTTCTCTGACAATTTCAGTCAAGAGGTGAATCACTGAGTCATGCTGCGGGTTGAAATCCTTGAACAGGGTGCGGGCAGAGTTGATCACCTGCTCGGCCGCCAAAGCCCCTCCGGTACGACCGCCCATCCCATCAGCCACTACCACAAGTACGCAACCCTTGGCACGTTCGCTGGTAAAAATACCAGCTCGATCTTGCTGCTCACGGCGATCGCCTATGTGTTGACCAACACAAGCTGCAACGCGGTAACGAGGTGTATTGGTACTGCCAGCAACAGAGGGTTTAATCGGTTCGTACACGGAACTGTTTCTATTATTTGTTTATGCGCAAATGCGGATTTGCAGCGTAGAATTCGACTAAATACTATTGTACAAGGATATTGGCGTGACCCGCGACCTGGATGCTGTAGCCAAACGTATTATAGAGCTGCAAATTGAGCACCGAGACCTCGACCGTGCTATAGAACAACTACAAGCCTTGGGTACCCCTGGCATTGCCGATGAATTGCATTTGCGTCGCTTGAAAAAACGCAAACTTCAACTCAAAGACCAGATTACCTGGCTACAGATTCAGCTGACACCGGATATTCCGGCCTAATGGAGGTTGAGGTATGGTTAACCTCACCGGCAAGCGTTATTTATGCCAGATTGTCCTGCTGCTATGTGTTGCAGTTAAGGCACCCATCAGTATGGCTCAGGGCGTTGAAATAATTGACCTTCGTCATCGCAGCGTTGAGCATTTAATACCCTTGCTGACTCCTATGGTAGGCGAACGTGCTGCCTTGACTGGGCGCGGTTTCACACTGATCGTGCGCGGTGATGCCGTAGCAGTGCGCCAGGTGCGACAGGCGCTGGAGATTTTGGACACGCCCCTGAGACGACTGATGATATCTGTACGCCAAATTGAAGATGGTCAGCGCTCAAAAGTAGAAATCTCTGCGGGAGCAGTACTCAGGCCGGGTAACTCTGTTATTACTGGAACTGCACAAGCACGGGATCTGGCTAGGCAAGACCAGGTGGATCAGCGTATTCAGGGTCTAGAAGGGGTTCCTGCTTTTATTGCCACGGGTGAGCAGCGACTGATACCCGGTGCGGTCGTAACGGTCAACCCCGGCGGAGCCAGCGTTATCAATCCGGTATTACAACCTGTCGAAGCCAATACGGGCTTTTATGTGCTGGCGCGTGTCCGCTCACAGGACGTTCAGCTTGAATTGAGCACGCAAAAAGAGGCATTTGATGTTTCTGGCCAAATCCGTCGTAGTGCTACCGTTACGCTAGTCGCTGGTCGCCTCGGGGAGTGGATTGATCTTGGTGCTACCGAGGTCGAGACTCGCAGTTCAGGGTCCTCTTGGCTAGGCACGAACCGTAATGCAGATGAGAAGCGATGGCGTTTACAAATCAGGGTGGAGGAAATCAAATAAATTCCTCAGTGGTTCGTGAAGCTGCTATGCATTCTGAATTAGAGTGTCTATTTGGCGCAGCAGGGGCTATTGCCAAAGCAATTAACGATTACCAGCCTAGGCTTGGTCAAATAGAAATGGCACAAGCTGTTGCCACCGCCATTCATGAGCGCAAAAGTCTGATACTTGAGGCGGGTACAGGTACTGGAAAAACTTTTGCATATTTAGTACCGGCGCTGCTATGGGGTGGAAAAGTCATCATTTCTACCGGTACTAAAACTCTACAAGACCAGCTCTATAAGCGCGATTTGCCCGCCGTTAGCCGCGCCCTCAATTTGCCTGTCACAACGGCTTTGCTGAAAGGTCGTTCAAATTATCTGTGTCATTACTGGTTGGAACGAGTTAGTCAGGAAGGCAGATTTTCCTCGCGTGAAGAGATTGACCACCTGCGTAAACTGAAAAAATTTATCAAGCTCACCTTGACTGGCGATAAAAGTGAGCAGGATGAAATCCCGGAAAATGCTCCCATCTGGGCACAGGTCACTTCAACCCGTGATAACTGTCTTGGTGGCACCTGCCCCTTTAATAAGGAATGCTTTGTATTACAGGCTCGACGTAACGCACAGCAGGCCGATATCGTAGTGGTCAACCATCACCTTTTTTTTGCCGATGTCATGCTGCGTGACGAGGGTATGGCTGAATTCTTGCCTGCCGCCAATACGATTATTTTTGACGAGGCGCATCAATTGCCTGATACGGCGACATTGTTTTTTGGCGAGAGTCTTTCGACCTCACAATTGATTGATTTGGCGCGTGATCTCCAGGTAGAAGGCATGAGTCAGGCACGTGATGCAGCACGCTGGCCGGAGGTGGTGGCGCCACTAGAGAAGGCTGCACGAGATCTGCGTCTGGTATTTGGTACTGGGCCGATAAAACTGTCATTACAACAGGTCAAAGAAAGAAAAGGTTTTGATCAGGCTTTACAGCAAGTATGCGTCACTTTGACCGACCTGATCAAAATAGTGGAAATCAATGCCGCACGTAGCGAAGGTCTCTCAGCCCTCCTAAAGCGTGCCGAATCGCTGTGGCAGCTGGCTGAGCGCTGGGGCAGCGAGACTGGTGAAGATGAAATAGCTTGGGTTGATGTGTTCGCCAGCAGTGTTCAGTTACATCGTTCACCACTTTCTGTGGCCGCCTTATTTCAACGTGAAAGGGAAGGTTATCCGCGCACCTGGATTTTTACGTCGGCGACTTTGGCAGTGGGTGAAGATTTTTCGCTTTATGCACAACAACTGGGTTTACAGGAAGCCAAAGCCCGCTCGTGGCCTAGCCCGTTTAATTTCGAGCAACAAGCATTGCTGTACGTACCACAGCATATGCCGGATCCATACCATCCTGATTACACGGAAGCGGTAGTGGAGCAGGCCTGGCCTTTAATTTCTGTGGCGCAAGGGCGTACCTTCGTGTTGTGTACCAGCTTGCGGGCAGTAGACCGGATCGCACAATCGCTGCAAGTCCGGCTCGAGCAGGGCGGCCTCAGCCTGCTGAAACAGGGTGACTTAACCCGCACCGAACTTTTACAGCGTTTCCGCAGCAATCCCAACTCAGTTCTGGTGGCAAGCCAAAGTTTCTGGGAAGGTATTGATGTACGTGGACCAGGATTATCCTTGGTAGTCATTGATAAGTTACCTTTTGCGGCGCCAGATGACCCGGTTCTTTCTGCCAGGCTGAATAAAATTGAGCAGGAAGGGGGTAATCCATTTATGGACTATCAGATCCCGGCAGCTGCAATTAGCTTGAAGCAGGGTGCCGGCCGCCTTATTCGGTCTGAAAGTGATACCGGTGTGTTAATGATTTGTGACCCGCGCCTTATCACCAAACCCTATGGCAAGCGTCTCTGGCGTTCACTACCCGCGTTTAGCCGAACACGAGACGAGGCAGTCGCCATTAATTTTTTGCGGCACTGTCTAGCTAGTGCTTGGCTAGAGCAATCTTGAGCAAGTCAGCAACATTGCTGACGCCAAGCTTATCCATGACATTGGCCCGATGCGCCTCAACCGTTTTGATACTGATACTCAGATCATCAGCAATTTGTTTGTTCAGTCTACCCGCAACGATACAGTCCAGGACCTGTTTTTCACGATTGGTTAATCGCTGCAATTTTTCCTGGGCGCTACGTTTTTTATGATGATTCACTGCTGCAGACTGGGCCTGCTCAATCAGGCGCTTGACTGTACTGCACAACTCAATTTCATTAAAGGGTTTTTCAATAAAGTCGACCGCGCCCTTTTTCATGGTGCTGACCGCCATAGTGACATCACCGTGCCCTGTAATAAAAATGATAGGCAGAGAAAAATGGGTGTCATTGCCCTGGTCAATAAGTCGCTCTTGTAACTCCAGACCACTCATACCCGGCATACGCACGTCTAGTATCAGGATGCCGATACGCTGGGCATCAAAGTGCAGCAAAAATCTTTCTGCTGAATCATAGGTTTCTACGCGATAGCCATTGGCTTCAAGCAGCCACCTAAGCGAGTCACGTACGGCTTCATCATCATCAACAACAAAGACAGTAGCGATAGAATTTTTTGGCGTATTCATGATTGCTCTATTGGCAGACGTACAAAAAAAGTGCAGCCGGTAACCTGCCCACCCAGATCCAGGTTATTCTCGGCCCATAAGCGCCCCTGATGAAATTCGATGATTGAGCGACAGATGTTAAGCCCCATACCCATGCCTTCTTTTTTTGTCGTATAGAAGGGTTCAAACAGCTTCATTTCGACCTCAGGTTTTATGCCATGACCGCGGTCTATTACATCAATACCGAGCCAGGCATGACCGTCGTAAACAAGTCTTACATTAATGGTCAGGACACGTTCATGACTGTCAGACATTGCCTCTATTGCATTTTTCAATAGATTGATAAGCACTTGCTCAATCAGTATTGTATCAATAGGAATCAGGGGCAGGGCAGGCTCAATATCAGTACGGATCGTGACTTGTTTTTTTGCCGCTTCGATCTCAACCAGTCCCAGGGCATCGTCGATGACAATCCGGATATCGCCTAGCTGACGATTAGGTTCGCTTCGTTTGACAAATTCACGAATGCGGCGAATGATGGCACCTGCCCGCTGTGCTTGGGCACTGGTTTTTTCCAGTGCTGGCAATAAGTCCTGAGGATCTGGTTGTTCTCCCTGAGCCAGTTGCGATTTGACGCGTGCAACAGTACCCATGGAATAATTGGCAATCGCTGTCAATGGCTGGTTCAATTCGTGCGCCAGGCTCGATGCCATTTCTCCCATGGTAATCAGGCGCGAAGTCAGTGCCACTTTTTCCTCTTGCTGGCGCACCAGATCATCAGTCTGCTTGCGCTGGCTAATATCAGTAGCAATCTGCATCTGGACTATACGACCGTCGACCCATTCAATGCGTCGGCGTCGAACTTCAAACCATTGCCGACCGCTGGCTAAATACACTTCATAAACCACACCCTCGGCAGGAGACTCATCATCTACTCCGGATAGCGACAGATGACCCTGGGCCGATGAACCAAATAGCTGTTGGTAGTAGCGGTTGGCAAAAAGTAACTCGCCCTCAATCATGCCGGCTTTTTGAGCGTAGACCGATACTGCCGCATCCAGACCTTCAAGTACAGTGGTAAACCGTTCATGCGCGGCGGCCAGATTTTCGCGAGCACGTTTAGGCTCGGTAATATCCGTCATCGAAGTCATCCAGCCGGTCTGGGTACCGCGCTCGTCAATCAACGGGGATACATACATGCGTGCGAAAAAAGATGACCCATTTTTTCGGCGCATCTGTACCTCAATGCCCTCAGCGGGAGCTTTTCCTTCAATGACCATCTTCATATTGGCAAAATTTTCTGCCATCAGGGTAGGAGGCCAGTAGGGGAAAGGCGGTTTCAATCCAATCAATTCATGTTCGCTATACCCGGTCATGCGACAAAAGGCCGGGTTGACATACATGATTCTGCCATTCAGATCGAGTGCGCGCATACCGGTCAGTACCGAGTCTTCCATCGCGCGCCGGAAACTGGTTTCCTGTTCCAGGGCCTGTTCTGCGGCAGCGCGTCTTCTGGTATGGCGCCACACAATAAACAGTGACCATACAATAACTGCCGATAAAACCAGTACCAGCCAGAATAGTGCGCTCTGCATGATTTGGGCGCGACCGGCAAATGAGTAGGCACGTATGTAAACGCCATAGCCCGGCGGATCCAGCGGGAGCTCATAGAACGAGCTGGCTTCATTATTGGGACGTGCAGAGCTGGCAGTGAGCTGATTACCTCCCTCATCGACAGTTGCAATTTTGTATTTGTTTTTGATCTCGACCGGTACTTGCATTTCTATGAGCTGTGTCAGTGAAAAAGTACCCACTACAACACCGATGAAACGCGGTCCGCGAAATACCGGGACATGCATCTCAATAAAAATATCATTATTCGGCGCAAGGAACGGACGGGTAAAGGTGTTGCGACGATCATCGCGGGCAAAATCAAAGGCCCAGTAGGTTTCGGGTTCGCGCACCAGGTCGCCTGATCTTCTGAAAAGGTTAGCCGGAATATTCGGACCATAGGCAACCCAGGTGGCTATCCGGTCGACATTGATAAATGAGATGGTGACCAGCTCGCGGCTGAATTCCATACGTTCTCGAGCCTGGACATTAAAAGCGGTCTCATCGAGTTCATTTGAACCTATCCCGCGCGCATATCCCTGCAGCGCCTCGAGATGACTTAGAAATTTCAGGCGCAGAGTTTGCTGTAAGGTCTCGACATCGCGATACAGATTTTCCTTGCGCTGAATCTGATCCTGATGACTCAGCCACCATAAAATCCCCAGCATCATGGCCGCGAAAACCACAATGGCTACCAAAGGTGTGAGCCAATACCAGCCACGTACCGGGTAACTCTGTGATAGAGGCATGGTGAAGCGATTGGGTGGTGAAATCATGCCATCAGTTTAGCGACCTGGTTGAAATAAAGTACTTCAGCTTACGGTTTTCAGGGTTTTTACGTATATGTTTCATTCATTGCATGAAAGAAAATCCGCGATGTTAGTCAAATAAAGCTATAAACAAAGTGCATAATTTAGGAGACGCGCAGTGCGAAACAACCAGACATTTTCCTCCATCCGCAGAGCAATATTAGCAGTAGCGGCTGGCAGTGCAGTGGCGCCAGTACGGGCCAGCGAAACGGTAAAAATTGGTTTGACGGGCCCATATACCGGCGGTTCATCCCCCATGGGTGAAAGTATGCGCAACGGTGTACGGCTGGCCGTCGATGATCTGAATTTCATCGGCGGCATTCTGGGGCGCAGAATTGAGCTGGTTGAACGTGATGATAAAGCTGACCCGGAAACCGGACGTAAAATCGCCGAGGAAATGGTGCAGCGCGAAAAAGTTGCTGCGACCATAGGAATAGTTAACACGGGTGTTGGCCTGGTGTCGATTGATGCTTACCAAAAAGCCCGTATTCCGCTCATGATTGCAGTCTCTACGGGTACTGCGCTGACTCGCAAATTTGCTCCACCTGCCGCGCCTGAAAACTACATCTTTCGTGTTTCCCCCACACTCGATCTTGAGGCCGAGGTGCTGGGTCGGGACTTGGTGCGTCGTGGACTCAAGCGCGTCGCTCTGCTGGCTGATGCTACCCCGTATGGTGAGGCGGGGGTTGGTGCTGTTAAAAATGCCACAAGTAAAAACAACCTCGAACTTGTGGCCATTGAGCGCTTCAAAATTGGTGATACCAGTATGAACGATCAGCTGAAAAACTGTCGTGCTGCTGGCGCTCAGGCTCTTCTGCTGTGGGGTATTGGCCCCGAGCTGGCGGCGATTGCACGCAGTCGTAGTGCCATGAAATGGAATGTCCCTATTCTGGGTGGCTGGACCTTGTCGATGGCCAACTATATAGATCCTTCCGGACCTGCAGGCGAAGGTTCGCTGGTGACCCAAACCTTCATTCAGGAGGCCGGTGGTCCGGAGCGCAACAGCTTTTTGCTCAGTTACGAGCGCACTTTTAAACAAAGTCGAATTCCATCACCAATGTCAGCGGCTCAGGGATACGATGCTGCCATCATCCTTGCAAACGCCATTACCCAGGCGGGCTCTTTCGACGGGCCGAAGATTCGTGAGGCTTTGGAAAATCTGCAGCGTCCAGTCCGCGGCGTAATTACGATCTACAACCGTCCGTTTACTCCGCAGGATCATGATGCCATCACGGCCAATATGATTGTTATGGGCAAAGTGTCTGGCGGACGTGTTACCTACGCTTACGAAGAAGATGCCAAACGCTTCCTGATGCAAAGACGCAAGCAGGCATAATTTCGTATTGTAAAAAATAAATCCATAATGTGAAAAAAAATTCTACGATAGTTTCTGCTTCGTAGAATTCGTCTATTCGTTCAAACAAGGAGACGCGCATGTCCGCTGTACCCGAGCATTTTCACGCTGCTAATGACCCTGATTCTCAAGAAACCCAGGAATGGCTGGACGCGCTGGAAGGCGTTATGGCCAGTGAGGGGCCAGAGCGTGCTCACTATCTGCTAGAACGTCTGGTGGACAAGGCGCGCCGTTCTGGTGCGCATATTCCTTTTACCGCCAATACGGCGTATGTCAACACCATTCCCCCGCATCTGGAAGCCAAGTTTCCCGGTAACCTAGAATTGGAAGAGCGTCTGCGCTCATGGATGCGCTGGAACGCCATGGCGATGGTGGTGCGCGCCAACCGCGCCGACCCGCCCGATGGTGGTGGCCTGGGTGGCCATATTGCATCGTTCGCTTCGGTCGCGACTATGCTGGGTATAGGTTTTAATCATTTCTGGAAGGGGCCGGATCATCCTGATGGTTCGGATCTGGTTTATTTCCAGGGACATTCATCGCCGGGTATCTACGCCCGCGCCTTCCTGGAAGGTCGCATTAGCGAAGATCAACTTATCAATTTCCGTCAGGAAGTTGATGGCAAGGGTCTGAGCTCTTATCCACATCCGAAGCTGATGCCTGAATTCTGGCAATTCCCGACGGTATCGATGGGACTCGGGCCCTTGATGGGCATTTATCAGGCACGTTTCCTGAAATATCTGCATGCTCGTGGTATCGCCGATACCAGCAAACGTAAGGTCTGGGTCTTTTGCGGTGACGGCGAAATGGACGAGCCGGAATCACTGGGTGCCATTAGTCTGGCGGCACGTGAAAAACTCGACAACCTGGTGTTCGTCATCAACTGTAATCTGCAGCGACTCGATGGCCCGGTACGCGGCAACGGCAAAATCATTCAGGAACTGGAAGCGGATTTCCGTGGTACCGGCTGGAATGTGCTGAAAGTCATTTGGGGTTCTTATTGGGATCCGCTGCTGGCTAAAGATACCGAAGGCATTCTGCAACGTATCATGATGGAAACCGTCGATGGTGAATATCAGAACTATCGCGCCAACGACGGCGCTTTCGTGCGCAAACATTTCTTCGGCAAACATCCGAAATTGCTCGAGATGGTGTCGCGTATGACCGACGAAGACATCTGGCGTTTGAACCGTGGTGGTCATGACCCGTATAAGGTCTATGCGGCCTACCATGCGGCGGTCAACGACAACGGTGGCAAACCAACCCTGATTCTGGCCAAGACCGTCAAGGGTTTCGGCATGGGCAAGATCGGCGAGGGCAAGAACACCACTCACCAACAGAAAAAACTCGACGCTGACAGTATTCGCCAGTTCCGCGATCGTTTTGGCATTCCCGTTTCCGACGACAAACTCGACGAGCTGCCGTTTGTCAAACCGGCTGACGATGCCCCCGAAATGAAGTACCTGCATGAGCGTCGCCAGGCGCTGGGTGGTTACTTGCCGGCACGTCGTCCAAAGTCGAGTGAGCAATTCAAAGTGCCTGAGCTCTCCACCTTTCAGGCAGTCCTCGACCCGACCGCAGAAGGTCGTGAAATTTCGACCACTCAGGCGTTTGTGCGTATCTTGACGGCACTGACCCGAGACAAGGAACTGGGGCCGCGCATTGTTCCCATCGTGCCCGATGAGGCGCGCACCTTTGGTATGGAAGGTATGTTCCGTCAATTAGGCATTTATGCCCCGGAAGGGCAGAAATACGAGCCGGTCGATAAAGATCAGGTGATGTATTACCGCGAGGACAAGGCCGGTCAGATTCTGGAAGAGGGTATCAACGAAGCCGGTGCCATGAGTGACTGGATCGCGGCGGCGACTTCGTACGCGACCAATGATCGTGTCATGCTGCCGTTTTATATTTATTACTCGATGTTCGGCTTTCAACGTATTGGTGACCTGGCCTGGGCCGCAGGCGATATGCAGGCGCGTGGTTTCCTGCTCGGCGGTACTTCCGGCCGCACCACATTGAATGGTGAGGGTTTGCAGCACGAAGACGGACATTCGCATCTGATGAGTGCGACCATACCGAACTGCATTAGTTACGACCCGACGTTCGCGCACGAGCTGGCCGTCATTATTCAGCATGGCTTGAAGCGCATAGTGGAAAAACAGGACAACGTGTTTTATTACCTGAGCGTGATGAACGAAAACTATGCCCAGCCGGGTCTGAAACCCGGTACCGAAGACGGCATCATCAAGGGCATGTACAAGCTTAAAGAGGGCGAAGCCAAACTCAAGACCCGTGTACAGTTATTGGGCTCCGGTACTATTTTGCGTGAATCGCTGGCAGCACAGGAATTGCTCGCCAAAGACTGGGGTATTGCGGCGGATGTCTGGAGTGTGACCAGCTATACCGAACTGGCGCGCGATGGCTATGACGCCGAACGCTGGAATATGTTGCACCCGACCGAAAAAGCCAAGGTGCCTTACGTAACGGCACAACTGGAAAGCAGTGTCGGCCCGATTATTTCCAGCACTGACTACATGCGCCTGTTCTCTGACCAGGTTCGCCCTTATATGCCCAAGGGGCGCACTTTCAAAGTACTGGGTACCGACGGCTTTGGCCGCAGCGACTTCCGCTATAAATTGCGCAACCATTTCGAGGTCGATCGTCACTTCATCGTCGTGGCAGCACTCAAATCGCTGGCCGATGAAAAGCAGATAGAAGCAGCCAAGGTCGCCGAGGCGATCAAGAAGTATGGCCTCAACCCCGATAAACAAAACCCGATCACGGCCTGATCGCAGCCTTACGGAGACACGACAACATGAGTCTGGTAGAAGTCAAGGTTCCCGACATTGGGGACTTCAAGGAAGTCGAGGTAATCGAAGTGCTCGTCAAGGCGGGTGATACGATCAAGCCTGAACAAAGTTTGATTACGGTCGAATCCGACAAAGCCTCGATGGAAATTCCCTCTAGTACCGCAGGCGTGGTGAAAGAGGTCAAGATCAAAATCGGAGACAAGGTTGCCGAAGGCAGTATCGTTCTGTTGCTGGAAGCGGGGGCTGCACCCGCAGTACCTGCAGCAGCGCCTGCGGCAACGTCTGCACCTGCACCTTCCCCGGTAGCCAGTTCGGCACCGGCGGCGGCCGCGCCCGTCTCAAGCGCTGGTCCGGTTGAGGTTCGCGTGCCCGACATTGGTGACTTCAAGGATGTTGAGGTCATCGAAGTTCTGGTCAAGGTGGGTGACAGTATCAAGGCTGAGCAAAGTCTGGTCACGGTCGAGTCTGACAAGGCCTCGATGGAAATTCCTTCCTCCTCTTCGGGGGTGATCAAGGAGTTGCGCATCAAACTCGGTGACAAGGTTAATAAAGGTGATGTGGTCGCGCTGCTGGAAGGTGCTGCTACGACGCCGGCATCCGCAACAGCAGCCCCGGCCTCTACGGCAGCAGCTTCTGCACCGGTGACGGCAGCGCCAGTGCCGGCTCCTGTTCCTGGTGCAGCCAAGGCTGCGCCGGTGGTGGAAGATACTGCGCCGCTGGGCAAAAAAGCCCATGCCTCGCCCTCGGTGCGTAAATTTGCCCGCGAGCTGGGTGTTGATGTGACGCGTGTGACGGGCACTGGTCCGAAAGGGCGCATTACCCAGCTGGATATACAAAGTTTTGTCAAAGGGGTCATGTCGGGTGCGCAGGCTGCACCTGCTGCCAGCAAAGCTGCTACTGGCGGTTCTGGGCTGAGCGTTTTGCCCTGGCCTTCACTGGATTTCAGCAAATTTGGTTCGACGACGACCGAGCCTTTGTCGCGTATTAAAAAATTGTCTGGCCCAAATCTGCATCGTAACTGGGTCATGATTCCGCATGTCACCCAGTTTGATGAAGCGGATATTACCGACCTCGAGCAATTCCGCAAGGATACCAATGCCGCTCTGGAGAAGCAGGGCGTGAAAGTGACCATGCTGGCGTTCGTTATGAAAGCCAGTGTCGCTGCCCTGAAAAAATTCCCGGCCTTCAACAGCTCGCTAGATGAAAAGGGTGAAAACCTGATTCTCAAGCAGTACTATCACCTCGGCTTTGCTGCTGATACACCGAATGGTTTGGTGGTACCAGTCGTGAAAGATTGCGACAAGAAGGGCATTGCACAAATTGCGGCTGAAACTTCAGAGCTGGCGAAGAAAGCGCGCGATGGCAAGTTGTCTCCGGCCGATATGTCGGGCGCGACCTTTACTATTTCGTCCCTGGGCGGCGTGGGGGGCACGGCCTTTACTCCCATTATTAATGCCCCCGAAGTGGCCATTATGGGTTTGAGTAAATCAGAAATGAAACCCAAGTGGGATGGTAAGCAATTTGTGCCGCGTCTGATGTTGCCCATGTCCATGAGCTACGACCATCGGGTCATTGACGGTGCCATGGCGGCCAAATTCACTACCTATGTGGCCGACGTGCTGTCAGACATGCGCAAAGTGCTGATATGACCACGGTGGTGGTAGTCAAAAGAGGTGATCAGGTGGCAATTGCGTCGGATTCTCTGGTCACCTTTGGTGATACGCGATTGGCGCATGGTTATGAGACCAATAACAAGATTATTGAGGTGAATGGTTCTTATCTTGGTCTGGCTGGCAGCACCGCGCATTTCGCGGTGCTGGAACGTGCCTTGCGTGAACTAGGCGACGATTGCAAACTCGGGTCGCGCGACGAAGTTTTCACGACTTTTCAAAAAATTCATCCGATTCTCAAAGAGAAATTCTTCCTCAATACCAAAGAGGAAGAGGATGATCCTTATGAATCCAGTCAGATGACCTGCCTGATTGCTAACCCTAGTGGCATTTATGGTGTTTATAGCTATCGCGAAGTATTCTGCTTTGAGCGTTTCTGGGGCATAGGCTCTGGCCGCAATTTTGCCTTGGGTGCCCTGTATGCCGCCTATGACAAAACCAAAAACGCAGCAGCCCTGGCGCAAATAGGCGTTGAAGCAGGTATTGAATTCGACAAATCCAGTAGTGGGCCGGTACGTGTCGTGACGGTCAAACTCAAACCTAAAAAATCAGAGGAGCGCACATGAGCCTCATAGAAGTCAAAGTGCCAGACATTGGCGATTTCAAGGACATCGACATTATTGAAGTCCTGGTCAAGCCAGGTGATGTGATCAAGAAAGAACAAAGCCTGATCACGGTCGAATCCGACAAAGCCTCGATGGAAATACCCTCTTCCCATGAAGGCGTAGTCAAGGAATTGAAAGTCAGTGTCGGCAGCAAGGTGAGTGAAGGGGTGACGATATTGTTGCTCGAAGCTAGCACGACTAGCACTGTCGCTACGCCGGCTCCAGTATCGGCTGCACCGGCTGCCGTAGCGCCGACGACTGTAGCCGCGGCATCAAACGTACCTGCGCCTCAGGCTGGCAGTTATGCCGGTGCGGTTGATCATGAATGCGAAATGCTGGTTTTAGGGGCGGGGCCAGGTGGCTACTCGGCAGCGTTTCGTTCTGCCGACCTGGGCATGAATACCATTCTGGTCGAACGCTATGCGACCCTGGGTGGCGTCTGTTTGAACGTGGGTTGTATTCCGTCGAAAGCGCTGTTGCATGTGGCGGCGGTCATGGATGAGGCTGCACACTTTGCCGACCTGGGGGTCGAGTTTGGTGCGCCTAAACTCAACCTGGAAAAATTGCGCGCACATAAAGCCAAGGTTGTAGGCAAGCTCACCGGCGGCTTGGCCGGTATGGCCAAGGCACGTAAGGTGACCACGGTTCGTGGTGTCGGAAGTTTTCTTGATGCGCATCATTTGCAAGTCGAACTGACACAAGGCGAGGGACAGGAAAAATCAGGGACTAAAAAAGTGATTCGCTTCCAGAAAGCGATTATTGCCGCAGGTTCTGCGGTAGTAAATTTACCTTTCGTGCCACAAGACCCGCGCATTATTGATAGCACGGGTGCCCTTGAATTGCGCCAGGTGCCGAAGCGTTTGTTGGTGATTGGTGGCGGCATTATCGGCCTGGAAATGGCAACGGTCTATTCCACGCTGGGCGCGCGTATTGAGGTCGTAGAAATGCTCGACGGCCTCATGGCGGGAGCTGACCGCGATCTGGTCAAGGTGTGGCAAACCTATAACGCCAAGCGCTTCGACAAAGTCATGCTCAAAACCAAAACCGTGGCCGTTGAAGCCAAGCCTGAAGGTATTCTGGTCAGGTTTGAAGGCGAACAAGCGCCAGCAGAACCGCAACTGTACGACATGGTATTGGTCTCAGTCGGTCGCAGCCCAAATGGCAAAAAAATTGCCGCTGACAAAGCCGGTGTCGTGGTGACAGATCGTGGCTTTATCGAAGTCGATAAGCAAATGCGTACCAATGTGCCTAACATATTTGCCATAGGCGATATTGTTGGCCAGCCCATGCTGGCGCACAAGGCCGTACACGAGGCGCACGTGGCCGCGGAAGCAGCGGCTGGGCATAAAGCCTACTTTGATGCGCGCGTCATCCCCTCTGTCGCCTACACCGACCCCGAAGTGGCCTGGGTCGGCATGACCGAAGACGAGTGCAAAAAGCAAGGCATCAAATATGGTGTGGGTAAATTTCCCTGGGCGGCTTCCGGGCGTGCTATTGCCAATGGTCGCGACGAAGGCTTTACCAAAGTCATTTTTGACGAAGAGACGCACCGCATTATTGGTGGCGGTATGGTCGGCACTCATGTCGGCGACATTATTGGTGAATTGGCGCTGGCGATAGAAATGGGCGCTGATCCGACTGACATTGCCAAGACGATACATCCACACCCCACCTTGGGTGAATCAATCGGTATGGCGGCTGAAGTATATGAAGGTGTTTGTACCGATTTGCCACCTATGAAAAAGCGATAGATGCATGATGTCCAGCCTTAGCCTAGTCGGGTAAGGCTGGACGTACCTCGACTACGATTCGTCAGCAGTCAGGCAAGCAGGCGCTGGCTGGCGGCATGAGTTGGAAAGCGCTTTTTCTCAAGCGAGTAGTAGGCGCGCAGTAAGCCTTCATCAATACCGAGTTGCTGGCGCAGTTCTTTTAGTGTTTTATCGTAGTACTGCCGATAGTCGACTTCGGCCAGAGAAGCACCCCCGGTGATATAGGCCAGCCGCACCGCATCACGAAAGACTCGCACTTCATCGTCGCCAAACTTATAGCCCTCAGGGTAAAAATTTCTGGCAAAAAATGTATAGAGCGCCTCTTCCGTAGCATTCAAGCGGTTGGTGCTGCCCATGGTGTAGCCCAAAACAAAGGCCTCATCGATTGAAGCAAGTCCACGCCCGAGCAGGATGTGTATGCAATCATGCGTTGGCAGGTCAGTCGCCCCCGGAAAAATTTCAATACCCGGTAGTTCAAAGCGTGGGTTTTCAATCAGTTGTACGATGAAAGGAATTTGTTCCTGACGCAGGCCGATTTGTTGCAGATGGGCGTAAGCCATTCCCAGTGTCCAATCTTGGACGCTGAGTGGAATATGCCAGCTTTCAGCAGTGATCGGACTAGAGCACATACCGACTGAGATCTTCATTCACTGCCAGTTTGCCTAATTTGCTGTCGACACTGGCGGCATCGATACGCACGGTCTGTCCAGTATGTTTTTCTGCACTGAAACTGATGTCTTCAAGCAGTTTTTCCATGACGGTATGCAAGCGCCTGGCGCCGATGTTTTCTGTCTTTTCATTAACCTGAAATGCAATCTCTGCCAGACGCCGTATGCCATCGACACTGAATTCGATCGCAACTTCTTCGGTCTGCAGCAGGGCTTGGTATTGTTTGACCAGAGAGGCGTCAGTTTGTGTCAGGATAGCCTCAAAATCACTCACCGATAGTGAGTCCATTTCGACCCGAATCGGGAACCGTCCCTGCAATTCGGGTATCAGGTCGCTAGGCTTGCTCAAGTGAAATGCACCAGAGGCAATGAACAGAATGTGATCGGTCTTGACCGAACCATATTTGGTGCCGACAGTGGTACCTTCGACCAGTGGCAAGAGATCACGCTGTACGCCCTGACGTGATACATCAGCACCGTGCATATCGGAGCGGGTAGCTACCTTATCAATTTCATCAAGAAAAACGATGCCGTTCTGTTCAACAGCCTGTAGCGCCTGAGTCTTGATTTCTTCTTCGTTAACCAGGCGGGAAGCTTCTTCATCAACCAGGAGTTTGAAGGCCTCCTTGATTTTGAGCTGCCGGGTTTTTTTACGTTGTTGATTGAGCCCGGCAAACATGCCCTGGATTTGCTGGGTTAATTCTTCCATGCCCGGTGGCGCCATCATTTGCAATTCCACCTGCGCTTCACGAACCTCAATCTCGATTTCCTTATCGTCCAGTTGACCTTCGCGCAAACGCTTGCGAAAAGTCTGGCGGGTGCTGCCCTCTTCACTGCCCGGTAGCAGAACATCCAGAATGCGGTCTTCAGCCCGATCTTCGGCCTGGGTGCGCACGCGCTTTATCGCTGTTTCGCGGGTTTGTTTGATCGCCGCATCGACCAGATCGCGGATGATGGTATCGACATCGCGCCCGACATAGCCGACCTCG
>DHLX01000034.1 GCA_002405475.1 Burkholderiales bacterium UBA4657 | reverse complement strand
TACCCAGGACAGTTTCTTGTTTACTAAAGCCACTATTGGCAACACGGTACGTAATTTTAAGAATGCTGGCTTTACGTTCGTTAAAGATGCCGACGAGTTTGAGCGTGATTTCTACTGGGGCGGCATCGTCATTAATGACAGCCTCTGGACAAATATCGCCATTGAGTTTACCCAAAGCCCGGACGATGCTGTCAAGAAAGTGCGTGCCGGTGACCTGGTGCTGGTGGATACGCAGCGTTCGGACTTGCGCTACTCAGAAAAAGGTGGCAGGGCCACTGTAGAACGCCTCGCCGCCTACCGCGCCGACAAATGGATGGGCGCGGTGGTACTCAAGGTCTTGTGCCCCTCCGGTGACAACGAATGCAAACGCCAATACGTTTATGGCCTGTACGACAAACAGACCGGGCGCTTGATGGATAACAGCACCAACGAGGTCATTGCCAACGGTGCCATCATCGACCCGCAGACCGGGCGCCCCCTGCCGGGATATGGGCGTGACCGCTGCCCCGGATTCACCAAAAGCTGCCGCGACTAGCGGCCTGCTTCAGACTGACCAACCCGCCTGGCTGAACGGCTTACAATCGCGTTATCGCAATTTTTTTACAGGAGTGGGTTTCATGGCGCGCATGGTTGATTGCATCAAACTGAACAAGGAAGCTGAAGGACTGGATTTTCCGCCATACCCGGGTGAACTAGGCAAAAAGATTTTCGAGCGTGTCAGCAAGGAAGCCTGGCAGCAATGGATCAAGCATCAGACCATGCTGGTGAATGAAAACCGTCTTAATCTGGCCGATGCGCGGGCGCGCAAATACCTGGCGCAGCAGATGGAAAAGCACTTTTTTGGTGACGGTGCCGATGTCGCCACCGGCTACGTGCCGCCCCAGGCCTGATCAGGAACGTGCTTCGGCCTCGAGCCGGTCAACACCAATGTGACGCACGTCACGGCCTTTGACCATGTAAATGACGTACTCGCACATGTTTTTGGAATGATCACCAATCCGCTCCAGCGCCTTGGACACGAACAACAGGTCGAGGGCGCGGGAAATGCTGCGCGGGTCTTCCATCATGTGTGTAATCAACTGGCGCAGCACCGAGCGAAACTCGTTGTCAACGGTTTCATCTTCGCGCACCACGGCCGCCGCGCCTGCGGCGTCGAGTCGGGCAAAGGCGTCTAATGCGCCACGAAGCATGGAAATGGCTGAATTTTCCATGTGCTTAAGCTCAATTCGCGGCAGATGGTTACGGTTGGCTTCTTCAATGGAGCGCGCCATACGGGCAATTTTTTCTGCCTCGTCACCGATGCGCTCCAGGTCGGTAATGGTTTTGATGACGGTATGAATAACGCGTAAATCGCCGGCAGCGGGCTGGCGTTTGGCAATAATCTGGGTGCAAAACTCGTCGATTTCGACTTCGTAACGATTGACAATTTTGTCGCCTTCAATCACGGCACTAATCAGCGCCTTGTCGCCGGTATCGAGCGCCTCAACCGCCTTGATGATTTGCTGTTCCACCAAGCCACCCATTTGCAGCACTTTGCTGCGAATGTTTTCCAGCTCGGTATCAAACTGCCGGTAAGTATGTTCACCCATGATTCTTTTCCTTAGAACGTCTCATTATGAGTCATGTCTGTGACAATTTCATGTCACCTGTTCAACGTCTGAATGCCGTTTTGAGTGGCAACCAGACAAACATCGGCACCACGTGCCGCAAACAAACCATTGGTGACCGTACCGACAATCTGGTTCAGGCTTTGTTCCAATTCGACCGGATTCATGATGTTCCAGCCACGCACATCGAGTATGACGTTGCCGTTATCGGTCAGTACCGGCTTGCCGTCTGCCTGTAAACGCCAATCGACCGACATCGCGGGAAAATCCACGGCATGTTTCATGATCTGGCGTGCCACATAACTGCGCGCCATGGGGATGACTTCGACCGGCAGGGGAAAATTTCCCAGCACCGGTACCAGCTTGGTTTCATCGACAATACAGACAAAGCGTTTGGCCACGGCAGCGACAATTTTTTCGCGCGTCAGCGCCGCACCACCCCCTTTGATCATATGCAAGTGCCGGGTGACTTCATCGGCGCCGTCGATATAAAACGGAATGTCGCTGACACTGTTCAGGTCGAGCACTTCAATGCCGTTTTTTCTCAGGCGTTCGGCGCTACGTTCGGAACTGGCCACTGCCGCGCCGAATTCATTCTTGTAGCGCGCCAGTTCGTCGATAAACAAATCGACGGTCGAGCCGGTACCAATACCGAGTACATCGTCACGATTCAAACGGGGCCGAATATGTTCAACGGCAGCCTTGGCGACCGCCAGTTTCATTTCATTTTGGTTCATGGCATCAGTGTATCACTGGCGGCCTAGTGAACCACCCGTTCAAAAATAAAGGCACCTTCGCGGTAATCGACCGGAATCACGTCCTTGGCGGCAAACTTGCCTTCCAGCACCAGCCGCGCAATCGGGTTTTCAATCTGCTGCTGTATGGCGCGCTTGAGCGGACGGGCACCAAACACCGGATCAAAACCTGCCAGCGCCACTTTGGCCAGCGCCTCAGTCGAGACTTCAAGGCGCATGTCCATTTTCGCCAGCCGGTCTTCCAGGCGCTTGAGCTGTATGCGCGCAATATTTTCAATATGTTTCTGATCCAGACCATGAAATACCACGACTTCATCAATGCGGTTCAGAAACTCGGGGCGGAAATGGTTTTTGACTTCATTCCAGACCAAAGCCTTGACGCGCTCATAGTCACCCTCGGTACTGGCACCGCCCTCTTGTAATATCAACTGCGAACCCAGATTCGAGGTCATGACAATGACCGTATTCTTGAAGTCCACGGTGCGCCCCTGGCCATCCGTCATGCGGCCATCGTCCAGCACTTGCAACAATACGTTGAACACGTCGGGGTGTGCTTTCTCGACTTCATCAAGCAGAATAACGCTATACGGTTTGCGCCGTACCAGTTCCGTCAGATAGCCGCCTTCTTCATAGCCAACATAGCCGGGAGGGGCGCCGATCAGTCGTGCCACGCTATGCTTTTCCATGAACTCGCTCATATCAATGCGTATCAGCGCGTCTTCCGTATCGAACAAAAACGTTGCCAGAGCTTTGCATAGTTCGGTCTTGCCAACCCCGGTCGGGCCCAAAAACAAAAACGAGCCATAGGGTTTGTTTTCATCGGCCAGACCGGCGCGTGAGCGGCGTATGGCATCGCTGACCAGACGCACGGCTTCATCCTGACCGACCACACGGCGGTGCAAGGCCTGTTCCATTTGCAGCAGTTTGTCGCGTTCACCCTGCATCATTTTGCTCACCGGTATGCCGGTAGCACGCGACACCACTTCGGCAATTTCTTCGGCACCGACTTCTTTGCGCAGTAGTTTGAATTCACGCTGACCGTCACCCGTTTCAGCGGCCTTGAGCTGGGCTTCGAGTTGTGGCAGCTTGCCATATTGCAATTCAGCCACCTTGTCGAACTTGCCTTCACGTTGCAGACGCGCAATATCGGCCTTGATTTTCTCGATACTCTCCTTGACCTGCGCCGCGCCCTGAACACTGGCCTTCTCTGCCGTCCAGATTTCTTCCAGGTCGGCATATTCTTTCGACAGCTTGTCAATTTCCTGCTCGATCAGATCAAGCCGTTTTTTCGAGGCTTCATCACTTTCTTTTTTGACTGCCTCACGCTCGATTTTCAGTTGAATCAAACGCCGGTCGAGTTTGTCCATGGCCTCGGGCTTGGAATCAATTTCCATTTTGATGCGTGAGGCGGCCTCGTCGATGAGGTCAATGGCCTTGTCAGGCAAGAAGCGGTCAGTAATATAGCGATGACTGAGTTCTGCCGCCGCAACAATAGCGGGGTCGGTAATTTCAACACCGTGGTGCAGCTCGTACTTTTCCTGCAGACCGCGCAAGATGGCAATGGTGCTTTCAACGCTTGGTTCGTCTACCAGCACTTTCTGAAAACGGCGCTCCAGTGCTGCATCTTTTTCAATGTATTTGCGATACTCGTCAAGTGTGGTGGCGCCTATGCAGTGCAGCTCGCCACGCGCCAGCGCCGGTTTCAGCATATTACCGGCGTCAATAGCGCCCTCGGCCTTGCCAGCACCTACCATGGTATGAATTTCATCAATGAATACGATGGTTTGGCCTTCGTCCTTGGCAATATCATTGAGCACGGCTTTAAGTCGCTCCTCAAACTCGCCACGAAATTTGGCGCCTGCCAGCAATGCCGCCATGTCCAGCACCAGCACGCGCTTGCCCTTCAGCGTTTCGGGTACTTCCTCGTTCACTATGCGCTGCGCCAGACCTTCGACAATCGCGGTCTTGCCCACCCCCGGCTCACCAATCAGCACCGGGTTATTTTTGGTACGACGCTGCAGAATCTGAATGGCACGGCGAATTTCATCATCCCGGCCAATGACCGGGTCGAGCTTGCCCTGACGGGCGCGTTCGGTCAGCTCAACGCAATATTTTTTCAGCGACTCACGCTGACCTTCGGCATCGGCGCTTTGCACACCCTGGCCGCCACGTACCGCTTCAATGGCACTTTCCAGCGCCTTGCGCGACAGGCCATGCTCTTTGCCCAGTTGTGCCGCCTTGCCTTTATCATCGGCCAATGCCAGTAAAAACATTTCGCTGGCGACAAACTGGTCGCCATGCTTCATGGCTTCTTTTTCGGCCAGGTTGAGTAAATTGATGGACTCACGCGCCACCTGAACTTCACCCCCGGTACCCTGTACCTGGGGCAGGCCTTTGAGTGCGGCCTCGGTCGCCTTATGCAGACCGGAAACATTGACACCGGCGCGCTGTAACAGCGAGCGGGCACTGCCATCGGTCTGGGCCAACAGTGCGGCCAGAATATGCAGCGGGTCGATGTATTGGTTGTCATGAGCCAAGGCCAGACTTTGAGCCTGGCCCAATGCTTCCTGAAATTTGGTAGTCAATTTGTCGAGTCGCATAATGATTCCTGCCGATGCCGATTAGCTAGTTGTGTCAAAACTGGGGGCTAGATCCGGGTTTTCAAGTGGCGACCGGTACTGCCCGGCATCAGTCCCATTTTTTCAGGGCATCGAGATCGCTATGACGCGCCTCGACCCAGCGCTCACCTTGCGTGGTAGTTTCTTTTTTCCAGAACGGCGCCTCAGTTTTGAGCTTATCAGTGATGAACTCGCAAGCAGCAAAAGCCGGGCCACGGTGTTGACCCACGACCGCGACTAATACGATTTGCTCGCCAGCCAACAAGCGCCCGACCCGGTGTACTACCAAAGCGTCGATAATGTCGAATCTCTGACACGCCTGGTCTGTTATTTCGAGCAAGGTACGCTCGGTCATTCCGGGGTAATATTCCAGCGTCATGGACTGAACCATGCTCCCTTCGTTAGCATCGCGCACGGTACCGACAAAACAGGCCACTGCACCCGCTTGCAAACGCCCAGAACGCAAGGTCTCGAGTTCAGTGTTGAGGTTGAAATCTTCGGTTTGAACACGCACTGGCACGGTCAGCCTCCCGTCACCGGCGGAAAGAATGCCACTTCATCGCCATGGTGCAATGGTGCATCATCCCTGACCAGACGTTGATTAAGCGCCACACAAACGCGGCGTTGCGCTGAAAAGATGTCGGCATAAACTGCGCTACGCTGTGCCAGCTCCTGGCGTAATCCTGCGACTGAATGAGCCTCCGAGTTCCAGTTTTCAGCTTCGCAACCCAGGGCTTCGCGCACACTGGCAAAATAATATAGTTGGAGTGTTTTCATGACCGACCCAGCCTACACCAGTTCGCTGAATGGCAAAAAATATACAGCATCGCCACTGCGTATGACAGTAGCGGGCGGTACTTCCACCAGACCTTGCGCCCGCACCACCGAAGTCATCACGGCTGAGCCCTGTTTGCCCGATAACACGACCCGACCCGTCTCATCCAGATGTGCGCGCAGATATTCCTGACGCTGGTCAGGTTTTAGCCAGTCGAAATGTGCTGCAAGACGGTAACGCACGGGCGCCAGTGTCTGTACCCCTTGCAGCTTTTGCAAAAAAGGCCGCGCGAACAGTAGAAAAGTCACCCAGGCCGAGACCGGGTTGCCCGGCAGACCCAGAAAAAAGCAGGGCTTGGTCGCCATGCCCAGTGTGCCAAACGCCAGAGGCTTGCCCGGCTTGACCGCGATTTGCCACAGATGTAACTGGCCAACGCGCTGCACGGCATTTTTTACATGATCTTCTTCACCAACAGAGACCCCGCCACAGGTCAGCACCACGTCATTGCCTTGCATGGCCTGTTGCAAGGTATCCACCGTTGCCTCCAGGTCGTCGGGTACCTGGCCATAATCATTGATCTGACAGTCGAGCCGTTCCAGCAGTGCGCGCAAGGCAAAGCGGTTGGAGTTATAGATGTTGCCCGCTTGCAAATCCTGCCCGGGCATGACCAGTTCATCGCCGGTAAAAAACAGGCCCACTCGTATGCGCCGATAGACTTGCAATTGCGCCAACCCAACACTGGCGGCCAGAGCCAGCGCCTGCGGACTTAAGCGTTGCCCGGCCTGCAGTAATGTTTGTCCTACATGAATATCCTCGCCCACCGGGCGCACATGGTGTCCTGCTGACACCGTGGCAGAAAAAATAGCGTGCTCAGCGTCAGGCTGAACCGCTTCCTGCATGACCACGGTATCTGCACCTGGAGGTATCGGGGCACCAGTAAAAATGCGTGCGCAGCACCCTGCTGCCAATGCAGACCCCACCTGACCTGCCGCAATACGTTGTGTAACGCGCAGGCGCGCTGGCAGTCTCTGCAAATCGGCTGCACGCACGGCGTAACCATCCATGGCTGAGGTGGGTTGCTGTGGCACATTCATGGGGCTCACCAGATCATGTGCCAATACCCGGTGATTAGCCGCGAGCGTCGACACATTTTCTGTCGCAGATACCGGCTGCGCTGTGTTTAACAGCGCTGACAGTGCCGCATCAACCGACAGCAAGGGTTTCATGCTGTGTGCTTATTGAATGCCAGTATAGCGCTGGATAAAAGCTTTGACACCAGCCACATCAGCTTCCATGACTTCAAAACGCTGCGGCAAAGATTCCATCTGTTCAAAACCGGAGGGACGCGGCGCTGGCTGCCCCAAGGCAAGCTCGATGGTTTCAGTAAACTTGGCCGGCAATGCAGTTTCCAGCACAATCATCGGGACACCGGCTTGCAGATGTTCACGCGCTACCTTGACGCCATCTGCGGTATGGGTATCAATAACAATGCCGTAGGTCTGATACACCTCGCGTATGGTGTCTATACGATTCTGGTGGCTGGAACGCCCGCTGCAAAAACCGAAGTGCTCGCGTACCCGGCGCATCTGTTCTGCACTGAGCGTAAACCCACCGGCACTGTCCACCTGTCGCCATAAAGTAGCTAGCTGAGCTGCATCTTGGTCAAGCAGGTCATAAACAAAGCGCTCGAAATTACTGGCCTTGGAAATGTCCATCGAAGGCGAGCTGGTGTGATACGTCTCGGCACTGGCGCGAACCCGATAAGTGCCGGTGCGGAAAAATTCATCGAGCACGTCATTTTCATTAGTAGCACAAATGAGTCGGTCAATAGGCAAGCCCATTTGACGCGCAATATGCCCGGCACAAATATTGCCAAAGTTGCCGGAAGGTACACAAAAAGAAACACGCTGTTCATTACTGGTGGTGGCGGCAAAATAGCCTTTGAAGTAATACACCACTTGCGCTACAACCCGCGCCCAGTTAATTGAATTGACGGTGCCTATTTTTTGTGCGGCCTTGAAGGTGGCATCATTAGAGACAGCCTTGACTATGTCCTGACA
Organism: Burkholderiales bacterium UBA4657; assembly: GCA_002405475.1. GTDB lineage: Bacteria > Pseudomonadota > Gammaproteobacteria > Burkholderiales > Burkholderiaceae_E > UBA4657. The sequence continues at coordinate 10,088 of DHLX01000034.1, read as the reverse complement.
GTCGTCAAATACCCCCTTGACTGCAATATTAAAAATATTCGGGTCTTGCAGGCTGAACATTTGCGCACTCTGGAATGCGCTCATTTTCTGATGCGGTGACAGCATGAAAACGCGAATGCCGTGCTTGCCACGCATGGCATATTCGGCCGCACTGCCGGTGTCGCCCGATGTTGCGCCTAAAATATTCAGCTCTTGCCCGGTTTTGCTTAAAGCATATTCAAACAGGTTGCCGAGCAACTGCATGGCCATGTCTTTGAACGCCAGTGTGGGACCGTTCGACAGCGCCAGCAAGGACAACACCGTGCCACCCTCGCTACCGAGCGTGTGCAAGGGGGTAATGTCAGCCGGGTTTTCACCAGGGCGTGCGTTGCAATACACCTGCGGTGTGTAGGTTTTAGTACATAAAGCGCGCAAATCAGCCGCCGGAATGTCGGTGGCAAACCTGGACAGCACCTCGAACGCCAGCTCGGCATAGCTCAAGTGTCGCCACGCTTGCAATTCGGCGGGTGTCACCTGCGGCAGACTTTTCGGCATGTACAAACCGCCATCGTCTGCCAGCCCTGCCAGCAATATTTCCATAAAAGTTTTCGGAGCACAGCTGGCGGCTCCACGGGTCGAAACGTACTTCATAGGGTTCAGTTCAAATCTTCCTGGCGTATGCGCGCAACCTTGCCCTGAACCGTGTTCAAGGCCTCTACTTTGGCGATGGCACCATTCATCACGCCTTCGGTCGTGGTGTGGGTCAAAATGATAATGTCGGCCTGATTTTCACCTTCGGCAGGTTCTTTCTGCAACAAGGCATCAATGGAAATACCGGCATCGGCCATGATGCGCGTAATGTCTGCCATGACACCGGGCTGGTTAGCCACACGCAGGCGCAAATAATAATTGGTCGCGACCGCAGTCATGGGCAATATGGGCAAGTCGGACAAAGCCTCGGGCTGAAACGCCAGGTGTGGCACGCGATGCTCCGGGTCTGCGGTGTGCAAACGGGTGACATCGACCAGATCGGCAATGACAGCCGAGGCCGTCGGCTCACTGCCCGCACCCGGGCCGTAATACAAAGTTTGACCAACAGCATCGCCCTTAGCCAGCACACTGTTCATCACACCTTCGACATTGGCAATCAAATGTTTGGCAGGCACCAGGGTCGGGTGTACACGCAGCTCTACCCCTTGCGCGGTACGGCGAGTAATGCCCAGTAGCTTGATACGATAACCCAGCTCTTCGGCGTAGCGGATATCTTCGGGCGTGAGTTGTGTAATGCCTTCGACATAGGCTTTGTCGAACTGCACCGGAATGCCAAAGGCAATCGCACTCATGATCGTAAGCTTATGCGCAGCATCGATACCCTCAATGTCGAAAGTCGGGTCAGCCTCGGCATAGCCCAGTTCCTGCGCCTGTTTCAGCACGTGTGCAAACGACAAGCCTTTGGATCGCATTTCCGACAAAATGAAATTGGTGGTGCCGTTGATAATGCCGGCTATCCATTCAATGCGGTTGGCCGTCAGCCCCTCGCGCAGGGCTTTAATGACTGGAATACCTCCGGCTACTGCGGCTTCAAACGCCACCATGACGCCTTTGGCCGAAGCTGCCGCAAAAATTTCATTGCCATGCGTCGCCAGCAGAGCTTTATTGGCGGTGACCACATGCTTGCCATGAGAGATGGCCTTCAGTACCAATTCCCTGGCTATGCCGTAACCCCCAATCAATTCGACCACAATGTCAATGTCCGGATTGGTCACCACCTGGTTGGCATCTGCCACGACTCGAGCAGAGTTGCCTACCAGGGCTTTGGCACGCTCGACATTCAAATCAGCCACCGTATGAATTTCAATGCCACGACCAGCGCGACGCATGATCTCGCTCTGATTGCGTTGTAATACCTTGAAGACTCCGCTACCGACAGTGCCGATACCGAGTAATCCCACTTGAATTGGTTTCATTTTTCTTGAGCTTTCAGTAAATCAGTATTTAAATCAGGCCGCGCGCGCAAAGCGGCGGCGGTAGCCGTCCAGATATCGGCTAATTCGATTAAAGGCATCGGTCAAATCATCCATGCTGGGCAAAAAGACCACCCGGAAATGATCAGGCGTCGGCCAATTAAAGCCCGTGCCCGCGACCACCAGCACTTTTTCTTCTTCGAGCAGGTTCAGGACAAATTTTTGATCGTCGTCAATCGGATAAATTTTGGGGTCGAGGCGCGGGAACAGATATAAGGCAGCTTTGGGTTTGACGCAACTGACCCCGGGAATAGCCGAAATCATGTCATACGCCAGATCACGCTGCTTGTGCAGCCGCCCAGAAGGTGCCACCAGGTCTTTGATGCTCTGATAGCCACCGAGCGCGGTTTGAATGGCAAACTGTCCCGGTACGTTCGGGCACAGGCGCATGGAAGCCAGAATGCCAAGCCCTTCCAGATAATCTTGTGCATGACGTTTTTCGCCGGAAATGACCATCCAGCCAGCGCGGTAGCCACAAGCGCGATAATTTTTCGACAGGCCATTGAACGTGACAAACAAAACATCATCTGCTAATGAAGCAATCGACACATGCTCATCACCGTCGTAGAGCATCTTGTCGTAAATTTCATCGGCAAAGACAATCAGTTGATGCTGACGGGCTATTTCGACAATTTGCTTGAGCAAATCGACCGGGTATAACGCCCCGGTGGGATTGTTCGGATTGATAATGACAATGGCCTTGGTACGTTCGCTGATTTTCATGCGAATGTCGTCCAGGTCAGGCAGCCAGCCTGCCCCTTCGTCACACAGATAATGCACCGGACGACCGCCCGACAGGCTGACTGCTGCCGTGTATAAAGGGTAATCTGGCATGGGCAGCAACACTTCGTCGCCATTGTCGAGCAGCCCCTGCATGGCCATGACAATCAATTCAGACGCGCCGTTGCCAATATAAATATCCTCCAGCGTCACCCCGGAAATTTTCTTGTCCTGGGTGTAATGCATGATGGCCTTGCGCGCCGCGAACAAGCCCTTGGAGTCGGAATACCCGGACGCATTAGGCATGTTCATGATGACGTCCTGACGCACCTCGTCAGGGGCATCGAGACCAAACGGCGCCAAGTTGCCAATATTGAGCTTGATAATGCGGTGCCCTTCTTCTTCCATTTGCTTGGCGCGCGCCAGAACCGGCCCGCGAATGTCGTAACACACATTGGCCAGTTTGCTGGATTTACGGATAGGGTTCATGGCGGTCGCAATAATGAATAAAGTGGCAGAAATAGCCTGTAAAAGCACAAGTTTAACAACAATAAGGCGGGGTAACCAATTTCGCTTGCCCGGTAGGCTTAATTGTTTCCAAAGATGCTGCACACAATACCCCGTGTAATCCAAAATTGTGTGGATCTGCTTCTGACGGCAAGACACGATGCCTAAGCCAATTTCTTTGGATTTTTACTTTTACAGAAGTCGCGTATCCATACAGGAAATTTCAAATTTGAAATTCAGGATTTGAAATATGGCTATTAACTGAATACGAAAAAAAAATATATTGTCTCAGCTTGGTCAGCAAGTCGCAGACCTCTACCTAAAAGGAGTTTCCATGTTAGCCCTTCCCTTAACCTCTTTCCGAGCGAATGTTCGGGTGCTCACGTCAATTCTGATTCTGTTCGGTAGCATGGCGCTGCCTGGCTGTGCCAATGTAAGTACTCCTTCAAAAACCAGCCTCACGAACGCCGAGCAGTTGTCCACCCAGCCTGACGGCACCCGTGCTTGGCGGGCGCCAGAAGTGCGCTTGTCGGCTTTTCATCTACCAGCGGACGCCCTGCAGATCGACACTTCAAACAAGCTCGACGATGAACAGCGGACAGCACTGCGCAAAGCCTTTACACAGACTCTGGTGAAGGAACTACAGGAAGCAGGACTACGCCAGGCTGACATGCCTGCTGCGGGGGTAATACAGGTGCGTGGTACAGTCACCTCCGTGGAACTTGCGAATCCCGGTCTCAATGCAGTCACGACTCTGCTGCTCCTAGCACCACTTTCGCGCGGGGGCATCTCGCTAGATGTCGAAGCTCTGGAAGGTACGTCACGTGTCGCAGCGCTGTCCTTCAAAGGCGAGGCCGGCGTGAACAACGTGGGCTCTGCGTTCAGCGGTATCGGCCACGCCGTGTTACAGACCGAGATCGCGGCACGCAAGTTTGCTGATCTGCTACTGCAGCGGGCACCTAAGTCCACTCTCTAAACGGAGGATGCCATGACCACCAGCGACTATTATAGTCCCAAGACTAAAAATTCCAACAATCACAAGCACATGGAAACACATGCTCGTTTAGACTGGAGTCGAACTGGAGGTGTTGACATACTGCCAAGCTGGCCGGCGAGGCCAGCTGTATGCTGGTCTGCTGATGTTCGCACCATCTCATGGTCCAGAAGTATGTGTAAATAATTTTTTATAGAATTAATAACATTCTGCAGCGATTGTTCATCACAAAGGGCACAAAGCTCACTACACAACTGCCCCAAAACCGAACCTTAGTCCCTAGGCTCACTAGCGAATACGTTAAACTTCCTACTATGAAGTTGCACAGCGAATCTTTTGCCGGGCTCAATACCGTCACGGGCTACGGCTTGGGCTTTGTTGAAGTCAACCAGGCACGGCACACGACACCTATTCTGATTCTGCCCGAAGGTGCCGTCCAGGCCTGGGAAGTGTCCGGCTTTGAGCTGTTGTCTGCCGACCATTTCCTGCCTTTGCAGCACTACCGTCCGGAAATTGTCTTGCTGGGGTCAGGGGCGCGCCAGCAGTTTCCCCACCCACGGCTAATGGCGGCACTAGCTCAGGCCGGCATGGGTCTGGAAACCATGGACACGCCCGCCGCGTGCAGGACTTACAATATTCTGGTGGCTGAAGGCCGGAAAGTGGCGGCTGCCCTCATTTTATGAATTTTTATGCCTTCTTATTCGGGAGCTTTTCTTATGGCTAACGCTTCGGTATCGCTGGTAGGTCGTCAAGTACCCGATTTTTCGGCACCCTTGACCAGTGGCAAAACTTTTCAGTTGTCGGCCTATGCCGGTCGGCATCTGGTGTTGTATTTCTACCCCAAGGATGACACCCCAGGCTGTACTACCGAGGGCAGCGATTTTCGTAACCAGTATTCTGCTTTTCAGGCCGCTCACTGCGATATTGTGGGAGTTAGCCGCGATACTCTCAAGTCGCATGAAAATTTCAAGGCCAAGCTGCAGTTTCCGTTCGAGTTATTGTCTGACCCCGAGGAAACCGTGTGCACGATGTTTGATGTCATGAAGCTGAAAAATATGTATGGCAAGCAGGTGCGTGGTGTTGAACGCTCGACCTTTGTCATTGACCGAAACGGTATGGTGCGCGCCGAGTGGCGGGGGGTGAAAGTGCCCGGCCACGTGGATGAAGTACTTGCTTTCGTCAAAAGCCTGGGGTAAGTTCTGACCATGCCACTACCCAAAGCACCAAACAAACCGGCCACCCTGCTCAGTATTACTGACTCGCCCCTCAAACCTTCTGCCCCTGTTGCAAAAGCCAAGCTGCAAGTCATTGCCGCGCCACCTGAACCGGCACAGGCGCGTGGCAAAGCCCCGGCACCGGCCGCCCCCCCACCCGCCCGCGCTACCAAAACAGTACCCGTGCCGGCGTCGGTTCCGGCCAGCAAGACTACGCGGCGCAAGCGTGAGGACGATGGCGTAAAAAAATTATTCGTGCTCGACACCAATGTGTTGATGCATGACCCCAGCTCCTTGTTCCGTTTCGAAGAGCATGATGTTTACCTGCCCATCATGACCCTGGAGGAACTGGACAACCACAAAAAAGGCATGAGCGAAGTCTCGCGCAATGCGCGCCAGGTCAGTCGTACCATGGATGCACTGCTCGAAAGTGCTGGTCAGCATCATGTCATCGAAGAGGGTTTGTCGCTGTCGAGCCTGGGTAACAAGGACGCCACCGGTCGCCTGTATTTTCAGACTCAGGTGTTGCCGAATCTGCTGCCCTCGGGTCTGCCAACGGGCAAGGCCGATAACCAGATTCTGAGTGTCGTGCGCGCGCTGCAAGAGTCACGTTCTGACCGGCGCATTGTGCTGGTGTCGAAAGACATCAATATGCGCATCAAGGCGCGTGCCCTGGGTTTGCCCGCCGAAGATTACTTCAATGACCATGTGCTGGAAGACACCGACCTGCTCTATGCCGGCTGGCTGGCTTTGCCACCTGACTTCTGGAGCAAGCACGGTAAAGGGGTAGAAAGCTGGCAACAGCAGGGTAGTACCTTTTACCGCATTACCGGCCCGGTAGTGCCCTATCTGCTCATTAACCAGTTTGTCTATTTTGAAGGCAAAGACGGCGAGGCTTCGCTGTATGCCCAGGTGCGCGAACTGAATGGCAAGACCGCCGTGCTGCAAACCTTGCGCGACTATACCCATAACAAAAATGCGGTCTGGGGTATTACCGCGCGCAACCGCGAACAAAACTTTGCCCTGAACCTGTTGATGAACCCGGAGTGCGACTTTGTCAGCCTGCTGGGTCAGGCCGGTACCGGAAAAACCTTGCTGGCACTGGCAGCCGGTTTGTCGCAGGCGCTTGACACGCGGCGCTATACCGAAATTATTGTGACCCGCGCTACCGTGCCGGTGGGTGAAGATATTGGCTTTCTGCCCGGTACCGAAGAAGAAAAAATGGCACCATGGATGGGGGCCTTTGACGATAACCTCGAAGTACTGATGGGCGGCGCTGCGGGTACCAGTCTGACTGGCAACAATGGCCATGCGGGTGCCGACTGGGGACGCCAGGCTGGTGCCGATCTGATTCGCAGCAAAATCAAGATCAAGAGCATGAACTTCATGCGTGGCCGTACTTTCGTCAATAAATTTCTGATTATTGACGAAGCGCAAAACCTGACACCGAAGCAAATGAAAACCCTGATTACCCGTGCTGGCCCAGGTACCAAGGTGGTCTGTCTGGGCAATATTGCGCAGATTGATACGCCCTACCTGAGCGAAGGTTCAAGTGGCCTGACCTACGTGGTGGACCGGTTCAAAGGCTGGCCACACGCCGGTCATATTACCCTGGCGCGTGGCGAGCGTTCGCGTCTGGCCGACTTTGCCGCCGAGGCTTTATAGGTTTTGCTGAAACACCAGACCGGCATGTTCGCGCATGGCATGAAATTGTATCGACGGCCATTGCTCTTGCGCGACACGCAGCTCTGAATTATTGGCCACCAGGTAAGTCGGCGCTTCCACCGCATCGTAGGCAATACGGTGCGCATAAAACTCAATAAATTTTTTTAGCTCACGTTCATCGCTACTGGTAATCCAGCGTGCCAGACTGAATTTCGACGGCATCAGGCGCGCTGCCACGCCGTACTCATGCTGTAGGCGATGTGCCACCACTTCAAACTGTAGTTGTCCGACCGCACCCAATAACAACTGGCTGCCAGCATGCGGGCGAAACACCTGTATTGCACCCTCTTCGCCCAGTTGTGCCAAGCCATGCTTGAGCTGTTTCGAGCGCAAGGGGTCGGCCACTTCGACGGCCTGAAAAATTTCCGGTGCAAAAAATGGCAGGCCGGTAAATTGCAAAGACTCGCCCTCGGTCAGGGTGTCACCCAGTTGCAAGGTGCCGTGATTGGGCAGGCCAATAATGTCTCCGGCATAGGCTTCGTCGAGCAATTCGCGCCGTTGGCTCATAAATGCCACCACGGTACTCGGTTTCAGCACCTTGCCCGAGCGCACCACTTTAATAGACTGACCACGCTCAAAGCGCCCGGCACACACCCGCACGAAGGCGATGCGGTCGCGGTGCGCCGGGTCCATATTGGCCTGTATTTTGAAGACCACCCCGGCAAATTTTTTCTCGACCGGTTCGACAGTGCGTTCCATGGCCTGACGTGGCAAGGGTGAGGGAGCCAGGTCAACAATAGCGTCGAGCACTTCCTGTACGCCAAAGTTGTTAATGGCTGAGCCAAAGAATACCGGGGTTTGTTGTGCCCCCAGGTAGGCTTCACGGTCGAAGTCGGCGGCAGCATCTTGCAGCAATTGTATTTCGTCCCGTGCTTTTTCAAATTCACTGCCGAAGCGTTGTAGGCTTTCGGGGTTGTCCAGCCCTTGTATCCATTCAAACGCTGCGTCAATGCGGTCAGCGCCGGGCTTGAAGACGCGCATGCTGTTACGACGAATATCAAACACTCCGCCAAAGCGTTTGCCCATGCCTACCGGCCAGGTAAACGGTACGGCGGTCATGCCCAGGGCGCGTTCAATTTCGTCGAGCAGGTCTAGCGGTTCGCGTACTTCGCGATCCATTTTATTGACGAAGGTAATAATCGGGGTGCCACGGGCACGACACACTTCCAGCAAACGCAGGGTTTGCGCTTCAACCCCGTTGGCAGCATCTATCACCATCAGCGCTGCATCGACCGCGGTCAAAACGCGGTAAGTATCTTCGGAAAAGTCCTGGTGACCGGGGGTGTCGAGCAGGTTCAAGATGCAATCGCGGTATTCCATTTGCATGACCGAGCTGGCCACGGAAATGCCGCGCTGCTTTTCTATTTCCATCCAGTCCGACGTGGCATGGCGCGAGGCTTTACGCGCCTTGACGCTGCCAGCTATGTGAATGGCGCCAGAAAACAGCAACAGTTTTTCGGTCAGCGTGGTCTTGCCGGCGTCAGGGTGCGAAATAATGGCGAAGGTACGACGCCGACGAACGTGATCTACTGACATGAAAATTCCAGAAAAAGTGTGTAGCGCTTTAGTAAGGCTGCCCGGCAAAGTTTTCAAACTTGGTGTATTCACCCAGGAAGGTGAGCCGGGTCATGCCGATGGGGCCGTTACGCTGCTTGGCAATAATAATTTCTGCACTGCCTTTGTCTTGCGAGTCTTTGTTATAGACCTCATCACGATAAATGAACAGAATGACGTCGGCGTCTTGTTCAATGGCACCCGACTCGCGCAAGTCGCTCATGACCGGGCGTTTGTCGTTGCGCTGCTCGACGGTACGGTTGAGCTGTGACAGTGCCACCAGCGGGCAATTGAGTTCCTTCGCCAGTGCCTTGAGGCCACGGCTGATTTCAGAAATTTCGGTGGCGCGGTTCTCGCCTTGCGACGCTGACGACATCAATTGCAGATAGTCGACGATGATCAAACCGAGCTTGCCACCGTAGCTACGTGCCAGACGCCGCGCTCGGGCACGCAGTTCAAGCGCATTCAAGGCCGGGGTTTCATCAATGTGCAGTGGTGCTTCGTGCATTTTATGCACTGCCGCAGTGAGCCGTGTCCAATCGTCATCATTCAGACGCCCGGTGCGTACCCGGTGCTGGTCCAGACGGCCAACCGAGCCGAGCATGCGCATGGCCAACTGCGTACCGCCCATTTCCATGGAGAATACGGCTACCGGCAAGCCCTGCTCAATCGCGACATGCTCACCGATGTTCAGGGCAAACGAGGTTTTACCCATCGAGGGACGACCCGCCACAATAATCAGGTCGCCCGGCTGCATGCCGGCCGTCATGCGATCCAGATCGACAAAGCCACTGGCAACGCCCGTGACTTCACTCGGGTTGTCCTGATGATAGAGCTCGTCAATACGCTGTACCACTTTGGCCAGCAAGTTGGGCAGGGCATCAAAGCCTTTGGCACCACGCGATCCATCTTCGGCTATCGCAAAAATTTTTGATTCGGCCTCATCCAGAATCTGCTTGGTGTCCTTGCCTTGCGGGTTGAGCGCTGTAGTGGCAATTTCATCGGACACCGTGACCAATCGGCGCAGAACCGCACGGTCGCGCACAATTTCGCCGTAGCGTCTTATATTGGCGGCCGAGGGCGTGTTTTGCGCCAGGGCATTCAAATACGACAAGCCCCCGGCATCGTCAGCGCGCCCGCTCATGCGCAGCAATTCAAATACGGTCACGACATCGGCGGGACGTTGCTGGTCGATCAGTTTGACGATATGGGCAAAAATCAGGCGGTGATTGGCCTGATAAAAATCATCTTCATGCACTACATCGGCGACACGGTCCCAGGCCAGGTTGTCGAGCAACAGCCCGCCCAGTACCGACTGTTCAGCCTCGAGCGAGTGCGGCGGTGTGCGCAGGTTGGCCAGTTGCGGGTCGG
>DHLX01000023.1:112275-120923 GCA_002405475.1 Burkholderiales bacterium UBA4657 | reverse complement strand
CCGTAATTCTTCCGTGTACCGCTTTAGTCGTTTCTCCTTCAGTGACTCCTTTCGCTTTCTACTGTCTGCAAAAAGTGTACGTTATATGGGGGCTACTTCAGAGCTGGAAAAGGTAGCCATTGATCTTGATGCCCCGAAGCTGGATAACCACGGTCATCTTATCGTCAAGCATGACCTGTTTAACCATGATGGACTGACCGGCGACGGCATCGCCGAAGCCTTTGGCGAATTTGCGAAGAAAGAGAAGTTAAGTTTTTTTCGCTAAGCCCCTTTGACAAAGCGCGTTATGAGCGTTTGTTGGAGGGGCTAGAGGCGATAGAGATTTTGTTAAGTGGGCTGAACGAAGAACGACGTATTGATTCGCAGTATTTTCGCAAGCGATACATTGCTGAAGATGCTTGTCGCCGTCACTTCAGAACGATAACCCTTGGATCTCAGGCGTTCATCACAGACGGGCCTCATGGATATCACGTTGTTGATGAAAGTTCTGCTATCGCGATGCTGACAGCCAAGTGCGCTAAGCAGTGGTTTGCTGACAGATCCGAAGCCGACACTATTGACGTGGCAACCCACGAATCGAGTCTTCGTTCTTCTCTGGAGGTTGACGACCTCATTCTTTCAACGCGAGGAACTGTCGGGGCTTGCGCTCTTGTCGAACCGGAGGCTCTTCCTGCCAACATTGATCAAGACGTGGCGAGAATAGCGATCCAAAACGGAAGTGATATTTCACCTCGATTCGCTCTGGCGTACCTTAATTCAAAGTTTGGGCAGGATTGGATTGAACGCAATTCGACAGGGATGGTACAGCAAGGACTATCGCTTGCCAAAGTTCGCGAACTACCTATCCCTTTATTGTCTGTACAAATACAAGACCAGATTTCGAATCTTGTTCGCATGGCATCAAGTGCTCGAAAACGCAGTAAAGAACTAATGTCGAGCGCAGAGAACAACCTCCTACATGCCCTCGGCCTAAACACATGGACGCCACCCGAAGCTCTGAACTATGTGCGCTCCAGCAGCGATGCTTTTGCAGCGGGACGTCTGGATTCGCAGTTTTTCGCCCCTCGCGTTGAGCAACTACTAGCCCGCCTTGGTCGAGATGGCTTGACGATTGCGGATGTTGCACCCGCTCGTCACGAACGATTTGAACCAACGGCCACTGGTGATTTCGATTACATCGAAATCGGCTCCCTCGGCCCGGATGGCACGGCGGTTGCAGAAGCGGTGCCCATGGCCGAAGCGCCCAGCCGGGCAACGCAATACGTGCGGTCGGGTGACGTCATCACCTCAACCGTTCGCCCGATCCGCCGTCTGAGTGCGCTTATCAATCCAGATCAGGACGGTGCTGTATGTTCATCGGGGTTCGTCGTGCTGGAACCTCGGGGAGTCAGCAGTGAGGTGCTGTTAACCTATTTGCGTCTGCCCGTGGTGTGTGAGTTGATGGACCTGCACACCAGCGCCACGATGTATCCAGCCATTTCCGAGGCTGATCTGCTGTCACTTCCCATTCCTGCGATTGCCCCCCCAGTCCAGCAGCAGATACAGGCAGACGTGCGTCAAGCGGGGCAAGCCCGCCAACGCGCCACCCAACTCCTTGATGCCGCCAAACGCGCTGTAGAAATCGCCATTGAAGACAGCGAGGCCGCTGCATTGACTTACCTGAAGGGGTTAATGTGAGCGGAGATTTTTATAAGGAATGGCGGGCCAAGGCAGAGGTCGATTACTTCCCGCAGCTTGTTGTGCTCTGGCTTTCAACCAATGCTTGGTATCGCTCGCACTATTCGGAAATCACAACCCGCAAGGATCGCGATTTTCTGAACAAACTGCGCGATGACCACAGTACACGCAACAAAATCTATACGCGCTTTGACCGGGTATTGAGCGCAGCAGATACCAAGGATCGTGCAGAGCTGATTAATACGATTGAGGCGTTGTCCTTCGCATTGAATAGCGCCAAATTACGGTGGGATGAACAAAATGCCAGTAGCGTAATAACTTTTAAAAACTGCTTGCTGTCACCCAACCCAAAGACCTATGGCAGCTTGGTAGTCAAGAAACGCGCATCGGGAATCACCATCAGCGACACACTCAAACTGACCGACGACAGATCGGCACTGTTTAACGGTTTTCTGGAAATCATCTACCAAGTTAGATGCCAACTGGTTCACGGGCAACTTGAGCCCAATGATGAGAATCACGAAGTCGTGAAGCAGTGCTATTTCCTACTTCACCTTTTGATGCGCATTTGAGGGGATTTGGCGATGGCCAAGCAAAAACCACCACAGCCATACAAAAAAGCTGAAATCTCTACTGTCCGCTCCTCTGCAGCCGAGTACCTGACCTTTGTCGCGGCAACCGGCGGCGGCAGCGCCAGCGTGGAAATGCGCTACGAGGATGAAAACCTCTGGCTCACGCAGAAGATGATGGCCACGCTCTACGATGTGTCAGTACCCGCCATCAGCCAGCACTTGAAGCGCATCTATGCCGACAACGAACTGGCGCGCCAGGCAACTGTTAAGCAGTACTTAATGGTTCAAACCGAGGGCGAGCGCGCGGTTCAGCGCAAGGTGGATCACTACAGCCTACAGGCCATCATTGCCGTCGGCTTCAAGATCGAGAACGAACGCGCGGTGCAGTTTCGCAAGTGGGCCAACCAGATCGTCAAGGACTACACGATTCAGGGCTGGGTGATGGATGTAGACCGCCTCAAAAACGGCGGCAATGTGCTGACCAAAGATTCCTTCGAGCGGCAACTGGAGAAAATCCGGGAAATCCGGCTCTCGGAGCGCAAGTTTTACCAGAAGATCACCGACATCTACGCCACGGCACTGGATTACGACACCACAGCCACGGCCACGAAGCGTTTTTTCGCAGCGGTGCAGAACAAGTTGTATTACGCCGTTCACGGGCAAACGGCCGCCGAGGTAATTGTGGATCGGGCAGACCACCAGAAAGAAAACATGGGCCTGACCCACTGGGAAGGCACACCTCAGGGCAAGATCCACCAATACGATGTATCCGTCGCCAAGAACTACCTGTCGGAGTTCGAGCTGGCGCAGATGCAGCGTATTGTGTCGGCCTATCTGGACATGGCCGAACTGCAGGCCATGCGCCGCATCCCCATGACCATGCAGAATTGGGAGGAACGCTTGAGCGGCTTCCTGAAACTCTGGGACCGCGAGATTCTGCAAGACGCATACAAGGTGTCGGCGGAAATCGCTCAGACCCACGCCGAAAGCGAGTTCGAGAAATACCGCATCGTGCAGGATCGGTTGTTTGAGAGCGATTTTGACCGTTTTTTGAAACAGATTGAATCTGGCAACACGCTGGATGGCGATAAGGAATAAGGCGATGGCCGTCAAGAAAACCCCCAAATCCATGCCCAGTTGGAGCGATGTCAAAACCAAGCTGGCCGATTTTGACCGCGCCGGCCTGCTGGGCTTGGTGCAAGACCTGTACGCAGCCAGCAAGGACAACAAGGCGTTTTTGCACACTCGTTTTGGACTGGGCGACGACCCGCTGGAGCCATACAAAAATGTGATCATCCGCTGGATCAATCCGCCGGATTTCCGCAATCCGATTTCTGTAGCCAAGGCCAAGAAAGCCATCAGCGATTACAAGAAGGCACTGGGCCAGCCCGAGGGGCTGGCCGAACTCAGCGTGTTCTATTGCGAAGAGGTGTTCGACTTTCTGGCCGGTTGCGGCATGGACGACGAAGGCTTTTATGACGCGCTGGTGCGGATGTTCGAACAGGCGCTGAAATACGTGCTGGCCTTGCCCGCCGGGCAGCAGGCTGCATTTATTGCCCGGCTGGACCGGGTGCGCCAACTGGGGCAGAACGTCGGCTGGGGTGTGGGCTATGACTTTGATCACTTCTGGTCCAAAGCCGGGCTGACGGGCGAGGAATGAAAAAGGCGGAGAAAGCTGTGCTAGGCACTTGGCGCATCACCGACATGGAAGTCTGGGCTGCCGACTACTTCGACATGGAAGCACCGGCGCACCTCACGCTCCGCGACGATCTGACTGGCGCGCTCCAGTTCGGCTTGGTCCAGGGCGACCTTGATGCGCGGGTCAGCAGCGTGGGCGAAGTGGCGCGAGTGGAATTCTCCTGGTCGGGCGTGGATGAAAACGACCCGGTGAGCGGGCGCGGTTGGCTGGACGTGACTGACGATCAGGCGCAGGGACGCATCTTCATCCATCTGGGCGATGACTCGGCTTTCACAGCGGTGCGCTCGGGATGAACGGCCCGGAGGTCGATCTGGCTTTGGATCGCAAAGCCCTCCAAGCCGAAAATACCCGCCTGATCGCGCTGCTCGAATCTCACGGAATCGAATGGCGGGTCCAGCCACAGCTAGTCGCAGTTGCGGCTCAAGAACCAGAACCATTCCGCCTATCCACGGCTGAAAAGGTGGCGCTGTTCCGCCGCCTGTTTCGCGGGCGCACCGATGTGTATCCGATCCGATGGGAAGGCAAAACCTCTGGGAAATCAGGCTATGCGCCAGCCTGCGCCAATGAGTGGCGCGCCGGTGTTTGTGAAAAGCCACGCATCAAATGCAGCGATTGCAGCAATCGTCTGCTGATTCCACTGTCCGATGCGGTGATCTACGATCATCTGGCTGGCGAGCACACGGTCGGCGTTTATCCGCTGCTGGAGGATGACACCTGCTATTTTCTGGCGGTCGATTTTGACGAGGCCGACTGGCGCGACGACGCCCGCGCTTTCATGCAATCGTGTCATGAACTAGGCGTTCCGGCTGCGCTTGAAATCTCTCGATCTGGGAATGGCGCGCACGCGTGGGTGTTTTTCGCCAGCCGAGTTTCGGCCCGTGATGCCCGGCGTTTGGGCACGGCGATCATCAGCCATACGTGCTCACGCACTCGGCAACTGAAGCTGGAATCCTACGACCGACTGTTCCCGAACCAGGACACGATGCCCAAGGGCGGCTTTGGCAACCTGATCGCCTTGCCGCTTCAGAAGTGGCCTCGCGAGAGTGGCTGCAGCGTCTTCGTCGATGCCGATCTGCGCCAGTATCCGGATCAATGGGGTTTCCTCGCTTCCATCCAGCCCATGGCCGCACACGACATCGAGCCGACCATCTTGCGAGCCACAGGCGGCGTCCATCCTTTGGACGTCA
Organism: Burkholderiales bacterium UBA4657; assembly: GCA_002405475.1. Lineage (GTDB taxonomy): Bacteria > Pseudomonadota > Gammaproteobacteria > Burkholderiales > Burkholderiaceae_E > UBA4657. The sequence continues at coordinate 115,788 of DHLX01000023.1, read as the reverse complement.
CCTTCATCGACGACGAGGACCTGGCCACGCCGTGGAAGCGTGAGAGCACGACGACCAAGAAGCTGGCTGGGCAGATGCCCAAGTCGCTGACTGTGACGCTGGCCAATCTGGTTTATTTTGAGAAAGCCCAACTGCCGCAGGCACTGGCCAACCGCTTGATCCGTCTCGCAGCCTTCCAGAATCCCGAGTTCTACAAAGCCCAGGCCATGCGCATATCGGTCTGGGACAAGCCCCGTGTCATCGGCAATGCGGAGAACTACCCGCAGCACATCGCCTTGCCTCGCGGTTGTCTCGATGCCGCGCTGGATCTGCTACGCGATAACGGCATAACCTGCGACCTGCACGATGAGCGCTTCGGCGGCGAATCCATCGATGTCTCTTTTGTAGGCACTTTGCGCCTGGACCAGGAGGCCGCAGTTGCCGGAATGCTGCATCACGACACCGGTGTGCTGTGCGCCCCAACGGCCTTTGGCAAAACGGTCACTGCCGCCGCAATGATCGCACGCCGGGGTGTAAGCACACTGGTGCTGGTGCATCGAACGGAACTGCTCAAGCAATGGCAGGAACGTCTGCAGGCTTTTCTGGATGTTGGAAAGGGCGTGGTCGGCACCTGCAGTCGCTCAGGGACGCAAGGTGCTGGTTCTGACCGAGCGCACGGAACACCTCGATGCCATCAAGACCGAGCTCGACGGCCTGCTACCGGTACCGTTCGTTTTGCACGGTCGAATGTCGAAGAAGCAGCGATCGGCGCTCGTCGCGGACCTTGACGCGCTGCCGCCCGATGCGCCGCGCGTTCTACTTTCGACCGGGAAGCTGGTTGGCGAGGGCTTCGATCACCCGCCGTTGGACACGCTGGTCCTGGCCATGCCGGTTTCCTGGAAGGGGACGTTGCAGCAGTACGCTGGCCGCCTGCACCGCAAGCACGCCAGCAAGACCGACGTGCGGATCATCGACTTCGTCGACACCGGCCATCCGGCGCTGCTGCGAATGTGGGACAAACGCCTACGTGGCTACCGGGCGATGGGGTACAGGGTGGGTTCTGATGTGCCTGCGGAATGAAGACGCATTCGCCCGAGCCTGAGGCCATATCCACACTTGCAATCGGACTATAAAAGAACTATATTCAGTCTCATTCGAGTCCGGAGCACCGCCATGCGCTACTCATCACAAGTCAAGCCGATTAGCTATCTCAAAGCCAACGCAGCCGAGGTTCTGACGCACCTCGCGGAGCAGCGTGAACCTATGGTCATCACCCAAAATGGCGAAGCCAAGGCCGTCCTGCAGGACGTCGCTTCGTTTGAGGAGACGCAAGAAACACTGGCCTTGCTAAAGATCCTCGCGTTGGGCAATCAGGATGTTGCCGCTGGCAAGGTCAAGCCCGTCGCTGACGTCGTTGCCCGCTTGCGGGCCAAGCGAGCCTCAGTCTGATGGCAGGCACATCTGCCAAGTTTGAGGTTTTGCTCACCGAGGGTGCGGAGCAGGACTTGGAGGCCATCCATGATTACATCTCCGAATTCGACTGCGTCGCCAACGCCAACTATGTGTTGTATGAGTTGATATCCGTTGTGGAGAGTCTGTCGAAATTCCCGGAACGCGGCAGCTATCCGAAGGAGCTGGTCAGCCTTGGGATCAAAGAATACCGCCAGACCTTCTTTAAACCCTACCGCGTGATCTATCGTGTCACAGGCAGCCAAGTCATTATTTACCTGATTGCGGACGGACGCCGTGACATGCAATCCGTACTCGCTCGTCGCCTGTTAGGCGCTTGACCCGCAGCAACCCGCGCCAGTGCTCATCAGCTCGGGAGGCAAGTCAGCACAGGGTCAACCATCCGCCACCAAAATTCAACCCTCAACTCTTCTGAGTTGAGGGTTTTTCTTTTTCTATCGCGCGTGCTGGCCTGTGGGCAACGTGGTGCGCCTTGAACTGGCGCTGGAGCAATATTGCCCACTGGTGCGTCGCACACGCTGGATAACCCGGATGTCATGATCCGCACTTAACCTTTTTTTAACCCCAAAAGTGTACGTCACTTGGGGGCAAGTCCAGTAGTGCTCTCAGCTTGGCGCAAATGGGTCACTCAGAGAGCAGCTCAACATAAGCTTGATAGCTGTAGCTTCTGTTCTTCTTCTGGCCCGTCATCTCGGTAACGATACCGAGATCCTCTAACACCTTGACGGCCGCTGTGGCGGTTGGAAAGCTAGTGTCGAGTTGCTGGCGAACGCGCTCAATGGTGAAGCGTGGCATCATCGGAAGCATCTCAAATAATCGGTAACTGGCTGGCCCCGCCTTTGGAGACTGCAGCAGGCGTTTGCGGTCCGCTGCTACGAGACTAGCCACTTCGATAATGCTGTGCTCTGCATCTGCGGCAGCGACACACACACCTTCCAAAAAGAAAGTCAACCAGGACTCCCAATCACCTTCGGTGCGGATGGCCGACAGGCGGCGGTAGTACTCGGCCTGGTGCTGCTTCAGATAGCCGCTGAGGTACATCAGCGGTTCGGGCAACAATCGCCAGTGCTCAAACAAGGCTGCGATCAGCAGCCGCCCAATGCGGCCATTGCCATCCAGAAAGGGGTGGATGGTTTCGAACTGCGCATGAATTAGCGCCACCTTCACCATGGGTGGTAAATCGGTCGCACCGTCATGAATGAATCGCTCCATGTCGGTCAGCAATTGGGGTACGTTCTCCGGCGGTGGCGGCACGAACACCGCATTTCCCGGCCTTGTGCCGCCGATCCAGTTTTGTGAGCGACGCAGTTCCCCCGGCTGCTTGCCAGCACCTCGAACGCCATTGAGTAACAGGCGATGGGCATCGCACAGCAGCCGCACGCTAATGGGCAGCCCCTTGGGGTCACGTAACTGCTCTTGAACCAGTCGGAAGGCTTGAAGGTAATTCGTGACCTCTTCGACATCGTCAGTGTTGCTCAACTTAAGTCCTGCTTCTTCGTCAAACAGGTCGGTCAGGGTGGCCTGCGTGCCTTCGATCTGCGATGTGAGCAATGCTTCCTTGCGGATCGCGCTGTAAAGCAGCCAGTCCACTGAAGGGACCAAGCCCGACACGCCGGATAGCCGCGCAAGCGCCATCTCCGCCTTATGGTTCAAGTCCTGATAGACCTCCAAAGCCAGGGCAGGATTTTTGGGGGGCAACGGATAAGGCACGAACGCAAGTACCACCTCCCCAAGGGTGGTGGATTTCAGGTAGGTACCTGTTGCCCGTTTCATGATCAAGATCGCTTTAATTGGATTCATGAATATTAAAGAAATCTTTAATATATGGCAAGCTTATCAAAGGATTCTTTAACAAATGCCGTATAGCCCCGCCTGTTGGGGGCTTCAGATGGAGCGGTTTGGGCTGATTCGGGGCTTATCTCGGCCTGAAGCCTGGGTCTGCCTCAATGTCGGGTATCGACACACTCCCAAAACATGTCGACAAAACCAAAAAACATCGACATGTCTGGCGGATGTGTTGTACTTGCCCCCCAACCGACGTAACCTTTTTTTAACCCAAAAAAG
>DHLX01000023.1:0-112135 GCA_002405475.1 Burkholderiales bacterium UBA4657 | reverse complement strand
GTACGTCACTTGGGGGCTACTTCAACTTCAGATCGGCAAAAATCCCTGCATAGAGTTCAACTACCCAATCTGCAAAAACACGAACTCGGGCACTCAAATGACGGTTGCGTGGATAGGCCAGAAAAACTGGAAAACTGGCTGGACACCATGATTCGAGGATTGGCACCAAAACTCTACTGTCCAGTAAATTTCTGACCGCCCGTGATCGGGGAAGCTGCGCTATGCCCATGCCCTGCTGTGCCAGAGCCATGTAGGTATCGGCATCGTTAGTTGCCACTTGGTGCCGCAGCGTACAGGTTCGTATTTCTCCCTCAACCATGAAATCGAAAGGCATGACCCTGCCAGTTCTGGATGAAAAAAAGTTGACGGCGTGATGCCCTTCAAGCATCAGCGGTGATACCGGGGTACCAAAGCGCGCCAGATAGCTGGGCGCTGCACACGTGACTACCTCATACTCACCCAGACGGCGAGCCACCAAAAATTCATCAAAGATATTGCCGCCACGGATAACGCAGTCCACGCCCTCGGAAATCAGATCCACTGGCCGGTCAGTGCAACCCAGATCGACCGTAATGTCGGGATAGCGCTGCAAAAAATCGGCTAATGCCGGTGCTATTACATGACGCCCTGCTGCAGCGGACACATCAACGCGGATGCGTCCACGCGGCTTTCCCCTATGCCCTTTCAGTTGGTCTTCAATTTCATCGATTTCAGCCAACAAGGGTCTGATGGTCTGCAGGTAGACCTCACCATCGTTGGTCAGCCGCACCCGCCTGGTAGTACGGGCGAACAGTTTGACCCCAAGCCGGTCTTCCAGTTGCGAAACTCGAGTTGATATCGACGCATTCGGTAAACGGAGCGCTTGGGCCGCCTGGGTAAAACTGCCCAGCTCAGCCACTTTCACAAAAATCTGCATGGCAGTCAAATGATCCAAAGCCTACCCCCGACCAGTATTATTATTCATAAAATAAGAAAAATAATATATTAAATTTGGTATTTATTAAATAAAAAAGAGTAAATATAGTACCAAGCGTGCAGAGGTGCCAAGACAAGCCGGTACCGGGTCGCAGAAGACTACTACTTTGATTTTCACTTTTTTCAGGAGTCCCGAATGAATACTGGTAACGATAAGTTTGAAATTCAGCCCAACCCGTCCCTTGGGCGTCGCCGCGCGATCACCAGCGCTGGTCTCGGTCTGTTGGCGGGTTTGAGTGCAAACGTGCAGGCCCAGACCGGAAATGCGGCTGGTTCTGTCCATAAACCTCTACGCGGCAAAAGCGTGATCGTGACCGGAGCAAGAAACAACCAGGGTCGCGCCTACGCCGTAGCCCTGGCCAAAATGGGCGCAGATCTGGTGTTGCACTTCCATCGCAACGAAACACGTGATCAAAATGAAGAAACTGCACGCCTGGTACGCGCAGAGGGCGTGCGACTGACTAGCGTAGTCGGTGATATGGGGGACGCGGCTGTCACGAAAGCTGTATTCGACTCGGCACAAAGCAGTTACGGCAAGATTGATATTGTTGTCAATACGGTGGGCTATATTGTCAAAAAACCTATGGCACTGATGACTGAGGACGACTACAACCGGAGTGAGCGTGCCAATGTACGTGCCCTGTTTCATGTTTTACAGCAAAGTGCCTCCCGTCTTGCAGACAACGGTCGGTTGATTCATATAGGCACTTCATTAACGGCGGGCTCAGCTCCAGCTTATGCGCTTTACGCAGGCACCAAAGCCCCGGCTGAAGAATTTGCACGAATGGTGGCGAAAGAGGTTGGGCGTCGCGGTATCACCATTAATGTCGTCGCTCCCGGCCCACTGGACAATGCTTTCTTTTCGGCTGCCGAAACACCTGAAAGCACCCGCTTTGCCGCAAGCTTGTCTACAACAGGTCGCCTGGGCCGTGAGAGCGATATTACGCCGATAGTCACTTTCCTGGCCAGCCCTGAATCGCAATGGGTCAATGGTCAGACGTTATGGATTAACGGCGGCTATGTAACACGCTAGTTCAGATCTGCGCCAATACTTTTTTTGTATTGATAATTGTTGTCGTACAGCCAGGAGATTTTTATGTCACAAGCCATTTTGGTCACCGGAGTAGCAGGCGGTTTTGGTCGTTTGATTGCAAATACCCTGTCATTACAGGGGCACCGCGTGGTTGGCACGCTGCGAGAGGTACAGGGTCGTAACGCGGCGCATGCACAACAGTTGCAGGCCAGCGGTGTCAGCATCATTGAAATGGACGTCAGCCAGGACGCCAGCGTAGAAACCGCCATTGAACTGGCCACGGAGAAACTGGGTGGCAAGATTGATGTCGTCATCAACAATGCCGGGGTCGGTGTCCATGGTCTTCAGGAATGTTTTACCAGCCAGGACTGGCAACGGCTGTTTGATATTAATGTATTTGGTGTGGCAAGGGTGAATCGCGCCGTGCTGCCAATAATGCGTCAATATGGTTCTGGTTTATTGATTCATGTCTCAAGTCTGCTCGGCCGCGTGGTCATGCCCTTCTACGGTCCTTACAATGCCAGTAAATGGGCACTAGAAGCATTGGCTGAAAATTACCGGGTTGAACTGGCTCCTTTGGGTATAGACAGTGTAATTGTGGAACCAGGTGGCTATAACACCGAATTTTCCAGCCATTTGATGCACCCGGCAGATACAGCACGCGCTGCCGGATACGGGGAGTTCGGCAAGCAGGCCGATGCGATGCTGAAGGGTTTTATCTCGCTCGTAGCCGCCACGCCGGCCCAGAACCCGCAGCAGGTCGCTGATGTAATCGCCGAGCTGGTGGCCCAGCCTGCAGGGCAGCGTCCATTCCGCACCACGGTTGATTTTCTGGGCATGGGCGCTGCGATCAACCCGTACAATCAGCAGCTGGAGGCAATCCATCGTGGCCTGTATGGCCATATGGGCATGGCGCCTTTGCTTGATCGCAATATTCAGCGCTGAATCAGGGAGTCATGATGAAAATTCTGGTTAACGTATTCCATCCACAACTGGCCACTTCCAGAGTCAATCGACGCTGGGTCGAGGTTTTGGAAAACCATGACGGAATCCATGTCAATAAACTCTACGAACACTATCCTGACTGGAACATTGATGTTGCTTTTGAGCAGAGCCTGTTATTGGCTCACGACCGTATTGTTTTTCAGCATCCCTTCTGGTGGTATTCAACGCCCCCGCTAATGAAAAAATGGCTCGACGATGTTCTGACCTATGGTTGGGCTTATGGTCCGGGTGGTGTGGCGTTGCAAGGTAAAGACTGGGTTTCAGCCATTTCCAGCGGTGGGCCGGCTGATTCCTATCAAAGCGGTGGCTACAATAACTATTCCATGAGTGAATTACTCAAACCGCTACAACAAACTGCCAACCTGATTGGAATGAAATTCCTTCCACCCTTTATTCTGCATGGCACCGTTCAGATTAGTCAGGAAGCAATCGATGCCTCTGCCAGTACCTATTTGGATCATATCTGCAATCCTGTCCTTGATCCTCGTTTGCGTCTGGCACGTTTGCTCGACAAAATGAAAAGCGAGGGGCAGGAACTTAATTCCGGCTCCTAGGCCAGATGTGTGTGTCAGGTAATAACAGCAATTCAGGTGCCGCAAAAGGTCTGATATTTTTCAGTTACCTCTGGTGGCGCTGGTTCAGCGTATCTGGTCAGGCCAGGATTATCTTCATAAGGCCTGCGCAGAGCCTGCAGCATGGCTTCGAACGGCGCAAGATCTGCGTGGTCTGAAGCCGCGATTAAAGCTTCTTCAACCCGATGATTGCGCGGGATGATGATCGGGTTTTGCGCATACATGCGCTGGCTGCTGTCCGGCATCAAGAAAGCCTGCCAGCGTGATAACCAGTGGTCTAGCGCGGTGCTATTGGCTGCAAACAGCTTGCGCAACGTTTGTGGTTGCCCAGCCGCAGCATCACTCAAACGACGCCAGGCCAAGGTCCAGTCAACATGCTGTTGTTGAAGCAACATCAGCCAGTCCTGAACTAGCGCCATGCCCGTTTCAGACGCCACATCATCGGCCAGGCCGAGCTTGGCCTGCGCCAATTGCCACCAATGCTGCTCAAACCACTGCGGAAAGGCATTGATGACTTCAGTCACTTGCTCAATGGCCTGCTGTTCGCTGGTATCTATCAAGCTGAGTAGCGTTTCACCAAACCGGGCCAGATTCCAGCGCGCTATGAGCGGTTGATTGCCATAGGCGTAGCGGCCTTGATGATCAATAGAACTGAATACCGTACCTGGATCATAGGCTTCCATGAAAGCACAAGGGCCATAGTCTATGGTTTCGCCAGCGATACTTATGTTGTCAGTATTCATGACACCATGAATAAAGCCGAGTTGCATCCATTGCGCAACCAGCCTGGCCTGACGCTGTGCTACCGCCGAGAAAAATTTCAGATAGCGGTCGGGTTCGGCTACCAGGGCAGCGTCATGGCGCGCTATGGCGTAGTCGGCTAATTGTCTGACGCGGTCAAACTCACCACGCGCAGCAAAATATTCAAATGTGCCGACACGCAAATGACTGGCAGCTACCCGGGTCAGTACCGCACCGGGCAAAGCACGCTCGCGATAGACCGATTCACCCGTCGCAACCACCGCCAGCGCCCGTGTGGTCGGCACGCCCAGGGCGTGCATGGCCTCCCCCATCAGCACCTCGCGCAACATCGGCCCAACAGCGGCCTTGCCATCGCCACGGCGCGAATAGGGCGTGCGCCCCGAGCCTTTAAAGGCGATGTCATACCGCTGCCCCTGCCGGTTCAGTACCTCGCCTAAGAGCAAGGCACGACCATCACCCAGTTGTGGCGAAAAATGACCGAACTGATGCCCGGCATAGACCTGTGCAATCGGTTTTGCACCATGAGGCACCTGGTTACCTGAAAAAACCTCGGCCAATTGCTGCGGCTTGGTAGAGTCAACAGCGAGTTGCAGTTCCTGTGCCAAATCATGGTTGAAAAACAGCAGCCTAGGGGCAGGCACGCGCTCGGGCTGGCAGGGGACATAGAACTCGGGCAGTTCGCGGGCGAAGCTATGGTCAAACAAGAAATTCATACCGACTCAGACCATACGGCGTGAGCTGGGTTGTGCAAAATAAAACCATTCATTGCCCGGCAAGGCCTTAGGGTTGGGAAAGACGACAAAACCGTCAGCCGGGGCTTGCACTGCACTGCCATCGTGCCGTAGCCCAATGACCTCGCCAGCGCTTACTGGATCAAAACTGGCCCAGGGTTTGACGAACTGGTCGTCAGCATGTTCTCGGTCGATGACATCGACCAGTTTCAGTACTTCAAAGTCAGGTGCCGGGGGTTGTGGTGCCCGATCAATCAGTCCCAATAGCGCCAGGGTTTGTTGAATAGCGTGGTAGGCCACTTCCGGAGCCTGCGGATCGTCATGCTGACCGCATTCCAGGGTCACGCCATAACCACCGCGTGCGCGTATGTACTCGGTGGTACCGATACCATAGCTTTCATCGGCCTGTAATGAACCCCCTTCCATCAATGCAGCGCGGCGCCGTTGCACGCCCTTGGCGTAGGTTTCCATCCAGCCCTCGACAATGCGACGCGGGCCCAAATGAGCCACCAGCCTGCTTTCTTCTTCAGCACGGGTAAAGGGTTCCAATGTGCCACTATTATTCAATGGCCCTACCAAAGCGAACGGTATGCCTGGGGTATGAAACGAATGCAAATCGAGCAAGGCGTCGTGCTTGTCAAGCAAAGGACATAACACTGCAGCAATGCGGTCTTCAAAATCTTGTGGCGTGTCCATGACGCGCATATTGCGATTCAGGTTGCGCTCGCCCATACGTTGTTTCAAGGCATAGGCCAAAGGGTTGGTCACTGGTATAAAAGTAACGCTGCCACGTTCTATTTTGAGCGACCCGTCATCTATTTCGCGTAACACGCGCTCTATAGCGCGGGTACCACAAATTTCGTTGCCATGGACTGCGCCAAGAATAAGTACGCGTGGGCCGGGAGCAAGACCAAGAACTTGATGTACCCGTATCGAGGCGGGATCTGTTCCGGACTCAAGCGCCTGTGTATCCGCATTTTCTGCATTAGCGCCGCTTGAGCCAGTATTCGAATTCACGTTTTTCATTTTCGAGGTGTTTCAACAATTCATTACCCGTCTGCCTGGCAAAAGCCTGAAAGTCACGTACCGAACCGGGGTCGGTGGCGATGACATGCAAGATTTCGCCACTTTGCATTTCCGCTAAAGCTTTCTTGGTACGCAGTATAGGCAGCGGGCAATTCAATCCGCGGGTATCGAGTTCTTTATTGGCTACGACTTCCATGTCATCACCCTATAAACGATGTTCAGCCCAGGCTGACACGCTGGCCAGCGCCTGCGGGAGAGAATTCGGGTCTGTACCACCCGCCTGCGCCAAGTCGGGCCGGCCACCGCCCTTGCCGCCCACTTGTTGCGCCACATGATTGACCAATTCTCCGGCCTTGAGTTTCGATGTCAAGTCGGGGGTCACCCCGGCAATCAGGCTGACCTTGCCAGCCTCGACACTGGCCAGCACGATGGCGGCGGTCTTGAGTTTGTCTTTGAGCTTGTCCATGGTTTCGCGCAAGGTCGACACATCGGCTCCTTCTATTGCTGCCGCCAGGACTTTGATGCCCTTAACGTCCAGCGCCTGCGCCACCAGATCTTCGCCTTGGGAAGCCGCCAGTTTCGACTTGAGTCGAGCCACTTCTTTTTCCAGCGCTTTCAGGTTATCGCTCAATTGGCCAATACGCTGGCTTAATTCAGCCGGGTGAGTTTTTAATGCGGCAGCAGCAGCCTGGACACTGGCTTCAACCTGCTGCACATAGGTCAGGGCGCCCTCGCCCGTGGTGCCTTCGATACGACGTATGCCGGCCGCCACACCGCCTTCGCTGGTGATTTTGAAAAAACCAATATCGCCAGTACGCGTGACATGGGTGCCGCCGCATAGCTCGGTACTGAAATCACCCATGCCCAGCACGCGTACTTCATCGCCATATTTTTCACCGAACAGCGCCATGGCTCCGGCTTTAATGGCGTCGTCATAGCTCATGTGACGTACAGTGACCGGTTGGTTAAGCCGAATTTCATCGTTTACCAGTTTCTCGACCAGCCGAATTTCGTCCTCGGTCATGGGTTTGTCATGGGCAAAGTCAAAGCGGGTTTTGTCCGGGTCAACCAGTGAGCCTTTTTGCTGCACATGTGGCCCCAGCACGGCGCGCAATGCGGCATGCAGCAAATGTGTGGCCGAATGGTTGCCCGCAGCACGACGACGCGCTGCCATATTGACCCGCGAGTTGACGCGCCCACCCACTACCAGACTACCCTGTTGTACCGTGCCAATGTGACCAAAGACATCGGCCTGAATTTTTTGCGTATCTTCCACCTGGAACTGGCCAGTCACCGACAACAGGTCACCGATATCACCCACCTGGCCACCACTTTCAGCGTAAAACGGTGTGCTGTCGAGTACGACCACGGCCTCCTGGCCTTCCACTACTTTTTCTACCGCCGTGCCACCGACATAGAGTGCGGTAATTTTGCCTTCCAGTTCGAGCGTGTCATAACCACGAAACGCGGTTTTGACGCCGCTGTATTCGACACTGGCCGCCATTTTGAACTTGCCGGCGGCACGTGCCTGCTCACGCTGGCGCTGCATGGCTTTTTCAAAGCCGTCCATGTCAGCTTCCTTGTTGCGTTCGCGAGCCATGTCAGCCGTCAAATCAACCGGGAAGCCATAGGTGTCATACAGGGTAAAAATGGTCTCGCCATCAATCTTGTCACCACTGGCGAATGCCGTTTCCAGAATTTTCATGCCGTGTTCCAGGGTACGGCCAAACTGTTCTTCTTCGGTTTTAATGACCGACTCAACCCGCGCCGCAGCCTGTTTCAACTCGGGGTAAGCGTCACCCATTTCCAGCACCAGATCTTTCACCAGTTTGTGCAGGAACGGCTGGGTCTGACCCAGCTTGTAGCCATGACGCAGGCCGCGCCGCATAATGCGTCGCAGTACGTAACCGCGACCGGCACTGCCCGGTATGACGCCATCGACAATCAAAAAGCTGCAAGCGCGAATATGGTCGGCAATGACTTTAAGGGAATTGTCGTTCAGGTCGGCGCAGCCGGTCTCACGGGCAGCGGCTCGAATCAGTGTCTGGAACAGGTCAATCTCGTAATTGGAATGCACGTGCTGCAATACGGCGGCCAGGCGCTCGAGCCCCATGCCGGTATCGACACAAGGCTTGGGCAGTGGGTGCAGGACTCCGGCCTCATCCTTGTTAAATTGCATAAACACCAGGTTCCAGATTTCGATGTAGCGGTCGCCATCAGCCTCGGGAGAGCCCGGGGGACCGCCCCATACTTCGGGGCCATGGTCGTAAAAAATTTCTGAACACGGCCCACACGGCCCGGTATCGGCCATTTGCCAGAAATTATCGCTGGCGTAGCGTGCGCCCTTGTTGTCGCCTATGCGCACTATGCGCGCTGCCGGTACGCCAATTTCCTGGTGCCAGATGTCATAAGCTTCATCGTCTTCCTGGTACACCGTGACCCATAATTTTTCCTGCGGCAAGCCATAAACGGAGGTCAATAATTCCCAGGCGTAGCGAATCGCATCACGCTTGAAATAGTCACCAAAACTGAAATTGCCCAGCATTTCAAAAAAAGTGTGGTGACGGGCGGTATAACCGACATTTTCCAGGTCGTTATGCTTGCCACCTGCCCGTACACTGCGCTGCGCTGTCGTGGCACGACTGTAACTGCGCTGATCCGACCCCAGAAAAACGTCCTTGAACTGCACCATGCCGCTGTTGGTGAACAACAGGGTCGGGTCATTCGCTGGCACCAAGCTTGACGAGCGTACCATCGTATGGCCACGCGACTCGAAAAATTTCAAAAATTTGTCACGGATTGCGGCGACTTTCATACACGCTTTCTAAAGAAATACTGGAATAAGACCGAAGTCATGGGTAAGCTCGAATTATAAAGACATCGACGACGGAGACGGCATGGCCTACATTCTCGCACTCGACCAGGGCACCAGCTCGTCGCGGGCGATGGTCTTTGGCTCGGATGGCAGACATGCCGGGATAGCGCAAAAATCGCTAACCCAAATCTTCCCGCAACCTGGTTGGGTGGAACATAACGCCCAGGAAATCTGGTCAACCCAGCTGGAATGCGCCCAGCAAGCGCTCAGTAATGCCGGTATCGTGGCACAAAACCTATCGGCCATAGGTATTACCAACCAGCGCGAAACCACGGTATTGTGGAGCAAGCGTAGTGGTCAACCCATACACAACGCCATAGTCTGGCAAGATCGTCGCACCACGCCCTGGTGCGAGGCACAACGCGCCGCCGGCCTGGAATCCATGGTGCGCGCCAAAACTGGCCTGATGATAGATCCCTATTTCTCGGCCAGCAAAATCGTCTGGCTACTCGAGCATGTGCCCGGTGCACGCAAGCTGGCTGACAATGGTGAATTATTGTTTGGCACTGTTGACACCTGGCTGATCTGGAAGCTGACCAACGGCGAAAAGCATGTGACTGACGTCACCAACGCCTCGCGTACCCTACTTTACAACATCGAGGATAGTGAGTGGGATCAGGATCTACTACAACGCTGGAACATTCCCGCTAATATCTTGCCCGAGGTTCAAGTATCGGGTTCGCATTTCGGTACGACAGCACTGCTAGGCGGCGAGGTTCCCATTACTGGCGTCGCAGGTGACCAGCAGGCGGCCATGTTTGGCCAAGGCTGCGTTCAACCCGGACAGGCGAAAAACACCTACGGCACCGGGTGTTTTTTCATGTTACATACTGGAGAAAACTCGTTTCAATCTCGGCATGGCCTGCTAACCACCCGTACCGCCCAAGTGTCAAGACTGCCTCAATACGGCCTGGAAGGGGCAGTTTTCAATACCGGCTCACTGATTCAGTGGTTACGCGACGGCCTGGGCATTATTCAGTCGAGCAATGAAGTCGAAACGCTGGCGCGCAGCGTCGATCATGCCGACCAGGTCATGATTGTTCCCGCCTTCAACGGCCTAGGGTCACCGCATTGGGACCCCAAAGCGCGTGGCATTATTGTTGGACTGACGCGAGGTACTAACAAGGCCCATTTGGCGCGCGCCGCCCTGCAAAGCATTGCCCTGCAGGTGGCCGAGCTGGTCGATGCCATGCAAAACGACACCAAGTTACGTCTGGAAGAGCTGTATGTAGACGGGGGCGGTTCAGTCAATAATCTGCTGATGCAGTTGCAGGCCGATTATCTGGGCGTTCCGGTCGTACGACCCAAAAATGTTGAAACTACGGCATTTGGTGCGGCAGCTTTGGCAGCGCATACCATCGGAATTTTTCAATATGCCCAGCGTGACGATATGGAAGTGGATCGTTTCGAACCGCGGTTGTCAGCCGATGCCGCCCAGGCCAAGCTGGCACAATGGCGCAAGGCGGTAGAACGCTGTAAAGATTGGGTGGACTGAAAAAGCCTTAGAATCTGCTTTTCTCACTATTATCGTAACGGCACATTCCATGCGCTTGATTCTGTTAGGTCCTCCGGGGGCAGGCAAAGGCACCCAAGCCGGTTTCATCAAAGAAAAGTTTGCTATTCCGCAAATCTCGACCGGCGACATGCTGCGCGCCCATGTCAAGGCAGGGTCGGCACTAGGACTGGAGGCCAAGAAATACATGGATTCTGGTGGCCTGGTTCCCGATGATGTGATTATCGGCATGGTCAAGGAACGGCTGCGCCAGGACGATTGCCAGCACGGTTACCTGTTCGACGGCTTTCCCCGCACCATTCCGCAGGCCGACGCCATGAAACAGGCCGGCGTGGCAATTGATTTCGTTCTGGAAATCGACGTGCCCGACAGAGAAATTATCGAGCGCATGAGCGGGCGTCGTGTCCATTTTGCTTCAGGGCGTACCTATCACCTCAAGCATAACCCGCCCAAAGTGGCGGGCAAAGATGATGTGAGTGGCGAAGACCTGATTCAGCGTGACGATGACCGGGAAGAAACCGTAAAAAAACGTCTGCAGGTCTATCATGACCAGACCGAAGCCCTGGTGCAGTATTACAGTCAGTGGGCAAAAAATGGCGCTGCCGGTGCGCCTCACTACCGAAAAATCAATGGTCTGGGGGCAGTTGATGAGATTAAACAACGCACTTTTGAGGCGCTGAAGTAACAAAAATCTTGCCAGACCAGGCGGACTGCTGCATATTCGCAGTGCTGTACGACAAGACCCTGCAAAGATAGCTGTTATGTCTTCAGCCGGGCATTCAATTTTACCCAAGCAGTTGATTACGCAAGCAAATTAACCAAGGAGACCAAGATGTCAGGGTTGTTACTCGCGCTTATCTGCGGCGCAATCGCAGTATTTTTTGGCGCAATCTGGACCCGCTGGATTTTGAAGCAGGAAGCCGGTAATGCACGTATGCAGGAAATTGCTGCCGCTGTTCAACAAGGCGCGCAGGCGTACCTGAACCGTCAGTACCGCACCATTGGGCTGGTGGGTGTCGTATTGTTTCTCATCATTGGCTTCGTGCCGCAATTAGGCTGGTCCACCGCGCTCGGATTTGCCCTAGGTGCGGTATTGTCCGGGCTGGCCGGTTATATTGGCATGAATGTTTCAGTACGCGCCAACGTGCGTACTGCACAAGCCGCAACCCGGGGTATTAATGCCGCACTGGAAATTGCCTTCCGTGGCGGCGCCATTACCGGCATGCTGGTGGTCGGTCTGGGGCTGTTGGGTGTCGCCGGGTTTTATGCCGTGCTGCTCAAAATAGGTCACCCGTCGGGCAGCCTGCGTGATTTGCTGCACCCCATGATCGGCCTGGCCTTCGGCTCCTCGCTCATTTCCATTTTTGCCCGTCTGGGTGGTGGCATTTTCACCAAGGGCGCCGACGTCGGCGCTGACCTGGTCGGTAAAGTCGAAGCCGGTATTCCTGAAGACGACCCGCGCAATCCAGCCGTCATTGCTGACAACGTGGGTGATAACGTCGGTGATTGTGCTGGTATGGCGGCTGACCTGTTTGAAACCTACGCCGTCACGGTCGTGGCCACCATGCTCGTGGGTGCTTTGGCCTTTGCCGGATATGGGGCGCAAGCCGTGGTCTATCCTTTAGCGTTGGGTGGTGTCTCGATCCTGGCTTCTATCGTCGGCTGCTATTTCGTCAAGGCACGCGAAGGCGGCAAGATCATGAACGCGCTCTATCGCGGCCTGATCGTCGCGGGTGTTATTTCACTCGTGCTGTTCTACCCCGTAACCCAGTGGATTATGGGCGGCGTGACACAAGCCACCGGTGGTGCCGTTACCCCCATGAAACTGTACTGGGCCGCCGTGGTCGGCATTGTTCTGACCGCCGCCATGGTCTGGATTACCGAGTATTACACCGGTACCGACTTCAAACCCGTGAAATACGTGGCTGAAGCCTCACGCACCGGACATGCCACCAACATCATTGCCGGTATTGCGGTCTCAATGAAAGCCTGCGCCTTACCAGTACTGGCCGTGTGTGCTGCCATTCTGGCTTCGTTTTATGTCATGGGTGGGGGTACTTATGGCCTGTACGGTATCGCCATTGCCGCTACAGCCATGCTGTCCATGACCGGCATTATCGTGGCACTGGACGCCTACGGCCCCATTACCGATAACGCTGGCGGCATTGCCGAAATGAGCGAACTGCCCGACAGCGTGCGTGCGGTGACCGACCCGCTCGACGCGGTAGGCAATACCACCAAAGCCGTGACCAAAGGTTATGCCATCGGCTCTGCCGGTCTGGCAGCCCTGGTACTGTTTGCTGACTATAACGAGGCACTAAAAGCGGTCAATATCAGCACCAGTTTCAACCTGTCGGACCCCATGGTCATCGTCGGCCTGTTTATTGGCGGCCTAATACCGTTCCTGTTCGGTGCCATGGCCATGGAAGCCGTCGGTCGCGCGGCTGGCAGCGTGGTGGAAGAAGTGCGGCGTCAGTTCCGCGAGATACCAGGCATTATGGAAGGCACGGCCAAGCCGGAATACGGTAAAGCGGTAGACATGCTGACCACGGCCGCCATCAAGGAAATGATGATTCCCTCCTTACTTCCGGTCATTGTTCCCATTATCGTCGGCGTGGTACTCGGCCCGGCTGCACTCGGCGGGCTGCTCATGGGCACCATCATTACCGGCCTGTTTGTCGCCATCTCGATGACGACCGGGGGCGGTGCCTGGGACAATGCCAAAAAATATATTGAAGAAGGTCATCATGGTGGCAAAGGCAGCGATGCGCATAAAGCCGCAGTGACGGGCGACACCGTGGGTGACCCGTACAAAGACACGGCCGGTCCGGCGGTGAATCCCCTGATCAAAATCATCAACCTGGTGGCCTTGTTGATGGTGCCGATTTTAGGCTCACTCTACGCCAGCCAGGCGCCCGCTCCGGTGGTGCCCAGCACCCCGCCAGGCATGTCGATGTCAAGCACCTTGTCGGCGCCAGCGGTAGCACCTGCGCCCGCGCCAGTCTCGACCGAAACGGCCCCAGCCAACAAATAACACACAAGATTGTTAATGACTAAGCGGTGATGCTCTCACCGCTTTTTTTATGGAGAACTCGTATGAATATTCAAAACAGTGTGGCCTTGATTAGCGGCGGTGCCTCGGGGCTGGGTGCGGCGACCGCACGGCGCTTGTCAGCATTGGGCGCCAAAGTCGTTATTGCCGACCTGAATCAGGAGGCCGGGAACGCTCTGGCACAAGAGATTTCGGGACGCTTCATTCTTTGCGACGTCACGCGCGAAGATAGCGCCCAAGCGGCGGTACAGGCCTGCCTGGCACTCGGATCACTAGAAATACTTGTCAATTGCGCCGGCATTGCCCCTGCCAGCAAAACCATCGGGCGTGATGGCGCCCATGCGCTCGATCTGTTCGATAAAACACTACGTATCAATCTGCTCGGCACCTTCAATATGGCACGCCTGGCCGCCCAGGCCATGCAGGGCAATACGCCGAATAGCGATGGTGAGCGCGGCGTCATTATCATGACCGCCTCGGTCGCCGCCTACGATGGGCAAATGGGGCAAGCCGCTTATGCCGCTTCCAAAGGCGGAATCGTCAGCATGACCCTGCCGATGGCGCGTGACCTGTCACGTCATGGTATTCGCGTCATGACCATAGCCCCAGGCATTTTTGAAACGCCCATGCTGCTGGGCATGCCCAAAGAAGTACAACAGGCACTTGGCGCCATGGTGCCGTTTCCGCCACGGCTCGGCAAGCCTGAGGAATACGCCCTGCTGGCTGAACAGATTATCGTCAACCCCATGTTGAACGGCGAATCGATACGGCTCGACGGTGCCATACGCATGCAGCCGAAATGACCGATTTGATCACACCAAAATTGACAGCTGAAGACCTATATGTTGGCTGGAATTGAAACGCTTATCACAACTGGTTCAATCCACTCAGCTATAAATCACCACTAACAATGACGAACCCCTTGTAAGAAAGGCCACTGAAGACATCCACTTTGACAACTCTTTCAGAAAGTTATCTAATTTCAGCAACGGCAGGAATCAAAAAAATGGACAGGTAGTGTTACTCAACCATAACCATCTGATTAAGTCATGCTTGGCTCAAGCCAATTTAGTGGGCATCGGTCTGCGCTATTGTGGTATAGGTTCGTTGGCATCTGCGCCACAAGCCACCCTTACTTGACTGGGTAAAGTCATGAACCGCACATCACTCATCCGCATATGGGTCGTACGCTGGATGTACGCAGCCGCTTTATGCCACGGCCTTGTAGGCATAGGTCTGGTTCTAGGGGGAAACGGTCCTTGGCTCGATGCCTATCACCAAAGCTTGGTAACTGCATTTTGGGACACGACACCCGCGCCACACGCCAGAGTCAATAATGCCTGGTGGATGGCGCTATTTGGTGCCACCATACAGTGCCTTGCCGTTTGGATGCTTGCTCTGGTACACCTAGGCAACCTCACTCGCATGCCTCAAGTATGGCTCTGGCTGATGGCCGGCCTAGTGCTGTGGGCACCGCAAGACATGATAATTTCGGCTCAAGCCGGTGTTTGGAGCCACGTTTGGGTAGACGCGCTAGCACTTGCCAGCATGCTGCCACCATTAGTCTGGCTCTACAAGCACGACCAACAACACCTTCATAACCATGACTGAAATTGCCATACTAGATATTGCCATTGCCCTGCTGATTGCCCAGGGACTCATGGGGGCTTTTGATACCCTCTACCACCACGAAATGACTGTCGCTCTGCCTCAGCGCCATAATGCGCGGCTAGAACTTGTCATACATGCGGTACGTGCCATACTGTACGGGGCGCTATTTGCCGGCATAGCACACTTGCAGTTTCACGGGCTGTGGGCCTGGGTGTTAGCAGCGGTAGTACTGATCGAAGTGGGACTGACTTTGTGGGACTTTATTGTAGAGGACAACAGCCGTAAGCTACCCATCACGGAACGCGTGCTACACACGGTGCTGGCGATCAATGGGGGTGCTCTGTTTGGGCTGTATGGGGTGCAACTAGCCCAATGGGCCAGTTTGCCTACCGCCCTGGTAGCCATAGACCTCGGTTGGCGTGGCTGGGTATTAAGCCTGTTTGCCGTGGGTGTGGCCGCTTCGGGAGTGCGCGACGGCCTCGCTGCGCTGCGCCTAGCACGTCAAGTACCTGCCCTCAACCCCTTTACTCAAATGCCGCACCAGCGAGTCTTGGTCACGGGCGGCACCGGCTTTATTGGCGAAGCCCTGGTGCAACAGCTGCTGGACGCAGGCCACCAGGTCACGGTACTCACACGCCAACCTTTAAACGCTGCTTTTTTGTTTGCAGGCCGTGCGCGCTGCATATACACGCTGAACCATTTACACCCCGACGACACGTTTGATGCTGTAGTGAATCTGGCAGGTGCCCGCGTGGTAGGCATGCCTTGGACACAGCGGCAAAAAAAGCGCCTGCTCGATAGTCGGCTACACACCACCGACCAACTGCTGCAATGGGCACAGCGCACGCAACACAAACCCACTGTGTGGATACAAGCATCGGGTATTGGGGTCTACGGCGTGCGCTCACCTGAAGAAACTCTGACTGAACAAAGCGCACCCGGCCAAGGTTTTATGACCGAGTTATGCATGCAATGGGAACAAGCCGCTGCCCAAGCCACCATGCTAGGCATACGCCAAGTAGTGCTACGCCTCGGCATGGTGCTAGGTCCAGGTGGAGCGTTACCCCCCATGCTGCTACCGCACCGGTTAGGTCTGGGTGGTCGACTCGGTAGCGGGCAACAGGTCATGGCCTGGATTCACCGTGAAGACGTATTGGCTATCATTGCTCAAGCATTGGTACGGCCCGATATGCAAGGCGCGTACAACACTGTAGCCCCCGAATGCGTTACACAGAGCACCTTTGCCACTACCGTAGGGCAACTACTGCACCGCCCTGTGTGGCTGCACATTCCTGCAACTGCTATACGCTGGCTAGCAGGTGAGATGGCGCAAATTTTTGTCGATGGGCAAAAAGCTGTACCGCAACGCCTGCTGGACGCGCACTTTAAATGGCGCTATCCGACACTACGGGCAGCACTACAAAACCTGGTGTGACACCGCCAATGCCCCGCCCCCTGATGTACCTGCTGGCTGGCAATGGCAGCGCAGCTAACTGGTGGGACGATGCTCTCCCTCACTTTGCACACTACTACCCAGTACCTATTGAACTACCCGGCTACGGCAGCAACCCCGCACCACCTTGCCACAGCCTAAGTCATTTTGCCGATGCTTTGCTGGCCACAACGCTGCCTGGACAAGCTATTTTTGCAGTAGGCGTGAATGCTTTGGTTGTGCTGCATGCGCTGCAAAAAAAGCCTGGACACTTCGCCCGTACCGTGTTGCTGGCCCCGGTAGGCGTGTATTTATGGCAACGCCGTCTGCCTGCGCTGATGGCTCCCCGCCCGGTGCGTACCTTGGTGCATGCGCTACTGTCTCATCAGCCCGCTTGGTTTGCACGTCAGTTTTCATCACAACGATGGAATCCCGCACAGTACCAACGCATGGGTCAAGGCTACGCGCGCTGCCGTGCCTTTTTGCCACTATGGGACATGGTGCGCCCCGACACGGCACTGCCCTTGCTCGAATGGATCACTGACCCAATAGAACTGGTATGGGGCGGGCGTGATGCCGTGCTAGATATGCGCCAAGCAGCGGCATGGTCGGCCGTACTGGCGCGGGCACAATTAACCGTCACCTTGCACAAGCACTGGGGTCACTACCCCTGGATAGACCACCCCGCAGACACTGTGGCATGGCTGGAGGGAGACACGAAAGCTTGCAGCAGCACAAGTGACACCATCACCGCCCACAGCAAAGGTGGCCGCCTGCAACTGGCGCTAATGGCAGATCTACCCGTGCCACCTGCCATTAACGTGACGCATCCACAAGATCCACGCCTGCCTGCTTTGTTGGCACAGCAGCCCGCTGCCCTCTGGGCCGTACGTTCATCCAACCTCACAGAAGACCAAGCCGATGCCGCCAACTCAGGCCTGAGTACCACCTTTTTACGCGTATCAGCATCTGATGTACCAAACAAAGTACATCAGTTGTTGGCTCAGCTTGCGGGCGAGGTGGTAGTTCAACGCTTTGTAACCCCTGTGCTGTCTGGCATAGCCTTTGTGCGCCACTTGGCAGTGGAAATAGAATGGGCGCAAGGCCATCTTGAAGTCCTGGCCAATGGCCAATGTACGCCACAACGCGCTGTATTATCACGTTTGGGCGGTGACTGGAACGAAGGCCAGTTCCCCACTCAAGCAGGGCTGAGCGCGCAAACACTCTGGCAGTTTCTACAGTCCGTGTTGCACACCTTTCACTATGTACATGGCGATGTAGAATGGGCCTGGGATGGTAAGCAACTATGGTTGCTGCAATACCGTCCCATCAGCGGGTATGGCTGGCGCCGGCATTTAACAGCAGCCAATGTGGCCGAAATACTGCCACCCCAACCCAGCCGCCTGATTGAATATGCCCAACGCCGTGCAGCAGGCAGCATACCCGCCATCATGGCTCGCTGGGATACCCGGGTGCTACAGGACAACGAGCCTTTTACCGCCTTGTTTGCCAATGCCTCGTACATTAACAACGACTTGTTTTTAGCTCGGCTGGCCGACTGGGGCATGCCCACCCGCCGCTATGCCCACGAGGTAGGTGGCAGCGTACCAGCTCTGCCCTGGCGACCCTGGCGACTATTGTGTAACCTGCCCCTGCTATGGCGCATGCAGACCCAGAGCCGCAAGGCACTGTTGAACTTGTCTACCGCCTTAGCCGAGTGGGATGCTGAACTGGCCCAACTACATCAACAAGATGCCAGCGGACAGAGGTTGGCCGACTGGCTGGTGCGGTTTTATGTGTTCGTGGTGCAGGGCAATTTGTGCATAGCCACGGCTCTAGCCAGCAGTGGTGGCAGCGTGTGGGGCCAGCCCGCCACTGCCTACCAAGACCTGCATCAAGCTCTACACCGCCTGCCCTGGGAGAGCGATCCTGCCACGCCACGTCCCAGCACGCCCATCGCCATGCCGCTGCAAAACTTCCCAGTTTGGCCCATAGCAGTGCGCTGGGCCTGGCTCCTAGGCCTGCCAGGTATGCGCGGATACTGCGTGCAGGTGCGGGAATGGTACCGCGATAACCTCATGCGAATCTTTTTGCGATTACACCATGCGATGCCCAATACAGACCGCGCCCACTGGTTTGCCCCACACCCCGATGCACGCACTCAACAAGGTAGCTTTTGGCAAGACGGGCACAGCAAGGGTAGTGAAATCGCTACAAGCTTTGTCATTTACCCTGGTAGTGCAGAAGGCGTAGTAGGCACCGATATTTTATTAGAAGACACTCTAGACCCAGGATGTCATGCCCAGTACCAGCAGGCCTTAGCCGTTGTGGTGCGCATGGGCGGACGCTTATCGCACGGCGCCACTCTGCTACGCGAGCTACACAAACCCTCTGCGGTAGTGCCAGATCCCCCACGCCTATTACCAGGTCAACGTGTTCGCTATGATAACGGACAGCTAACTCTACTTGAAACGCACCAGGAGTCAATCTAGTCATAATCAGCTAATCCACAACCGACATACGCTTGTCTGGTGTTATCTGTCACAGAATTGGCGAAATACCGCAGCATCATACGCATGCAGCCGAAATGACCAGGATTAGTTAATTTGTTTTTCCAGGTCGGCCATGCGTTCGCGTACGCTTTCTGCATCGGGGGCTTGCGGGTCCATGGCCAGATAGGCCTGCAAATCTTCCATGGCAGCACGCGGACAGTCCAGTTCGGCATAGCACAAACCCCGATCACGCCGCTCGACCGGATGTTCGGGCAGCAAAACCACCAAACGCTGAAGTACGGGCAATAAACGTGAATAGTCCTGATCGGCCCGATATATACCTTTAAGGTTATGCAACATGCGAGCCAGAATGTGTCGCGCACTAGCGGTTTCAAGAAACAGTGGGAGTACCTCGCGTGCAGCAACATTTTGTTCAGCCAGGTAAGGTTCCAGACGCTGTTCCAGTTCTTCGCGCGACAGAGATTTCCCGCCTTCAAATACATCCATGATGACAGTGCCCTCCCCCAGCCGCATTTTCACCAGAAAATGCCCCGGGAAAGCAATGCCTTTCAGGGGCAAACCAGCCTGTTGGCCAATTTCCATATACATGGCCGACAAGGTAATGGGTATACCGCAGCGACGCTCCAGAACACGATTGAGATAACTGTTGTCGGTATCGTAATAATCGTTAACGTTGGCGCGAAAATGCAGTTCATTGAAGAAAAAATGATTCAGCAAGCGCAGTTTGTGCGCCAGAGGTGCATCAGCAGCAAAGCGTGCTTTCAGGCGTGCCGCCATTTCGTCAATACTAGACAATATCTGCTGCAAATCGACTTCGGGGTATTCATCCTGGGCTATGGATAAAGCTGCCTCAAACAGGGGCAGGTGCTCGTCTTCACGAACCAGCGTTTCCCAGTAAGCCAGTGCAGAGGTCATGGCAGTCATGCTCGGCGTCTAAAGTCCTTTAACCTGAACCCTAGCATAAACAGTAGCGTGAAATATAACAACGCGCCGCCTATCACTATGAGTCCGAGAAAAAATGCACGCTGTAGTGGCTGTGCTACCAGTTGCAGCCACGGTACCAGCGATTGCGCCCAGTACAACGCCGCGCCGAACACGGCCAAAGCTACCAGTAGTTTAAATAAAAACCATGCCCAGCCTGGTGCAGGCAGATAGATGCCCCGTTTCCTCAGTCCCGCATAAAGCAGCGCTGCATTGATACAAGCGGCGAGCGAAATGGACAGAGCCAGGCCAGCATGCTTGAGCCAGCCTATAAACGCCAGATTCATTAACTGGGTCAGCATCAGAACCAGCACCGCAATTTTTACTGGTGTCTTGATGTCCTGCTTGGCATAAAAAGCCGGGGCCAATACCTTGACACTGATCAAACCCAGCAGGCCTAGCGCATAAGCAGTCAAGGCTTGAGCACTCATGATGGTATCGCGGGCAGAAAACTGGCCATGCTGAAACAGGGTAGCAATAAGAGGTAGTGACAATACTGCCAAAGCGACCGAGGCAGGTAGTGCCAATAAAAAAGTCAGACGTAAGCCCCAGTCCAGTAATTCGTTATAAGACGACTGATCTTGTTGTGCATGAGCTTTAGTCAAAAACGGCAGCAGTATGGTCCCTAGTGCGACACCTAGCAATGCGGTCGGGAATTCCATTAATCGATCGGCATAAAACAACCAGGAAATTGAGCCGGTTTCCAGAAATGACTGAAAAATCCGGTTAATCACCAGCGAAATTTGCGCTACCGAGACCCCCAGCACCGCCGGACCCATCTGTCGCAAAATGCGCTTCACGCCCTCGTCTGCCCAGGCACGACGCAAATTCCAGCGAATTCGGGGCAACTTGCCGATACGCTTTAATGCCGACCACTGCAATAACAACTGTGCAACGCCCCCTGCCAATACCGCCCAGGCCAGCACATAGATAGGTGGGTGAAAAAAATGTGCGAATCCAAGCATGGCAACAATAAAACTAAGGTTTAACAAAACCGGGGTAAACGCCGGAATAGAAAAACGACTATAGGTATTCAAGATACCGCCAGCAAAGGCAACCAGAGAAATCAGCAATATGTACGGCCACATAATGCGCAGCATCTGTACCGCGAGAGAAAAGCGCTCGGGTTCATCAGCAAACCCAGGGGCGACAATATAAATGATGAGGGGAGCAGCTATCACGCCTATGGCAGTGACGAGCATCAAAATCCAGAACAGGAGCGTGGCAACATAATCGACCAGGATGCGGGTTTGCTCCTCGCCACGTGAATTTTTATACTCACCCAGTATCGGCACAAATGCCTGGGAAAAAGCGCCCTCGGCGAACAGGCGACGTAATAAATTAGGCAGGCTGAAAGCCAGGAAAAAAGCGTCGGTCGCTCCCGAGGCACCGAAGTAGCGTGCTACAAGCAAGTCCCTGACCAGACCAGAAATGCGGGATAACAGAGTCAGGCCGCTGACCGTGGCCAGGGCTTTAAGCAGGTTCATCAATAATCAACCATTTCCATCAGATATCAGACAGTCAGAGCTTGCCACAAATGAAGGCAGTGGTGTTTTCAAGGTTTAAAACTCCATCCTTGCTGAGCAATCAGAGCTGTTTGCTTGTTTAAATAAGCCACTATCAGGCGAGCACTCCCTAATGCCAGGGTGAATCCCAAAGAACCATGACCCACATTCAACAAAAAATTGGTAAAACGGGCAGGTCCAATCATGGGCAGTGAAGTTGGAGTTACGGGTCGCAGACCAACCCAGGGAGCGATATCTGTATGAAAATCACATGCACCCGGAAACGTTTCTTCAGTACATTGCATTAAAAACTGCAGCTTTTTTTCACTGACGGACCAATCATAACCCACGAGCTCAGCCATGCCTGCAACACGCAGTTTATTACCGAGGCAAGCATAAACAATTTTTCGTCTGAGGTCAGTGACACTCACTTGCGGTGCCTTTGCAGGCGCCCTGAGGGTCAAACTAAGGCTATAGCCTTTCAGTGGATAGACTGGCAGCGATAGCCCTAATTTTTTCCCAAGACTTGCAGCTCCGTTACCGCTCGCCAGCACAAAATAGTCTGCCTCAAGCCTCTCACCTGACTCAAGGACAGCAGCTTGAATACGATCACGCTGAACAATAAAATTTTCAACATTGGAAAGATACCGGAATGTTGCACCCATTCTTGTACTATGCCGTACCAGATCATCACATAATTTTTTGGCATCACCCACCGCATCGCCCGGTGTCCATACGCCGCCGGCCATATACGATTGATAATTCTCCAGGGCAGGTTCCCGCTCAAGACATTCGTGAGTGCTTAACAGCGTTTGTTGACAACCAAGCGTACGCTGAAATTCCATTTGCTTTTTCGCTACTTCAATAGCCTCTGGAGTGTTATAGATGACCAATTTACCAGGTTGTGAATAATCAAAAGACAATCGGTCTCTTTCGATTGCTAGCTCTAACTCATTACGACTCAGAAAAGATAGTCCTAACAAAGCCTTGGTAGCAAATTTGACATGCGCTTGGGTACAGGCACGAATAAATTTGAAACCCCATACTATCTGCGCCCATTCACCTGTCACCCGGAAACGCAGTGGCGATTGAGGATCAAGCAGCAATGAAGGAAGTTTTTTCAGTGTCGCCGGCGATGCCAGCGGTTCGACATAGGAATAGCTGAGTTGCGCGCCATTGGCATAGCTGGTCATTAACCCGGGGCCAGGTTCGGCTTCAATCACCGTTACTGCAAATCCATGCCGCGCTAGCAAATAGGCCGTAGCACAACCTATAACGCCTGCACCAACAACAATTACTTTTTGATTACTCACTTACATTTAGCACCTGGAATATCGCATGAAAAGCAGGTTGCCACAGGTTCTGGACCAGTGCAAGCTTTGTCAAAAATGTCGAACCAACCTACGCAATCAAAAAACCGGTATCAAGTACTGAAAAAAAGCAAGTCGATGAGATCAAATCTCACGCGCCAGATGTAACTGGTGCAGTGTTAGTTTTCTCACCTCAATCTGACTCGACTCGATATGCGCCTTGAGCAGTAGACGAGCCTGCTCGCTGCGTTTATCGAGAATGGCTTTCAGAATTCGTGCATGTTCGTCATAGGTCGCGTCGATTCGCGGCTGGTAGGTAAAGTCAAGTTTGCGTATGACACGAATACGTTCGGTTATTTCGCGGTGGGTGTTTTGCATTACCGGATTTCCAGCGGCGGCCACGATCATGCAATGAAATTCTTCGTCTTGCCTGCTGACAGCTGGAGCATCGTAAATTCGGGAAGCTTTCGGTACCAACCAGAAATCGACCAGTTCCTGCAGTAACTGATTCGATACCGCGATATCGCCACTAATACGACCTTCGCATAAACGTTGTGCCGCTTCGGTTTCGATCAGAATACGAAAATCATACAGAGCATCAAATTTCTTGAAGTCTATAGGCAATACCCGCCAGCCATTTCTGAACAAGACTTCAACATGGCCTTCCTGCTGCAAGCGGAAAAGTGCCTGGCGCACGGGAGTACGTGAAACACTTAGCCGATCACATAATTGCTGTTCTGTAAAACGGTCGCCGGGCAAGAGTAAAAAGTTGAATAGTTCGTAGCGGATGCGTTCATAAGCTTCCTCCGCCAGAATTTTTCGGTTGCTTTTACTCTCGACCAGACTCATTTTCTGACTTCTCGCTGGAAAATTTCCAGACTCCTCTTCTTGGTAGCAATAAAACTGGGCTCGGACAAGGTTGCTGTTGTTCGGGGCCTCGGGTCATCATACGTCAAAATATCGGCAATCGAGGTCGGCCGCTTGGTCAGCAGCAATACCTGATCCGCCAGATAGACGGCTTCTTCCAGATCGTGCGACACCAGCATCATGGTGGTGTGCGTTTTCATGAAAACTTCCTGCAATTTCTCGCGTATGAACAAGGTCATTTCAAAATCCAGCGCCGAAAACGGTTCGTCCAGGAATAATACTTCCGGGTTGGGCGCCAGAGCGCGCATAATGGACGCGGTCTGCTGCTGTCCCCCCGATAATTCGTAGGGATATCGATTCAAGTCGAATTTTACGTCGAAAGACGCTACCAGTTCAGCCACGCGCCGATCGACCTCGGCCTTCGATTTTCCCATGAGCTTTAACGGGTAGGCAATATTGTCAATGGTTCTCCACCATGGAAACAGTGCCTCGCGATAATTCTGAAACACGTAGCCGATGGTGGTTTCTTTCAGTGACTTTCCATCGAAAAGAATTTCTCCCGAGTCAATTGGAATCAGCCCGGCAATCATATTAATGAGGGTGGATTTGCCACAACCGTTCGGCCCAAAAATCGAGACAATTTTCCCCTTCGGAATATCGAGATCAAAATTTTCATACAATGGCCAGCCAGCAAAATATTTGGTCAGGCCACGAATGGTAATGTGAGTACCCAGCGGCCCGGGACGGAACGGGGGCGTGGGCACGTCAGCAAATACCGGGGCGTTGAGTACTGTTGTCATCGACCGCTCCAGTGAACTATACGACGTTCAAGTAATAAAAATAAAATATTCAAAAAGTACCCCAAAATACCGGCCGACATGATTGCGGCATACATCATTTTGGTATTCATAACCTGCTGGGCATTAATAATTTTGTGTCCCAACCCACTTTCCGAGCCAATGAACATTTCTGCCACGACCACAATTACCAGCGCCATGGACACGGCAGAACGCAAACCAACAAACGAAGCCTGCAAGCTTTCCCAGATCAGAACATCAACAAAAATACGGCGACGTGATGCACCCATAACCTTGGCTGCAGCAATACGCTGCTTACGTGCGTTGATAACACCATAGGCACAATTGAACACAACCAGCAGCCAGGCTCCAAAAGTAGCAATCGCGATCTTGTTGATGTCTGAAGTACCAAAAATCAATAGAAACAGCGGAATCAATGCTGAGGCGGGAGTGCTACGGAAAAAATCGATCAGGAACTCCACACTTCTGTAAGCACGCTCATTACTGCCCAGCAAAATGCCCAGGGGCATTCCGGCGATGACAGCAATGGCAAAGGCGCAAAGAGTACGATACAAGGTGACCCAAAAGTCATACAGCAATGCACCTCCAGCCATCCCCGATAACAGGGTCGAAAGTGTGTCCAGCGGTGGTGGCAACAAAATAGCTTTGATTAACCCTGCTCTGACCACCATATCCCAAATGAGCAATAAAACCAGCGGCCCCAGAAGCGGTAATAATTTTGCCGCCTGGAAAGCTGTGCCTGCCGGCTTGGCGTCATATCGAACACCGTTGGCAGGCAGAGATGCGCCGCTATTGACACCTTCCGAAGCCATAGTCAGCCCTTATAAAGAATGGAATCGATAAGAATACGTCTGCTGAAAATACCTCTCTCTGCAAACAGATCGAAAAACCTTTGGAACGCGGCTATATCGCTGGGCTTGAATTCATTTGAAAACATATAGTCGGCCATAGGTACTTCATTGGTGAGCGCGCCTTCAATCGCGGTGTAACCTTTAAGCGAGGGGCGAGCTTCGGCAGGATTGGTTTTGACCAGATCGACACCACGCTTATAGGCTGCGATATAGCGTGGCACGATCTCGGGGAATTTTTTGATGAATTCAGTGCTCAAGCTGGCTGAACCACCGTGCCAGGGTGCCATCGGGTCACCCAATATATATCTGGCAACGACCCCCACTTCCAGATTTCGTGTGGTGCCATTTAAACGACCAATGGTGCCAGTAGGTTCCAGCGTATAGCAGGCATCGACCTGGTTGGCGACAATCGCTGCAACGTGCTGCGCTATTGGCAATTCAACGATGGTGAAATTTTTAGCTCCAGCACGTTCAAGAATAGTGCGAGCCAGAGTGACGTTTTGTACACCGGGTCCACAACCCACTTTCTTGTCTGACAAATCAGCAACCGACTTGAAGGTACTATCTTTGGCAACTATAAACTGGTCAAGAACAAACCTGGTATTGGTCGGGTTAGTGCAGAATATTTTTAACAAGCCTGGCTGTGCCAGCTCGGCAATGCCCAAAGCGGCAGAAGCCGTACCATTTGAGGTACCCTCAAGTCGTCCAGCCAGCATCGCCTCGGCCACTTGTTGCGGACTGGCAAATTTAACGGGTTCGACATCCAGACCGGCCTGCTTGAAAAATCCCTTGTCTACCGCTGCATAAAACGGGATGCCAGACGCTACTGGCCAAAAGCCAATTCGAATTTTTGGTGATGACTGAGCGCGCACAATGGCAGGCGCAGCCAGTGTCACGGCACCAGCGACCGTGCCCGCCAGAACCTGGCGCCGTCCTCTCGAGGCTAACTCTCTCTTATCGCTAGTTGAAGAATGAATTTCAGTCGGTTTAGTCATGATGCTCTCCTGTCAGTAAGTGAATCTATACAAAGTGAATCAAGCCGTAGCGGCGCTCAAAAAATTTTTCCAGCCTCTAAAGTCAGTGATGTCCTGCGCGCCCTCCAAGGCTTGTGACTCACATAAAAAACCTTGAACCTGCTGACCATCGGCCGTGTCGATCTGTCCAATTCCAAGCGGTGAGGGAATGAGCGCAACAAACTCGCCATAATGCTCGACGGGTAAAGCCCAGATTTCAATCGCAATTTCCGCACCATGCCCTGGAGCAACGCGTATCAAACCAGGCTTCCTCGGCTGGGTATTAGCGAGCGCATAGAGGCGATAGGAATTACTTGTAGTAGTCGCTTGCAACAGCCGCGCACCATATTGACGCAGCTGCCAATTAAGTGGCATGCCAGATAAATGTGCACCCACTACAGCTACGCGCACCCATCCTGTATCAATTGCTGGTGGCTCCGGCATTTGTGCTTTTTTGACTGATTCAGAAGTAGCACCCAGATTGAGCCCGGTTTGTTCGTGGTAGCGCAGACCCAACTCGGCCAATGACCAATCAGAACCTGCAGCTGCAATAAGGGTAATACCAAACGCCAGGCCATCACTACGAATGCTGCTGGGTACTGCAATCGCGGCATAGTCCAGCAAGTTGACAAAGTTAGTGTAGTACCCAAGACGGCGATTGAGCTCTATTGGATCAGCCTGCATTTGCGCTATCGTGTACTGGGTCGGTGCCGTCGGCACCATTAACACATCCATGTCTGCCCAGGACTGCATCGCCTGTTGGCTCAATGTTTTCAGGCGCGTCATAGCACGAAAGACATCTACTGCCGTATATCGTTTTCCTGGTGATAGCAAAGAATAAACTGGCTCAATTACTGCAGCGGGTGTACGCTCGAAAAATTCTTCCAGAACTTCCAGACGTTCAGCGATAAGCGCTGAGCCATAGAGCAGATCTGCCACTAACCTGAATGGTGAAAAATCTATTTCAACCACATCAGCGCCTAGTTTCTTCGCCATCTCAACAGCACGTTCAAATTCCTTGGCCGATAATGCATCGCCAAACCATTCGCAATCGCGCGGTATGCCTAGCCTAAAGCCTTTGCTGAACGGAGTACGGCGTAATTTGAGACTTCTCGAATACGGATCGTTTGCATCGAACTGGGCCGCAACCTGAAACGCGCGCCATGCAGTAACGACGTCGCGCGCGAAAATTGAAACACAATCTACACTGCGAGCGGCTGGCACAACCCCATGATTACTGATCAGCCCACGGGATGGTTTTAAGCCCACAATGTTATTAAAACCTGCGGGAACACGGCCCGAACCGGCCGTGTCGGTGCCCAGTGAAAAATCGACCTGCCCCGTAGCGACGACATAGGCCGAACCCGAGCTTGAGCCACCACTGACATAGTCGGGATCGAGCGCGCACGGCACAACTCCGTAGGGTGAGCGCGTTCCGTTCAAGCCGCAGGCAAACTGATCTAGATTGGTCTTGCCGTGCAGACTTGCGCCTGCGGTCAGCAAATTCGCTACAACCGTGGCATGAGACGCCGGTGTATAGGCAAAGTCGGGGCATGCCGCCGTTGTTGCCACTCCAGCGACATCAATATTGTCCTTTACGGCGAAGCTCAGCCCGGCCAGTGCTAAAGTCTTGACGCTAGAAACCGGTGTCGACAACTCAATCGCCGGGTTCAAACGCTTGATCCAGGCATTATCAGAATGGGTCTGTGAAAATGTAACAGTGCTCATTTGCATCCAATTTTGTATACAAGAATGGATGCAAATACCGTGCCCGATCGCATTTATGTTTTATTTCTGATGTTTTTCAATGGCTTAAATCAGAACCCTGATTTCAGCAGTGAGGCAGGGGAAGGTGAGCAATCCACCCCCTCAGGACATCGTGGTGCGCTTATGCGCCATTATGGTGCGCAAACTCGCGTGATATTGGCAATGCTCTATCTCTGGGCATGGCGTGCCCTGTTTCTCAATGCTACAGCGGAATAGGTTGCTGATTTCCTAGCGCCATATTTAGTGATCAAAATGGCGCGCGGCGGTAATCCACTGATTTATGACACCCCGCATGGCGTCACTCATCCCTGAACCATACCGTATGGCATCGTTGCGCAAGATATTCGTTGAAATTGCACATTGCTGTATTTCCGCACCATGACCAATCAGCCATTGCTCAATTCGATTTGTGTCTATCTCGATGTGGAACTGCAATGCCAAGGTATGATGTTCAACCTGAAAAGCCTGATTCGGACATTTCGGTGTACTAGCCAAAGACTTTATGCCTGTAGGCAAGTCGAATTGATCACCATGCCAATGAAATACAGGTTGCATGCCTATTTCTGCAAGAGGCGAATTTAGCCCTTCGGCAGTAAATGTCAAAGAAGTAAAACCGATTTCTTTCTCTTTCATGGGTTTAACCCGTGATCCCATAGCCCGAGCAATCAGTTGGGCTCCCAGACAAATCCCCAGCATAAGCTTCCTTGTGGCCAAGCGATCACGAATTAAAGCCACTTCATCTTTTAGAAAAGGATATTGCTCATCATCTTCCGCACCGATGGGTCCGCCCAGTATGACTAGAAGATCCACCTGATCAAGACTGATTTTTTGTAATTGACCCACGCCAAGCTCGTAGTAGAAAATTCTCCAACCATCAGCATTAAGCATAGGCTCAAGAAGACCTAGGTCTTCGAACATCAAGTGTCGCAAAGCTACACAAGTTTTCATACAGGCCTTTCATTCAGAGCCTCAGCGGATTAATTCCGCTGAGGCTCTGACTACAGTTATGACAACTGATCAGGTACTACAAAAATACCGATGCTTGATTTCCCTAGTTCGTTTTAAGCACTACCTTGGGAAAATCTACGGGTACGTTAAATGCCACGTTAACGTAGTTCGTAAACAAATTGAGCGCAACATGAGCCATGATCTCAACAATTTCTCCGTCACTAAAACCCGCTGCACGAACCGCCTCAACATCTGCCTGCGAGATAGCTGCACGTTTCTCGACAATTTTCAGTGAGAAAGTCAGTGCAGCCTGAGTTTTGTAATCAAGTGACTTGCCTATTTGAGCGTTGGCCATATCCTCTGCACTTGCGCCAGCATTCCTGCCGAGTACCGTATGTGCTGCCAAGCAGTATTCGCATTGATTGCGATTGGCGATCGCCACCGCAATCTGCTCGCCAAGTTTGGCACCTAAGGTACCAGAACCCAGCGCGCCAAATGAACTCCACATACTTTTCAGTGCCGCCGGTGAATTGGCAACAACCTTAAACATATTGGGTGTAGCGCCGAACGCGGCGTGAATTTGCTGAAGAATTTCCTGGCTTGCTGGTGCAGCCTGATTGGTATTGATATTGAGATAAGACATGGCGGAACCTTTTCTAAAATGAAATAACAGAAAAATAAGCAACGTGAGTTTATTTATTGACCTTACCAGGAAGGGACAGATTGCCTGAACCCACCTTAAAGACATTGACTACACACAAGAGCGGGTTATGCACGCTAGCATTGACACGCAAAGCGGCTGTAACGCCATCAAATGAAGCTGCATTTACAGCGCCGATATCATCAAACGGAACCCGCACTTCCACGGTATCTTTTTTGAAGATTGGATTCCAACCCGGGCTGTCAATCAATATAGGCAAGCCTGGCCAGGTTTTTGGTAATGCCGGTTTGCTATCTTTGGGGATATCCACCACCTTAAGGGCACCTTTACCGCAAGCATCATCGGGTTGTAGTACCACCCAATGCGAATGCCAAACATTGCCATCGTTTTGCGGATTGCCGTCACCGTTTTCGTCAAACAAAGGGGTATCGTCAAAATCGGGATGTGATGTAACAGCAAATGCCAGGATTCCCGATTTAGCTTCGAAGCCTACTGCAGAAGGGTCAAGTGTTGTAGGCCAGACGTAGGAAAATACCGAACTTCCGGCCAACTTGCCTGATTTCGCGGGTTTTGAATCGCCTGCCTTACCGGAAACCGCCATATGAAAAATCGCCACATTTCCCTCGGTACTGATTTTGGAGTGGACGATATCGAAGGATGCCTTAACCACCTTACTGGGTTGGGTAGTGATGCCGCCATGATGATGAGTATGGGCGACAACAATACTACTGACCATATAAATGGAGGCTGCCGTAGTTATGTGAGCGAGTGTCGTAAATTTCATTTTCATTCCTTTAACTGGGTTAGTCCGTCAGAACAATTTCATCTGGAACAGGGCGAATTTTGCAGAAATGGTTGATACAATTGGTTTCTTTTAGTACATTAATCATGACAAATCGTTCACACAGCCCACTAGGTAAATCATGCCGTCCATAGACCGCCTTTCGGCATTGCTTGAGCATTTCCACCTCAGTGCACGTTTGTCATTTTCTGGCTCGATGTGTGGCAAACATGTTTTTCCGTATGAGGCCAAGAAAGCTTATTTACATGTCTTTAGAAGTGGTTCAGTAAAAGTGCGGCACCCACAAAAGATGCAAGGCGTGCCTGCCCAGGTGCAATTGAATGAACCTTCTTTTTTGTTTTATCCGCGACCCTTGACCCATCAATTTATCAATAGTCCAGATGACGCCTCGCAGTTTGTTTGTGCTGAGATTGACTTTCAAGGTGGCAATATGCACCCCATAGTGCAAGCCTTGCCGTCGTTTGTTCTATTGCCATTATCGGAAGTGGATGGCCTGGAAGCATCATTAAATTTGCTATTTGCAGAAACCGGGCGGGTGCGTTGTGGCCACAAAATTCTGGCGGATCGTCTATTCGAGGTAGTCTTGATTCAGTTGCTACGCTGGCTTTTGGATCATCCAGCACATGCCAATATCAACGACGGTTTATTGATGGGGCTGACATCACCGCAAATAGCAAAGGCGCTGACAGCTATGCATGAATCTCCTGGTTTGGCCTGGACAATAGAACAATTAGCTGAAACAAGCGGCATGTCGCGCACCGCATTTGCCATCAAGTTCAAAAAATTGCTCGGCACTTCCCCGGGTCAATATCTGGCCGATTGGCGCTTGGCTCTGGTACAAGCACGTTTGAAAGAAGGAATAACGCTGAAGGCCCTCGCCTTAGAGTTGGGTTATTCGAGTCAGTCAGCCCTAACCCGAGTGTTTTCTCAACGTTTAGGAGTATCGCCCAGGCAGTGGCTTAGTCGCGCCACACCCGTATTTGACAAAGAGCGTTAATTTTGCGATCATTGAAAGCTTCCTGGAATAAATTTCAGTCATACGATTTATTCTTTTTAAAATTTCTGTGGGTAGTACTGACTGCCCGGTAGGACGAATAAAATATGGCCAATACCGCACAAGCTCGCAAACGTGCCCGCCAATCCATCAAGTTAAACGCACAAAATTCAGCGCTACGTTCACGCTATCGCACTGCAGTCAAAGCCGTGCGCAAGGCTATTGTCGGCGGTGATAAGGCGGCCGCACTGGAATTGTTCAAAAACTCGGTCGGCGTCATGGACAAGATTGCGGACAAAAAAATTATTCACAAAAATACTGCTTCTCGCCACAAGAGCCGTCTGGCCGCCGCGCTCAAAGCCATGGCTTGAGCAATCGCGCCAGAAAAAACAGCCGCCTCGTGCGGCTTTTTTTATGCCTGGCCCGAGGGTGGCACATATTCGCACGCCTCAAAAGCCTGTAAATCGTTATCCTTGGCAAATGCCAGCGCAAAATCCCATGCCATAGGCTCCAGCTCGCGCAATCTGACATCGACAATCACGCATTTCACCCCATCCAGCACCGAAGGCCGGCAGTAGGGTGAATAGCCAATATGCGCGTGCGCCCTACGCGCACCAGCCGGCCGGTAGGGTGACAGCACGCCGCACAAACGCTCGGCCCAATCGCTAGGTCGAAACGGCTTGCCGTCCCGGGTGAGCCCTAGTATAAAAAATTCGCGTGAAATATCGGACGGAAACATAATCTTATAAATGATATCTTATATAAGAGTTAAGCGGGGCGAAACCGGTTTTTCGCTTATCATGTCTGGTTTTGGAGTTGAGACATGACGCATTTGATGAATACCTACGCCCGGCTGCCAGTCGTGTTCGAACGGGGTCAGGGCGTCTGGCTATGGGACGAGCAAGGCAAACAGTATCTGGACGGATTGGCGGGTATCGCCGTGTCCGGTTTGGGTCACGCACACCCAAAACTGGTTCAAACCTTGAGCGAACAGGCCGCCAAGCTGATCCACACTTCGAATATTTATGGGGTTCGGCATCAGGAAACACTGGCGCAAATGATTTGTGAGCACTCGGGTATGCAAGAAGTTCTATTTTGCAACTCGGGTGCCGAAGCTAACGAAGCCGCCATCAAACTGGCGCGTCTGTATGGCTATCAGCAGGGTAAAGCCTTTATTAAAACAATAGTGATGGATCGTGCCTGGCATGGCCGCACCATCACGACCCTGGCCGCTACCGGCAGTGAAAAAGCCCGCAAAGGTTTCGCCCCGCTGCAGGATGAATGTTTTGTCCGTGTTCCTTACAACGACCTGGAAGCCATTCAGCAGGCTGCAGCCACGCACCCGGAAATCAACTCGGTATTGCTTGAGGTGCTACAGGGCGAGGGCGGCATTAATGTAGCCGACAGCCATTATCTGCAACAATTGCGCCATCTATGCGATGAACGCGGCTGGCTACTGATGCTCGACGAAGTGCAATGCGGTATTGGTAGAACCGGAAAATGGTTTGGTTATCAACACTCGGGTATTACTCCTGATGTGATTACCCTGGCCAAGGGACTGGGCTCGGGTGTTCCCATTGGTGCCATTGCCGCACAAGGCAGAGCCGCAGGAGTGTTTAGTCCTGGTTCGCACGGCACCACCTTTGGTGGCGGTCCTTTAGTCTGTGCAGCAGGCATCACTACGCTGAAGACCATGCAGGAAGATGCACTACTGCAAAACGCCGAAGCCATCGGCTTATATTTGATGCAGGCTTTCAAGCAAGCCCTGGAAGGTAGCCCCGGCGTGGTCGATATTCGTGGTAAAGGCCTAATGCTGGGGATTGAACTGAACAGGCCCTGTGGCAGTCTGGTTCAGCGTGCCCTGGAAGCGGGCTTATTGATTAATGTGACACGAGATAACGTAATTCGACTACTCCCTCCTTTAATCATGAATCAGACAGAGGCCGCCGAGCTGGTACAGCGTTTAGCCCCTCTGATCAGGCAATTTCTTCAGGAATCGGCATGAGCCTGCGCGACAAATTGCATCAGTTGATACAACAGCTGCCGGAAGATAGAGTCTCGGTACAGTCGATTGTTGACAGCCTGGGGCGTGAAGCTTTTGTCTTTCTGGCTTTGGTCCTGACACTGCCTTTCCTGGTTCCCGTTTCAATACCCGGCATCAGTACCGTGTTCGGTGCCGTGATTGCCTTGATCGGCGCGTCGATCATGCTGAACCGCGACCCCTGGTTACCTCAACGCTATTTAAAACGTGAATTTTCATCAGTGCGCCTGCGCCAGGCTCTGGCAAAAGGTGCTGACTGGTTACATCGACTGGAAAAATTCAGCCAGCCACGCTGGCATTCTCTAGTGACGGGTCACTGGATGATCCGGGTCAACGGTTTTATGATACTGGTGGCGGCGCTGTTGCTGATGGCACCGTTTGGTTTTGTACCTTTTACCAATACGTTGCCTGGTATTGCGATTATTTTCTTATGTCTGGGTCTGCTGCAAAATGATGGTCGCAGCATTGCCCTGGGTTATGTTGCCAACCTATTGACCGTGGTTTACTTTGGCCTGATTCTGGGTCTGGGTGCCACGGCAGTGAGCGCGGGTTTGCAGCACATTGCCCCATGGAGTTTGTAATGAGTCAATCGCTCAAACATTATTTGCAATTCAAGGATTTGAGTCGGGAAGAGACGCTATACCTGTTCGAACGCGCGCGCATCATTAAGGATAAGTTCAAGCGTTTTGAAACTTACTATCCGCTGGCTGACCGTACCCTGGTGATGATTTTTGAAAAAGCCAGCACCCGCACCCGTTTATCGTTTGAAGCCGGTATGCACCAACTGGGTGGCAGCGCCATATACCTCAATACGCGTGACTCCCAACTAGGTCGCGGTGAGCCGGTCGAAGATGCGGCACAAGTCATTAGCCGTATGTGCGACCTGGTTATGATTCGTACTTATGAGCAGAGCATTATCGAGCGCTTCGCACAATACTCACGCGTTCCGGTCATTAACGGCCTGACTAATGAATATCATCCATGCCAGATACTGGCTGATATTTTTACCTATGTCGAACATCGCGGCTCGATCCAGGGTAAGACCATCGCCTGGATTGGTGACTCGAACAATATGTGTAATACCTGGCTGCAAGCTGCAGAATTGCTTGACTTCAAGGTGAACGTCTCTACCCCCGCTGGTTATGAAGTCGAACCAGAACGCGCTGGTGTGGTTGGCACCAGTCATTTTGAGCAATTCAGTGACCCTATGGATGCAGCACGTAATTCAGATTTGGTCACGACTGACGTCTGGACCTCGATGGGCTTTGAGGCTGAAAATGAAGCACGGCTCAAGGCGTTTGCAGACTGGCAAGTGGATGCCGACATGATGCGGGTGGCCAAGCCCAAGGCCATCTTCATGCACTGCTTGCCGGCACACCGTGGCGAGGAAGTTGCCGCGGCTGTCATTGATGGCCCCCAGTCTGTCGTGTGGGACGAGGCCGAAAACCGCCTGCATGTACAAAAAGCCTTGATGGAATATCTGCATGTGGGTCGAGTTTAGTCATCACACCAACCGCTACTTAGTCCTTGCTGCAGTACTGATACTCGGTGCCTGTACCACGCTGCCGCCAGACAAGCCTGTTGAAACCAGCAAACCTGTAGCCACTGCAGTCGTTATTGAATCGATCGAAGAGGCAGATATTGCAAAAATCAACACGCTGCTGACTCTGACCCGAGAGTTACTGTTGCTCGCCCCCGATGTGGCGCGAGTCAATTGGAACAACAAAGTCTCGCCTGAAAATAAATTGCGTGATGAGCAACAACTCAAGGCGCTGGAACAGGCTGCTGTGCGCTATCAGGCTGATCTCGAGCTGGTACGAGCTTTTTTTCGGGGTTTGATTGAGGCAGACCGCTTCGTACAAACCGAGTTGCACAAACAGTGGCGCAACCAAGGAGTACCTCCTACCATGACACTGACGCGAACTCCGACCCAGTTACAAGCTGCCGCGACCGAACTGACTCCCAGGTTATTGGCAGCCCTGTCACAGATGCCTGCGGTACTCAAGAAAAAGGGTGCTGCCGCTCAAATCCAGCTGCGGGCGCTAGATATCATGCCCAATCGTTCCGCGCTCTCTGAACCCACCAGAAATATTGCTATCGCTCCGCTATTGAGTCGGGCGCTGAATTGATAAAGAGCAACTCGTTATAATCCAGAAAAAATTCCAGTCATTCTTGAAAGTAAGTTATGAGCAATATCAACAAAGTCGTACTGGCCTACTCTGGCGGTCTAGATACCTCGGTCATTTTGAAATGGCTGCAAGACAATTATCAATGTGAAGTTGTGACTTTTACCGCCGACCTCGGTCAGGGTGAAGAGCTGGAGCCGGCACGTAGCAAGGCTCTGAAATTTGGTATCAAACCGGAACATATTTTTATTGATGATTTACGCGAAGAGTTTGTGCGCGACTTTGTCTTTCCCATGTTCCGCTGCAACACTATTTATGAAGGCGAGTATCTGCTCGGCACTTCGATTGCACGGCCGCTGATTGCCAAACGTCAAATCGAAATTGCCCGACAAGTCGGAGCTGATTCCGTCAGTCATGGCGCTACAGGCAAAGGAAATGATCAGGTACGCTTTGAACTGGGTTATTACGCTCTGATGCCGAACGTGAAAGTCATCGCACCCTGGCGCGAATGGGATTTATTATCGCGCGAGAAATTACTGGCCTATGCTGAAAAGCATGGAATCCCTGTAGAAATGAAGCATAAACAAGGGGGCGCGCCCTATTCTATGGATGCCAATCTCTTGCATATCAGCTATGAAGGTCGGCACCTGGAAGACCCGAAGGCAGAGGCTGAAGAAGCGATGTGGCGCTGGACAGTATCACCGGAGCAGGCGCCCGATGCTGCTGAATTTATTGACCTAGAGTATGAAAAAGGCGATCCGGTCGCATTGAATGGCAAGCGCTTGAGCCCAGCCAATATGCTGGCCGAACTCAACCGACTTGGTGGTAAACATGGCATAGGCCGACTCGATCTGGTGGAAAACCGTTATGTCGGTATGAAGTCACGCGGCTGCTATGAAACACCCGGCGGCACCATCCTGCTGAAAGGGCATCGTGGCATCGAATCCATTACGCTCGATCGTGAAGTGGCGCACTTGAAGGACGATCTGATGGCACGCTATGCCAGCCTGATTTATAACGGCTACTGGTGGAGCCCAGAGCGTCATGCCATTCAGGTATTAATCGACCATACCCAACAAAATGTCAATGGCTGGGTGCGTCTGAAACTCTACAAAGGTTCGGTGAGTGTGGTCTCGCGTGACTCCAAGAATACCTTGTTTGATTCGCAAATTGCCACGTTTGACGATGACGGCGGCGCCTATAACCAGGCCGATGCCGGTGGTTTCATCAAGCTTAATGCTTTGCGTATGCGGATTGCCGAGAATGCGCGTATCAAACGCGGTCTATAACGAGGTCTTGTATGAGTGATCAATTTGACCAGGTCAGTGTCATTAAAAAGGCCAATGTTTATTTCGATGGCAAGTGCGTCAGTCATACGGTGTTGCTGGCCGATGGGTCGCGCAAGTCCGTGGGTGTCATTCTTCCCTCGACCTTGTTATTCACCACCGGGGCGCCAGAGGTCATGGAAGTTATTGCCGGGACATGTCAGGTGAAACAGGCTGGTCAAAACGAAACAGCCCGCTACCGGGCGGGCGATTCGTTCTCGGTACCTGGAAATTCATCGTTTGAAATTGAAACCCTGGAGACACTGCACTACGTCTGCCATTTTGGCCAATAAGCCATGGCCCGACTGCATGTCGGGCCCATGGTTCAGTTCTTTTTCTGCGGCTGTGTTGGCGTTTGCGCCTTGGGTTGGGGCTGAGCAGATGATTGCGTTTTGGGCGTCTGTGCTGCTGGAGCCTGGGAAGCAGGTTGCGCCGGCTTGGGCTGCTGTTTCTGTGGTTCTTTGTCTAATTTCTGCGAGGCGGGTGTCGAACCTCCCTGAACTCCCAAATGGCCACCAGTCCCTAAACCCCCTTCTACCGATTGGGCACGGTAATTTTTTACTGCCTTAACTAACTGGTTGTATGAATCAATGAAGGCGGCGACAACAATTTTTCCTTCCGGGGTATTGGTAAAACCACCCGCGCCACCGGCCGCACCGCCACCAAACAGTCCGCCAAACAGGTTAAAGTCAGTATTGCGCGAGGAACCCTCTGCTGCCGCCAACTGAACACCAGAACGATTATCCACCAGCACCAGCATGGTGGAGGCATCGTTAAATTTTATGCTGCCAGCAATCGCGGCACCAATACCGCCACCAAAGCCGCCCAGAAAACCTCCCAGACCGCCGGTACCTTTCTGACTGAAGGTAATGGTCGGGTTCATGGTGAAATCAGCCGCTACCATCTGGCCTTGACCCATGTTGCTGCCACCACGAAGTTCTCCAGACCGGTTCAAATCACGTTCTTGCATCATGTTACGCATGGCCTGGCCACGCTCAACCACCACAAAGCAGTTCGACTGCTGTACCAGCATACGCAGTACTGGCGTGGTAGAGCGCAATTGATAGGACTGCATTTGTGCATACCAGGCCGCATTGGTATCTTCGACCACCGCCAATGTGCCCAGCGTTCTATCGCAACGTTCCAGCTGTTTGTTGGCATTTTCTGCGTTGGCACCACCCGCCGAGCCGGTTGCTGCCGTACGGGCCGAGTCATTGCCTATGGTAGGCGCAGTTGCATTACATCCTGCCAGTAATGCCACAGATAACAAGGAAAGGGAAACGTATTTCATCGACATCATCCTCGAATAATTACTTCAGATTTCTTGAAGCTGGTGTCGTACCGCCCTGGACACCCAGCCCACCGCCCGTTCCCAGGCCACCTTCAACGCTCTGGGCACGATAATTTTTCACTGATCGGGCCAGTTGGTTGTAGGAGTCTATGAAAGCAGCGACGATAATTTTACCCTCAGGGGTATTGGTAAACCCGCCCAAACCGCCAGCCGCACCACCACCAAACAAGCCACCAAACAGGTTAAAGTCAACATTACGCGACGCACCTTCCGCTGCCGCCAGTTGCACCCCGGAGCGGTTGTCGACCAGCACCAGCATGGTCGAGGCATCGTTGAATTTCACCCCGCCGCCAATGACGCCCAATACACTTCCACCGATGGCTCCCAGAAACCCTCCTACACCACCCGTGCCTTTCTGGCTGAAGGTAATCGTTGGGTTCAAAGTATAGTCAGCTGCCACCATCTGGCCCTGACCCATGTTGCTATTGCCACGCAATTCGCCGCTACGCTGCAGTTCCCGCTCCTGCATCATGTTACGCATGGCCTGGCCACGCTCCACCACCACAAAACAGTTCGACTGTTGTACCAGCATGCGTAGTACTGGGGTAGTGGAACGTAACTGATACGACTGCATTTGTGCATACCAGGCAGCACTCGTATCCTCGACTACAGCCAGAGTACCGAGTGAACGGTCACAGCGTTCTAATTGAGCATTGGCATTCTCGGAGTTGGCTCCCCCGGCCGAGCCGGTTGCCGCGGTTCGGGCAGAATCACTACCAACGCTTTGGGCAGACGCCGACCCAACAAGGCACGCCCATGGCAAAGTCATTAAACTTAATTTATTCATGCTGAAAATTTCCGAAGTAGCGGATCGCCAGTTGTAACATTATATAAGAATGTGACAAAGCGGTCAGCCTGATGGTCAGTGAAGTTTTAACTTGGTTCGCCAAATTTAGGGGATTACCACCGGCTCGCGTTCCAGTACCACACCAAACTGCTGCATGACAGAGGCGGCGACGGCTTCGGCCAGTGCTAGCAGCTCGCTGCCGTTGGCACCACCATGGTTGACCAGTACCAGCGCCTGTTTTTCATAGACACCCACATTGCCCAGCCTGCGCCCCTTCCACCCTGCCTGCTCAATCAGCCAGCCGGCGGCCAGTTTGACTTGACCATCGACCTGGGGGTAGGCCGGAAGTTTGGCGTAGCGCTGCAGCAGGGTCTGGTACAACCCGGCAGGAACAATCGGGTTTTTGAAAAAACTGCCGGCATTACCAAGGGTTCGCCAATCAGGTAATTTGCGGCGTCGAATCGCGATGACGGCATCGCTGATTTGTAATGGCGTCATGTGACACGGGTCATCTTGTTGTTCAAGTTCACGTACCAATTCCTGGTAAGTCAGGCAGGGCTTCCAGCGTTTGGGCAATTTGAACCTGACTTTGGTAATAACGCTATCGCGCTGCGTATGTTTGA
Source organism: Burkholderiales bacterium UBA4657 (assembly GCA_002405475.1). Lineage (GTDB taxonomy): Bacteria > Pseudomonadota > Gammaproteobacteria > Burkholderiales > Burkholderiaceae_E > UBA4657. Next base: position 72,265 of record DHLX01000023.1, on the reverse strand, counting down.
ATATCGAGTCACGGTAAGCAAAAGCACACTCCTCACGCCGTAACTGGCGCACGGATCCAGTTGCAATATTCACGATCTCAACCAGATCGACAAAACTTTCTAGCTCAACACCATAAGCGCCGATATTTTGAATCGGTGCCGCGCCCACCGTTCCGGGAATAAGACTCAGATTTTCCAGCCCAGGCCAGCCTTGTTGCAAAGTCCAGCGCACGAACTCGTGCCAGTTTTCTCCAGCTCCCGCATCAATCCAGACAAACTCCTGGTCTTCCGCATATCGGCCTCGACCTAGCAGAACTGGCTGCAAAACCCAACCGCTGACTTCGGGTAAAAATACTATATTGCTGCCACCGCCCAATACGTGCAGCGACTGGCCGCGAATCTGTTGCAGTAGTTGCGTCAATTCATCCGCTGATTCAACCCGAGCGAAATGTTCAGCGACAGAGATCAAACCCAGAGTATTGAGACTGCCGAGGGGGTATTGATGAAAAATTTTCATATTCTGTTTCAGTGCTAGCCCCGAGAGTTTACCTTGCGGATAAAATAGCGTTGAAATAGTTAAAAAACCGCCAGGGGAGCATCATGCCATCATTCGATATTATGTCCGAAGCCAATGCAGTGGAATTGCGTAATGCCATAGAACAAACCAACAAGGAAATTGGAAATCGCTTCGATTTCAAGGGCTCGGACGCACGACTGGAACATAAAGACCAGGAGCTGACCGCCTATGCTGACAGTGATTTTCAGCTCGAGCAATTAAAAGATGTGATGTTGAACAAATTTGCCAAGCGCAATGTCGATGTACGTTTCCTGGATTATGGCAAGGCCGAAAAAATTTCCGGTGATAAGGTTAAACAGGTGATTACCATCAAGCAAGGCATAGCAACCGAACTGGCAAAAAAAATTGTCAAGGCCCTGAAGGACAGTAAGCTGAAAGTTCAAGGCAGCATACAGGGTGAAAGCGTGCGGGTCTCGGGCGCCAAGCGCGATGACTTGCAAAGCGCGATTGCGCTGCTCAAAAAAGAGATTAACGAACAGCCTTTGAGCTTTGAAAATTTTCGCGACTAGACCAGTTGCTTCATCCAGCGTGCATAGAGTTGCTCAGCTATCGTATGTAGCGCCTGAGTTTTTTCATCAAGGCCGTCCAGCATCTGTTCCGGCCACTGGGTCGCCGGTCCGCCGGTAGCGGCCTTCTCCTGGGAAATTTCTTCCTGCCCGGCGACACACCAGTCGCGTACCAATTCTGAGGTCATTTCGACATGACATTGCATGGCCAAATGTCGCTCATGCAGTACATAGCCTTGATGCTGGCAATAAGTACTTTGCATCAGGGGAACGGCGCCGGGCGGCAAGTCAAAAGTGTCACCATGCCACTGAAAGGTTTCAAATGACTGACGCGCACCAAGCCACTCTTGCGCTACCGGGTGCTGTTGCACCTGTATGGTGCCCCAGCCAATTTCCTTGACTCGATGGCGTCGGACCTCTGCCCCAAACGCTTTGGAAATCAGTTGCCCACCCAGACAATGGCCAATAATCGGGCGCCCCAGAGCATCGGCCCAGCGTAGCCAGGTGCATAAAGGCTCAATCCAGGGTAAGGGGTCGTTGACACTCATTTCACCGCCCAGCAGGCAGACGCCGGAAAAGACTTCAGGACTTTCTGGCAGCATCGCGCCCTGGTCAATGCGAATCACTACAAAATCTTGTGCCATTTTCTGGCAATACAAGGCAAAATAGCCGGGTGCGACACGCGCACTGAATTGAAAAACGGCAATAGGCTTGGTTAAGGACATGCAAATGATTGTACGAAATTTTTTTCTCTGCAGTGCAGGACTCTTATGGGTCTGGTCGGTCTACGCGCAGACTCAGGTACAGTTACAAGGCGTCTTGCCCGGACGGGCTCTGTTGTCCATTAATGGGGGGGGCACCCACCTCTGTTCCGGTCGGTAACAGCGTACAGGGTATCAAGGTTTTGAGTCTGGCTGGCGATAGCGCTGTAGTCGAAATCGGCGGACGTAAAACCACGCTGCGCCTGGGTGAAGGCGCTGTGGGCGGCGCAGCAGCCGCTGAAGACGGAGCTAGCACCGGGGGCAGAGCCGTGCTGCAATCAGACGGCCGCGGTCATTTTGTCGCGCAGGGTTCAATTAACGGCAAGGCCGTCACCATGATGGTGGATACCGGAGCCTCAGTCACGGTTCTGCCTGCCAATGAGGCCAACCGCCTGGGTATTGATTACCGCGCCCGAGGTACACCCGGCGCAGCCAATACCGCCAATGGCCGCGTTCAAACATGGAATCTCTCACTCGATTCAGTACGGATTCAGGGCATTACCCTGTACAACGTATCAGCCTCGGTCATTGAAGCGCCACTCAACACCATATTGCTGGGCAATTCATTTCTGAATCGGGTACAGATGCAACGCGAAGGCGAAACAATGGTGCTGGTAAGACGGTTTTAGGAAAGTGATAGGTTTCGGAAGGCTTGGCCGACTCAATTGCCGACTCAATAAGTTAGCTGGTGAGGGTGTTTTTTACAGCCTCAACGTCTGAATTCACCGACCTTGCGCGGCTTCATGCGCAAGGTCCGGTGGAATGATGGGTTGGGTGGCATTGAGCATGAACTTTTGGATGAACCCGTCAATGGCTTGCTGTTGTTGCGCATAGATCTCTACCATAGCCTGCCGATAGGCCGCCTCATCGAGAGGCAGATCAAGCTCACGACGTACGGCGGTTAGGACCGGAATTAGCATCGCACCCAATTGCTCGGTATGCGAAAGGCACTGACGCATAAATTCGAGGTGCTTCGGTTGCAGAGCAGCGGCCAACTGGGCACGATGCGCCAGACCGTCGCTGATTCGGTTTTGCTCGAACGCAAAATTATCTTGCAGCACTTCCCATCGGCGCTGATCGACGACCCCTTCAATATTGTGTTGCTTGATCATTTCCAGAATGCGGTCACGTTCTTTTCCAAATTGCTCGACTTGATTGTCGACGAGAGCTATTGCATTTCTCGCGTTAATGAGTTCATGCCGTTTCGCAAATAGCTCTAAATACAGCGCCCCAAGGCGACTAGTAAACTGAGCTAGCGGGAGGATTGTCTCGATGTTGGCGATGACATGAACCTTGGATATAGCTGGTGCCTTTTCGACATACGGCTGTGTGATTTGGTCGTTGGGTATGTCGAGATTCGCAAATCGGCCGATGCTATTCATGCCGGAAGCGACCGCCTCGGCGGCAGAAAGAAACACTTCTTTCCTCAGCGCCATTTCACGGTCCTTGGTTTTCGATTCCCGCTCGTGCTCGAACTGAGCGCGCAGGCGCTTGTCGCTCGCACGGTTGGTAATTGCTACACCGGCAATTGAGCAGAATGAACCAACCACGACACCCCAAAAGGAAGCGGGAATGGCGTCAAGGAGCTGTGCGATTGTGTTCAGCATAGAGATGCCGCCCAACTATATATGAACCCACTTGGCTTCAATGGCCGCCTGAATACCAGCAGCATCAAGCCCAAGCTGCTTCATCAGCAAGACCTGATCACCATGATCGACAAATTCATCAGGCAAGCCCAGCGTCAAAACCGGCGTGTTCATACCGGCCTGACTGAGATATTCCAGTACCGCGCTACCCGCACCGCCCATGACGACACCTTCTTCTATTGTCACCAGATAATCATGCGACTGCGCCAGCTGGGTCAGTAAATCGGTGTCCAGTGGTTTGACAAAACGCATGTTGGCGACCGTCGCACCCAGTACCTCGCCCGCTTGTAACGCTGCCTGCAGTACGGTGCCAAACGCCAGCAGTGCCAGTTTTTTACCCTGACGGCGAATTTCACCTTTGCCCCAGGGCAGTGTAGCCAGGCCACTCTGCAGCGGCGTACCCGGGCCACTGCCACGCGGGTAGCGCACTGCGGCGGTGCCTTCGTGCTGGTAGGCCGTTGTCAGTAATTGCCGGCACTCGTTTTCGTCGGCAGGTGTCAGCACTGCAACATTGGGCAGGCAACGCAGAAAAGCAATATCAAACGCGCCCATATGGGTGGCGCCATCGGCACCGACAATACCGGCACGGTCGAGCGCTAAAGTCACATCCAGATCTTGTAATGCGACATCGTGTATCAACTGGTCGTAACCGCGCTGCAGGAAGGTGGAATAGATGGCAACGACGGGTTTCAGTCCTTCGCAGGCCAAACCTGCCGCAAAAGTAATGGCATGTTGTTCGGCAATGCCAACATCAAAATAACGTTGCGGATAATGCTGCTCAAACTTGACCAGACCCGAGCCTTCACGCATGGCCGGGGTAATGGCGACCAGGCGTGTGTCGTGCGCCGCCATGTCGCAGACCCAGTCGCCAAACACCTGGGTGTAGGTGATTTTTCCCGGGGTACTTGGTTTAACGATACCTTGAGCCGGGTCAAACTTACCCGGGCCGTGATACAGCACCGGATCGGCTTCGGCCAGCTTGTAACCCGCGCCTTTTTTAGTGACTACGTGCAAAAATTGCAGCCCGCCGCGCTGTTTGATATTGCGCAGGGTCGAGGTCAAGGTATCTAAATCGTGACCATCAATCGGGCCTAGATAATTGAACCCGAATTCTTCAAAAATAGTACCCGGACCCAGCATACCCTTGGTGTGCTCTTCGAAGCGTTTGGCAAATTCATGCAGTGGTGGCAGTGGTTTGAGCAGTTTATCGGCGGCACTGCGCGCTGCCGCATAAAAATTGCCACTCATCAATTTGGTCAGATAGCGATGTAAAGCTCCCACTGGTGGGCTGATAGACATTTCGTTATCGTTCAATATCACCAGCATATTGATATCGTGCGTGACGCCCGCATTGTTCATCGCCTCAAACGCCATGCCGGCGCTCATGGCTCCGTCGCCTATGACAGCAATATGCTGGCGCTGGTGCTCGCCCTTGTTGCGCGAGGCCACTGCCATGCCCAGGGCAGCACTAATGCTGGTACTGGAATGCGCGGTACCAAACGTATCGTATTCACTTTCGCTACGCCGTGGAAAACCGGAAATACCGCCATACTGCCGCAGGGTAGCCATAGCTTCACGCCGACCGGTCAGAATTTTATGCGGGTAGGTCTGGTGTCCCACGTCCCAGACGATACGATCATCAGGGGTATTGAACACATAGTGCAAGGCTATCGTCAGTTCTACCGTACCCAGGTTCGACGATAGATGCCCACCGGTCTTCGATACCGAATCCAGCACAAAAGCGCGTAATTCTTGCGCCAGTGGTTTGAGTTGCCCCGGTGCCAGCAGGCGTAAATCTGCCGGTGAATGAATGGTTTTCTGTAACTCCATACCTGCTATTCCTTGCTGGCTAATGTTGCCGCAGCACTATCAGGTCGGCCAGGTTAGCCAGACGCGATGTGTCGCTGTTAATTTTTTTCAATGCGCTCAGTGCCTCATGCCGCAGGGTCTGCGCCAGAGCTTTGGACTCTGACAATCCCAACAATGAAACATAGGTGGGTTTGTCGGCGGCAGCATCTTTACCCGCCGTTTTACCGAGGGTGGCGGTATCTGCTTCGGCATCCAGCACATCATCGACCACCTGAAACGCCAGCCCCATGGCATTGGCATATTGGTCAAACGCCATTTTTTCCTCATGCGTCAAAGCTCTGCCCAACCATGCTCCCAGGCGCACGCTGCAACGTAATAAAGCGCCCGTCTTGAGCCGATGCATGTGTTCCAGTTCTGGTCGTGACAAGGTTTGGCCGACGCTGGCCAGATCAATTGCCTGCCCCCCCGCCATGCCCAATGAACCACTGGCCTCGGCCAGTTCCTGCACCAGGGCCAGTTGGCCGGTCTGGCATACGGTGGCAAACGCCAGTGACTGCAAGGCATCGCCGACCAGCAGTGCGGTCGCAGCGTCAAATTCAACCCAGACTGTTGGCTTGCCGCGCCTGAGGGTGTCATTATCCATGTCGGGCATGTCGTCATGTACCAGGGAATAGGCATGTATGCATTCAACTGCGACCGCCGCTTGAGTCAAAACCGCCTCGGCCGCGCCTACCGCTTCTCCGGCGGCATAGACCAGTAGCGGTCTCATGCGCTTGCCACCCTGCAAGACCGCATAACGCATCGCGCGGTGCAGACGCGCTGGCTCCACCCGTTCTGACGGCAGTGTCTGTTCCAGTGCAGCTTCCGTGCGTGTCGCACAAGCACGCATCCATTGTTCGAAATTCAATTGTCCAGATCCACCGACTTGAGTTCACCCAGGGCATCAACAAGTTGCAGCTTCTCCCTGGCTATAGCCAGATGCTGCTGACAGACCTTGATCAGTTCGGCCCCACGTTGGTAAGCAGCTACTGACTGATCCAGCGGCAGCGTCTGGTTTTCCATCGAAGTTACAATTTTTTCCAGTTCGGTCAAAGCCTGCTCGAACCCGGGTGCGGTTTCTGCCTGGCGCTTGCTCATGCCATTTCCTTTGCTGCAATTCATTACAAGATTTAGGTGAATTGTAGGCTATCCGCGCCCCCTACCGACCCGGTTTTGGGTACAATCGCGTTTCGCTTTGGCCGTCGGTGTTGTATGTCGGCCCGGTTGCCCTGTTTGGTTGCTTCGTGTTTCGTTGGTGTTTCCGAATGCAGTTACGGGGGCGTTAATTTTTGTTGTGACTTCAATTCCAGGAAAGGGTTGGGGCCATGTCAGACATTGGCAGCCGTGTTCAAATCGCTCGCCCTGCGAGCCAGTTACCTGTCGATTGGTATTTCGACCAAAACCGCTATCAGCATGAGCTGGAGCGTCTGTTCGCCCAAGGACCGCGTTATATCGGGCATGAATTATGGGTGCCAGAGTCCGGCGACTACTATGCCCTGCCACAAGAAGATAGCGGCCGCGCGCTGGTGCATAATGAAAATGGCGTGGAACTGATCAGTAACGTTTGTCGGCACCGTCAAGCCATTATGCTCGAGGGGCGCGGCAGCACCGGAAAGAATATTGTCTGCCCGCTGCATCGCTGGACCTACAACCTGCAAGGCGAGTTAGTAGGCGCACCCCATTTTGAACAAAAACCGTGCCTACACCTGCAAAAATTTCCTTTGACGCAATGGAATGGGCTGCTGTTTGAAGATACTGCCGGCAGCCGGCAGCTTCTGGATCAGGTCAGTCAAAGCAAGTTTGCCCCGTATTTCGATTTTAGTGGCTACAAACTACATCGTATCGAGCGGCATGAATGTCATTACAACTGGAAAACCTTCATCGAGGTCTATCTGGAAGACTACCACGTTGTGCCGTTCCACCCTGGGCTGGGCCAGTTTGTCAATTGCGGTAATCTGGAATGGGAATTCGGCAGCAACTACTCGGTACAAACCGTAGGGCTGAAAGATACTTTGAGCAAACCCGGCTCGAAAGTGTATGAACGCTGGCATCAGGTCTGCAAACAATGGTATGCCGATAGCGGCAAGTCCCTGCCTGAATTGGGTGCCATCTGGATGACGCTATACCCCAATATGATGCTGGAATGGTATCCCGGTGTGTTGTGTATTTCAACCCTGTTCCCGCAAGGCACGGGTAAGACTCTGAACACGGTCGAGTTTTATTACCCGGAAGAAATTGTTGATTTCGAACCTGAATTCATAGCAGCGGAACAGGCCGCCTACATGGAGACTGCGGTCGAGGACGACGAAATTGCAGAACGTATGGATCGCGGTCGTCTGCAATTGTACCGGCGCGGAGTTTCTGAAGTCGGCCCCTACCAATCGCCGTTTGAAGATGGCATGCAGCACTTCCACGAGTACTTGCGGCGAGAGTTAGCCCCTTAACCACGCGGATGGTGCCTTTCGTGCAATTGCTTCAGGCGCTCACGCGCCACGTGGGTATAAATCTGGGTGGTGCCTATGTCGGCATGGCCTAACAATAGTTGTACTACACGCAAGTCGGCACCGTGGTTGAGCAGATGGGTGGCGAAAGCATGACGCAAGGTATGCGGCGATAGTGGGATGCCAATGCCAGCAGACAATGCGTGCTTTTTAATCAAGACCCAGAACATTTGACGCGTCATGGCGTCACCCCGTGCGGTAACGAACAAGGCATCCGAGACTTGCCGTTTTAATAATGCAGTACGAGACTCGTGCATATAGCGCCTGAGCCAGTCGAGCGCCACTTCACCAAATGGTACCAGTCGCTCCTTGTTGCCCTTGCCAACGACGCGCAACACACCCTCGTTCCAGCCGATTGCATAACACTGGATCTGTACCAGCTCCGATACTCTCAGGCCAGTAGCATAAAGTAATTCAAGCATGGCACGATCACGTAGACCCAAGGGTGTTGCCACGTCTGGTGCCGCCAATAGAGCCTCAACCTGCACTTCGCTCAAGGTTTTGGGAAAGCGCAAGGGCTGCTTCGCTGATTCAATATTGACGGTTGGGTCATGCTGCATATGTTGTTCACGCAGCGCCCAGCGATAGAAGCGTCTGAGTACGGTCAAACGGCGATTGGCTGAAGTAGCCTTGCTTGCTGCATGCCTGACAGCCAAATAGGCAGAAACATCGCTCTGTTGTACCGACAACAATCCAACGTTACTCTTTTTCAGCCATTGAATAAATGCCTCAAGATCGGCACGATAGGCTGATAGCGTATTTTTGGCCAGTCCATCTTCTATCCATAATGACGACAAAAAATCTTCCGCCAAGGGCTCAATTTTTTCCAGACCAGTCATGCTTTCTAGACTCCAGATCCGTGTTTCGGGTAGCTTGTCGCGTCATAAAGCGCAATAGCATGCTTCGCAACGCATAACAGACACCACATCTCTGCAATTGCACTAAATTCCTGCCTTCGTACCGCTAACATAATCCAAATCGTGCCATATTGCTGTTTCACCCGTTTATGCCGCCAGACCTAACCCACCACACCCATCAATTACAGATGGGGAAAAAAGCATAATCATGTACTGAGGAAGTATGTGCCAAAAACCTTTCATTCATTTCCCATCTCCTGGATATTGGTCTTGATCTGATTGAACACCATTTAAAAAAAAGACTGGTTTCTATGGTGCTATTCAAAGCCATATTTATTAATGGTTATCACTAGACTGCATAGCCTTGGAGACAAAAAATGACTACATTAAACACTGCCCAAAATTTGCAAAGACTACTAGAGTTTCTGGATCAGACACTAGTTCTGCGTTACGCCGAACAACTCTCGGATTTACTTGAAACAGCTCAAAATGGTGTCACGATTTACCATTTTCATGACGGCTCGGCAGCGCTGGCTTCATGTCATGAATTCAAGGCTGTCGAATACGAGGAAGTACAAATGTAGGCGTAAAAACGTAGTAGTTTCCTGGAAAAACAATCCTCACCTCCAGGCGAGTAAAACCGATAGTGTCAGAATTATTGCCATACTCCTATTGAACCAGCGAGCACGTCTGCCCCGCAATAGCTAGGCTAAAACCAGCCCCCCCATCGCTACAAATACCCAGCGCAGAGCAAATCCAGCGGGCCCAGACAAATATCCATAATCGCGGTTATCTCTGGAAAATTAGTAAAAATAATCGTAGTTCTTATCTGTATGGCACTATCCATCTTGAACGATTCGAATGGATTTTTTCCGACCAAATTTTTGATCAGCACGACAGCTTTATTCAGATATAAGAAAGCGCGGTATCGTTACCACATGGGTCAGCAGCATGAATAAACCCGTATGACTGCGCACTTACTTGCTCCGCCGCTAATTTTTAGGTCTTGAACTTCGACACATGACGGTACCGAAAAAATGGGCAAGCCACTACCACCCATCGATAGAAAACTTCTCACGTCGCCGTTAATTAAAAAGTCCGCCTAGTAGGGACAATATGGCTTTTTATGCCCAAAATCAGACTGGAGTCTTTTCTGGTTAGAACCCACACTTTAACGAACTGATCGTCCGTTGAGAACCTTATGCCAATCCTCAGAGCGTGAGGTCGCCACTAACAGATCCACAAAATCTCTCACCTTGGGCGGAACCAACCGGTTATGCGCGTGATAGACACGGATACTGCCAGCATCTGCCCAGTATCGTGGCAATACCCGGCGCAAGGTGCCGGTAGCCAGCGCCTTATGTACGTGAGGCAGACCCACAAGACCGATGCCCCAGCTCAGTTCAGCCGCCATAGCCAGAGCCTCGGGATCGTTGAGCAGGTGGCGAGCAGGTGGCTCGAATAGTATGTCGTGCTCACCGATCAGATGCCAGGGGCGCGGCCGGCCCGTTGAAGGCGAGCGCAACGCCAGAAGAATATGCTTGTGAAGATCTCCAGGCGTATCAGGCTCACCAAAATTGGCTAAATAAACTGGGGTCGCCACCAGCACCAAGTGTAGCGGGGCTAACTCACGCGCGATCAGACCCCCTGGCAGTTCTAGTCCACCCGAGACTGCGACATCGAAGCCCTGGGCAATCAGATTCACTGGTCGGTTATCAAAATGTCCATCAAATTTCAACGATGGATGTTGCGCAAGCCAGGTACCAAGTACTGGCATTACAAAATTGCGACCAAATCCCGGTGCCATGCTGACCCGTAATGAGCCAGAGTATGCTGTCTCGTTGGACTGCATTTCAGACAAGGCCTGCTGTACCACATTCAGTGCTGGCGCAATCGTTTGCAGCAGTAAACGTCCAGCATCGGTTAATCCAATGTGCCGCGTGCTACGTCTGACTAAGGCCTTACCCAGGCTACGCTCGAGCTTACCGACCTGTTTGCTGACTGCAGCGGGTGTCAGACCCAACTCCCGTGCGGCCACGGAGAAGCTGCCTGATTCGGCAGCTTTTAGCAGCATTTCCAGAGCGCTGAGTTTATCCATAATGAAAGTTGAAACAAATATTCCTTATTTGATACTTATCGTACAGCAATTGAACTCCGATAATCCTGACTATTACAAAATTTTTGGTTCACAGGAGTGACTCATGCATCAATCCATAATTGAGATTACCGGCACGATCGGCTGCACTGATCGCGCCCAGGCTCAGACTACGATCTTGGATGTTGTCCAGTCCATCACTACTAATTAGCGTTAATCTTCAAGGAACTGACCATGAGAATCGGTGTAATCGGTGCAGGAATGATAGGTGCTACCCTGGGTTCGATCTGGATACGCTCGGGACACGAGGTGCGGTTCGGAACCCGTCATCCGGAGCGTGTAAAGATTCGCGACGGGCTTAGCCAGACAGTAGCCGAGGCAGTTTCCTGGGCAGAGGTACTGTTGCTGGCCGTGCCGCTCGGAGCTACGCCAGATGTCGCGGCCACAGCCGGAACAGCTCTGATGGGCAAGATAGTGCTTGATGCCACCAACCCCTTTGCGCAGCGTGAACCAGAAGCGGCGCGCGAGATTGAAGCTGCAGGGACTGGATCGGGTCAGTGGGTAGCACAACAACTGCCGGGCGCAGTCGTCGTAAAAGCCTTCAATACCGTTTACTTTCAGCAGCTGCGCAACACGACAGGCACAGGCCCGAATGCACCCGGTATACCACTGGCGAGTGATAACGAAGCAGCGTTGAATCTGGCAGCTCAATTAGTGCGTGATGCGGGATTCTAACCGGTCATTGTCGGGCCCCTGAATGAGGCCACACGATTTGAGGTTGGCACAGATTTTTGGAATTCCGGTGCTAACGCCGCTACGTTGCGTACCCAGTTTGATTTTAATAACAAGACCAATGACCCTCGACCATTGGCACCTAAGTAGAAAAAAGCTTCATTGTCACTTCAAGCCGATCAAATCAAAGAAGGATCATCACATGAAAACAGTTCGATTCATCACAGCAGTACTTTATGCCACAGTTTTTATTGCTACAACTACACAGGCCATTGCTCAGCCTGGGTCAACATCGGCACCCATCCTGCCAGCGAGTGCTCGCCTCGCTTTGCCCGGAGAAGCCCATCGTTGGCTGGAGCCACTGGTCGGGCAATGGAACGTAGAAATGCGTGTTTTTACTGCTCCCGATCAGCCTCCCATTATCTCGAAGGATCTGACTGCCAAGCGCGAATTCATTCTGGGTGGACGCTATCTTCGTGAAGAGCTGCAAGGGCTATTTGCTGGTAATCCTGCCACCCGATTGGCGACCCTCAGCTATAACAATCTGGATGAACGTTGGGAGTTGTCGACTATTGACACATTCGAGCCAGGTCAAATGTGGTATCAAGGTCATACCTTGGGCTCTCCACAAAAATTTGAGTTGCGTGGTGAGAGTACAGAGGCTGGCTTCGGCCCAACTCCAACAGGTCGCAAACGTGCGCTTCGATTCGTGTTCGAGATTTCAGATCTGAATCGCAATGTTTTACGCATCTATATCAAGTACCCGGCGCAGCCAGAGCAGCTCTTTGTCGAGCAGATATTCACACGCAGACCATAAAAGAATTACTACGGTGCAGCCCGGACGGGATTGCTCGCCTGCTCACAACGCTACGCTGTTCGCAGACTCGGCCTTCGGCGCGTTGCGGCTCCTCCCCCACCCTTCCTGCCCAATAAAAAAGCCCACTACGTGGGCTGTTTTATTGGCGGAGAGAGCGGGATTCGAACCCGCGGTAGGCTATTAACCTACACACGCTTTCCAGGCGTGCGACTTAAACCGCTCATCCATCTCTCCTGAAAGGCGCAAAGTATACCTTTTTCTGTCAGGATAAAAAAACCCGGCTTTGTCACCAAAGCCGGGCTGTCTCCTTGACACTTTAATGTGCCTTATGAACAAACCAGAATAGCTAGGCCTGTTTCAGATTCGGGTAACGGACATGTTCCACCAGTTCTTGCGTTTCCTGATCTGGCTCTTTGGTTAACAGGCTTACTACTACTAATGCCACGATACCCACGCTCAACCCAAAAATACCTGACGAGATAGGCTGAATGTCAAACCACAGCGGATAATCGGCTGGGTTAAAACCAAACATTTTCTGGAAGAACGGATAGCGCGTACCCATGTAATAGCAGCAAATACCCAGACCCGCCACCATACCAGCTATAGCGCCGGGCTTATTCGCACGTTTCCAGAACACACCCAAAACCAGCGCCGGGAAGAATGCCGACGCTGCCAGTGAAAACGCCGCCCCCACCAGGAATAAAATGTCCCCAGGCTTCAACGACGTTACGTAGGCAGCAACAATCGCTACACCCAGCAACAGGAACTTGGATATGGTCACGCGGCGCTGTGTCGAAGCAGTCGGATCGATCATTTTGTAGTACACGTCGTGCGATAGGGCATTGGCAATCGTCAATAGCAGGCCATCGGCCGTTGACAAGGCGGCAGCCAAACCACCCGCCGCGACCAGACCCGAAATGACGTAAGGCAGACCAGCAATTTCCGGCGTTGCCAGGACGACAATGTCCTGCCCCAGGGTAATTTCAGCTAGCTGTACGATCCCATCTTTATTGATGTCATCTATTCTCAACAACGTCGGATCCACCTTGGACCAGGCTGCCGCCCAGGCCGGAAGATCGGTAAATTGAGTTCCAACCAGGAAGTGATAGATATCAAACTTGACCAATACCGCCAACGCTGGTGCGCTGAAATACAGCAAGAAGATGCAGAACAAGGACCAGAACACCGATTGCCGCGCCTCTTGCACTGAAGGTGTCGTGTAATAACGCATCAATATATGCGGCAAGGCTGCCGTACCGATCATCAGGCATAGCACCAGGGTGATGAAATTGAGCCGCTTCACATCACTGGCCTTCTCATCTTTAGCCGGGAACGGCGTACCATGGGGTTGTACCGGACCGGCGCGCGCATTCAAAGAATTTCGTTGCGTTGTCCAGGCCGCTTTCGCTGCATCTGCCGACGCAGGATAGTCTTTCAGGGCTTTTTCTGCCGCCGCTATTTCGGTACTCGCGGCATTGGCAGCGCGTAAATCGGCCAGTTTTTTCTCGGCATCGGCTTTGCCCTGTTCCCACGATTGAGGCAGCGCCTTGATTCTGGCATCGAGTGCATCAGCACGCTGTTTGAAAACGGCGCGCACCTCAGCCTCTTTCTTGCCCAGATCACTATTGGCGTCATTGAACACTTTTTCGCGCTCGGTCACTTTTTGCAGTATCTGACCATAAACTACCTGTGGCACCGGAATACTGGTGTGCTTGATAGACAGCCATACCACCGGGATCAGGTAAGCAACAATCAGGATGATGTACTGTGCTACCTGGGTCCAGGTCACGGCACGCATGCCACCCAGGAACGAGCAGACCAGAATACCGGCCAAACCGAGGAACACCCCTATGGAGAAATCGACCCCGGTAAAGCGTGAGGTGATAATACCGACCCCATAAATCTGCGCCACGACATACACGAATGAACACATGATGGCGGCAACTACGCCCAGAAAACGTACAAAATTGCCACCATAACGTGCCCCCAAAAAGTCGGGGATGGTGAATTGTCCGAATTTACGCAAATAAGGCGCAAGCAAAAACGCCACCAGGCAATAGCCGCCGGTCCAGCCCAGTATGAAAGCCAGCCCATCAAAACCCTGCAAATACAGTCCACCCGCCATACCAATGAACGAGGCTGCAGACATCCAGTCAGCCCCAGTGGCCATGCCGTTGAACAAGGCTGGAACCCGTCGCCCGGCAACGTAGTATTCCGCCACATCAGCAGTACGGCTCATAATGCCGATACCAGCATACAAAGCTATCGTAGCGAACAGAAAGATGTAGCCGATCCAGACACGTGGTAGCCCCAGTTGTTCGAGTATCGCCAGAATGATGACAAAAGTGGCAAACCCACCTGTGTACCAGAGGTAGTATTTTTTAAGCTGGTTAAAAAAAGCACGATTAGAGGAGACCGTATTCATTATTCATCTCCTTCGGCTACGCCATATTCTTCGTCCAGTTTACGCATGGCTCTGGCGTAGTACCAGATGATGACCACATAAACAATCAGCGAACCCTGTGCTGCCATATAAAACGAAAACGGCCAGCCGAAAAAATTGATTGTGGCCAGTTCGCGGGCAAAAAATGCCATGACGAACGTGACAACAAACCAGATTGCCAGCAAGACCGAAGTCAGGCGCAAATTCTTGCGCCAGTACTCGTGGTGTCTTTCTGTGAGTTGCATGGTTGAGTCTCCTTGGCTTTTACTTGTGTGCGATGAACGCCATCGCCAGCGACGCTGCTTGACTGAGGGGACACCTCACGCAAATCACGTTCGAGTTGAGCCGCGAACTTTGGCTCGAAATTTTTCAAGTGCTTGAGTATCTTGCCAGCCTCGGACGACTCACCCAGATGGTGATAGGTCATTGCCAGTTGATACCAGCCATAAGGACTCATGGGCTGTATTCGGGTATTTTCTTTGAGTGCTTCAATCGCTGACTGTAATTGCCCGGCGCGTATGCGCGCCAGACCCAGACCGTACCAGGCACGGTCGTGGTTTGGATTGATTGCTATCGCCTGTTCAAAATAGCCTTGTGCCATTTCATACTGTTGTAGCTGCTCATGCAAATAGCCAAGATTGAACAAGGCATCGGCATCTTGGGGTCGAATGGCGACCACCGCTTCAAATTGCGCCATGGCATGAGACATGTCGCCCGCCTTGGCTGCCAGATTACCCAGGCAGATACGAGCATGAATATCTGCTGGAAACTGCTGCACAAGCGCTTGATACAGTTCTCTGGCACGCGCTTGCCTGCCGAAAAACAAGGCAGTTTTTGCCTGATAATGCAGCCATAATTTATTCAAGCTGCGCATGCAGTTTATCCCCCGGTAGCCGCTGTCATGGGTGCTATTCGCACCAGATAAATTTTGGTCACCGTCAATGCGCACCAGAGAATAATCAGCAGGAAAAAGCTAACCAGAGGCACGTGCCGGTCTAATACAATTCTGGGCGTGATGACGCGCGTGGCCTTGACCACTGGACTGGTGGCAATCTCAAACAGGCGATAGACTGCGTTGTCTTGTCTGCGACTACCCGCCAATAACGCCAGAATAAACTGCCCAAGCAACAGCATCAGGGAAATTTCAGCCAGCGTTTTCAAGATGACCACTAACAACGTCACTCTTTGCCCCCACGTTTTAGCTAGTAACGGTGGCGCGACCTCATGATCGTGCCATTTACGTATTACTGACTTTCTTTTAATTGCTCAAGAATAGCCGGGTTTTCCAGTGTTGTCACGTCCTGTGTAATGGTTTCACCCTTGGCAATCACGCGCAGCAGTCGGCGCATGATTTTTCCTGAACGGGTCTTGGGCAAATTGTCTCCAAAACGAATGTCTTTGGGTTTGGCAATCGGACCGATTTCCTTGGCTACCCAGTCGCGCAGCTCTTTCGCCAGTGCCTGCGCCTCGGCCCCGGTAGGACGTGCCTGCTTCAGCACCACAAAAGCGCAAACCGCCTCGCCGGTTGTATCGTCAGGCTTGCCCACCACCGCGGCCTCAGCCACTTTCGGATTGGCGACCAGTGCCGACTCAATTTCCATGGTACCCAGCCGATGTCCTGAAACATTGAGTACATCGTCAATACGTCCCATGATCCAGAAATAGCCATCGAGATCGACGTTGGCACCATCTCCGGCCAGGTAATACCTGCCCTGAAAATCTGCCGGGTAATAGCTCTTCTTGAAACGCTCCGGGTCACCCCAAATGGTGCGTATCATTGACGGCCAGGGTTTTTTGATGACCAGAAAGCCGCCCTTGCCTTTTTCAACATCGGCGCCAGTTTCATCGACAATGGCGGCGGCAATTCCAGGTAAGGGCATGGTGCAGGAACCCGGTTTCAGGGCGTGTACGCCCGGTAGCGGGGTAATCATCTGACCACCGGTTTCGGTTTGCCACCAGGTATCCACTATCGGGCAGCGCGAACCGCCGACTGTGGTGTGATACCAGACCCAGGCTTCGGGGTTAATCGGTTCGCCGACAGAACCCAGTAAACGCAAACTGCTCAGGTCATATTGCTTCGGAAGATCTCCCCCAGCTTTGATCAGCGAACGAATGGCGGTCGGGGCAGTATAAAAAATAGTAGCCTTGTGATCCTGAATCATGCGCCAGAATCGTCCTGCATCCGGGTAGGTAGGTACGCCTTCAAATACAATCTGGGTCGCACCTGCAGCCAGCGGTCCATAAGCAATATAGGTATGGCCGGTGACCCAGCCGACGTCGGCGGTACACCAGAAAATGTCATTCGGCTTCAGGTCAAAGGTCCATTGCATGGTCAGGTTGGCCCATAAAATATAGCCGCCCGAACTGTGCTGTACGCCCTTGGGTTTACCGGTGGAACCGGAGGTATACAAAATGAACAGGGGGTGTTCAGCCTCGACCCATTCGGGCTCGCATTCCATAGGCTGTGCTTTCAATACCTCATGCCACCAGACATCACGCCCCTCGGTCCACGACACCTTGCCGCCAGTACGTTGATAAACAATGACTTTACGCACCGCTTCGCAGCCACCCAAAGAAAAGGCTTCATCCACCGCCGGCTTGAGCGCAATGGTCTTACCGCCTCGCACCTGTTCGTCTGCCGTAATGACCAGGGTCGCACCAGCATCGACAATACGCTCTTGTACGCTCTTGGCCGAGAAGCCCCCGAATACGACGGAATGTATCAGACCCAGTCGTGCGCACGCTTGCATCGCCACCACGGCCTCAACCGACATGGGCATGTAAATGATGGCGCGCTCACCCTTTTTATAACCTAGCGACTTGATGGCATTGGCCATTTGGCAAACGCGTTGATACAAATCACGATAAGTATGCTGGCTGACCTTACCATCATCGGCCTCGAAAATGATTGCCACCTTGTCAGCATTGCCGTTGCTCAGATGTTTGTCCAGACAGTTGTACGAAACATTGAGCACACCGTCTTCAAACCATTTGAAAAAAGGTGGGGTGGTCTGATTGAGGGTTTGGGTAAACGGTTTCTTCCACACCACATGCTCACGCGCCAGCCGCGCCCAGAAACCTTCAAAATCGCGTTCCGCTTCTGCGCATAAGGCCTGGTATTGCGCCATGCCGGAAATTCGAGCCTGACTGACCAGATCTTGTGAAGGAGCAAATAAACGGTTTTCTTGCAGTACTGATTCTATCGATGCCATAGTTGTCTTCCTGTTTGTAATCACACATGGCGTGTTATCGCACCGTTTTATTTTTTTCACGCGTACGTAGTTTGCGTCGCTATTAGTCATAAGACAAGTACTCAGTGCAAATTGCTGCGGCGCAACCAATATAAAATAGGACTTTTACCAACTATTGCGGTGCATCATTCATGTCTAATAAAGCGCTTCCCCCTTTGCCACGCCTGATTTTTGCGAGCCGCTGGCTGCAACTGCCCTTGTATATCGGGCTGATTTTGGCGCAATGCGTCTATGTTTTTCATTTCTGGATAGAACTGGTGCACCTGATCAAGGGCGCCATGGGCAGCCAGTCTGACATCATCGCTTTATATTGCAATACTTCATCTGCAGAACTATGTGCCCAGGCCGTTAGTGGCGCCTTGCAAATACGCCTGAATGAAACCCTGATCATGCTGGTGGTGCTGGGGCTGATTGATGTCGTCATGATCTCGAACCTGCTGATCATGGTCATTATTGGCGGCTATGAAACTTTTGTATCGCGCCTGAATATAGAAGGGCACCCAGACCAGCCCGAATGGCTGTCCCATGTCAATGCCTCGGTTCTAAAAGTAAAACTGGCAACCGCCATTATTGGCATCTCCTCCATCCACCTGCTCAAGACCTTTATCAATGCTGCCAACTACGACACCAAGGTGTTAATCTGGCAAACTCTGATTCATATTGCGTTTTTATTCTCGGCATTGGCGATTGCCTATGCCGATAGAATCATCAGCCATAACTTCAAACCCCAATAAATTCTGCGAGCGCACCATGACCACTATTCAGCAAGATGATTTTATTCAGTCCATCGCCGATGCGTTTCAGTTCATCAGCTACTATCATCCCCTCGACTATATTCGTGCGCTTGGAGCGGCTTACGAACGTGAGCAAAGTCCGGCAGCGCGTGATGCGATCGCTCAGATCCTGACCAATTCGCGTATGAGCGCCGAGGGTAAACGCCCGATCTGCCAGGACACGGGTATTGCTACCGTTTTTCTGAAAATTGGTATGCACGTGCGCTGGAACGGCAATATGAGCATCGGTGATATGGTCAATGAAGGTGTCAGACGGGCTTACAACTTCAAGGACAATCTGTTGCGTGCCTCGGTGCTGACCGACCCGGCTTTTGGTCGAAAAAATACCAAAGATAATACCCCTGCTGTCATTCACTACGAAATGGTGTCGGGTGATGAAGTCGAAGTCATCGTTGCTGCCAAGGGCGGTGGCTCGGAGGCCAAGGCCAAGTTTGCCATGCTCAACCCCAGCGATTCGGTGGTTGACTGGGTGGTGAAAACGGTTCCCAGCATGGGGGCAGGATGGTGCCCGCCCGGGATGCTCGGGATAGGCATAGGAGGTACGCCAGAAAAAGCCATGTTATTGGCTAAAGAGTCGCTCATGGCTCCGATAGATATGGCCGAACTGATCGCACGTGGGCCCAGCAACAAGCTGGAAGAATTACGCATCGAGCTGTACCGCAAGGTGAATGCCCTGGGTATCGGCGCACAAGGTCTGGGTGGTCTGACGACCGTGCTGGATGTCAAAATTCTCGACTACCCGACCCATGCTGCCAACCTGCCAGTGGCCATGATTCCCAATTGTGCTGCGACACGCCATGCCCATTTTGTGCTTGATGGCTCCGGTCCGGCACAACTCGAGCCCCCATCGCTTGACGACTGGCCGAAAGTGACCTGGACCGCCAATACCGAGACCTCGCAACGTGTGAACCTCGACACCCTGACCGCAGCGCAGGTGGCGGCATGGAAACCAGGGCAAACCTTGTTGCTGAATGGAAAAATGCTGACCGGACGGGACGCCGCCCACAAACGCATTGCCGACATGCTAGCCAAGGGAGAAAAGCTGCCGGTCGATTTTGCTGGCCGTGTCATTTATTACGTCGGCCCGGTCGATCCGGTACGCGATGAAGTGGTGGGGCCAGCCGGGCCTACCACTGCGACGCGCATGGACAAATTTACCGATGCCATGCTCGGTACCGGGTTGCTGGCCATGATCGGCAAAAGCGAGCGCGGACCGCAGGCCATAGAGTCGATCAAACGCCACCAGCGCGCCTACTTGATGGCAGTCGGCGGGGCTGCTTACCTGGTCAGCAAGGCCATACGCAGTGCCAAAGTTGTCGCTTTTGAAGACCTGGGTATGGAAGCCATTTATGAATTTGAAGTCAGGGACATGCCAGTGACCGTGGCGGTGGATGCCCAGGGCACCAGCGTGCATGAGGCCGGGCCGAAGGAATGGAAAATAAAAATAGAAAAATTGGCAGCGACGGTTTAAAGAAAGCCGTTGGGTCTGATGCCTTCCTCCGATAATGCCCCCATTGGGGTCTTTGATTCCGGCCTGGGTGGCTTGTCGGTGTTGCGCGCGGTACAGGCGCAGCTACCGCACGAAAATCTGCTCTACCTGGCCGATTCGGGTTATGCGCCCTATGGCGACAAGTCAGATGAGTATATTCGCGAACGCAGTGTATGGATTGGCGCGTGGCTGCAAAGCCAAGGCGTCAAGGCCATTGTCGTTGCCTGCAATACTGCCACCGCAGTGGCGGCACGTACCTTGCGCGAACGCTATCCGACTCTGCCCATCGTCGGGGTCGAACCAGGCTTGAAACCGGCACTGGAAGTCTCACGCAATCATGTCATTGGTGTACTGGCCACGCCCAGTACTTTGAGCAGCGAACGTTTCGCACGACTCATGCAACAGGTACAAGCGCTGTCCCCGAACACCCGCTTTCTGACCGCACCAGGCACGGGCTGGGTCGAATGTGTCGAGCGCGGAGAACTAGAGGGTGACAAAGTAGAAGCGCTGGTCGCGCAGGCTTTACAGCCCTTGCTTGATCCGGCTACTGCGCCAGCCCCTGATACCCTGGTGCTGGGTTGTACCCATTACCCGTTTTTACAAAGCCTGATTCAAGCCGCTGCGCCTACCGTACAAATCATCGACACCGCACCCGCGATAGCACGCCAGCTTGAGCGCCGGTTACGGAACGAAAGCAGTTTGCGTGTGTACCACCTGAACGCGCCCACTATCCGGCTGGTGACGAGCGGAACCCTGGAGCCTTTGCAGCGCCTGGCGCAAAGGCTCCTGTCTCAGGCATTTGTCGAGAGCCTGTCCTAAACTGCCGGACGCTTCGGTAGCAACAGTAAAACCAGCCCCCCAAGCGCCAGCACCAGCACCCCGATCCAGGCCGCATTCAGCCCACCCAATTCGTTGTTATAAACATAGTTCAGGCTGGACCAAAGCATATAGACACAAACCGAACAGAAAACGAGCGGCGTCAGTGGATACAAAGGCACCTTGAACGGACGTGGCGTATCCGGTTCTTTACGCCGCAGGATGAAAATGGAAATGCCCGACAACAAAAAGAATAACCAGAATACCGGGGCGGTAAATTCAACCATCGATTTGAACCCACCGCCCAGAGTGGCCGTAGCGCCGATGAGTACCAGGACCAAAGCTGCGGCACTTTGAACATAAACGGCCACTATCGGAGCTTCGCGCCGCTCATCCCATTCGCCCAAACGTCCCAATACCGGCCAGTCGCGACCCAAAGCGTAATTGGTACGCGCTCCCACGATCATGGTGGCATTAATCGAGGTCAGGGCAGCCACCGCCACCATGACCGACATCAGTTTTTCACCCACTGGTCCGAAAGCCACATTCAACAGATCGGCTGCGACAGCCTTGGACTTGGCCATGCCCTGTAAACCCAGGCCATGCCAATAAGCCCAGACCACCAGCAGATATAAGGCGGTAATCAATACGATTGACC
Organism: Burkholderiales bacterium UBA4657; assembly: GCA_002405475.1. Taxonomy (GTDB): domain Bacteria; phylum Pseudomonadota; class Gammaproteobacteria; order Burkholderiales; family Burkholderiaceae_E; genus UBA4657. Next base: position 50,495 of record DHLX01000023.1, on the reverse strand, counting down.
AGATCAGTGCCTTGACCATATTGCGTTTCTCATCTTTCAGCTCGGCACTAATGTAAGCCGCTTCATTCCAGCCGCCAAAGGTGAGTAATACGAATACCATGGCCAAACCGATCATGGGAGGAATACCGGTAGTACTGCTGGTTGTCGTTGCAGCGGCCGCTGCTACTGGCGCACTATTACCATTGGTGACCAAAAACAGACCCGCGAAAATAATCAGTACCAGACCGCTGACTTCCAGTACCGTGAGCCAGGTCTGGGTCGCAGCCCCGGCACGTATGCCACGTACATTGACCCAGGTCAGCACTGCAATTGCCAGCGCCGCATAAATCGCGGCATCATAGGCCGTACCCAAGGGCAGGAGTTGTGCCGTATAGTCGCCAAAGACAAAACCCAGCAAGGCTATGGAGCCAGTCGTAATGACCGAAAAGCGTGCCCAGGCAAACAAAAAAGAAACACTGCGACCATAGGCACGGCGCAAAAAATGGTAGTCGCCTCCAGCATTCGGGTAGGCCGTTGCCAACTCGGCGTAACAAAGGGCGCCAATCAGGGAAATGATGCCGCCGGCTATCCAGACAGCAAACATCCAGACTTCACTACCGGCAAAATTGGCCACCAGCGAAGGCGCCTTGAAAATACCGGCACCTATAACGATACCAACAATGATGGCGATAGCCTCTTTAAGACCCAGGGTCTCGTGGGGACTGGAGCGCACTGGCACTCCAGCCGCATTCGGGGCGGCTGACATAAGATTATCCAGTGCTGAAAGTTACTCGCTCACGCCACGAATCGGTGGCGGCGGACCATTTCGTACCGCTGTGAATACAATGGTACTGTTATTGGGTCCTGTCGCTGTTCCTTCCATGCGGTTATCGCGAATTCGCCCGGTGAAAGTACGTAGTACGCCTTGTTCGTCCATCATGTCAAAACTGATGTTTTCACCACGTAATCTGGGTTCACGCAAGGTGGCTTCTATGACCCCAAAGCGTATTTTTCCCTCAATCTTCTGAAAGGTCTGATCAATACTCAAGTCACCGCCAGCCTCGCCGCGCCCGGTACCCCAATTCATACGCCAGCTGCCCCCTGCGTTGGCAGGAATCACCCAAAAATAACTCGATCGACCCTCCACTACCGAAGTCTCATCGGGTTGCCAATCGCCCATTGTGAACTGATGCGATACCACGCGTGTACCCGGTTTCATTTTTTGAAACAGGATGGGACGCAATTTCAGGTTGAGTGAAGGCAACAGATACATGGTGATGACACTGGCCTGGGTAAAATCGCTCTTGAAAATATCGCCCTGATCAAAACGTACAACGTCGGTCAACTTGGCTTCTCGTGCCAGACAGCGTGACAGATCGACCATATCCGGGTTGTATTCAATCCCTTGGCCTCTAGCCTTGAATCTTTGCGCAGCATAAATCACAATTTTGCCATCGCCAGAGCCCAGATCAATCACATAATCGTTGGCGCTTACCTCAGCCATGCGCAACATGCGGTCTACAACGCTGTCTGGTGTTGGAACCCAGATCACATCCTTGCCGGCCTGACCGACCGAGGGCTTGTACGTACACTTGGTTTGCGTTTGAGCATGCAGGGATAAACTTGCTGCAAGTAAGCTGATGCCAAGTATTGCAGCGCCAAGCGCAGGTAAACGTAATGACCGCATTTTTTTCCTCTCTGTTGATGAAGACTTAACTAGCCAATGACTCCGCTACTGCACGAAAAGTTGCATCTTAGCCTGATAACGGTGCAATACGAAGTCAGAACCCTGATTAGGACCAGCGCTAAATGCTGCGCCGCAGCGTGAATACGGCTATTCCGAGCCATTCACGCAAGGCCTCACTCGACAGCATCAAGCCTCGGGCAGTGGGCAAATAATTTTTCGGGTCGCCAGATTCCAGGCCGCGAAATCCCATGGGTGCGGGTATGACCTGAAGGCCAGCATTTCTGAATTCCATGCGCGCGCGGCGCATATGAAACGCGTCGGTGACCAGCAAAATCCTATCCACTCGCGCAGCACTGAGCAGAGGCCGCGAAAAAACAGCGTTTTGTGTGGTATTCAGAGACTGGCTCTCAACCAGTAATACCGGGACTTTAAATTCCTGTTCCAGCACTTCAGCCATCAATACCGCTTCAGCGAGTTTACCTCCAGTGGGCTTACCTCCGGTTGTCATCAAGGGCAATCGGGTCGCACGATACAAAACTGCGGCATAGCGAATCCGGGCAAGGGTAGGGGAAGATACATCCTCGCCGCCCGGCCGCTCATATGCCGATCGATTACGTCCACCTCCCAAAACCACTATGGCCTGAGGCCGATCTTCTTCTTTCCAGGCATTGAAATCTTCCAGACTGAATGGTGCATCTGTCACCATACTGGCTTGCAACTGATACGCCATCCACGGCGTGGATAAAACCCATAACAGGCCAATTCCGGTGACCAGGAACAACGCAGCCGACAGGATGCGTTGCTTAGCCAGCAGCAACAGGCCGAAGACGATTGCCAATAACAAACCCGCGGGTGGTAATACGAGTGCGGTCAAAACATTAGTCCAGAACCAGCCTGCATCAATACCCTCTGGTAGCATGTTCATCCTTTCGTGACATTATCTTTTGTCTGCAGTTGCTGTTTGGCGGCAAGCTGCAGCAGCGGCTGAATGCTGTTCATCAGGTGCTGTAGAGAAGGAAGCACTGCCTGATCATTACCCTGCGCAATCAGGCTCAAAGCCTCTGTCAGTGTCATGCATGGATTTGTCATTTGAACTGACGCAGATACGCCTGTCAGTTTTTCATACTCGGACAAATCAAGCACGCGCTGACCACCGGCATCCTGCGCTATACGGCTGCGTTCTGATGCGAGCCTGATGAGTTCTTCCGCTTTGTCTATGGCGATATCGGAAGAAGTTGCAATGCCGATGCTGGCGCTCACGCCAAGATCACGACCTTCATAGCTGATCCGGCTACGCGCTATGGCCTGCAACAATCGCTGCGCAAACTTATGGGCCGCAGTCGGTGAAATGCCCATGGCAGCCAGGACAAATTCATTGTCCGGTAATCGCCCTAGTGCGTCCTCCTGCCGTATGGTTTTCAGCAGGGTTCGTCCGATAAAGTCCAGTATTTTATGAACCAGCTTGTCGCGTACCTGCGGCATGACAGGTTCCAGCTCAGGTAGCGGATCGAGCCGTACACTGATTAACACCAGATTCATCGCGTGGCGTCTTGAAAACGACCACATGCGTTGTGATTCCAGGATCAATTCGGCCTCCGTCTTGATGCCGTCAGTAGTCAATTCAGCCTTTGCCACTGCGGGCAGCGCGTCTGCCAGTTTGAGCAAAACTTTAAGCCGTGATAAAAGTTCCGTCGCACCAACGGATTTGGTAATGAATTCGGTCGCACCCAATTCAGCGGCTTTCTGCGCCTCTTCCTTGCTGCCAGAAATGATTATTACAGGCAAATCTTTAATGCGTGGGTCATTCGATGCCCGAATACGGCGCAGCAGGCCAAAACCATCCAGGTTCGGCATCTGGATATCTGAAATGACCACCCTGACCTCGCTGTCTGAATTAATGCGCGCCCAGCCGGCCTCGCCATCTTCCTCTTCTGCATAGGGATACTGACCGTGCAAATGTTTAGCTACCGAGGCGCGAATAAATCGTGAATCATCAATGATCAGCACTTTGACCTGGGTAAGCAGCGACTTGAGATTGACCGTTCCGGGACTATCCTTGATCTGTTCCATGATTCGAGCTTACACTGACCATGACAAAAACGGCAGCCGTATTGTGGTCTTTGACACAAATATGACTTTGCCCTACCCTTATAAAAGCGACTAATCTACAGGCATAGGGATGGCTTTGCAAAAAATAAAGCGATTGAGCGTGGTGTTTTTCGTCATTATGACGGGCTCCATCGGCAATCTTACGCTGGCCGAACCGAGGAATGTGCCGGTCAACTCTACCAGTGGTACGGCCAGCAGCAAGCTGCCCACGACGCCGGCCGGTTGGGAAGAATTCATGACGGCTGGCGAGATTACACCCGAAAAAACAACGCTACTGGGCAGTGCAACCGAGCGTGCCAACGAGATGATCTTTTACGCCTTATCCCACCTCGGTGTTCGATACAAATATGGCGGAGACAATCCCGATAAAGGCTTTGACTGTTCTGGTCTGGTTCGTTGGGTATTTAATCGCACCTGGGGCATCATGCTGCCCAGACGTTCCGAACAAATTGCAGACGCCGGCAAGGAAGTGTCACGTGACCAGCTCAGACCTGGTGATCTGGTGTTTTTCAATACGCTACGCCGAGCCTATTCCCATGTCGGCATCTATCTGGGTGACGGGCGGTTTCTGCATGCCCCGAGTTCTGGCGGTCAAGTCCGAATTGAGAGTATTGACATTCCTTACTGGCAACAACGCTGGAATGGCGCACGACGACTCGATCAGCCGAATGATCTCAGCCAATAGGCTGGACTCAAGGCGTAAGTGCCATTTCAGGGTGTGGATTTCTCACCTAGCCTCTGCTTGATTTTTGGCAGAGCCGCCAGAGCGGCCTGCTCTCCAGCCAAAATAGCCAAATGCCGCGCGGAAAAATCTGTACCCCTGGTATTCAGAACAGGGCGAATCACAATATCGGCGCCGCTCAACTCATGACGGTTAATTGCACGCCCCATGATGGCGAAAGTCTGTAGCAGCAACTCAGTCACACTTTGGGTGGTCTGGCCACCTGGCTCAGTCGATATATCGACAGCGATGACAATATCACCACCCATACTGCGCGCCGCTTGAACCGGCACTGGAGCGGTCAGACCTCCATCGACATACTCGCGACCATTGATGGCGACCGGTGTAAATACCCCAGGTACAGAAGACGAGGCACGTACCGCGATGCCAATATTACCGCGCTGAAACAAGATAGCCTCACCACTCGCCAGGTCAGTAGCAGTAATACCAAGTTTTCGAGGTAACTGCTCGATCACACGCTGATTCATTTGCTGATTCACCCACTGTTGCAGGGCTTCACCACGAAACATGCCACGGTTTCCCAGTGTCCAGTCGGCAAAAACACTCTCATCCATGCGTAATGCCATCTGCTGCAGTTCGAAGGCATTGAGCCCGGAAGCATACAAACTCCCCACCACGCTGCCAGCGCTGGTACCGGCAATGATTTCAACTTTTATGTTGTGTGCTTCCAGTATCTTGATCACGCCAATATGGGCAAAACCGCGCGCTGCGCCGCCACCCAAAGCCAAAGCAACTTTCGGCACCTTGGGTGTCGGAGCAGCAGGCGTAACAGGTGTGGTTCCAGATAAGGGCGGCAGACTGTCAGGTTTAGTCACCATTTTTCCGGGCGTACAGGCGACCAGCCCAGCAACAAGGCAAAAGACCAAGAGAAAACGTGGATTGAAAATCATGTTATTTGCAAATGATAATGATTATCGTTTATAATTAGATTATTGAATGAGGTCATTATGGTAATGACTGTCAGCTCCTGATTTTCAACCAACCCATGGATTTATCTATGAAAAACTTTCTTGGTTTAGCCGCCGCAATGCTTTCCAGTTCTTTATTGCTCTCGACGCCATTATCGGCGCAGGAAAAAGTCCTGAATCTATACAGCGCACGTCATTACAACACGGATGAGGCTCTGTATGCCAATTTCACCCGCCAAACTGGTATCAAAATGAATCGCATAGAGTTGGGTGACGAGGCATTGCTGGAACGGCTGAGGAATGAGGGTCGCAACAGTCCTGCCGATGTCATTTTGCTGGTTGATGCGGCCCGTTTATGGAAAGCCCAGATTGATGGTCTGTTTCAGCCTATCAGCTCCAGGGTGCTGGAAAGCCGCATTCCTGAGTCGATGCGTTCAAGAAATGAGGGTAAAGGCAGTGAATGGTTTGGATTTTCCAGTCGCGCGCGTGTCATTTTTTATGACAAAGCTAAAATCAGGCCTGAGGAAGTTGATACCTATGAAGAACTGGCCGATATCAAAAACAAGGGTAAGGTCTGTACACGATCAGGCACGCACCCGTACATGCTGTCATTAATTGGCAGCATGGTTGAACGTCTCGGTAGCAAAGCGGCAGAGGATTGGGCGAAAGGGGTAGTAGCCAATTTCGCCCGCCCACCGCGCGGTGGCGATACTGACCAATTACGTGCTGTTGGCGCTGGCGAGTGTCAGATCGCTATCGGTAATACCTATTATTGGGTACGTTTGATGCGCTCTAGTGATGCCAAAGATCGTGAGCTGGTCAGCAGGATCGGTATGGTATGGCCGAATCAGAAGTCAGGGGGAACGCATGTCAATATCTCGGGGGGCGGAGTCGCTCGTAACGCACCGAACCGCGACGCAGCGGTAAAATTCCTGGAATATCTGGCCAGTGATGAAGCCCAGGCCTACTTCGCCAACGGCAATAACGAGTGGCCGGCAGTGAGAACAGCCGTGGCACGAAACCCCGAGCTGGAATCATTGGGGACATTCACGGCAGAAAAAATTTCGGTACAGCAAATTGCACGCAATACGATTGAAGCACAAAAAATACTGGATCGTGTGGGCTGGAAGTAAATTGCTGTCAGGCGCTAACAGGCATGGGGGCGGTCAATACTCGATTCTTGCCTGTGCGCTTGGCTTCGTACATGGAAGCATCACAACGGCGTAAGGCCTCAGTCAAACCAAGATTAATATCAACCTGGGCCACTCCTGCTGAAAAAGTAATCAAAGTTTTCTGATTTTGATGCAGGAAAATGCGCTTGGTCAATTCGCGTTGCATGCGAATCATTATCTCTGCGGCCTGTTGTACCCCCAGCCCTGGCAATAACAAAGCGAATTCCTCGCCACCATAACGCCCGACCGCATCAGTCGGGCGTAACAGATCTTTTAATACCGAAGCCAGATGTTTTAATGCCTGATCACCGGCCTCATGTCCTAACTGGTCGTTAAGTTGCTTGAAATTATCGACATCCAGCAGAGCGATGCTGATGGGCGTCTGTGGTGTACGGTCGACTCGTGCCGCCTCCACACCATAAGCCTCTTCAAAACCGCGCCGATTCAGTGTCTCGGTAAGCGGATCGGTTTTTACGAGTTCACTGATACGCTCGAGTTCGCGCTCTAGCTGGGCGACCCGCTGCTCCTGCTCTTTAAGGCGCTGACGCGACTCAACCATGTCGTCACGTGCCTGCACCATATCGGCCGTCATGACCCGGGTATCGTCCAGCAGCTGCCTGACCATATCGGACAGTTCAGGAAGATCTCTGGCACGAAGTATTCGCTCCGCATACGCATCAATTTTTTCACCATATTGGCCGGTACTGTCACCAATACGTCCTATTCGCTTGATGAGGACCGCCAGCATCTCTTTGGTCGCATTTTTTGCAACTTCAATACTATGCTTGATAGCTCCTTGCCTGATCATCAAAGAGCGTAACTGTCGCTCTGACTCTTCGAGGCGACGTACCGTCAGCGGCATCGAAAGGGTATGTCCCAGCTGGTCTATTTGCTGTGCCAGCAAGGGACTTTCTGGGGTTAATTGAGCGACATTTTCTAGCAACAACAATAGCAGGTTGCGCATTTTTTCAACGACCCCTGGTTCCAGTATTGCCCCATACCCGAGACTGGTCTCGATCTTGTGTACTCCAGTTCTCAAACGTTCTGTAATACTACTTTGAGAATTGGATGTATCCAGACTTTTCCTCTGAGTGAGTGACATCATGCGCTGGGTCAGACCTGGCGCGTTCTGCGGCAACTCAGGCTCGACCTGGGAACTGCGGCTTGACCGGGTAGTGTCAGAACTCTCCGGAGTGCCACGCAGATCGCCCACATCGACACCCGCATTGACCTGCCCCCATGATTCGATCAACCTAGTCAGCTTGGCACGTAAAGCATCTGCCGTAGGGTCACGCACCAATAAGGAACGCGACAAGCCCTCACGCTTACGCGCATGAGTAATTCCGGCATGTGGGGCCTCAAGTGCCTTGACCAAACGTTGAATCAGAGTCGCCCACTCTTGAGCCTGACGCTTGGCATCGTCAGTACCAGGAGTATCAGCACCAGGTACGTCATTCATAATGCCAACATTCTCAATTGAAGCACGTCACGACAATATGGCAAATTAATGGGTGAAAAATGCTTTTATTGGGGGCTGGCGTGTGGGACTATCAATACCGACTGACCATTATCCAGTAGTCCCTTGGGCATAAAACGAGGCAGAGCCGGTACGACTGGCTCGACTCTCTGCCTGGATAAAAGCCGCCCTATTTCTTCTGCCGGTTGTGGTCTGGCAAACCAGAAACCCTGCATGAAAGAACAGCCAATTTGATCCAGCAACATGGCCTGATCACTGGTCTCGACGCCTTCTGCCACCACTTTTAATTTAAGTGTTTTGGCCAAGGCCAATATGGCTTGAACAATGGCCTCATTTTCCGACCCGGTTTCCAGGTCACGTACAAATGAGCCATCAATTTTCAAAGAATCTATCGGAAATCTTTTCAGATAGGCCAAAGATGAATACCCGGTACCAAAATCATCCACCGCCAGCTTGACACCAAACTCGCTTAATTCCTGCAAAACATCAATTGTCTGCGCCAGGTCCTGCATCAACATGGTTTCGGTAATTTCCAACTCAAGCAACTCAGGTGGAATCTCGTGTTGCCTAACCACTTGCCGGACCACTCCAGGAAGGTTACCGCGCTGTATATGAATACTGGGAATATTCACTGCGATACCAATATCACCGTAGCCGGAATCACGCCACGCCCTGATTTGCTTACAGGCCGTATTAATAGCCCACTCACCCATCGGAATAATAAGTCCATTTTCCTGAGCCAGCGGTATAAAGTCTTTCGGACTGATAAGCTGACCATTTCTTCTCCAGCGCATCAGGGCCTCGACATGAGTAATGCGAGCCAGTTGGGCATCAACCTGGGGCTGATAAAATAGTTCGAGTTCATTTCGCTCAAGAGCTTTATACAAATCTTTTTCAATTTCCCAACGACGTCGGCTTTCCTGTGAAAGCTCGGGTTGATAATTGCGAATATCATTTCGGCCAAGAGCCTTGATCGAATACATGGCCGCATCGGCATTTCTTACCAAGGTCTCAACATCACGTCCATCATCGGGAAATACTGAGATACCCACTGAACCTGAAATAAAGTTTTCTACTCCATTCACAACAAATGGCTCGCGTAAATGCTCAAGAATACGGCGGGCTACAGTCTGCGGTTGGGCCAGGTCAGTAACACGGTTAACCAGGACTGCGAATTCATCTCCACCAAATCGTGCTACCAGATCTTCTGCCGTTTCAACATCATCACCATGCTTTTGACGTACACTTTGTAATAATCTTTTTGCAACTTCAACCAATAAAGCATCACCCGCACTATGGCCTTGGGTGTCATTAACCTGCTTGAATCGGTCAAGATCAATAAACAATAAAGCCAGCTTCCAGCCACGTCGTTCAGCCTGAGAAATGCTATCTGCAAATCTTTCATTAAAACAGCGTCGATTAGGTAAGTTGGTTAGGGTGTCATAGTTCGCCAGTGCACGTATTTGCATTTCTTGTTCTTTGCGCTGGGTAATATCCTGCATCGTTCCGGTTATACGAGATACCCGACCTTCGCGCAGCTCTTCTATCTCCGCCTCACATTGCATAATCAGGACCAGGCCATTTCTGGTCTTGACGCGCAACTCAAGTGACTGTGCTTCATGAGTCATGATCAGGCGGTGCAGTGCACTGTCTACTCTGGTTTTATCTTCATCAATCAAAAAAGAAAAAACCATGTCCTGATCCATCACTTCTTCGCGACGAGATAGACCCAGCATACGCAGAATTTCTGCAGACAAATAAACCTTCTTTTTATCCAGGTGCCAGTCCCAGCTTCCTAGACGCGCCAATTGCTGTGCCTTGGCAAGTCTTGATCGGCTTCGTTCCAGCTCCCCCTGAATTCGAGATGAGCGTAATAGATAGCGTACGCGCTGGGCCAGCAAGGTCCATTGCTGTGATTTGACAAAAAAATCGGTTGCACCAGCCTCATATGCGCGCGTGACGGAATCCTCATCTTCTAGCCCAGTCAACATCAAGATAGGTACGCGCCGTCCTGAGGGCATATGGCGCAAACGCTGGCAGGTTTCAAAACCGTCCAGACCTGGCATCATGGCATCCAACACAACACAGGAAGGACGTATTTCCTGAAATCGCGCGAGTGCCTCAGCACCAGACGCCACATCAATAACGTGCATATGACTGCTTTCCAGAACAGACGAGGTTAAAACCCTCGCCACCGGATCATCATCTATCAGCAGTACTGTTCGGAATCTGTCTTCATGGTCTTCCAGGTTATCAAGCATACGAACTCACTCCCCCATGATACGGTTTACGGCAGCTCGCAGGAATACTTGAGGTTTTTAAGTCATGAATTAAAGATAATCAAACAGATTTCTTTTAGCAATACTTGAATAAAGTGCTTGTGAAGCCTCAAGTGCAGACTGTGTTTTGGAAAGCTCGGTAACGGCCTTAATGGTATCAACATCAACAATTTCACTAATACGGGTTTGCAGTTCTATATCTTTTCTTGAGTTGATATCTGCCTGACGCTCAAGTTCCTGCATGGTATTGCCTATGCGATTACGCGCGGTAAGTACTTGCTCGTAAGATTGATCAAGATTAGCGGTGGCAATCCGTAACCTGTCGGTCAATGCAGCATTCGAGATCGTTCCTGCAGAAAAGTCGTCAAGCGCACGAATAACACGATCTATAGATTGAAAAACGTTCTGTGTCTGTGCAGGCTGCACACTAAAAATATCGTTATTGGCAGGTGTTCCAGTTATGGAAACAGACAGGGCGGGACCAACCATGATGCTGGCACCAGGACTGTAGGTAGCACCGTTGACCAGGGTAGTAGAAGTCGTTGTATTGACAACGTCATAGACCAGCGTACCAGAAACATCGCGAATACGTACCTCAAAGTTATCATCAGTCAAGGCGGCAGCATTAACGACACTGCCACCATTAATTAGACCAGTGCCGGTATTACCGGGAGCAGCGGCAGTCTGGATAACTCCATTGCCTGAACGAACGTCGAGAAACAGTTCAGATCCGCTGATATTCAGTGGTACGTTAGTGGTAGCCGATACCGGCAATTGTCGCACCCCATTATCGCCTTGATAGGTCAGAATACCGCCGACCAGATTAAATGGTGTACTGGCATCGCTGAAGCCAGCAAAAATGTGCCGCCCAGACTCATCCTTGGAATTAGACAGGCGCAATAACTCATCGAGCTTACTACGCAGTTGTATCCCAAGGCTCTTCTTGTCAGCAGGGCTTAACGCGCCATTGCCTGCAGCCACCAGCGTTTCACGCATAGTTTGCATCACATCATCTATATCGCCCACAATTCCATCCAGAAAACCAAGAGAATTTTGTGCATACAGTTGATTTCTATTAAATTGGTCATTGACGCTTTTTGCAGCATTCAGCTCCGCTGCACGCATAGCTCCCACTGGGTCATCCGCAGCTGAATTGATACGCTTACCACTTGAAAACTGATTTTGCAGTTTTAATAAATCTGTCTGATTTTTAGCAATCGTGCGATAGCCTACATCATGGAAAGTAGAGGTAGAAATTCTCATGGACATGGCACGATTCCTTAATTTCAGCTTTGACCTAAACTTAAAATGGTTTCGAATACAGCGCTTGCAGCAGCCAAAGCCTTCGCCGCCGCCTGATAGGCCTGCTGATAGCGCAGCAAGTTCGCAGCTTCTTCGTCCAGATTAACCCCTGATACCGCACTTTCTTCCTGCTTGACCTGATCCAGCAGTCGGTCATTAGCCCTGGCTGTAATTGCCATTTCAGATGCCCTGTTGCCGAACGTGCTGATTAGTCGGCCATTGGCATCTGTAATTGAATTACCATCTATAAAGCTGGACTGCGCCAGTCGTCCCATAATGATTAGATTACGGTTGTCACCAGAACCTTGAGTATTCGCCACAACACTAATGCTGTCCCCAACAGCAGGGGTTCCAGACAATTTCAGGGTCCATCCGTTCACTACGATTTCGCCATTGCCATTGATGGATCCCGTTTGTGTCGGGCCGCCGTTAACTGTGTAGTTAAAGTTGGTACTTGAGGTAAAACTGATTTGCACCGGTTGGGTTATTGTAGGAGAACGAGTTGGACCATTAACGGATAGCCCGGAAATACTAACTGTTCCAGTATTCGACGAACCTAGCGTGGCATTGACTGGTAGTGCGGCTGCGACTAAAGTAGGATTATCTATTAAGGAGCTAATAACAGCTGCGCCATCACGCACAGGCTGCACGACGAATATTTGTCCAGCAACCGGCGCTGTTGCTCCAGCAGCAATTCTTATCCCATCTAATGTCTGCGGTAACGAGGTGTAGGAAGTTTGATTACCATCGCTCAGACGAGTGACAGTGAAGTTGATTCCATCATAATCAACACGATAATCCGATGCTTTAAGTGCCGATGAACTGGTAATAGTCACGTCTAGACTGCCGGCGCCCCCATTAACAGAGAATGATTTTGGGGTAGAGATGCGAAACATGGCTGCACCAGCCTGACCGTTGAGATCCTGACCCAAAGTCTGCTGATCATTGATCTGACTGGACAGACTAATTGCCATACGCCCGATTTCATTTCGGGCATTACTAATATCCGATTGCAAGCGCATCAAGCCACTAATACCACCGCCCAGGTCGACGGTGGATAATATAATCCGACTGGCACCTCCGGTTGAACTACCCGATGTCGATAAACCAACCGAGCCAGGATTGAAGGGATCTGCTTGTACCTCAAGGCGAGATGGACCATCACTCATTACCAGTGGATCACCTGATGTCAAGAAAATATTGATCCTGCCATCTGGCTGATTAACAGTAGATACTTTTAAATGTTGAGACAATTCTCTTACCAGGTTGTCTCTTTGATCTAGTAGATCATTGGGGGTAATACCATTACCCTGCTGTAGTGCGATCTGCTGATTTAGCTGGGCTATACCAACCGCAGTAGCATTAATTTTGGCGGCAGCAGAACCAATTTGATTGACTATTTCAGCCGACATGGTTTGCAACTGCGCATCAATCTCGTTGAAACGCTGAGCCATCGATTGCGCCCGTGACAACACAGTCTGGCGTTCTGTCTGACTGGCTGGACGACTAGCCAAATCCTGCAAACCAGAAAAAAAACGGTTGATCGCTCCAGGAATAGAGGATTCATCATTGGTCAAAAGATCAGCAATACGGTTCAGATAACCTAATTGCATATTGGAGCTGGCAGCATCCGAGGTTGCAACATTAGCTTGCTGATACAGGAATTGATTGGTAATCCGTTGAATCCCGACCACTTCAACGCCCTTACCAGCGAATAAGCCGATACCACCAGCTACGGCTGCTCGCTGAACAACCTGCTGGCGCGAATAGCCAGGAGTATTAACGTTGGCAATATTATGGCTAACAGTTGTCAAGCCCAGGTTGGCTGCCGCTAATCCACTGGTTCCGACATTTAATAAGCTCATGGTCTAATTCCTCTTCGTTACTAACGGCAGTATTCGAATTAACTTTAGCCTCATACCAGCCTCGAGAGAGTAATAGTCTGGTTAATGACCCTAGATAATTTTTCTGCATATCGTGGGTCGGTAGCGTAACCACCTTGTTGCAAGCCTTGAGCAAAAGTAGTCACACTACCGGTTCTGGATGCCAGAGCTACGCTACTGGCGTAACGTGGTGATCGCGAGATGAGCTGGGCATAGTCCTCAAAAGCCTGAGCGTAAGAATCATAGGCACGAAAACGTTCGAGGCGTTTTTCAGGCTTGCCATTAACATATTCAGTGGTAATGGACTCCACCACCCTGCCCTTCCAGTTACCAGTGGCTTTGATACCAAATAAATTATGACTACGAGCGCCATCTCGACCAACAATTTCGGCCTTGCCCCAGCCCGACTCAAGTGCCGCTTGTCCCAACATAAATGTTGCAGGAATTCCAGTACGCTGCTCCGCTATTTTGGCTTCATCCATCAAATTACTAATGAATTTTTTTGGCTGTTCCGAGCTGGAAATCGCTGCTTGGCTGATCTGGTTCATTCTCTCAGTGCGCACATTGCTGCTGATGTTACTTTGCAGATTTCTTGACAATTGCTTGACCAGCATGTCTGCCAGTCCAGTTCCTTTTCCTTTGCTACTCAAATTTTGTGCTAATTGCTGGTCTAACATGCTGGTATAAGTTGCGGTATCACTGCCTCCTGACATCAAGCCACTCTGCGGCACGGCATCACGCATACTTTTTAGCAGCATGCTCATGAACACCGCCTCGAATTGTTGAGCTGCAGATTTGAGGGCAGCCTGCGGATCACGGGCAGCCTGACTACGCAAAGTATCCAGATTGCGCGAGTCAATCGCTACCTGGCGTGAACCCGGCACTGCTGTACTCATTAAATGATCTCCAGCTCAGCGCGAAGAGCTCCCGAGGCTTTCATCGCCTGCAGTATCGCCAGCAGGTCTTGCGGCGTTGCACCCAGCGTATTCAATGCTTTGACTACATCAGCAAGTTTGGCTCCCGCCGATAGCAATACCATCTGACCACCATCCTGACTGATTTGAATATCAGTACGCTCGGTGACCACTGTTTGTCCTGCAGCAAAGGGATTAGGCTGACTGACGACCGGAGTAGAGCTGACAGTAACGGAAAGGTTACCATGGGCCACTGCCACGGGTTCTAGTGATACCGCCTGATTCATGACGACTGATCCTGTTCTTGCATTAATAATCACTTTAGCCGCAGCACCAGAAGCATCAATATCCAGATTTTCAATCTTAGCCATAAAGGCAACACGGTCGTTGGCTGACTGTGGCGCCGCGATTTCAATCAGCCGACCATCCAGCGCGCGGGCACTGTCAGTACCCAAGGCATTATTAATGGCTTCGACAACACGACGTGCCACATTAAAGTCACTATTGAATAACTCAAGACGTAAAGTCTGTGCTGTTGCAAATGGATTCGCTACCGCTCTCTCCACAGTTGCCCCGGCAGGAACACGGCCTGCTGCCAAATGATTAACCTGGGCTTTTGATCCTCCCGCAGAGGCACCAGCCCCTGCAACTACAACGTTGCCCTGGGCCATGGCATAAATCTGGCCATCAGCCCCCTTGAGCGGTGTAAGCAGGAGAGTTCCGCCTTTGAGACTTTTCGCATTACCAATTGATGAGACGGTAATATCTAGAGGCTGTCCCGGCTGCGCAAATGGTGGCAGCACTGCAGTCACCATGACGGCTGCAACATTTTTCAGCTGTAACGATTGACCGGGCGGTAAATTTATACCCATTTGTCCGAGCATGGATTGAATGCTCTGTACCGTAAACGGGGTCTGGGTAGTTTGGTCACCTGTACCATCAAGACCTACGACGATGCCATAGCCTGATAGCTGATTGTTGCGCACTCCAGCCAGGCTCGCCACATCTTTGATACGTTCTGCAACCGCCTGACCTGTACACAGCATCAGAAGTAGCGTAAGGTAAATTTGCTTCATGATCACCCCCTCAAAATGGCCAATAACTCATGAAAAAGCGCGTCAACCATCCGGTAGTTTGTGCCTGGTCAATGGCACCACGGCCGCGAGTTTCAAGACGCGCATCAGCCACCTGGGTAGAACTGACCGTGTTGCCATTTAAAATGGTGCTCGGATTGACAATTCCGGAAAATCTCAAAGTTTCCATATTCTGGCCAATTCCTACCTGCTTTTCGCCGGACACTGACAAGTTACCATTAGTCAACACTTCAATAACGGTCACAGTGATGGTGCCGGTGAATAAATTATCTGCTGCTGCCTGACCCTTGCCGTCGCTTTTGGCAGAACTGCCAGTCTCCAGTTCTACGCCGCGAATTCTTTGGCCCAGAATCTTAATTTCCGGACTACTGGCGTTCAATGCGGATGTCTTTTCGGCGTTGGTAGACTGTTTACTGGTGGCTTGAGTTTTTTCATTGATTTGTATAGTTAAGGTATCACCTATGTAACGTGCGCGTCGGTCTTCAAACAGAGGACGGTAAGTTCCACCCGTTGGCTGAAATATTGCGCCATTAGTCTGTCCGACAGGAATCGTTGGCACTGGTCGGGCAGTGGTTGGCTCAGTGACTGCCACTTTCGGACGGTCAACAACCGCACAGCCTGTTAAAAGCAGGACAACAAAACATAAAATTAAAGTTTTCATGCCGGTACCCGTAATGAGTCTTCACGTCAGCCATCATGACGAAAGACCGCCATCTAAAACGCATGAATAAAGGCCTAACGCCCGCTTTATTTGCCAATAGCGCAAATACGTTCATGATTAGATTATTGAACTGACTAGTTTTCTCAAGGACGAGACCATGTTTTTCTGGCGCGGTTTATCAATTAGAAACAAATTCCGCTTTTTGAACATTTCGTGGCTATTGATGATACTTTTAGTCGGCGGCACAGGGCTATGGGCAGCAAAGCAAATTCAGTATCTCCTTGCCAATCAGACCGAAACAGTAAATCAGATGCGTTCAAACGCTGAGCTGGACAAGCAAATCGCGCTATTGCGTACTCATGTTTATCGAATTATTTCACTAGGCCAAGAGCAGACAGCGCTAGTGAGCGCTACTAAACAGACTGTTATCACGGATTCCACTTTATTAAAACAAAAATTACTCAACTTGCATGGTCAGGAACAATCAAAGGAAATGTCGGTATTAGTCAGTCAGCTTGAACCAGAGATTCAAAACTACATCCTTGCTGTAAAAAAAATAATTAATGAGCCATCTAATGAAGGAAAATATGATTTCTCTACTTTGCAAACCATGGAGACGATTTATCAAAAATTAAGTTCAAATTTGAATCAAATAATCAGCCTGCAGAATAGTGAGATACAAGGCTACCAACAGATCAGCCAGGATACATTTTCGATATCAGTAGCTTACGTAACAATTGCGGCCTTGATTGGGGTGGTAGTAGTGTATGTGGTCATGCGGTCATTGTCAGGAATCATTATCCGTGCCATGGTCAGATTAGCCCATGTTGCAGAACGAATTTCGGAAGGTGACTTGAGCGAATCGGTGGAAAGGCGCAATTTTTATCGAAAAGGAAATGAGGAATTGCAAACATTGATCAATAGCATGGACAAAATGCAGAGATCATTAACAAATCTCGTACTGGAAGTCAGAGAAAATGCAAACGGCGTAGCGATTGCCTCGCTACAGATTGCGGCCGGCAACAATGACCTGTCAGAGCGTACCGACAAGCAGGCCAGAAGCGTTCAGAATACGACTGCTTCAGTTGGTGAATTCAAAGACATGATACATTCAACGGCCAGTTCAGCGCGAGAAGCCTCGGGTCTGGCAGATAAAGCCAGTCAGATTGCTGAATGCGGTGGTGAGGTAGTCGGGCGAGTGGTATCGACCATGCATAACATCACCAATTCATCAAAAAAAATCGGCGATATTGTAGGGGCTATAGATTCAATTGCCTTCCAAACAAATATTCTGGCTCTGAATGCGGCCGTTGAAGCGTCACGAGCGGGTGAGCAGGGTAAAGGTTTTGCTGTAGTCGCAGCCGAAGTGCGTCAATTGGCGCTGCGCAGTGCTTCTGCCGCCAAAGAAATTTCAGATATTGTCCAATCGTCAGTACATGAAATTGATACTGGTTCGAAACTGGTTAATGAAGCTGGCTCAACCATGCAGGAAATTGTTGCCGCAGTTTCCTCAGTAACCACCATGATTAATGATATATGTCAGCAGAGCAGCTTTCAGGCCAATACCGTTGCCGAGGTGACAGAGGCGATCGTGGAAATTGATCAGAATACCAGGCAGAATGCCAGCCTGGTACAAGAGTCGGCGGCAGCTGCCGTTTTACTGAAAGAAAATGCTGATAAATTAACCCAGGCTGTCGCCGCCTTTCGCTTTTAATTACAGCTGCGTCAATCGTTGCAACATTTGATCCGAAGTTTGAACTGCACGTGAATTGAGTTCGTAGGCGCGCTGGGTCTGAATCATATTCACCAGCTCTTCCACTACATTAACATTCGAAGTCTCAAGATAGCCTTGATTGAGTACGCCTAAACCGTTGGTACCTGGCGTATTGACTGCAGCGGTGCCGGAAGCAGCAGTTTCCACATAGAGATTACCTCCCCGAGATTCGAGGCCTGCCGGATTGACAAAAGAAGCGAGTTGAATTGAGCCTATCTGTACCGGAGCAGCGACACCCGATTGCTGTACGTTAATGGTTCCATCCTGCCCAATCGAGACTGACAAGGCATTGGGCGGTACCGTAATCGCCGGAGATAGAGGATAACCGTTGGAATTGACGATTTGTCCATTGGCATCAACGCTAAAAGCACCATCACGGGTATACCCGGTAGTACCGTCAGGCTGCGTTACCTGGAAAAAGCCATTGCCATTAATCGCCACATCAAGTTTGTTGTCTGTTTTGGTCAAGTTGCCCTGAGAATGAACCCGGCTGGTCGAACTGACACGTGAGCCGGTTCCTACCTGCAGACCAGTGGGCACGGTGCTCTGTTGTGAGCTTTGAGCACCAGGCTGACGCAAGGTTTGGTACAGCAGGTCTTCAAAAATCGGGTTAGATCGCTTAAACCCATTGGTATTGACGTTGGCCAGATTATTAGTAATCACATCCATTTTAGTCTGCTGAGCATCCAGACCGGTTTTGGAAATCCACAATGAGCGCATCATGACATCACCTCTTTATTGAAATTAAGTTTGCAATAGTCGCTGTGAAGCCTGACCATTTTGTTCTGCATTTTTAAGCATCTGCATCTGCATATCAAACTGCCGCGCCAGGGCTATCATCGACACCATGGCTTCTACCGCATTAACATTACTGCCCTCCAGGGCACCGCCTGCAACCTGAATCGTAGGGTCGGCATCAGCCTCGCCTCCGTCACGTAGGCGTACCAGCCCATCCGAGCCTTTTTGCATGAGTGTAGGGTCTGGATTAACCAGTTTTAAGCGCCCGAGCTGAACAATCTGGCTTGGGTTTTGTGCAGGCGCTGCAGAAATGGTACCGTCACGACCAATCAAAATCGTATGATCCGCAGGCACCGTAATCGGTCCACCCTCACCAATGACCAGTCGCCCACCTGCTGTCGTAAGTGCGCCGGCCTCATTCACCTGAAAGTGACCATCTCGTGTATAGGCTTCGCTACCATCATCGGCCTGAACCGCCAGCCAGCCCTGACCTTCAATCGCTACATCCAGGCTCCGTCCGGTCTGTTGAACAGGCCCTGAACTAGCGTCAAATCCTGGGGTCGATTCGACAGCAAAGTAACGTGTCATCTGGCCTTCTCCAGATCGACCTGGCAATAATGGAGCGACGCGAAAGGCCATGGTTTCAGCCCGAAACCCGGTGGTATTGAGATTCGCCAGATTATTCGCCACTGTAGCCTGACGATTCATCAGGTGCTTGGCCCCTGTCATGGCGGTATAAATCAGTTTGTCCATGATTCAGTCAGCCGTGCTTAGCGCAGATTGACCAGTGTTTGCAGCATCTGATCCTGGGTCTTGATAGTCTGGGCATTGGCCTGATAAATGCGTTGTGCCGTAATCATATCGACCAACTCGCGTGTCAGATCAATATTCGACTCCTCGAGCGCACCAGACTGCAAGTTGCCTAGGTTGCCACCCTGGGGGGCACCAACCACGGGCTGACCAGAAATGGAACTTTCTGCCCACTGATTGTCACCTAATGGCACCAAACCTTGTGGATTAGCAAAACTCGATAGCACTATTTGTCCTTGCGCCCGTGTCTGTCCATTGGAATAACGCCCCAGAATCACACCATCGGTGCCTATGGAAAAACCAGCGAGCTTGCCCGTCGCGTAACCATCTTGCGTAATACTGGTCACACCGAACTGTGCGCCAAACTGGGTTGTTCCGGCAAAATCCAGCGTAAAAACCTGCGGCGTCACAGCGCCGTTGGTAGAAGTAAAGGAAATATTGAACGGTGTTGCCGGTGTTAATACACCACCTGTACTAAAGTTAAGCGTTCCCACTGCCGCCCCTCCATTGAGCGCAGTTCCGCCTTCGCTCATAAACACTTGCCAGGTATTTGGCGCGGTGCGGCGAAAGAATACCTGCATGATGCGCTCGTTACCCAGAGAGTCATACACTGTCAAGCCACTCGCGGTGTGATAGGTCGTGGCATCATTAGGATTAAACGGCGCTGCAATCGTCGTTGTCGTACGCGAATCCAGATTCGCCACCAGTTTGGATGAGGCAGTAGCTTTAGGAGCGAGATCAGCGGTACTCAATGCCAATTCGACTGGCGCAGTCTGTACCACGTTGCCGTTGGCATCCGCCGGATATCCGGTTACTCTAGCTCCGGAGGCATTGACCAGATAGCTGTCTTTATCGACCTGAAACTGACCATTTCTGGTATAGGTGATTGCCCCTCCTGTACTCAGACGAAAAAAACCACTGCCATTGATCGCCACATCTAGCGGGTTACTCGATACAGTGATATTACCCTGACCAAATTGCTGAGCAATGGATTGCACTGTCACACCTATGCCAGCAGAATTTTTTCCAGAACCCAATAATGAGTTCGCATATATGTCGGCAAATTGTGCGCGCGAAGATTTGAATCCAACGGTATTGGCATTTGAAACATTATTGCCTATGATCTCGAGATTTTTACTGGCAGCATTCAGGCCAGACAGACTTTGCTGAAAACTCATCTTGCTTCTCCTTGTAGGGCTGATCTGGATTCGTTAAGAGTTAATACACGGCGAGAACATCTGTCTGAGGTCGCAGGCCATAAGCGCCTAAATCCAGCAATGTCTGATTACCAGATTTACGCACGCCATCGACATGTGCTATTGACAGGCTGCGCGCCGTTACAGACTTGCCATTCGCATCTGCCGTAATGACAAAGCTATAGCGACCATCCACTGCATTTGCACCTGCATCAGTTTTGCCATCCCAGCTGAAAGTATGCATACCCGCCGGCATCGAACTCATCTCAATAGTACGAATCGGCAGGCCATTGGCATCACGTATTTCAACCTTAACCTTTGAAGCGGCCTGGGGTAGTTCAAAGCCAGCGGCAGCAACCGCCTGCGCCTTATCATCACGTGATAGCTCTATCCGGTCAGACGGAATCAAGACACTGCGTCCAATCATGGAAGTGGCATTCAGTTGCTCTAGGGCACCAAACTGGGACAATAGTTTTTCCATGTTGGAATTCAATTTTTCCACGCCATCGACGGTGGAAATTTGTGCCAGCTGGGTCGTCATCTGGGCATTGTCCATTGGGTTGAGCGGATCCTGAGCCTGCATTTGTGCTACCAGTAGTGTCAGGAATCGATCTTGTGCAGCACTGGCTGGTGCGGCGCTCTTACTGGACGAGCTGTTGGCAGAAGATGTGCCGGGAACAATAAGTGGCATAGTACTAGTAGTCATGCGACTTCCTTTCAATTACCTAGCTGCAAAGTTTTGAGCAGCAGGTTTTTAGTGGTGTTCATCACCTCAACATTGGTCTGATATGAGCGTGAGGCCGACAGCATATTGACCATTTCCTCTACCGCATTGACATTCGGATAGTGGACATAACCATCCTCTCCCGACATCGGGTGCTTGGGATCGTAAATTCGTCTGCCAGGGCTGTTGTCCTGCACAACCTGACTGACCTTTACCATAGCCTCACCTGCTTTGGCTCCGCGGCCGGCACCCACTGTTTGGAATACGACCTGTCTGGCTTTATAGACCTGGGCTTCTGACGAACCCGCTGATTCGGCATTAGCCAAATTGCTGGCAGTGACATTCAGACGGCGTGATTGTGCTGCGATGCCAGAACTAGAAATTTCAAAAACTTTGAACAGTGACATGAAATTCTCCTTAGCCTTGTCCGCTAATGGCACTTAAGATCGTACGAATCTGGCCGTTAAGAAATCTGAGTGATGCTTCGTAGCGCACAGTATTGTCAGCAAACTTGGCCTGTTCCACATCCATATCGACGGTGTTGGCATCCATGCTGGGTTGGCTGGCTTGACGATACTGCAAACGTACCGCACTATCTCCAAACGCCTGGGCAATGGCCAGGTGCCGAGATGAAGTTATAGGCGGCGTTGCAGTCGATGCTGTTTTCCTGCTATTACCAGCTATAGTCGCAGCTTGACTTAGAGCCTGGGCGAAGTTGAAGTCAACTGCTTTATAGTGTGGAGTGTCGGCATTGGCAATATTGCTGGCAAGAATTTTTTGTCGCTCGGCTCGAAGGCTTAGTGCCTGGGCATTGAAATCGATGATTCCGGTCATCTTGTCTAGCATTCCGATCTCCGGGCTGGGGTTGGTTCTAAAACTGGCTACCGTTGATAGGATTATGTAAATCTTTAGGGCGATCCAAGCTTGGATAAGCCCCGTTAAAGCCTTGTTATTCATGCATTGTGAGGGTGCGCGCTGACCCTACCATAGCACCATGATGATGCGCTGGCTCCTACTTTCCTTTATGTGTTTCTGCTCACCGGGTCTGTTTGCCATGCCCACAGACCAGATAGAGAAATTTGTCACAACCCAATTGGCACTATCACCCACTAGTAGCAACACACGGGTCGAAATTAGTGCTGGGCAACTCGACACACGAATGAAACTCAGACCATGTAATGATTTGACGCCCTTTCTGCCCCAGGGCACACGGCTGTGGGGGCGTGCCTATATTGGTATTCGTTGTAATGAAAGGCCAGTCTGGACCGCCTTCATTCCAATCGACGTTAGTATATTTACCAATATCCCCGTAGCTAATCGACTGTTGGTCGCCGGTGAAACTGTAGACATAGACGACGTTACTCTCGAAGAGCGTGATATTACGAAGCTTGGTGCAAACCCTGTAACCAGTATTGAGCAAGTTCAGGGACGGGTTCTGACACGAGGTTTTTCTCCAGGCCAGGCCTTGGCACTATCCGCGTTCCGATCGGTTCCAGTCATTAAAAGTGGTGATATCGTCAAAGTCGTATTACATGGCAATGGCTTTTCGATTGCTACCGACGGTGTTGCCTTGGGACAAGCGGAAACAGGACAGCCTGTACGCATCAGGCTTGATAACGGGAAAATACTGCAAGGGATTGCTCAGTCCGGACGCCGTGTGGAGGTAAAATTGTGATAAATATCACAGCAATAGTTTATCGCCGTATGGCTAAAGTTCTGCTGAATGCTGCCGATACTGCATCTGTGGAAGAGTCAGCAATGTGCGGATTCGAGGAGTCATGATGAAAATTGGTAATTTAGTCGACTTATATGGCAAAGAAGCTCTTGGAGCAAAAAGTGGTGCCGGCACTCCAAGCAGCATCCCATCTTCTGCCGCGCAGACCAATACAAACAACAATACTACAACTGCATCTTTGTCGTCAGTAGCCAGTACGCTCGCCGCTCTTGAACCCGAGTTAAGAGCCCCCGAGTTTGATCAAGCAAAAGTTGAGGCGATTAAACAGGCAATGAGAGAGGGTAAATTCGAAGTCAATGCCAATGCGGTAGCTGATAAACTGATTACAAGTGTTCAAGAATTACTCAGCAGAAAAAATGCCAACTGATCCACAATTCCTGGCTCACCTAGCAAAAGCAAAATCCCGTCTTGATGACTGGCGTTCGCTGCCATCCATACAGTCCGATACCGATCCGGATGTAATAGCCGAGATATCCATGTCCCGACAGCGGATTGCAATAGATCTGGGACAACTCTACCAGGCTATGGCCAAAAATCCTGGCGCCAAGGCAACCGAACTGTCAGCCATCTCTAGAGCCATTGCCGTAATGCGCGAAACCACATTGATTGATCTGCATTTGATCAACGCACGCGCCAACTTGACCCGAGTTGTTCTTGAAGCGATGGGTGAACAGACCAGTACAGTGCCACGTATAGTGACCACGCCACGTGCCACTGCATAATCATTTCAAGTGAGATCAATGTCGTAATCTTGACAAAAACTGTTAATAACAGTTTTTATCAGAAAATACTCTATGCCGATGTCAATCCGCGACCGCTGACTGATGCAATAACGGCTCACTATGACGTAGAAGTTCATCCGTCTGAGAAACCATATGCGACATAGATTTCTCAATAGTAGAAAACGAGGTGGGCGCTGCATGTCGTTTATCCTTGCTTCCAGTCAGTCCTACCGATAACCGATCTATGCTCTCGGCCAGACTATGCACTGTCACCATAATCTGCTTGCTGGTAGTTTCTACTTTTTCAGACAGTCCGCGTACCGCCTTGGCTACTACCGAAAAACCCTGACCAGCACGACCGGCACGCTGAGCCTCAACACTGGCATTAAACGCAACCAGTCTATTTTGTAAAGCAATCTGGGTAATTTCATTCGCAGCATCTGACACTTCTGCCAAGGATTTTGCTGCCTCCCTAACCCCGAGTCCTACACGTTCCAGCGCCGTTTGTGCATCATGACAATACTGATTTGCCTGACCGGCCTCATGCTTTAGTCCATCTGCAACCTCGGTCACGCTTGAGACTATGTCGGAAAATTCTTCTGGAGAAATAGTGATAGCTTCTGCTTTCAGGCGTTGGCACTGGCTACAGGTGTCCTGGGTACTGGCATAAATCGAAGACAGCTGTTGCTCCAGTCGGCAGAACGCAGCCTGCGACGAGAGTTGGGTCTCTGATTCGGAATTGGCCTGAGTGGTCAAATCCTGTGATAATCGGTCGATACGCTCAGCCAGGGCTTGTACGGTGCGCACAATTTGCTTGCTGGAAGACTCGACCCGCTCTGACAGATCCTTGACCGCATCAGCTACCACTGTAAAGCCTCGCCCGGCTTCGCCAGCACGTTTGGCCTCGACACTGGCATTAAATGCCACCAGACGGGTCTGCAAGGCAATTTGGGTAATCTGATTGGCAGCATGAAAGACCTCTCCAAGAGAAGTTGCCGCTGTTGTTACCCCAGCGCCAGCATGTTCCAGCGACTGTTTAACGGCTGACAATGCCTGCATAGCCGTCTGAACGGTTGCATGCATATTTTGGGCTGAAGTCAGAAGTGTGTTCGCACTTGAATATTGTTTATCTATTGCCATTTCATTTCCTTTATTCACCATTACCAGTGTTTAAGCTTGGCACGCAACCTCGAAACTGCCTGGGTATGCAACTGACACACCCGTGATTCTGTGACGCCTAGTACTACAGCAATTTCGCGAAAATTCATGTCCTGCTCGTAATACATCCCCATTAACTGCTTCTCTCTCTCGGGTAACTGTTTTATCCCATCAATAAGTGCAGCCTTGAATCGTGCATCATGTAATTTGGCCAAAGGCTCTTCACTACTATCTGGGCAATGCCGGTCCAGATATTCGTCATCGCCTTCGTTATCCGAAAAATCTTCGAGATGCACCAACTGCAAGCCACGGGCCTCGGTGAGCATGTCGTGGTATTCGGTAATCGAAATACCCATTTCTATGGCAATTTCTGCTTCAGTAGGTGCACGTTTCAATTTCTGCTGTAACTTGCTGATAGCGGACTCAATTGTTCTTTGATTTTTACGAATCGATCTGGGCAGCCAGTCAGCGGCGCGCAATTCGTCGAGCATGGCACCTTTGATGCGCTGGGTAGCATAGGTCTCGAATTGTGCTCCTGCCGTTTCCTCATAACGACTTACCGCATCCATTAAACCGATCAATCCGGCCTGAATGATGTCGTCAATTTCAACATTAGCAGGCAGCTTTGCCAGTAGATGATGTGCCAGCTTGCGCACTAATGGAGCATATTGCTTGATAGCAGCATTTTTATCCAGACGCTCAATGGTCGCATACATCATTTTTTGTTGTTCCTCAGAGGTAGTAATCCCCATGATTGTCTCGCCTTATCCTGCTAGGTTCGATCCTGGTCGGTACGCTGCTCAGTCTGCACATACTCGGCCAGCTTCCATGCAGACATTGCAACCCGCCATTTTTCAGCCATACCTGTGCTTACTTGCCATTCAAATGGTAGCCGTAGGGCAAGTTGCGGTCGCACTCGAAGGAAGCGCTCGCTTGTTTCTGCCAGACGTCTAAATACCTTCTGTGCCTGTGATTCACTCTCAGATTGAATAGCAATTCGTAGTTGCATATCAGGTAAATCAAGTGCCGCCTCCTTGATTTGTGAATAGGCCTGCTTGATACCTTCTGGAGTGTCCGGTATGACCAGCAGTACCTCTCCCTGCCCGCGAACCAGTTCAGCGGCTGAGCGAAGCTGAATTGAATTAATCAGCAACCATCTGAAAGGTTTGGATAAAGACATGAAGCCAGAAAACAAAGACTCGCCTGATAACTGATTTTCACTGGCATATTGCAAAAACTTCTGTAGTCCGGTCTGAGCTGAAAGCAGAGATAACCTGTCATTCACCCGTACAGCAACCTCCTGAAATTCACGGTAGCCAGATAGTAGATCTGCCAATTCGTATTCCGCGGATTTGTGGAATGCATTCATGACAGCAGTGCCTTGCTCGTCCAGAACAGCAACACGGGACTGGATAGCCAACGCCCGAGCCAATAACTCGACTAGTTGCCAGGAACCGCAAACTGGTAGTACGCCTAGCATCTGTGTATTGAATAGCTGCCTGAGACCAGATGCCTGATCTGTAGCGCGATCGAAAGTGTGTTCCATGGGGGCATCAAGCATGTAAGGTTGTCCCACTGGATTTCAGCTGGCGTTCCAGAAATGTCAAGCTGACTTCAGACCCTTGAACTTGAAATGCTCTGGCCGGCTGGTGCATGACAGCGCGCGATACCAGAGATTTTCCATCTGGTAACTGTATGTCCTCTGGAACCCGCTGACCATTAGTTTCATAAAATACAGTCATACGATGTCGAATAGCGATATCCAGAGCCGCGCCTAGCCGCACCGCCTCATCCGTCTTGGATAGAATCAATCCGGTAATTCCGCCGGGTTGCTCTGAGCTGCGATAGCGAGCTAGAACATCTTCCAGGGTTTCGCCCTGCGCACTGCAATTTAATACCAACAGACGCTTGATAGCACTTGAGCCAACCGTTGCTAACAGTTCAGCCACACGCTCATCGCGCTGACCCAGCCCTACTGTATCGATCAGAATCAGGCGTTTATTGGCCAGGCTGCGTAAGACTGAAAGCAGGGAGTCGCGGTCTTGTGCTGTATGTACGCTGATGCCTAATATTTTTCCATAAATGCGAAGCTGATCCTGTGCACCTATACGATAACTATCAATTGTGATCAAGCCGACCGAGTCACGCCCATATTTGACTGCACAGCGCGAGGCCAATTTAGCCACGGTTGTGGTCTTACCGACTCCTGTCGGTCCAACCAGGGCATAAATTCCACCAGAATCAATCAGATCCTGTTCTGCAGAAATAGTCAATAAATTCTTTTCCAGTACGGCCGCAGTCCACTGGCGTGCCTGGCTCTCTTCAATCGAGTCTGGGAGTTTTCCTGTCAGGTCGCGTGCCAGCTTTGGAGAAAATCCACCTACCAGCAGATCTTTCTGAATCAAGGCGGGCACCGGGCGACGTTGCATCGATTCGTGGTACGACATGGCATCAAACTGGCCTGACATCCAGGCTCTGAGCGTCGCGAGTTCCTGACGCAGTTCGCTCACCATTTCCCTTTGGTCACTGAACTCTGGAATTGGCATCAGTGGCGTACTTTCAGGTGAAATAGTCTGTTCCAGTGTCGGGGCGGTTTTTTTCTGAACCGGCTGAAGCGGATTTGCTGTAGCCGACAGATTCGGCTGTTCGCGAATGAATTTTAGAAACGGCACCGGTTGTGAAGAGCGTTCCTGTGGATTTGAACCTGACTGCATCCGGATATCTGACGCAGCTGTCTGGTTACGTGCCGAGCGTAGCAATGGGCTAGGCATTTCTGCCATTTCAGAGAGCTCACTCTGGGCCGCTGCTACAACCTCAAAGCCCTGGGTAGTCTTACGGGTTGAGATGATCACGGCTTCATCCCCCAGAACTTTGCGTGCGTCAAGCATTGCCTGCCGACTGGTGGGACCGACAAATTTTTTCAGACTCATGTGCTGGCTCCCAATATTGAACTGACCCGGATCGTACTAGTCTCGGGAATTTCGCCGTGGCCGATGACCCGCAGCCGAGGTGCAAGTCGACGTAGCAGGCGACTCATCGGCAGACGAATAGCATCAGGTACCAGTAGCGCTGCGGGTAATCCGGCGGCTTCCTGCTGTTGTGTTACCTCAACCGCATGGCGTACCAGTGCATCGGCAAGATTCGGTTCAAGCCCAACGGCTTCATTAGTCTTGCCGACTGTTTGGGTAATTACACGTTCAAGTTCAGGTTCCAGCACAATCACGGGCAACTCCGCGGCATAGCCATATATTTGCTGCACGATCGCAGGGCCTAGAGCAGTCCGCACTTGCGCTGTTAATTCAAAAGAGTCTTGCAGGTGCGGTGCATGCTCGGCCATGGTCTCTATGATGGTCCTCATATCACGGATATGAACGCCCTCTGAGAGCAGGTTTTGCAGCACTTTTTGAAAGATTGGAATTGACACCACCTTGGGAATGATGTCTTCAACCAGTTTGGGCATCAGCTTGCCAATATGATCTAACAGCGATTGCACCTCAGTACGCCCGAGAAGCGCCGAGGCATGCATTTGTAAAATGTGATTTAAGTGAGTAGCCACTACAGTCGCTGCGTCAACCACGGTATAACCTGATACCTGAGCCATAGAACGCAGGGTATTATCGATCCAGACCGCAGGCAGCCCGAATGCCGGGTCACGAGTCGGAGTACCGGGCAACTGTGCCGTCACTCCACCCGGGTCAATAGCCAGGAACATACCATTGACGGTTTCGCCTTCGGCCATAGTAGCGCCTTTAAGCGTAATGCGGTACTGGTTAGGGCGTAGCCCCAGGTTATCGCGGATATGGACTGCGGGCGGCAGAAAACCCACCTCTTGGGCAAATTTTTTCCGTATGCCTTTAATACGCTTCAGTAATTCGCCATCCTGATTGATATCGACTAATGGAATCAGGCGATAGCCTACTTCGAGACCCAGCACATCAACCGGTTGCAAATCTTCCCAGGTAGCTTCATTACCATTATTCAACGTTGCCGGCACTACCTCCTGTGCCGCTGACTCTGCTGCCTTTCTGGATTTTTCGCGCTGCGACAGCCACCAGGCCAGATAAGCACAAGAACCTGCCAGCATTAAAAACGGAAAATGCGGCATGTTGGGAATGAAACCCAGCAGTGCCATGATAGCGGCGGTAATGCCCAGTGCGCGCGGCATGTTGAACAATTGGCTCGCCATCTGCTCACCAATATCTTCGCCGGTGCCAACACGCGAAACAATCAGGCCGGCAGCGATCGAAATCACCAGGGCGGGTACCTGTGCTACCAGACCGTCGCCTATTGCCAGCAGCACATAGGTTTCAGCCGATTGCCCGGCAGTCAGATTGTGCTGGAACATACCAATTGCAATGCCGCCAATGATATTGATGAACAGTATCAAGATACCTGCAATGGCATCGCCCCGAACAAATTTGGAGGCACCGTCCATCGAACCATAAAAATCAGCCTCCTGCGCCAATTCTTGACGACGTTTACGCGCATCGGCCTCGCCGATCAATCCGGCATTCAAATCAGCATCTATTGCCATTTGTTTGCCCGGCATGGCATCGAGGGTGAAGCGCGCCGAAACCTCGGCAATACGACCTGCACCTTTGGTAACCACGATGAAATTGATTATGACCAGAATGATGAATACGACCAGACCAACAGCAAAATTGCCGCCGACCAAAAAATGGGCAAATGAATCAATCACCTTACCCGCCGCATCTGGACCTGTATGACCTTCTAGCAGAATGACACGGGTTGATGCCACATTCAGCGCCAGCCGCATCAAAGTAGTTACCAGCAAGACGGTAGGGAAAATGGCAAATTCAAGCGGCTTTTTGGTGTAGGAAGATACCAGCAACACCACAATCGATAACGTAATGTTAAAAGTAAAGAATAGGTCTAGCAGAAATGGCGGCAGTGGCAAGACCATCATCGCCAAAATCAAAACTATGAAAACAGGCATAGCCAGCATTTTTAAATCAATGCCATATAGTGTACGTAGTCGTGTCATCCAGTTCATAATGCTTCCCCTTATCAGCATTTTGAAAAACTTGAGGGGGAATGAAGCTTGAAATAAAGGCAGTTTGGCGGCTCAGTTCAAGCCCAAGCGCCAGCCGTCAGAGACCCGTCTGTTCATGCGGATCGAGACCCGCTGGAATTTCAATCTCGCCCAAGGCTTCGGGCTCGAGACCGGCACGTAATTGATAAACAAACGCTAGAATCTGTGCCACTGCAGTGTAAAGATTCATCGGTATTTCACTATCTAGCTCGGCATGCGCGTACAAGGCTCGTGCCAGCTTCGGGGCTTCTATCATCTGTATTTTATGTTCTGCGGCAATACCTCGAATCCGAGCAGCAGTGAGATCTACCCCCTTGGCCACCACACGTGGTGCACGCATTTTTCCTTCTTCATATTTCAGCGCAACAGCATAATGAGTCGGGTTGGTAACGACTACGTCCGCACCCGGTATCGCCTGCATCATGCGCTTTCTGGCCATTTCACGCTGTTGCTGTCTAATTCGGGCTTTAATCTCAGGATTACCCTCAGTTTCCTTTTGCTCGCGCCGGACTTCATCTATCGTCATTTTCAGCTCGCTGTAATGACGCCACCAGGATAATCCGGCATCGATTATCGCAATAAATACCATCGGAATAATGATGAGCAGTAGTACCGTCGCAACCAGGTCAATAGCGAGAAAAAGACTGCTCCTAACATCTCCCGATGGCATTGATACCAGCTCATGTAAATGAGTCCAGACATACGCGACCACGACGCCAGTTAATAGAATAACCGCTACGCTTGCTTTGGCCAGCTCTCCTAGAGAATGCAAAGAAAACATACGCTGTATGCCGGCGATTGGGTCAAGTTTGCTCCATTTGGGTTGCAATGGCTTGAGAGTAAAATTCCAGCCACCCAATACCAACATGCCTAGCACCAAACCCACCAAAGTAACGAGGAGTAATGGGGAAAAAAGTGTTAGAGCCTGAATAGTCAAATGCCCTAATTGCGGCATCATGGCACTGCTTGAAAACACCTGATCACGGCTTAGAGTCAGGCCCTGGCGCATGAATCCCAGCAAGTTACCGAGCAGCCAAATGCCACCTATCGTAAAAAAGATAAGCGTACCGCCAAAAGCAAGCAAAGTGCTGATTTCACGCGCACGTGGAACCTGACCTTCCTCTCGAGCATCTTGCAAGCGCTTTTCTGAGGGCGGTAGCGATCGTTCCGAATCGGGCTTTTCGTTTTCGGCCATAACGAAATTTTGCCTTCAACGGCGCGTAACAGAAGTAAAAAACAGGCCCGCTTATAGGGGCCTGTTTCCAATTAACCAGAATCGCAGCAGTAAGCTTATGGTTAGAACCCTAGTTGAGCCAGTAAATCATCCACCTGCTCCTGATTATGAACACTGTCAGTGCGGGTTTTGTCGACTACCGGTCCTTCCATGAACTGTGCCTCAACCTTAGGACGCTGAGACGGCGGGGTCGTATCCAACAATAACTGAACTAATTGTTGCTCGACATTATGAGCAATATCAGCCACTTTCTTGATAGTCTGCCCAGTCAGATCATGAAAATCCTGCGCCATCATGATATCTGTCATCATAGAGCGAGACTGATCGCTGTGTGCTTGAGCGCGACCCAAGAATAGTCGTACAGCTGCCATTTTTTCATTTTCAGGCGAATTACTGTCAATCAGCGCTGCAATATTCTTTACCTCACTGGCAAATATGTCGTCAGCAGCAATTTTCTCATCGACCAGACCTAAAACTTTTTCAGCAGCTTTCTCTGTGACATCTGCAATATAAGAAAGTCGGGCGCGCGCATCGGGTAATGAACCTACGCTATTTTCCAACTCACGGTCGTAGCCCAGTTCTCTAAGTGCATCATGTAGTTTTCTCGTCAGGTGACCAATTCGGACAAAAACGTCATAATTTTCCGGCTTGGTATCCTGCTCTGAAAGTTTGGCTCCGCCATGTGCCGAAATCGGGTCATGCACAGCAGCTGTGTGTAACGATACATCTGAATTATAGTTTTGGTCCATGTGGTTCTCCGGCGTAAGCCTTGATATCTTATGCAGCCAACTGGGATTTCTGGATAATTTTGGTCAGCTTTTCCTCCAGAGTCGCCTTGGTAAAGGGTTTCACGATATAACCACTGGCACCATTCTGTGCTGCCAAAACAATATCCTCTTTCTTGGCTTCTGCGGTAACCATTAGTACAGGAAGATTTTTCAGTGACTCTTCTGCGCGAATATTCTTGAGCAGGTCGAAACCATTCATGTTGGGCATATTGATGTCCGACACAACAAAGTCATAGTGGCTACTTTTCAGCATATTCAAGGCAACCTGACCATCTTCGGCTTCGTCGGCATTGTTGTAGCCCATTTCTTTCAGCAAACCACGAACAATACGACGCATGGTCGAGAAATCATCAACGATCAGAAATTTCATATCAGCACTCATGATCGCAACTCTCCTATGGGCAAATCCTACACATCATTTTCGACAAAAATCAGTTTTTCTTGAACTACAATAACGTTGGGTTCAGGCATCAATTCCCCTTTTTCATCTGCTCCGCCATCTTGGCCGCTTCATGTACACGTTCCAGAGGTGACATTTGTTCGTACGATTTTCCTGATAAACCAATGGCTGCACCGAATTCTTCGGCGTTTGATGACTCAGTACCGCCAGCACTGCGGTTATACATCGTATCTTCGGCCTTCTTGTTCATGACAATGATGGATATTCTTCTGTTCAAGGGACTCAGAGGATCTTCTGCCACAAAGGGTATCGAGGATGCCAGTCCAGCTACACGTACGATTTTCCCTTCAGACAGGCCGGCGGAGACCAGTTCACGACGTGAGGCGTTGGCACGATCAGCTGACAATTCCCAGTTGGAATACCCAGACTCACCACCGGCAAAGGGTGCAGAATCGGTATGACCCAGCAGAGTGACTTTATGGTTAACCTCATTCAGCATGGGCGCAATTTCCCTCAGCAGCTCGCGCATATGGGGTCGCATCATGGCCTTACCGCTGTCAAACATCGGGCGGTTCTGCTGGTCAATAATCTGGATGCGCAAGCCTTCGCTGGTAATATCGAGTAGTACCTGGTTTTTGAATTCGGCCAGACGCGGTGTGTTACTCAAGGCTTCTTCCACCTTCTGCTTCAGAGCTTCCAGTCTTTGCTTTTCGATGCCTTCCAGCATTTCTCTGACTTCAGCATCAGCCCTGTTTTCATTGCGTTCGGGACGGCGGTTAGTCGTCACCTCACCTTTTTTTGTCTGGCCAGCACGTAGAGTAATATCGGAGCCACCGCCTGGAATCACCGACCTGGAATCTCCGGTACCACTGCCGCCAGACATTGAAACGCGCAGCGGGTTCGCAAAAAATTCGGCTATGCCCTTTAAATCGCCCTTGGTCGTCGAGCCCAGCAGCCACATCAGCAGGAAAAAAGCCATCATGGCAGTCACAAAATCGGCATAGGCAATCTTCCAGTTACCCCCATGATGCCCGCCCTGAACTTTTTTGATCCGCTTGATAATAATAGCGGGCTTGGCTTTATTGCCACCGGAACCTGAGCCACTCATGCTTTCTTACCTTTCACGTGCGACTCGAGTTCGGTAAATGTTGGTCGTTCGGTCGAGTACATGACCTTGCGACCAAATTCAACCGCGATCTGTGGTGCATACCCATTCAAGCTGGCGAGCAAGACTACCTTAACACATTGATACTGCTTGCTTTCCTCCTCGACATTTGATTCCATCAGTGTCGCTAGTGGCCCGGCAAAACCATAGGCCAGCAAAATACCAAGAAAGGTACCCACCAGCGCCCCGGCAATCAGCAGTCCAAGCTCGGCAGGTGGGGCGCCAACCTTAGCCATAGTCTTGACCACCCCCAATACTGCCGCCACAATGCCAAATGCTGGCAACGCATCAGCCACCTTCTGTACCGAGTGTGAAGGAATCATGGCTTCATGGTGATGTGTCTCTATTTCGTTATCCATCAAATTCTCGATTTCAATCGGATTCAGATTACCCGACACCATCAAACGCAAATAGTCGGTAATGAATTCAATTAAATGATGGTCTTTCAGTACTTCAGGGTATTTTTGAAATAGTGGGGATTGTTCTGGATCTTCTACTTCACGCTCTATCGACATTAAGCCTTCTTTGCGAATTTTCCCCAATATGCTGTACAACAAAGCCAGCAGGGCCATGTATTTTTCTTTGCTTACTGCAGCTGGCTTCAACGCTGCTGGAATCGCCTTAAGTGTCGCGATGAGATGTTTCTTGGGAGAGGCAACAATGAATGCCCCCATTGCCGAGCCGCCGATAATGAATAATTCAATCGGAGCCGCCTTGAGAATAATGGTGAAATTACCACCGGCAAGCGCATAGCCCCCAAAGACGAAGAAAAACACTGTTATATAGCCAATAATGACGAACATAGCGCTTTCTGCCGGATTAGCCTTTGCCTGTTGGGGCAAACTGAGCCCTTATACGTCATTGTCGGAAATTAAAGTGGAACTATTGAATTGGAAAAAGACAGTTTCGACTACCCTGTTCATTCTTTATCAAGGCTGAAACTGTCTTTCTTCCTTTGGCAAAAAAATAGCAGAATGCAGTCATCGTAAAGCACTACAAACTCATCTGGATGTCATGCTCGTGTTCTTCTTCTGTTTTTCTATGCGGCTTGCCTGCTCGCGCCGGAGGATTGCAAAGACCACACACATAGTCATCCGTTAATTCATAACGATGAACCACAAAATGTCCGCCACACTTGGTGCATGGCGTCAAAGTCAGCATGCCAGCATCGACAAATTTAACCAGTCTCCAGGCGCGAGTCATCGACAATACCCGCTCCAGATGTTTGCTATCAACAGTTTCTAAATACAGCCGATAGGCTTTAATGATTGCGTCGATAGGCTCAATATCTGTTGCCTTGTTCATGTATTCGTACATATTAAGGAACAGGGAGCTGTGAATATTGGGTTGCCAGGTCATGAACCAGTCGGTAGAGAAAGGTAGCATACCTTTGGGTGGAGATTTTCCCTCAACTTCCTTGTATAGCTTCAGTAACTTCTCATAAGACAGGCTGGTTTCAGATTCAAGGACTTGCAGCCGTGCCCCCAGCTTAATTAACTCGATGGCACGCTGTATGTCTCTAGAATCTTCAACAATACTTTTTCTGGCAGACATCATTTTTCTCCCGTGAATTTTGTTCGGCGGAGCTGAAAGTATTCAGGCAGTTGCCTCATTAACATTTGAAGCCATAATGATGCTGGCATGAAGCGAATGGGCATTATCCTCAGCTGCCGCCGGCCTTCCATGACTCGTAATCAGATTCCAGACCATATCGTCATCGAAGCGAAAACGCGACATCAGGGTATTACCAGCTGCAACTTTTAACATTTGTGCTGGTGTCAGCGTGTCAATAATCTGAGCCACTTCTTCTGAAATACCAAGGCGAAACAGGGCTTGAGCGCGGTCTGTTCGTATCAGATGCTGAGCCAGCATCATGTATGACAGATTAACCTCACGAATCTCTTGCATGATTTGGTCTTGGTTCATTTTGAGCTCCTTAAAGTGGCGGTTGAATGAAGCATATTGTGTCGATCATGGATCAAAGCCCGAATCCGAATCGGCCTGAAACTCTTGTCAGAAAAGCACTGACATGCGCCTTATCAATTTCCAGAATCGTGCAAGTTATTTCGGCGTTATTTGACAAAATCGGCAATTTTTTTTGTGTGCAATTTCACAAAAAACTTCTAAAGTTATTTAAGTAACGTCCGACCAGGCTGGCGTTCAAAACCAGACTTTTTTTCAAACTGGCTCAAGTTTTTTCTGCATGCCACGTAATTGCATACATCGGCACGTTGCCGAACAGATTCCCCGGGATTCCGGGGCCTAGGGTAAGACCTACGAAAGGAGCAATACCATGCAAGTCATTAATACCAACGTCGCCTCGTTGAATGCACAACGGAATTTGAACAATTCACAAGGCGCACTACAAACCTCGCTCGCACGTCTGTCATCCGGGCTGCGTATTAACAGTGCCAGAGACGATGCTGCTGGCCTGGCAGTATCTCAGCGTTTGGGTGCGCAAATCAAAAGCTTGAACCAGGCCATGCGCAACGCCAACGACGGCATCTCAATGTTGCAAACTGCTGAAGGCGCCATGGACGAAATGCAAAACATCCTGACCCGGATGAAAGAACTGGGCACCCAGGCGGCAAACGGTACTATCGGTTCAACCGAGCGCGGATTTATCAATACCGAGCTGGTCGAACTACGTGATGAAATGCAGGATATTGCCTCGCGTACCAACTTCAATGGACAGAATTTGCTGACGGGCAGTCTGTCAACCTCGGTCAGCGCCGGTAGCACAGAAACTAATGTCGGTACGACTATCGTAGCAGGCACCAGTGTTACCGCTCTTGATGTTTCCAAAGCAAAAGCTGGCACGACCTTCACCTTTACCAACCCCTCCGGCGCAAATGTGACACTGTCTGACGGCACCAATTCGCAAACAGTAACGGTTGTTGCTGGGACAGCCGGTAGCACACAAACTCTGGACTTCAGCAATTTAGGCATTAAGTTGACCTTGTCCTCTGTTTCTGCTGAAACCGCTGATAACATTGCCGCAGGTTTCGCTGCGTCAGGTAATGACACCATAGTGACTGCCTCTGGCTCTGGTGCTACCAATCTGCAAATAGGTTCGGGAACTGCGACGGGTACCGATACTGTGGCAATCTCGTTTGCGGACATGCGCATCAATAATAGTACAGCTTCTCAGATCAGTACTTTGGCTACTGCCCTGACGAACTTTAACAACACACAATCCGAAAATAATGCCCGCACGGTCATGTCGGCGGTCGATGGAGCCCTGGACTACTTCTCGACACAACGTGCCACCCTGGGTGCCTTGCAAAACCGTATGCAAAGCAGTGTTGCCAGTACCGCAGTAGCAGCCGAAAACCTGAGTGCTGCCCGTTCGCGTGTGCGTGACGCCGACTTTGCTGCAGAAACTTCCGCCCTCACACGCGGACAGATTCTGCAACAGGCCGGCCAAGCCATGCTGGCTCAGGCCAATGCCCTGCCGCAAGGTGTGTTGCAGCTGCTGCGCGGTTAACGTCCGCCGGTGGGCCCGCCGGCCCTCAAGCTGGCGGATTTTTTGCCGTAACCCAGGCAGGGAGCGCAAAAGCGTCTTCCTGCCTTGGCACATGCATCGCCCAGCTGACTGAAAGGGGGCTGAATCATGTTGAAAGTAACTCAAGCAACCACTACGACCCGAGACGGTGTTTATTCGTCTGGCTCGGAGTCGCGTCCAGTCAAACCGGCTATTACGCCAGACCCTGTCACAACCGCTTCAATTCAAAATACCGATTCCACCCGACTCAAAGAACGTGTCGCCAGGCAGGTGGAGGAACTGAACCGCTTCGTGCGCGCCAGAGACGCGCAAATTCAGTTTGAAATTGACGATAGTAGCGCCCGGGTGGTGACCAAGATTGTTGACATCAATACCCGTGAGGTATTGCGCCAGATTCCCTCCGAGGAAGTTTTACGGATGGCCGAAGCCCTATCAGACTCACTGGGTTCGGATACGAGCAGCGCACTGTCTCTGGTTCAGGCCAAGGCATAGCTTGTAATTATCAGGCTCAATTGGGTCTTATTATGGTTTCTGAAATTGCCGTTTCAGGGGAAAATTAGTAGTTATAAGGAGTTGTCGTCATGAGCGGTCTTTCGGTTCCCGGCATTGGTAGTGGGTTAGATATAAATAGCTTGGTTGAGCGACTGATGACGGTCGAGCGCCAGCCGTTGACCGCGCTAGCCACCAAAAAAGGCATGATCGAGTCGAAGATCTCGGCTCTTGGGCAAATACGCAGTTCTCTGGATGCGCTGAAAACGGCAGCTCAAAGGATGACAACCCAGGACAAACTGCTAACGCTCAAAACCACTGTCGCCGATACCAGTATCGCTACTGTCAGCACCAGTAATAGCGCAACCCCAGCCAGTTTCTCACTTGAGGTGGAACAACTGGCCAGCGCTCAAAAATTGAGCTCACCGGAATTTGCCAGCGCCAGTAGTTCGCTCGGCAATGCTGCAGGTTCGGTAACGATTGAGTTCGGTACTTATAGCGCCGGTGTTTATACCCTTAACCCCGATCGGGCAGCCTTTACGGTCAATGTTGAGGCTGCCAAAATGACGCCGGAAGGCATACGTGATGCCATCAATCAGGCCAACAAGGAAGTCAGCGCCTCGCTGGTCAATAGTGGCACCGGGGTGATGCTGGTCTTGACCAATGCCAAAACCGGCGCCAATCAACATATGCGTCTGAGTGTCTCGGACCCGGATGGTAACAATACCGATAACGCCGGACTGTCACAATTGGCGTACAACCCAGCGGCCAGCGTGGGTAATGGCAAAAATATGTCCGAGCGGGTGGCCGCCCAGGACGCACGGGTAAAAATTGATGGTATCAGTATTACTTCGCGTACTAACACGCTGGATCAGTCGATTGCCGGGCTGACGATTTCATTGCTCAAAACCAATGATGACAGCCCTACAACCATGACTACCACGCGCGATGATTCCCAGGTGAAAACTGCAGTCAACAGTTTCATCACTGCTTATAACAACCTGAACAAACTGGTACGCGATCTCACCAAGTATGATGCCACCAAGAGAGAAGCAGCCATTCTGAATGGCGAATCGACTGTCAGAAATGTATTGAGTCAGGTACGCGGGTTGTTATCTAGACAATATGGCTCGACCAACCTGCCTACACTCTCGGAACTTGGTATTACAACGCAGAGTGACGGTTCGATCAGGCTGGACGCGACCAAGTTTGACAGTACATTCAGCAGCAAACGCGATGCGGTGGTGGCGTTATTTACGCAAAGTACAGGGGGCACCGAGGGCGATGGGTTTGCCGGCACGGTTGAAGATCTGATTACCAGTCTGACGGATAATAATGGTCTGCTCGATGCTAGGACTGATGGTCTAAATGCCAGTCTGAAAAATCTCAATAGCAAGGAAGATCAGATGGAAGCACGGCTATCACAAATCGAGCAGCGTTACCGTACCCAGTTTGTGACTTTAGACCGCAACCTCAATAGTCTGCAGTCTTTAAGTGCCTATTTGCAGCAGCAGCTGGCTTCAATACCTAAGCCGTACGCTTGAAAAGCGGCTAAAAATCCTTTAGGGCTTACAAAATAGCCTGGACAGCCGTAATGAATGCAAGAGCTTACTCAACTGCGAGGTCATTATGTTCAGCATGCAAACTGCCGCCAATGCTTATGCCAAGGTCGCGGTAGAATCGAAAGTTACTGGCGCAAATCCGCATCAGCTGATTACCCTGCTATATGACGGTGCCATTGAGGCTCTGAACCAGGCGCGAATGCACATCGATTCCAGGCAAATTGAGCAAAAAGGCCGTCTGATCAACAAGGCCATCACCATCATCAATGAAGGGCTTCTGGCGAGTCTGAATGTTGAGGCTGGCGGGGAGCTGGCACGTAACCTGGCTGGCCTTTATGACTATATGACTTTCTGCCTGATCGCTGCCAACAGAACGAATAATCGCAAATCAGTCGACGACGTGATCAAACTGCTCGCTGAGTTACGTGAGGCCTGGCTCGTCATAGACCCACAAAAAACAACAGGTACAAATTCGGTGAGCACAGCCGCAACACTACCCCGGCAGTTCGTCTATAGCTGATTAGAACCGTTAAGTCATGGTACAGCCAGCCGACCTCATTCCTAAATATGAGCGGATCGCTCAGGTCAGTCACATGATGCGTGAAGCTGCTGAACTGCAAGACTGGGAGCGATTCGGTGCCCTGGAAAAAGCCTGTGAAATGGCGATACTGGATTTACGTTCCAGCGCGGCTGATGACAACATTCCCGATGAGATAATGCCGATCAGGCAACGGGTGTTGAAACAGGTACTAGCAGACGATGCCAGCATACGCAGTCTGATACAACCGGATTTACAACAGGTGCTGGCATGGCTTAGCCACCGTTCTGGTGTACCGCCAGATAGCGGCTAGGCTGGCTCAATATTTATGAACGTAACCTCTGACCCTACCGTCGCTGAAACTCTGCGCTCGCTTGCTGCAAGCACAGTCAGGGGCATATTGCAGACCGCGGGGGTTCAGGCACTGTCGAGCGAAATTCGACAACAAACCACGACCGCACGATCTGGAATCACGCAACAAAATACCAGTAACCCTAATCTGGGTACAGCCGTCAACAACAGTTCCACTACGGTAGAACTAAGCCCTGCTGCCAAATTTCCACCACTGGCCAGTATTAGCGGCGCAGCGGCGGCACAAAACCGACCTTCCGATATGGTGCTCTCGGCGGCTCTGGTTTTACCAGCAACACTTGCTCTACTGACTCCACAGTCAGGTACGGAGCAGCGGGTGCGTGAAGTCATGCAACTGGCCATCAAACTCGGCCAGACCATGGCGGCGTCACAAGCTCCGATGCCTGTGCCAGCAACCTCTGGCTACAGCCTGGCCAGTCCGGCTGGCAGCAGCGCCTTGAGTGCGCCAGGATTTGCTGCCGCCCAATATGCCGCCATGAGACCATGGAAAGAAAGCATCAAACCAGTGGTTGTACGCGATACTGGTATGCCGCTACTCGGGAACAATTCCAGTGCAGTTGTCATGACCGATCCTGAGTCGGCTTCAGTCAATCAGGAAGTGCGGCCAGCAGGTGACAACAGCCGGGCAGAATGGGGACGCATGGAACCCGCCAAGAGTGAAGCGTCTGCTGTTCGCGCCGACCCGCAAAAGCTGGAGGCGATGTATGCCCAAAATGGTGCCCAGGGCTATGTTCGGGTTGATATCAGTCCACTGGTGGCGCAAGCCCAGACCAGTCAGCGCCAGGATGCTGCCTTTGTTGCTACCTTGCAGGTCAAGCTTCCGGTGTTGGGCGATATTGTGATTACGCTGGCATTAAGTGAAACACGCACAGATCTGGCTTTTGCCGCGACACCACCGACTCTGGAATTGCTCAAACTGACTCAGAACCAATTTCGCCAGGCAGCGGGAGGCTGGGGATTAAATCTGAAAGGACTGAGCTTTATTCCGTTCGTGAATGAAAGCAAAACCAGATGAACCAGCCAAGCCCACCCCGAATTCGACAAGCTGCCGCGCTGAGTTATGATGACACTCGGGATCAGTCACCACGCGTGGTCGCCAAAGGAAAAGGCGAAGTGGCCGAGCAAATTATTCGTCGTGCTGTCGAGGCTGGCGTGCCACTGATGGAATCGGAAGCATTAGCCAAAGCGCTTGTGAAAATTGAGCTGGACGCATCGGTTCCGCCGCAACTCTATCTTGCTGTAGCCGAAGTGCTGGCCTGGGTTTACAGGCTCGATGCCGAGGCGGAAAAACAACTGGCTGCCGCCAGATCAAACAGCAGTACCTCGGCATGAGACCCATGTGACAATCTGAGTACTGTTTCATCTGTCACTTTCAGGGCATCACCGTTCTGTAATGAAATATCGTTCACCCTTACATTGCCACGTGCAACATGAACATAGGCCCAGCGTCCGGCTGGCAGATAGTGTTCGGCCATTTCATCGTCATCAAACAGCCCGGCGTATACCAAAGCATCTTGATAAATACTGACCGAGCCAGCACGACCATCGGGCGATACGACCAGACGCAAGTGGCCACGCTTTTCTGATTCTGAAAATGCCTTCTGTTCATAGCCAGGCTTGACATTACGTTGATTGGGCAACAGCCAGATTTGCAGCAAATGGGTGGTGTGATTTTCGGTATGGTTATATTCCGAGTGCATCACGCCCGAGCCTGCACTCATACGCTGCACTTCGCCGGGTCGAATCATACTGGTATTACCCATGGAATCTTTGTGGCTCAGCTCGCCTTCCAGAACATAAGTAATTATTTCCATATCGCGGTGACCATGGGTGTCAAACCCATGCCCGGCTGCGATCCAGTCTTCGTTGATAACGCGCAGCGCACCAAACTGGCGGTGGCGCGGATCGTCATACTGTGCAAAAGAAAAACTGTGATAGGACTGTAACCAGCCATGATCGGCGTAGCCGCGCTCTGCCGAGCGACGAATTTCATAGCGCAGAGGTACTGGAAGGCTAGTCATCGGTACATTATCTCGTCAATAATATGGTGTTGAGTGTTTGCATTTTAATCAGATTGCCTCACCTCTGGTTGGCACAAACTGGCTGCGCTTGGGCTAGAATTCATTCAACTATGCGTTCCTACCTCGGGCGCTTTGCCCCTTCGCCCACCGGCCTTCTACATCAGGGGTCACTGGTTGCCGCGCTTGCCTGTGCCCTCGATGCCCTGGTGCATCAGGGCCGTTGGCTATTGCGTATTGAAGATATTGACAAACCCCGGGAACAACCGGGTGCCGCTACGCGAATTATTCAGACACTGCGGGCCTTGGGGTTTGAATGGCACGGAGAGATTGTGTATCAAAGCCAGCACCAGGCTCGATATCAGGCTGCGCTCGAACGGCTCAGCCCTATGTTATATCCATGCATTTGCTCACGCAAACAGATTGCCGAACGCCAGCCGCGTCGTACTGCAGATGGCGAAAACATCTACCCCGGTACCTGTGCAACAGGCATCACTACGCGGACTGCTGAAATGCTGAAGAATCCGGCATGGCGGCTACGACTTCCGGAGCGTGTCATCAGTTTTACCGACCGCTGGGCAGGGCTACTACAGGAAAATCTCGCCCGCGAGTGCGGTGATATTGTGCTCAAACGTGCCGATGGATTATGGGCTTATCACCTGGCAGTAGTCGTCGATGATATT
The DNA here is from genome assembly GCA_002405475.1 of Burkholderiales bacterium UBA4657. Lineage (GTDB taxonomy): Bacteria > Pseudomonadota > Gammaproteobacteria > Burkholderiales > Burkholderiaceae_E > UBA4657. The sequence goes on along the minus strand of DHLX01000023.1, from coordinate 7,624 downwards.
GACGCTGGCGTGACTCACATAGTACGTGGCGCCGATTTACTGCACTCCACGCCCCGTCAATTATTCCTGTATGAATGTCTGAAGGCAACGGCGCCAATTTATATGCATGTGCCACTGGTAACCCATGAAACCGGACAAAAATTGAGCAAACAAAATCTGGCACCAGCAGTTAAGCTTGATCAGGGTTTAAGCGAGCTGCAGCAGGCAGCAAGTCATTTGGGTCTGAGACTACAGACCGACAGCCTGACACAATTCTGGCGTGCAGCACCATTGGCCTGGGAACAACGACTCAGGCGTCTGCCTTCTTAGTACCCCCCAGCAAGGCACCTACAGCGCGCGTTACCTTGGCACGTTGCAGGTTACTACTGGCAAAACGTCTGGCAGAACTATCCACGCTCTCAGACCCCGGTGCAGTGTTTGCCGTAGGCTCGTAAGGTTTATAGAACCAGTCGTCAATGGCGGCGGCGCCGCCCCTGGATGAATGCTGGATCCGGAATGGTACACGCACCAGGGATCGTTTAATCAATTTTTCTATGTCAGCCAGCGCACGTTCTTCGTCAGGCGCCATCAGGGTAATCGCAATGCCGCTGGCACCAGCACGACCCGTACGACCGATGCGATGCACATAGTCTTCAGCATTATTAGGCACATCATAATTCACGACGCAAGGCATATCGGCAATATCCAGACCACGCGCCGCCACGTCGGTAGCTACCAGGGCCTTGATCAGTCCAGCCTTGAAATCATCCAGTGCCTTCAAACGCTCGGCCTGACTACGGTCGCCATGAATGGCAGTAGCCGAAACTCCGTCGCGCTCGAGTTGTCGCGCTAGTCGGCTGGCACCGAGTTTGGTATTGACGAATACAATCAACTGCTCGACGGCGTGCGACTGTATCAGTTGCACCAAGGCACGGCGCTTGTCGGTTTCCGTCACGGCATAAACGGTCTGGCTCACATTATCGGCCGTAGCATTACGCCGCGCCACTTCAACCAGCTGCGGTTCTCGCATAAAAGTGTTGGCGAGTTTTTTTATTTCCTCGGAAAAAGTGGCCGAGAACATCAGATTCTGTCGCTGCTTCGGTAGCAGGTTGATAATGCGCTGCAGATCAGGCAGAAAGCCCATGTCGAGCATACGGTCAGCTTCATCCAGTACCAGTACCTGTACCTGCGACAGATTAATGCTCTTTTGCTGTACATGATCGAGCAGGCGCCCAGGTGTTGCTATGACAATCTCGACACCATTGCGCAGGGCTTCAGTCTGTGGGTTTATGTCAACACCACCAAACACGACCGTGCAGCGCAAATGGGTGTGCTGGGCGTAGACGCGTACATTCTCGTAAATCTGGTCGGCCAGCTCGCGTGTCGGTGCCAGTATCAAGGCACGTACCGGATGGCGTGCTGGCGACATGCTGGCACTTTGCTGCGGCAAAAGACGCTGCAAGATCGGCAAGCTGAAACCCGCCGTTTTTCCGGTACCGGTCTGCGCCGCGCCCATCAGGTCACGCCCGGCCAGAGCAATCGGAATGGCCTCAGCCTGAATCGGGGTCGGCTGACTGTAGCCCATTCCGGCCAGCGCCTGCAAAATGCTGGCATCCAGCCCAAAACTGCTGAAATCTTGTATCGAATCGCTGTTATTTGTCGTCATCAGGCCTGCATTGTACGCTCATAGCTAATACCATCATTTTCAGACCCGTTTCAAGAGCGTAATCCCTTGTACAACATATACGCTGCCAGAACATAGAGCAGGAGGGCAAAAACCCGTTTCAGTTTTTTTACCGGCATGGCATGTGCAGTTCGGGCGCCGAGCGGAGCGAACAAAATACTGGTACTGACAATGCAAAACAGCGCGGGCAAATTGATATAGCCCAAAGTTCCTGCTGGCATGGCAGGTAACGACCAGCCAGCCACCACATAGCCCAGAGCACCCGCCAGGGCAATTGGAAAACCCAGTGCGGCGCTGGTGGCCACGGCGCGATGGATGGTGACATTACACCAGGTCATGAACGGTACCGAAATGAAGCCCCCGCCAGCCCCCACCAAACTGGATAAAGTGCCAATCCCCGCACCAGCTCCCAACATACCCCAGGCTCGTGGCAGTTCGCGGCTCGGTTTGGGCTTTTTGTCCAGCAGCATCTGTGTCGCAGAAAAAGTGACGAAAATAGCAAAAAAAAGCGCCAGCACAGTGGTACTCATGTAGCCAGCAATCTGCGCTCCCAGCAAGGAACCAAGGACAATACCCGGTGCCAACATACGAACTACTGGCCACAAAACTGCACCACGTTGATGATGCGCCCATACCGAGCTAAGACTGGTAAACAATATGGTGCTAAGTGAGGTCGCGATTGCCATATGCACCACATGCTCTGATGGGAATGCCCGATGGGAAAACAGATAGGTCAGGAACGGTACCAGCAGCATGCCACCGCCAATACCGAGCAGGCCGGCAGCAAAACCCACAGCGGCGCCCAGGAGCAACAAGGCGGCCAACAGCCCCAGGCTGTAAGCGCTAAAAAAGGATGACAGCAACTCAGACATTTTGTGCCAATAAAAAATAACAACGGCGCTACCAAACCGATTAGCGCCGTTGCAGAGAAGGAGGGGCCCCGCCGATACCGCCAGACCAATTTCCTGAACCGCCAGGTTCAGGTCGCCGCAGTCATAATGACATCAGGTTCAACCCACTTGCCAGGCAAGCAGGCCAATCGCATCTGCCACCGGATATTCCACAGCTAAGCATATCGCATTGGTTCACGGAAATAAGGCCAACAGCGAATTCGGCAGGACTGGCTTTACTATACACAAACTGGAGCAAAGTTCCAATCGGAAATGCATCAGCCAAACAAACCTTTTCCTTCGATATTGAGCTGGGGTTTCAGTTTACTCAAATACTGATCGAGTTTTTGCTGCAGGCGATCAAGTTCTGGCTCATGATGTTCGGTAGGTAAGCGGTCGCTACGCCGCAAGCCATCTGGTTTTTCGGGTCGACTCGAATGCGCCATGAAATCGCTGGCAATCATCAATGCTGCCATCACGGCAATGCGGTCAATCTGTGTCAGCTTACCCATGTTTTTGATGGTATTCATTTTTTCATCGACCAGTGCAACGCAGCGCATCAGGGATTCTTTTTCATCAGGAGCGCAGGCAAAAACATAGTCGCGGTCCATGATTTTGACTTTGACGCTTTCAGGAGACAGGGCATTCATACAGACCTCAACGATGCTCAGGGAGCAGACCGCTGCCATCATTCTCTGGCAAGCGCGATATCAGGGTTTCAATGCGCAAACGGGCTGCCGCGAGCCGTTTTTCAAGACTGGCTGCCTGCAACTCGGCCTGACTGAGTCGGGACTTGAGCAACTGGTTTTCACGCACCAGCAAATCGGTCAACTCAAATAACTCGTCCAGCTGTTGCGACAGGTCATCAATGGAAGCATTTTTTTTCATAATTCGCTATGTTAGCGGGTTCCGGGGTAAACTGGTAAGGCTTTTGGTGCCCGAACCGGCTTCCTCGCCGGTTCAGTTAAACGGGAAGCAGTGGAGCGTGGCTTTTTTGCGAAACCATGCTCAAACTGCGCTGCCCCCGCAACGGTAAGCAAGCGCCGGTATCGTGTCAGCACAACCGGCCGGACCTGCCAAGCCACTGAGTCGCGAAGAGGAAGCGGCTTGGGAAGGCGCAGGCTCTGTTCTTGCCAGCCCGGATACCGGCCAGGAGTGGTTGAATCGTAATCATGATTTGACCTTCGTGATGAGTCGCGCGGGGATCCGCGACTGTAACTCTTGGAGCTTTTTATCATGCTGTTAATTGCCAACAGGGCTTTGTTGCGCCCGTGGCCTGTATTCACGGGCCTTACACTCACTGTTAGTCTTTCTGTTACTGTCCCAGTCCCCCTGTCTGCCCAAACGCTCAGCCCGATCGTGATCACCGCCACACGTTCGCCACAGGCGGTGGTCGATCTGGTCAGTGATATCAGCATCCTCGACGAATCCGACCTATGGCGCGCTGGGGGCTATGGCCTGACTGACACCTTGCGTCAAACCGGCGGGGTGCAAACCGCGCATCAAGGGGGGCCGGCATCGGTACAGTCGGTATTTATTCGTGGCGCCAACGCCGGACAAACCCTGACCCTGATTGAAGGATTCCGTTATCAGTCCCTGACCGTGGGCACAACTAGCTGGCATGGCCTGCCACTCGAGCAACTCGGGCGGGTAGAAATTTTGCGTGGCCCAGCATCGGGGCTGTACGGTGCCGATGCTGTCGGTGGTGTGGTGCAGTTATTTCTTAAGCGCGGTGAGGGCCAGGCGCAGCCTTTTGGCTCAGTCAGTCTTGGCAGCTATGGCAGCCTGTCGGTACAGTCTGGTATTGCGGCGGGCAACGAGCATTATGATCTTTCGCTCGGCATGGGGTTTTCGCAAAGCGATGGCACTAATGCGACCCGACCTGACAGCTCAAATACATTCTCACCCTATCATCCGGACCGTGACGGTTTCGACCGCCAAAATTTTGCCCTGCAATGGAACTGGCGACCAGCGCCACGACATGAAATAGGTCTGGTAACGCTGAGAGATGACCTGGATGTACAAATTGACAACGGTTTGCTCAATACCGACCCGCGTAATACCCTGACGTCACAGCTCATCGGTGTACGCGGCACACATGGGTTGTCAACCGACTTCGATCTACGCTGGCGCATTGGGCAAACACTGGACTATGCTGCCGACCTGGCCAGTTTCAGGGCACACAGCCAACAATGGCAGTCGGGAGTGGAAACCTCGTGGCGGCTGAATCGTAGCCTTAGCCTCGATCTCGGACTGGAGAATCTGCAACAAAAAGCCGATTATCGTGATGCCTTCAATCGCTACCGCCAAACCCGGCGCTCGAACATGATACGCAGCGCGCTATTCCTGAACCACCAGCAGCACCTGATGCAGCTTTATGTGCGCCAGGAAGACGATAGCCAGTATGGAGATGTCAGTAGCGGCGGTATCAGCTATGGCTATAAATTTAGCCCTAGTCTGCGCGCTGGGGCTGGCTGGTCGAAAGGCTTTCGCGCCCCCAGTTTTAATGATTTGTACTACCCGAACTATGGCCGAGCCACGATACGCCCCGAACATTCGCATAGTGTCGAGGCTGGTTTGTATTACAACAGCGTGAGGCAAAGTGCCAAACTGGTGGCATTCAGAAACCGCATCAAAGATCTTGTGGTCTTTAACTCAAGCTGCCCGGTTCCCGGTTTTTCCTTTGGCTGCGCCGATAATGTCGAACGTGCAAACATCAAAGGACTCAGCCTGTCTGGCAGCACCTACTGGGGTGCGACACAAATCAGCGCCACACTCGACTGGCTCGACCCGCGCAATGCCGATACTGGAAAATTACTGCCACGACGTGCGCAACGCGCGGCAAGCCTGGAAATTCGGCGTGACTGGGGCGCATGGACAACGACCGCACAATGGCAGGCGCAGGGGTCGCGCTTTGATAATGCGACCAATAGCAGTAATCGGCGCCTCGGTGGCTATGGTGTTGTCAATCTGCAGGCAGCGTACCAGTTGGCACGTGGCTGGCAATGGTGGTCAAGGCTCGACAATGTGCTGAACAAACAATATGAAACTGCCTGGGCTTATAACACCCCTGGCACCACATTCTGGACCGGATTACGCTACAGCCCATGAAACCCGGCAGCTCCCCGTACTGGCATCTGCTGCTGATTCTGGTTATCAGCGCTATGGTCTGTGTGCTGGCATGGCTCATGGGCAGCCAGTCCATAGACTGGGCTGAGGTCTGGAGAGCAGGTAGTACCAGCCACACCATATTGTTTGAACTGCGGCTGCCACGGGTACTGGCGGGTTTTTTCTGTGGTGGACTGCTGGCTTTAAGTGGTGCGCTATTGCAAGTGCTGTTACGCAACCCTCTGGCCGACCCCGGCGTGCTGGGGGTGTCGGGCGGCGCTTCCCTTGGCGCACTTAGTGCCATAGCGCTTGGGGTACCGCTGGCCTGGTTGTCAGCGGGTGCCGCGGTCGGTGCCCTGCTCAGTACGGCCCTGCTGTTTCTGTTCAGCGCCCGTAGTCTGCTGTCAACACTGCAAGACAGTCAGGCCTCGGTACGGGTTCTGCTAACCGGCGTCATGCTGGGCTCGGCCAGTGCGGCAGGGGTAAGTGTCATCTTGTCATTGGCACCTGAAACCGACCTGCGCGGCATGCTGTTCTGGTTGCTGGGCGATTTAAGTGGCGCGCAATACTTGAGCCTGGCCGGTGTGACCTGGCTGCTGGCAGGCATCGTGGGCTGGCTGTTATCACCCGCGCTCAACCTGCTGTTGCTGGGCGACATTCAAGCCTTGATGCTGGGGGTACACGTCAAACGTCTGCGCTGGGGTGTATTGCTGCTATGCGCCCTGAGTACTGGCGTAGCCGTCACCGTCGCCGGCGCTATCGGCTTTGTGGGTCTGATCGTACCGCATCTGCTACGACGTTGGCTCGGTCATGACCAGCGGCTACTATTGCCAGCCTGCTGGCTTGGCGGTGGTGCCTTGCTGGTACTGGCAGATGCGCTGGCACGCACCTGTTTCAGCCCGCTGCAACTGCCTGTCGGTGTCATGACCGCGCTACTGGGAGTACCGGTTTTTTTATGGATACTGAGCCATGCTCGCCGTTAAACAACTACAACTGCAGCACGGCGCACGTACCCTGGCACGTGGATTGACGTTCGAGGTCAAGGCCGGTGAACGCTGGGCTTTGTTAGGCCCGAACGGCTGTGGCAAAAGTACGCTGCTGGCGACACTGGCCGGGGTCAGACCCAGCCTGCCAGAGTGTATCGTACTGCAAGGAAAACCGCTGTCACACTGGACCTGGCGTGAACTGGCCTGCCTGCGCTCACTTAGCCTGCAAACCGAGCATGATGTCTTTTCGCTGCCGGCCATACAGCGTGTGTTGGCCGTGCGCCAGCCCTGGGCGGCGGGGCTGGGCTGGGAATCTGAACAAGACTGGCAAAGCGCCCTGCACTGGCTGAATGTATTCGATCTGGCCTCACAAGCACAACAGGACATACTCACCCTGTCAGGCGGTGAACGCCAGCGACTGGCGCTGGCCGCAGCGTTTGCTCAAGGTTCGCCTTTAATGTTGTTCGATGAACCCACCGCACATCTGGACCCACCGCATGCCAGTGCCTTTTTTCAGGAATTGCAACGCCATACGGAGGTGGCAGCAGTGATTGCCCTGCACGACATGCACCAGGCACTGAGGCATTGCACCCATGCCCTGCTATTTCAGGGCGAGCAGGTATTGTGCGGATCGGTACAGAAAATTTTGACTCAGGAAAGTCTTGAAAAAGCGTTTTCGCACCCGTTTATCGAACTCGGTCATGATGGCAAAAGAGTTTTTTTACCGCAATGACCACCGTGACACCACCCGCCGCTAGTCGCGGCAGCTTTTAAAGAAGCCGGGGCAGCGGTCGCGTCCATATCCCGGCAGGGGGCGTCCGGTCTGCGGGTCGATGATGGCACCGTTGGCAATGACCTCGTTGGTACTGTAATCCATCAAGCGCCCGGTCTGTTTATCGTACAGGCCATAGACATACTGGCGTTTGCACTCGTTGTCACCGGAAGGGCACAAGACCTTGAGTACCACCGCGCCCATC
>DHLX01000011.1 GCA_002405475.1 Burkholderiales bacterium UBA4657 | reverse complement strand
TACGTTAAATGGGGGCTACTTCAGGCTGATCCAGAGCATGGGCTCGATTCTTTTACCTCGTAGCAGCAAATAAGCCACCTGCGCTACGGTGGCGAGTATGGCAATTAAGGTGGCCCATAAGGTGGCGGCTTCCTGGGCACTGACCTGGCCGCCGGAGACCAGCCCCCCCAGCCATTGAGTTGCCAACGCAGCCGCCAATTCGGGGTTCTGGTTGCCGAGTTTGTAGGCAATAAAAAAAAGAATGACAGGAAACAGGTCGAATAATAATTTCATGCGATCTCGGTTATTCAGGGTCAAAGCGCAGGGCGGCAGAATTGATACAATATCGCAGCCCGGTCGGAGGCGGACCATCGTTGAAGACATGCCCCAGGTGGGCCGCGCACACGCCGCAAATGACTTCAGTTCTGACCATGCCATGACTGCGGTCGGTTTTTTTGACAATATGTTCCGGTTTCAACGGGGCAAAATAAGACGGCCAGCCGCAACCCGAGTCAAATTTGGTGTCGGACGCAAACAGTGGCGTATTGCAACACACGCAGGTATAAATACCGGCTGCATGATGGTTCCAGTAGCGCCCGGTAAAAGCACGTTCCGTATGCGCCTTGCGCGTTACCAGAAATTCGACTTCACTTAGGATGGCTTGCCATTCGGCATCGGTTTTTTTCCAGGTATTCATCATCACACTCAGTTTACCGACAATACATCCATCAATTCGGTTTCAAGTTGTATCTGCGTCCTGGCGTGGCTTAGCGCTTCACCATCGACCAGAAACAAATCTTCTACCCGTCCGCCGAGCGTGGCAATTTTAGCCGTATGTAAATTGACATGATGGCGTGCCAGAACACGGGCAATCGAGTACAACAGACCAGAACGATCCGCCGCCGTGACTGAAAGCAGGTGAAATTGTCCCTTGTCATCTGGCCGCAGATCGACGCTGGGGGTAATGGGAAAATGCCTGGTCTGGCGCGGAATACGTCCGGTGGCAGGGGCGGGTAGCTCGGCCTGATTTTGTATGGCTTGTGCCAGTTCATACTCGACCAGCGTGGCAATATGCCGGTAGTGATCGGCGCTGGCGCGCAAGGCATCGGCATCGACCACGATAAAAGTGTCGAGAGCGTAGCCATCGCGAGTGGTATGTACTTTGGCATCCAGAATCGAATAGCGCCGGGTATCAAAATAACCGCAGATGCGGGCGAACAGATCGGGTTGATCCGCGACGCAGACCATAATTTCCAGACCTTCGCTTTCAGTGGCCAGCCGCGCCTTCACGATTGGCTTGTCACTTTTTTGCGCTTGTATCAGTTGTTTTGTCAGCCAGGCCACGGTGCTGGCATCATGTCGCAGAAAAAAAGCCACATCAAAGCGTGCCCAGATAGCCTCATAAGCCTCAACTGCTATGGCATCCCGCGCCAGCAGGGTACGAGCCTCTTGTTGTCTTGCCTCGTAGTCGGCGTGTACGGTAGGGGTAGAACCAGACAGTACACGACGTGCGCCGCGGAACAGGTTTTCCAGTAACTTGGCTTTCCAGCCGTTCCATACCTTGGGCGAGGTACCGCGTATATCAGCGACTGTCAGCAGATAAAGCGCGACCAGATGACGCTCGGTCTTTACCATGCGAGCGAATTGGTGAATCACTTCTGGATCGCTCAGGTCCTGTTTTTGTGCGACCTGGCTCATGGTCAGGTGGCGTTCGACCAGAAATGCCACCAATGCGGTATCTTCCTTTGACAGCCCATGCTCACAGCAAAATTTTCTTGCCTCGATTTTCCCCAGCTCGGAATGGTCACCGCCGCGCCCCTTGGCAATATCGTGAAACAGGGCCGCAATATAAAGCAGCCAGGGCTTGTCAAAATCAGAAATCAGTTGCGAGCACAGGGGATACTCGTGTGCATGTTCAGGCATGGTAAAGCGGCGTAAATTGCGAACCACCATCAGAATATGCTGATCTACGGTATAAACGTGAAACAGGTCATGCTGCATTTGCCCCACAATACGACGGAATACCGGCAGATAGCGGCCCAGGATGCTGGTTTGATTCATACGCCGCAATTCGTGCAAAACCCCGGAAGGCTGTTGCAGAATTTTCAGGAATAGCGCCCGATTTTCCGGTTGGCGACGGAAACTGGCGTCAATACGATTACGTTCATGCCACAAGGCGCGCAAGGTGCGTACCGACATGCCCTTGAGTTCGGGATGTTGCTGCATGACCAAAAAAGCTTCCAGCATGGCGGCAGGCTGTTTCTCGAATAACTGATCATCGGCAATGTCGAGCAGGCTGTTGACACTGTTAAAGCGCTCGTTAATGGGTAACGCGGCGGCATGTTCGCGACCAAAAATGCGTTCTTCCAGATTCTGCAGCAGTAGCGTGTTGAGCTGTTGTACCGCTTTGGCTGACCAGTAGTAACTTTGCATCAATAACTCGGATGCGCGGCGAGAGCTCGTGGCCTGCAAGCCGAAATCGGCAGCTAGTGCAGTCTGCACATCGAACACCAGACGATCTTCACGTCGGCCAGCGACCAGATGCAGTCGCGCCCGGGTTTGTCGTAACAGTCGCTCATTACGTTTGAGTGCGCGTAATTCCAGCGGCGTAAGCAGGCCGGCTTTGGCCAGCTCATTCCAGTTTTTGCCCAGACCCGCTGCCCGTGCCACCCAGCTAATCACCTGCAAATCGCGCAGCCCGCCAGGGCTTTCCTTGCAGTTCGGCTCCAGACTGAAGGGAGTATCTTCATATTTGACATGGCGCTGATGCATTTCAGCCATTTTGGCGCGAAAAAAAGCCCGTGGATCGAGTGCCCGTCGGAATTGTTTGAGGAATTTTTGATAAAGAGCCCGCTGCCCAGTCAAAAAGCGCGACTCGAGCAGGCTGGTCTGAACCGAAATGTCACGCCCGGCTTCGCACAGGCACTCATCTATGGTTCTGACACCATGTCCGACTTCCAGGCCTACATCCCAGCATAAACTGATGAAATCCGAGACCTGCTGCTGCTCCCGCTCTGACAAATTGCCTGGCAGCAATAACAGCAAATCGACATCGGAATAAGGAAACAGCTCGCCACGACCATAGCCACCCACCGCAACCAGAGCACAACCCTCTGGCAGGCCGGTGATGGCCACGGTATCGCGTACTGCCTGGTCGGTGACCTGACATAAGCGGCGCAGCAGCATTTCAACCTGAGGCCGCTGACGAAACTGAGTAATGACTGCGGTGCGTGCACTATGGTAGTGCTCACGCAGATCGCGCCTTAAATTACGCAGCGATGCCGGGCTGGGTAAATATTCGTTCACGGTTCACCCGCGTGAGCCATGTCTCCATTTTTGACCCAGGCAGGCGGTGGCGGGCTGTCTGCCGATAAAGTCAAGACCTCATAGCCAGTCTCGGTCACCAGTACGGTATGCTCCCATTGTGCTGACAGGCTATGGTCTTTGGTCACAATGGTCCAGCCATCGGCCAGTTCGCGTATGTCGCGTTTACCAGCATTGATCATGGGTTCGACAGTAAAAATCATGCCCGGCACCAGTTTGTCGAGCGTACCAGGGCGACCATAGTGCAGTATTTGTGGCTCTTCATGGAACTTTTTGCCAATGCCATGACCGCAAAATTCTCGCACGATGCTAAAGCCCAGTTTTTCAGCAAAGACCTGAATGGCATGACCTATATCGCCCAGGGTGGCATTGGGACGGATTTGCTCGATACCTTTCCACATCGCCTCATAGGTGTATTCGCACAAACGCTTCGCTGGCAAGCTTGCCTCACCGACATAAAACATCCGGCTGGTATCGCCGTGGTAACCGTCTTTGATGACGGTCACGTCGATGTTGACGATGTCGCCGTTTTTCAGCACCTTGTCACCCGGCACACCATGGCAGACCTGGTGATTGACCGAGGTACAGATGGATTTGGGGTAGGGTCGGTAACCTGCGGGCGCATAATTTAACGGAGCCGGAATAGTGCCCTGTACCTGGGTCATAAAGTCATGGCATAGTTTGTCCAGCTGGCCGGTACTGACGCCCGGTTTGACAAAAGGGGTAATGTAATCGAGTACCTCCGAAGCCAGACGCCCGGCGGTTCTCATATAGGCGATGTCTTCGGCAGTTTTGATAACGACGGGCATACACAAGCTCCAGAACTTCAAAATATCGGCAAACAAGCTATAATAGCTGGCTTTGTAGTAAAACCTGTTGTAAATCGCACGCGTCCGTCCCCGGAAGGTGGCTCTGTCGTCAGACCGAGTCGCACGACTGGTCGCGTCAGAATCTAACCTTCTTGGAGAATGCAATGTCTGTCACCATGCGTCAAATGCTGGAAGCCGGTGTCCATTTCGGGCACCAAACGCGCTTCTGGAACCCGAAAATGGCTCCCTATATTTTCGGTCATCGTAACAAAATTCACATTATCAACCTGGAAAAAACGGTTGTTCAATTCCAGGAAGCCTTGAAATTTACTCGACAGCTCGCCGCCAACCGTGGCACCGTGCTGTTTGTAGGCACCAAGCGTCAGGCACGCGAAATTGTGGCTGAAGAGGCACAACGTGCCGGTATGCCTTATATCGACAGCCGTTGGCTGGGCGGCATGCTGACCAATTTCAAGACCGTAAAAGGTTCGATCAAGCGTTTGAAAGAAATGGAAACGCTGATTGAAGAGGGTGGTCTTGAGCGCATGAGTAAAAAAGAAGCTTTGACCTTCGAACGTGAACTCGAAAAGCTGCAAAAATCCATGGGTGGCATCAAGGACATGAACGGTCTACCCGATGCGATTTTTGTCATTGATGTGGGCTACCACAAGATTGCCGTGACTGAAGCGGCGAAACTGGGCATTCCCGTCATCGGCGTGGTGGATACCAACCACTCACCCGAAGGTGTTTCCTACATCATTCCCGGCAATGATGACTCAGGCCGTGCCGTACGTTTGTACGCACGCGCCATGGCCGACGCGGTGCTGGAAGGTCGTGCCAATGCCGTCGCCGAAGTGGTGCAGGCAGCAAAAAATGCCGACGAAGAATTCGTCGAAGTAGAACAGGAATAAACGAGGCCATAGCCTTGTTCATGTTTGATACCCAATGAGTCCAGGGGCGCGATCGCCCCTTTTTTTTGACTGGAGAGAAAAATGGCAGAAATTACTGCAAGCATGGTGAAAGAACTGCGCGAAAAAACCGACGCGCCCATGATGGAATGCAAAAAAGCCCTGGCCGAAGCCGAGGGTGATATGGTCAAGGCCGAAGAAATATTGCGCGTCAAGCTCGGCAACAAGGCGGGTAAAGCCGCCTCGCGCATTGCCGCTGAAGGTATTGCAACGACTTACATCAGTGCTGACGGTAAGAGCGGTGCCTTGATTGAAGTGAACTGCGAAACCGACTTTGTGGCCAAAAACGACGACTTCATCGCCTTTACCAAAGCACTGGCGCAGTTGGTGGTTGAGAAAAACCCAGCCAACGTCGAGGCCTTGTCGGCATTGCCCTTGAATGGTTCCACCGTCGATGAAGTGCGCAAGGGTCTGATCGGTAAAATTGGCGAGAACATGAGCATTCGCCGTTTTGCGCGGATGCAAACGGCGAACAGGCTGGCCAGTTATACCCACGGCGCGCGCATCGGCGTGCTGGTGGATTACGCCGCTGCCGATGAGCAGGTCGGTAAAGACGTTGCCATGCATATTGCCGCCAGCAAACCGGTTTGTGTGTCTAAAGACCAGGTGCCGGCAGAAAAAATCGAGGTCGAGCGCAATATTTATACCCAGCAGGCAGCCGAATCTGGCAAACCGGCGGACATTGTGGCCAAAATGGTGGAGGGTCGTATCACCAAGTTTCTGGCCGAAATTACTTTGCTGAGCCAGCCGTTCGTCAAAAACCCGGATGAAACCGTGGAAAAGATGCTCAAAGCCAAAAACGCCAGTGTGGCTGGCTTTGCGCTTTATGTTGTAGGCGAGGGTATTGAGAAGAAACAGGACGATTTTGCTTCCGAAGTGGCAAAAATCGCCGCTGGTATGCAGTAATATTCAGCGCCATGGCTGCTTATCGTCGCGTATTGTTGAAGTTATCGGGTGAAGCCCTGATGGGTGACGATGCCTATGGCATCAATCGCGCCACCATTGAACGCATGGTGGCCGATGTTGCCGAGGTGGCGCGTCTGGGGGTCGAGCTGGCCATTGTTATTGGTGGTGGCAACATCTTCCGTGGCGTAGCGCCCGGTGCGGCGGGCATGGACCGTGCCACCGCCGATTACATGGGCATGCTGGCCACCGTCATGAATGCGCTGGCACTGCAAGATGCCTTGCGTGGTTCCGGTGTCGAGGCACGGGTGCAGTCGGCACTCAAAATCGAGCAGGTAGTCGAACCTTATATTCGCCCCAAGGCGTTGCGCTATCTGGAAGAAAAAAAGGTGGTTATTTTTGCTGCGGGCACCGGTAACCCGTTCTTCACCACCGATACGGCTGCCGCCCTGCGCGGAGCAGAGGTCGGCGCAGAAATTGTCCTGAAAGCCACCAAGGTTGATGGTGTTTACAGCGCAGACCCGAAAAAAGACCCCAAGGCAACGCGTTACAGCACCATCAGTTTTGATGAGGCCATTTCGAAAAATCTGCAAGTGATGGACGCCACTGCCTTTGCCTTGTGTCGCGACCAGAAATTGCCAATCAAGGTGTTCAGTATTGTCAAACCCGGCGCTTTAAGGCGGGTGATTGAAGGTGCTGACGAAGGCACACTGGTTCACGTCTGAACCGCTTGTTTGCTTACTCAAGGAGCATTGAATGACCATTGCCGACCTGAAAAAAAATACCGAGCAAAAAATGCAGAAGTCGATTGACGCGCTCAAAACCAATCTGGCCAAGATCAGAACCGGACGTGCGCATCCTGGTTTGCTCGATCACATCATGGTGGATTATTACGGTGCGCCGACACCCATTAACGGTGTTGCCAATGTCACCCTGCTCGATGCCCGTACCATTGGTGTTCAGCCGTGGGAGAAAAAAATGGTCGCCGTGATTGAAAAGGCGATTCGTGAATCGGATTTGGGTCTGAACCCGGCAACCCAGGGCGACCTGATTCGCGTTCCGACCCCGGCACTGACCGAGGAACGGCGGCGCGAGTTGACCAAGGTGGTCAAGGGTGAGGGTGAAGATTCCAAAGTGGCGGTGCGTAACTTGCGCCGCGACGCTAATGAGCAATTGAAAAAAATGTTGAAAGACAAGCTCATTACCGAAGACGATGACCGCAGAACCCAGGACGATGTGCAAAAACTGACCGACAGATACGTTGCTGATATTGACAAACTGCTGGCTGAAAAAGAAAAAGAAATCATGACGGTGTAACTGGCGCGCCATGCATACCAGTTCCACTTTGGACATTCCTGTAGCGCCAGTCGTACCCCGACATGTAGCCATTATCATGGACGGTAACGGACGTTGGGCGACGGAACGCCACCTACCCAGAACTGCCGGTCATCATCAAGGTGTTCAAGCTGTACGTGGCGCGGTGGAAACTTGTGTACGGCAGGGTGTCGAGTATTTGACGCTGTTTGCCTTCAGTTCGGAAAACTGGCGCCGCCCCCAAGATGAAGTCAGTTTACTGATGAGCCTGTTTCTGCTGGCACTTGAGCGCGAAGTCGACAAACTGCGCGACCATGGCGTGCGACTGCGTGTTATTGGCGACCTTTCTGCCTTCAATACCAAATTGCAGGCTGCTATTGAGGCAGCACAGGCCAGTACTGCGCACAATACCCGACTCAACCTGACTATCGCCGCCAATTATGGTGGGCGCTGGGACATTATCCAGGCCATGCAACACCTGTTAAATGCACGCCCTGACCTGGCCCAACAGCCAGCGCAGATTGATGAGTCTGCCTTGTCTTCCTATCTAGCGATGAGCTTCGCCCCCGAACCTGACTTGTTCATACGCACCGGCGGTGAGTTGCGCATTTCGAATTTCCTGCTCTGGCAGCTAGCCTATACCGAGCTTTACTTCACCGACGAGTACTGGCCCGACTTCGATGCTGCCGCTTTTGAACGTGCCTTTGCTTCTTATCGTCAGCGTGAACGTCGTTTCGGCCGTACCAGTGGTCAGATACAAACTTTGCCATGCTAAGAGCCCGCATTATTACCGCAGCTGTTCTATTACTACTGATCACTCCGGTCTTGTTCTGGACTTCATCGGCATGGGTCGATGCCGGTATGCTGGTCATTTGTGCGCTGGGGGCTCGCGAGTGGTCGAAGCTGGCCGGGTTATCGCATCAAGCCGCCTGCTGGTGTGGGTTGCTTTGTGCGGGTCTGATTGCAGCACTATGGTGGATCGTTGAACCGAGTACCATAGTTTATGTCGGCCTGATCAGCCTCATTTTCTGGCTTTGGGTTGCATTGCGCTGGTTGCCTTTGGGAGTGCCTGGTTTTTTTTCACGCGCCCGCAGGTTCATGGTGATTTTGGGTTTATGTATTTTGCTGGCGGTTTGGGAAGGTGCTCATGCCGCCATGAGTCTGGGGCCCTGGTTTTTTATTTCCGTGATGTCAGTGGTCTGGATTTCTGATATTGCCGCCTATTTCAGCGGGCGTGCCTTCGGAAAGCACAAACTAGCTCCCGCCATCAGCCCCGGAAAAACCTGGGAGGGCGTCATCGGCGCCTGGCTCTGTACCGCGCTGCTGGCAGTGTATCTGGCACAGGCAGACTTTGCCCAACACGTGCCTCATTTTTATTCCATGCTATTCCAGCGTGCCGGCTGGTGGGGTGGTCTGGCCGTCATTACCGTGCTGGTGGCGTTGGGCATTGTGGGCGATTTGTTTGAATCACAGTTAAAACGTCGCGCTGGCGTGAAAGATTCAGGTCGGTTGCTGCCGGGTCATGGTGGGGTACTTGACCGCATTGATGCCCTGTTACCGACTTTGCCCGCCGCCATGCTGTTTGAATATCTGACGCGATGAAAAATCTGACTATTCTGGGCGCGACCGGCTCCATTGGCCGTAACACACTGGACGTGGCCGCCCGCCACCCGGACCGATTTCGCATCACGGCCTTATCGGCACACAGTCAGATTGAAGCTCTGGTCGATTTATGCCTGGCGCATCAGGCTCTGGTCGCGGTAGTACCGGATGCACCGGCAGCGCAGCGTGCAGAACAATACCTGCGCCAGCTAGCTCCGAAAGCAACGCTGACCGTTCTTCATGGGTCTCAGGCCTTGTGTGATATTGCTGCGTCATCCCAGACCGACTGCGTCATGGCAGCGATTGTTGGAGCCGCAGGTTTGCCGCCAGTCATGGCTGCGGCGCGGGCAGGCAAGCAAATTTTGCTGGCAAACAAAGAAGCTCTGGTGATGTCGGGGCATTTACTCATGCAAGCCGCGAAGCAGCATCGAGCGAAATTGCTGCCGGTCGATAGTGAACATAACGCTATTTTTCAGTGCCTGCCACAAGATCATAGCGCCAAGCCTCTTATGAAAGGGGTGCGTCGTCTCATTTTGACGGCTTCAGGGGGGCCATTCCGAGAGCGCGATCTCGTCAGTTTGAAGGAAGTGACCCCCGAACAAGCCTGCGCTCATCCGAACTGGGTCATGGGACGTAAAATTTCAGTCGATTCAGCCACCATGATGAACAAGGGGCTGGAAGTGATTGAGGCGCGCTGGTTATTTGAGCTTCCGGCTGAAAAAATTGAAGTGTTGATTCATCCCCAAAGCGTGATTCACAGCATGGTGGAATATGAAGATGGGTCGGTGCTGGCGCAGTTAGGCAACCCCGACATGCGCACACCCATCGCCCATGCCCTTGCCTGGCCAGAGCGTGTGGCTTCAGGAGTAACGCCGCTCAATTTACTCAGTGCCGGCCCACTTGAATTCAATGCCCCCGATCTGAACCGGTTTCCCTGTCTGGGGTTTGCCTACCAGGCCTTGCAGCAGGGCGCCGATGCCAGCATCTGGCTCAATGCAGCCAACGAAATTGCGGTACAGTCTTTCCTGGAACATAAAATTCGTTATCTTGAAATACCGCGACTGTTGCAATCCGTACTGGATCGTTGCCCAGGCCAGAGTGCGCCTGACCTTGAAACGGTGATTACCATGGATCAACAGGCGCGCCAGGTAGCGCAGGACATCATTCAGGCTTGGAACTTATAGATTATGGATTTTTTACATACCAGTCTGGCTTTTATCATTGCCATCAGCGTACTGGTGGTGGTGCATGAACTGGGTCATTATTGGGTTGCCCGGGCCTGTAATGTCAAGGTATTGCGCTTTTCTCTGGGGTTTGGCCCGACACTGGTGGCTAAAAAATTCGGCCCCGATCAGACCGAGTGGGCAGTATGCGCCATACCCTTGGGGGGGTATGTCAGCATGCTGAATGAAAACCCTGATGACACTACGCCCATCAGCGCCCAGGATTTACCCCGTGCCTACAGCCAAAAGCCGGTGAAGCAACGTATGCTGATTGTGCTGGCCGGGCCGGTGGCGAATTTTGTCCTGGCGATTCTGTTTTATTGGCTGCTGGGGCTCAATGGTCTAAAAGAGCCCAAAGCCCTGCTCGACGCCCCAACCCCAGGTAGCCCGGCGGCTTATGCAGGTGTCGTACAGGGTGACGAAATCCTGCGCATCAACGACGAGCCAGTGCGTAGCTGGGTCGAATCGCGCTGGAAACTCCTTGAGGCCGGGTTGGATCGGACTCAAGTCATACTGGAAGTCAAACCTTCCTCAGGTACCAGCCGTGAAGTGGTGTTGGATTTATCTGGCCTGACGGCTGAGGATCTTGAAAAAGATGTTATGCAATCGATGGGGCTGACTTTGCTACGCGGCAAACCGAAAATCGGACAAATCGAGCCGGGTGGCGCTGCAGCCGTGGCAGGCTTGCGCGTAGGCGATATTGTGCTGTCGGCTAATCAGGTTGCTGTTGCCAGCGTGACCAGCTTTATCCAGCAAGTGCGCGAATCACCCGGTCAGGCCATGCGAGTCCGCATATTGCGCGAAAACCAGGAGCTAGACCTGGTGGTGACTCCGGCAGCATTCCATAATTCCAAAATCGGCAAAGCCGAGGGACGGCTGGGTGTAGGGCTGGGCGCTGAAGTACAGACCGTTGAAATCAAACTGGGCTGGTTTGATGGCCTGTACTATGGCGTTACGCATACTTGGGATATGGCCATTTTTTCGCTGAAAATGCTCGGCAAGATGCTCACGGGACAAGTTTCTTTGAGTAATTTGAGCGGCCCTTTGACGATCGCCGACTATGCTGGCCAGACGGCCAAAGTCGGCTTGGAACAATATATTGGTTTTCTTGCCTTGATCAGCATCAGTATCGGTGTCCTGAACCTCTTACCCATACCTATGCTGGATGGTGGCCACCTCATGTATCATGTCGTCGAATTGGTGAGGAAACGGCCATTGTCGGTGCGCACCCAAGACCTTATGCAGCGTTTTGGGATGGGTATTCTGGTGCTGTTAATGTCGGTGGCCTTGTTCAATGATCTGGTTCGGATGTTTACCTAAGGTTTGTATTTCTGTCCTACAAGAACGCTCCCATGTATCTTAAAAAGCTCGCTTTATCTTCTGCTCTCAGCGTGGCACTCTTGAGTCTTGCGCATGCCGCTCCACCTTTTGTGGTGCGTGATATCCGGGTTGAAGGCAACCAGCGAATAGAAGTAGGCACGGTCTATAGTTATTTGCCAGTCAAAATTGGCGATACCTATACCGAGGAAAGAGGTGCGGCGGCTATACGTTCATTATTCGCTTCCGGTTTTTTTCGTGATGTTCGTCTGGAGGTTGAAGGTGATGTGCTGGTGGTCCTGGTTGAGGAACGGCCTGCCATTGCTGCGCTCAATTTTTCTGGAGCCAAAGAATTTGAAGCAGATAAACTGAAATCTTCGCTACGTGATGTCGGTATTGCCGAATCACGCATCTTTGATCGCGCCTTGCTGGAACGCGCGGAGCAGGAACTCAAGCGTCTGTATCTGTCCCGAGGCTTGTATGGCGTTGAGATTACATCAACGGTAACGCCGGTTGAGCGCAATCGTGTAGCCGTTGATTTCACTATTGATGAAGGCGATGCGGCTAAAATCCGTGAAATCAGGATAGTGGGCAACCAGGCTTTTTCTGACCGCGAATTGCTCAAGCAGTTGCAACTCACAACGCCAGGCTGGTTTACCCGGCTTACCAAGCGCGATCAGTATTCGCGGCAAAAACTCAGTGCCGATATTGAAACCCTGCGCTCGTTTTATCTCGACCGGGGTTATCTGGAATTCAAGGTGGAGTCAACCCAGGTCGCGATTTCAACGAATCGTAAAGATATTTTTATTACGATGGTGGTCTCCGAAGGGCAGAAGTTTACCGTTTCGGATATCAAGCTATCTGGCGAAGTCTTTGGCCGTCAAGATGAACTTATGAAACTGATCCGCCTGAAGCCTGGGCAAGTTTTTAATGGCACCAGGCTGAACGAATCTACCAAAGCTATCAGTGAACGTATGGGCAACTATGGCTATGCTTTCGCCGAGGCTAATGCCATACCAGAGATCGACCGCGAAAAATCGACGGTTGCATTCAATATACTGGTGGATCCAGGACGGCGCGCTTACGTCAGACGAATCAATATTGTCGGTAATGAACGTACCAAAGACGAAGTGATAAGGCGTGAATTCAGGCAACTGGAAGGTGCCTTTTTTGATGGGGAGAAGGTGAGACGTTCACGTGACCGTGTTGATCGACTAGGGTATTTTGAAGAGGTCAACATTGAAACTCCTAATGTTCCAGGCGCGCCGGATTTGGTGGATGTCAATCTTGCTGTCAAGGAAAAACCGACAGGTAATTTGAGCCTAGGAGCTGGATTTTCCTCCTCAGACAGGCTAATCCTAACCGCCGGATTTGCTCAGGACAACATCTTTGGCACGGGTAACAGGTTTGCTTTGCAAATCAATACCAGTAGCTCAGACCGTACGTTATCAATCTCTCAGACTAATCCATACTTGACTATTGACGGTGTGTCACAAAGCTTTGATATCTATACTCGCACTTTCAAGCCTAATGAGCTGGATCTGGGCCAGTACACATTGAAGTCTACTGGTACCGGTTTGGGTTTTGGCATACCGATTGATGACTTTGCTTCATTCCAGGCTGGCTTGGCCTATGAAAACACCAGGATTGAAACAACCCCCAACAGCCCCCAGCGCTATCTGGATTATGTCCGAAATAACGGTAGTTCGAGTTCTGCCCTGACGGCTGCCTTGGGCTGGGTAAGGGATGACAGAAATTCAGCCTTGGCACCCACAAAAGGTACATTACAAAAACTAACTTTTGATGTGACTGTTCCGGTGCTGGATTTGAGATATTACCGGTTGGGGGCTCAGTACCAGAAATATCTGCCCATGACTGATGCTTTTACCTTAGCCTTTAATGGCCAGTTTGACTGGGGGCGTGGTTTCAGTGGTAAAAAATATCCCCTGTTTAAAAACTATTATGCAGGTGGAATTGGCTCTGTGCGTGGTTATGAAAGTGGCAGCCTGTCACAAGATCGTGACCCGAAAGACAATACACCCCTTGGTGGAGCCAGTCGTTTGATTGGTAATGTGGAATTAATTTTTCCGTTTCCCGGTGTCGATAGTCGTGCAGTCAGAATGTACACTTTCATAGATGCTGGGAATACTTTTGCAGAAGGCAAGAGCCCTGACTTTGCCGATTTGCGCTATTCATCTGGTCTAGGGGTAAGCTGGCTGTCTCCACTTGGACCATTGCGTTTTTCCTATGGCCGACCATTGAATGCCAAACCTAACGATAGAAAACAATCGCTCCAATTCCAGATTGGAACTTCTTTTTAAAGTGGTGGAATGATGAAAAAACTTTTGTTTACCATGGTTCTCGCTCTATGCGCTAACAGTGTATTCGCCCAAGATCTGAAAATCGGCGTCGTCAACACCGAACGTATCCTGCGCGATTCAGCTCCGGCCAAGGCTGCGCAACAAAAACTCGAAAATGAATTCGCCAAGCGACAAAAGGAAATAGAAGATTTAACCCTACGCTTAAAGACCCAGAGCGAACGTTATGAAAAGGATGCGCCCACATTATCGGAATCGGATCGCAATCGTCGCCAACGCGAATTGGCCGATCTGGATCGTGACGTACAACGGCGGCAGCGTGAATTCAGGGAAGATTTGAATCAGCGTCGTTCAGAAGAATACGCTGCACTAATAGAACGTGCGAATCGAGTCATTAGGCAATTGGCTGAGACGGAAAAAATTGATTTGATTCTGCAAGATGTGGTGCATGCGAGCTCGCGGATTGATATTACCGACAAAGTGATACGGGCTTTGAATAACAATAAATGATATGCCGCACCGCTTAAGTGAATTAGTCAGAGAAATAGGGGGGCGATTATCCAGGGATGCGGATTTTGATGTGTACGCCATTGCCCCCCTGGAGAGGGCGAAGCCTAGAGAATTATCATTCATTACCGCATCAAAATATCTGTCCTTACTAAGCAGTACCCGGGCAGGTGTCGTTATTTTGCGAACTGATATCTCAGAACAGGCAGAGAAATTACAGCCAGGACTGTTGCTGTGGCTGCATGAAAATCCCTATCTGGCTTATGCCAAAGTCACTCAGCGACTAGCACAAGAGTCACCATCATCGGCAATCATTCATCCTACCGCAGTGCTGGGCAAAGAAGTCATATTGGGCTCCGAAGTCAGCATCGGCCCGAATTGTGCCATAGGTGATCGTGTGCAAATCGGGGCAGGCACTGTAGTACATGCCAACGTTAGTATCTATCCGGGGTGTGTCATTGGAGCACGTTGCATTATTCACTCTGGTGCGGTAATTGGCGCAGACGGTTTTGGTTTTGCTCCTGACGGCAAGCGCTGGGAGAAAATTATACAGACTGGCCGTGTTGTTATCGGTGATGACGTAGAAATTGGTGCCAATACCACTATAGATCGCGGTGCTTTGGATGACACCATTATTGCCAGCGGGGTCAAACTCGATAATCAGATTCAGGTAGCTCACAATGTCAGTATCGGTGATAACACTGCGATCGCTGGTTGTGTTGGTATTGCCGGAAGCACAAAAATTGGCGCGAATTGCACCATTGGCGGTGCAGCTATGATATTCGGCCATCTGGAAATTACAGACGAGGTACATATCTCGGGCGCGACGGTGGTATCTAAGTCGCTGAAAAATCCAGGCCGCTACACTGGCTATTTCCCGATTGATACGCATCAGTCATGGGAACATAATGCAGCGACGGTGCGTCAGTTGGCTGAGCTGCGTATTCGTATCAGACAACTGGAAAAAAAACTGGGAATCACTAACGAGACTACAGATCAGGAAGGAAAAAAATGATGGTGCTCGATATCAATGGGATTTTAAAACACCTCCCCCATCGTTATCCCATGCTATTAGTCGATCGTGTCGAAGCGATTGAACCGGGAAAAAACATACGCGCCATCAAAAATGTATCGATTAATGAGCCATTTTTCAATGGCCATTTTCCACACTATCCGGTGATGCCGGGTGTTTTAATCGTGGAAGCTCTGGCGCAAGCAGCTGGCATTTTGTCGTTTCAGACCATGGGGAAATTACCTGACGACAGTTCGGTGTACTACTTTGTTGGTATCGACAGCGCCCGTTTCAAACGTCCGGTAGTACCTGGCGATCAGTTGGTGCTCGAAGTTCAGATTGCACGTCAGTCACGTGGCATCTGGAAATACACGGCACAAGCAACCGTAGAGGGACAAATTGCCACTGAAGCTGAATTGATGTGTACCTTGCGTTCTGTCGCTGATCCGGCACAGGTGGCGTAAAGGAATTTGCACAGATGGCAACCATTCATCCTACTGCATTAGTGGATAAGCAAGCTGAACTGGCTGAAGGCGTGACTGTAGGCCCCTACGCTGTCATAGGTCCTCAGGTCACGGTTGGCGCGCGCACTCAGATAGGTGCACACTGCGTCGTTACTGGTCATACCTCTATTGGCGAGGATAATCGTTTTTTTCCTTTTTCTTCTATCGGTGAAGCACCGCAGGACAAAAAGTATGCCGGTGAACCGACGCGGCTGGTCATTGGTCATCGTAATACCATTCGAGAATATTGCACCCTGAATACTGGAACCGTACAAGACAAGGGAGTAACAACGCTAGGCGATGACAACTGGATCATGGCTTATGTCCATATTGCCCATGATTGCAGCCTGGGACATCACACCACGATAGCCAATTGCACTCAATTAGGTGGTCATGTTGAAATAGGTGATTGGGTTGTCCTGGGAGGATTCACCGGCATACACCAGTTTTGCCGCGTGGGCGCCCACGCCATGTGTGCGGTCGGCACCAAGCTGGTACAAGATGTGCCGCCTTTTGTCATGGCAGAAGGTAGCCCGGCTGCGCCGCGTGGGCTGAATACCGAGGGCATGAAACGCCGAGGCTTTGCTAGCGATGATATCAACCGCATTAAAAGAGCCTACAAAATTCTATATCGTGATGGTTTGCTGCTCGAAGAAGCCAAGCTTGAATTGACACAACTGGTTCAGGAAAGTGGACTTCAGGCCTTGAAAGATTTTCTGAGTTTTATTCAGACACCGGGACGCGGACTGATTCGATGAAGACAGCGCCCCAAATCGCCATGGTGGCGGGGGAGGCCTCCAGCGATTTATTGGCAGCCTATGTGCTGGATGGCATGCAACAACAGCGTCCCCTGATACAGTCGTTTGGCATCGGTGGCACACAAATGATACAGCGTGGCTTTCTGGCCGACTGGCCCAGTCAGAAACTGGCAGTACATGGCTACTGGGATGCCCTGATTCACTACCGTGAACTAAGTAGCATTCGGCAACAACTGATACAACGCTGGAGTCAAACCCCACCAGATCTATTTGTTGGCTGCGATGCTCCCGACTTTAACTTAGGGCTGGAACTGGCGCTACGTCGGGCCGGTGTACCGACAGTGCATTTCATCAGCCCGTCAATCTGGGCTTGGCGTGGTGAGCGTATAAAAAAAATACAGCAAGCGGTTGATCTGATGCTGTGTTTATTTCCGTTTGAACCTGCCATCTATCAAAATGCGGGGGTCAAGGCTCTGTATGTCGGCCACCCTTTGGCCAGTAGCATCCCGCTGCAGCCTAACCCTGAGCAGGCGCGCCAGCAGCTAGGACTACCCGCAGGTCAGCGCGTGCTGGCCATCATGCCTGGTTCACGTCAGGGCGAAATGAAACGACTAGGCCCGGTATTTATTGAGACGGCCAAACAACTTCAGGTACGTGACAGGCAACTAGTGTTTGCCGTGCCATTGTCTGATGATGCACTAGCAAGATCTTTTGAAGAGTTACTAGATAAGTGTCATGCGCGTCATCTGAACTGGTTTACCGTTAAACCCACCTTAGGTGCTATCAGCTCTCACCGTTTGATAGAAGCCAGTGATGCAGTATTGGTCGCCAGTGGCACCGCCACGCTGGAATGTGCCCTGTATAAAAAACCGATGGTCATTGCTTATCGTGTTGCGGCACCGACTTATTACATGATGAAGCGTATGGCGTATTTACCGTGGATTGGATTGCCCAATATTTTGCTGCGCGAATTTGCCGTACCCGAGTTTGTTCAAGCAGCAGCGACGCCAGAAGCTTTGTCTCTAGCCTGCCTGAAAGCGCTCGATGACGAGGTTTACCGTGAGTCCTTAAAGAACAAATGGCAAACCTTGCATGAACAATTACGCCGACCCACCGCCAGTTTGGCCGCTGATGCTATTTTGAATCTGCTAGATACGCATGGAAAAACCTGAAATTGCGTCCAAAGTGACACAACTCGATCTGTTTTCAGTGAGCGGCGCACGAGTCTGCGGTGTCGATGAGGTTGGACGTGGTCCTCTGGCGGGAGCGGTGGTGGCTGCCGCAGTCATATTGCACCCAGATCGTGCAATCCCAGGTCTGGCAGATTCCAAAAAATTAAGCGCTCGAAAAAGAGAGCGCTTGGCACTGGAGATTAAACAGCAAGCCTGGGCCTGGGCAGTGGCCGAGGCCAGTGTAGAAGAAATTGACCAACTAAATATTTTGCAGGCAAGCCTGCTGGCAATGAAACGCGCAGTCATGTCGTTGAGTCTGGTACCAGACCGGGTGCTGGTGGACGGTAATCAGTTACCTGATTTACCGTATTCCGTGCAGGCCATTATTGGTGGTGATGCCAGCCAGCCTAGCATTTCTGCAGCATCGATACTAGCTAAAACTAGCCGTGATGCTGCATTAATCGAACTGGATCAGCGCTACCCCGATTACGGCTTTGCCCAGCATAAAGGCTACCCTACGCCTCAGCATTTGCAGGCCATACGCCAATATGGTGTACTACCAGTTCATAGAAAAAGCTTTGCGCCAGTTGCAAAGTTATGTACATGAAAATTCAACTTATACAGTCACGCGACAATCCCAAACTCAAGCAGCTTCGTGCACTATTGAACTCGAACCGCGCGCGTCAACAGGATAATCTTACGGTACTCGAAGGTGCCCATTTATGCTCAGCGTGGTTACAGCGACAATTGCCAGTTCAATCGGCCTGGGTGTCCGAGTCTGGTCAGGACAATATCGAAATCCAGGCAACCTTGTGCCAGTTGCCTGATGAAACGGTGGTTAATGTTTTGCCAGATACTTTATTTCAGCAAATTTCCAGCCTTGAAAGTGGTGCTGCATTGTGCTGCATTATAGAACCGCTATTACAAGCGGTTGAGCCCGTCCAAGTTCAAGATTGTGTAGTCTTGGATGCAGTACAAGACCCGGGTAATGTTGGTACCATTTTACGCACGGCTGTTGCGGCAGGTGTACAACAAGCTTGGCTGGGGCAGGGATGTGCTTCGGCCTGGGCGCCAAAAACATTGCGTGCAGGCATGGGTGCGCAGTGTGTCATCAAGATTGCAGAGGGGGTGGCGCTGCCTGAAATACTGCCAGACTTGAGTGCGACCACTATTGCTACCGATGTTAAGGCCAAGCATTCATTGTTTGATATGAACCTGCGTATGCCAATTGCCTGGATATTCGGTAACGAAGGACAGGGGCTTTCAGAACCTGTCTTGTCGCTGGTTCAGGCGCGAGTTTTTATTCCACAATCGCCAGTTATCGAGTCAATGAATGTGGCCGCAGCTGCGGCTGTCAGTCTGTTTGAAATGCGACGTCAGCGGCTGTTTGCCAACAAGGCCTCAAACTGATCGGCGGGTACAGCCGGACTGAAATGAAAGCCCTGGTAAAAGTCACAGTCGTAACGCTGCAAGAAAGCCAATTGCTCTTGATTTTCAACGCCTTCTGCAATTACTTTCAAACCAAGTCCACGCCCAAGACTGATCACGGTGCGTGTAATCGCCGCATCCCCGCTATCTTGTAGCAAATCACGAACAAAACTCTGGTCTATTTTAAGAGCATCAATATCGAGTTGTTGAAGATGAGACAAACTGGAAAAACCAGTGCCAAAATCATCTATGGCAATTCTCACCCCCAATCTTTTTAAGGACGAAACAACCCGTTTTATCGCTGCCAGATCAAACAGCATAGATGTTTCGGTGATTTCAATTTCTATCAAGCGAGCATCACAACCCGTTTCAGTGAGTATGGCACCAACGCGCTCAGCCAGGTCATTCATGATTAATTGACGCGCCGAAAAATTAACCGAGAGGCATTTGATGGGCATTTTTTTTCTTTGCCACTGATGTAGTTGTATACAGGCATTTCGAAAAACCCACATACCTAGCTCAAAAATAATCCCGGTTTCTTCTGCAACCCGAATGAATTTTTTTGGCGCCACATCCCCTAGTTCAGGGTGATTCCAGCGTAATAAAACTTCAGCACCATCAATGTCACCGTTTTTACAAGAGACTCGAGGCTGATAAAACAAATTCAACTGATCGTCATGAATTGCCTCGCGGAGAGAATACTCAATCAGAGCCTGTTCCTCACGCTGACGCGCTAATTCTTCAGTATAAAATTCAAATCGACCTTTGCCACACTCTTTGGCATGGTACATTGCTACGTCTGAATTTTTCAGTAAGGTATTGGCATCTGAGCCATGGTCAGGATAAATTGCAATACCGACGCTCGCGGTTACCGTCAACATATGATCCTCAACCGGTATCAATTGATTTAAGGTAGTCAGCAGTTTGTGAGCTACGTGCTGTGCCGCGCTACGTATCTTGGCATCTTCAATGATGATCATGAACTCATCACCGCCCATACGAGAAACAATATCTCGCTTTCTGACGCATGATTTCAGGATCCGAGCTACAGATAAGAGCAGTTGATCTCCAATCCGATGCCCTAATGTATCGTTTACATTCTTGAAATGGTCAAGGTCAATAAACAATGCAGCAACGCCAGTATTATTACGTTGAGCACGATCTAGTGCTTGGGTCAGTTCAAATTGCAAACTCGAACGATTAGGTAGGCTGGTCAGAGCATCAAAGGCTGCTAACTGCTGGAGTGTAGCCTCGGCCTGGATACGTTGATGGACATCATGCACCAGCGCAAAAATTGACAGTAATTCACCACGCTCATCAAGCAAAGCAGATAGATACCATTCGCACCAAAGTTTAGAGCCATCCTGCCGCGTGACTTGAATCAGCGAAGAAATTTTTTGTGGCTTGACTGCCATAACCATTGCCAGTGATCTG
This sequence comes from Burkholderiales bacterium UBA4657, assembly GCA_002405475.1. GTDB lineage: Bacteria > Pseudomonadota > Gammaproteobacteria > Burkholderiales > Burkholderiaceae_E > UBA4657. Next base: position 17,234 of record DHLX01000011.1, on the reverse strand, counting down.
GACAATGTATCAGGTTCATCAGGGCCAATCAGGTTCAGCTGCCAAATACTACGCCCCATCACATGAGTACGTTGCCAACCAAACAGTTTTTCGGCTTGATCAGACCAGCGACGAATAAAAAGTTCAGCATCAAGTTCAAGAGCAGCTAGGGGGGAGTTATCAAGATGCGAGGATAGCAGCCAACTGGTACGTCGCAACTCCTCCTGCTTCTGTTGCAAGATCCGTTGCTGGGTTTTCAGATCATGGATATCGAAAACCACGACATAAAAACCGTTATTGTTTCCATTTTGATCGCGCTTGGGAACATATCGAATCCGTACCCACCGTGTACTTTCGTCCGGAAAACGAAACTCGCGCATGAATGAAATTTCGTCGCCGTTCAATGCTTTTTGAATATACGGCCATGACTGTTCATAGTACTTTTTTCCTATGATCTCGCGTACAGATTTACCTAAAAATTGCTCACGTGATAACTGGTACCAGTCAAGCATGCTTTTATTGGCAAAACTGAAGCGCATATCAGAATCAACGATCGCTACTGGGGTATCAATTGAGTTGAGCGTCCGTTCAGTTTCTTCCAGATTTTTTTCATACGCAGCTCTGGCTTCCCGGTTTTCTGTGATGTCAGAGCAAATCAGATAAGCGCCACGAATACGTGAGTCGGGCCCCTCTGCACGATCAAGAAGCCAGCGCATTTCTATCCAGCGTTGGGTTTGATCAGGCAGATGCAGCAATCTTTCTTCGATCAAAGATTCATAACTTTGTGCACGCTCAAATTGATGTTTGATATCACTGATCTGTACGTGTTTTTGAAACTCTTCTAAAGGTTGATTGACAATTGATAATTGCGTTCTTGAAACCAATTGAGCAAATGCCCGGTTGACAAATCCAAATCTGCCATCGGCATCAACATAGGCCAAAGGCTCTGGAATATTGTCTGCAAACCCGCGAACCTGATCCAGCACGTCAGCTGAGCTGTCAGTTTGAGTAAATTTAATTTGATGCGAATGGCGAGGATCAATAAAATTTTCCTGATTTTCTGAGGGTGGCTGAGCCATGGAGAGGGCAATAATCAAACAGCCCTTTATCACGCCACCATCATCGCACTGCGGCTGGCACCTGACCTGGTATTCATTATCTATAGCGAATACGGATTCCTGGCCTGTATAAGCCTGTTGCAAGGCGCTTCGGACCAGCTCAATCTGACTAGAAGGCCAGTAGCCTATGCAATCATAAAGATTGCGCTTGAGCAAAGTATCACGCGGTTGCTTCAAAACACTTGAAAATGGCTCATTACAAGCCTGCAGCACTCCCAACACATCAACATAGGCGACCGGAATCGGTATCCAGTCGAGTATGCCTAGCGTCAAGGGCAGTTGCGCTGAGGCTATATCAAAAAGTGCACGCCGTTCTACAGGTGTATGGTTTGTGCTGAGTGGAATGATTTTCTGCTGGGTTTGCATAAGCCGCCACTTTATACAGTCTTAAAAGGCTTTACGCTCGATTTTTACCTCTTGTAGTACGGTTGTGGCTATTTCCTCAATAGATTTGGTCGTGGTCGATAACCAGCGTATGCTTTCACGCCGCATCAGCGCCTCGGCTTCGTTAACTTCGTAACGACATTGCTCGGGAGCCGCATATTTGCTGCCCGGACGACGTTCATGGCGTACTTCAGACAGACGTTCCGGGGCTATCGACAGCCCGAACAGCTTGCTTTTATGCTGTGGCAGTACGCTTGGAAGGCAATTACGCTCAAAATCATCAGGAATAAGCGGGTAGTTGGCTATTTTCAGGCCATAGGTCATGGCCAGATACAAGCTGGTAGGAGTTTTGCCGCAACGCGATACGCCAATCAGGATGACATCGGCCTCATGCAGGCTTTTGTTCGACTGTCCATCATCATGCGCCAGTGAAAAATTGATGGCTTCGATGCGGCGTTTGTATTCCTCGGAGTTGGCAATATTGTGGCTGCGTCCAATGGTATGGGTCGATTTCACTCCCAGTTCCTGTTCCAGCGGTTCTACGAAACGGTCAATCAGGTCATGAATCATGGCGTTACTGCGTTTGATGACTGTCGCCGTATCGGCATTGACCAGGGTGGAAAAGACTAGCGGACGCTTGCCGTCCTGCTCTGCGGTCTGATTGATACGCTGCATCGCCTCATAGGCCTTATCGGGTGAATCGATGAAGGGCAGTCGTATCTCGCGAAAGCGCAGGTCGAACTGAGCCAATACGGCATGACCAAAGGTTTCAGCAGTAATTCCGGTGCCATCAGAGACAAAAAAAACGCTGCGGTCGTAATTTCCATGGGCTAAATCGCGGTCAGGCATGGTGGTTGGTCTTTTTTCTCAGTGTTTTCACGGGGGTATCCGGGTTCGTGTTATCGGCTTTGCCCCGGTACAATGCCAATAACCTCAATATCTTAACTATCCCTTTAATTGCATCCAGGAGCTTTATTATGTCTGAAACCGCCTATGTCCTAGGGCTTGAACATTTGCGCATGACCGACGTCGAAACCGTCGGTGGCAAAAATGCTTCCTTAGGCGAAATGATTTCACAACTGTCAGCAGCGGGCGTGCGTGTGCCCGGCGGTTTTGCCACAACAGCGCAGGCCTTCCGGGATTTTTTGCAGGCCAATCAATTGACCGAGCGCATCAATACCCGGCTTCAAAGCCTGAATGTCGATGACGTTCGAGCCCTGGCCGAGGCAGGCAGGGAAATTCGTCAAATGGTGGTTGAGGCTCCGTTTCAGGCCGAACTTGAAAAACAGATACGTCATTTTTATCAACAACTTACAGACAATTCCTCAAGTGAAGTCTCATTTGCGGTGCGCTCCAGTGCCACGGCAGAAGACCTGCCCGACGCTTCTTTTGCCGGCCAGCAGGAAACTTTTCTGAACGTGGTTGGCATTGAATCCATCCTGCACGCCATCAAGGAAGTATTTGCCTCACTGTATAACGATCGCGCGATCGCTTACCGTGTCCATAAGGGTTTTGCGCACGAAATGGTAGCCCTGTCCGCCGGAGTGCAGCGTATGGTGCGCTCGGATCTGGCTTCCTCCGGTGTCATGTTTACCATCGATACCGAGTCTGGTTTTGAAGACGTGGTGTTCATTACCTCCAGTTTTGGTCTCGGCGAGACCGTGGTGCAGGGGGCGGTCAACCCGGATGAGTTTTATGTCCACAAGCCTATTCTGGAGGCGGGCAAGTTCCCGATTATTCGCCGTACTTTGGGTAGCAAGCTGATCAAGATGGTCTTTACTCAGGCTGGTGAGGAAGGCAGGGTTAAAACCGTCGAAGTACCCAGTTCAGAGCGCAACAAATATTCACTGCAAGACCAGGACATTATTGAACTGGCGCGCTATGCCCAAATCATTGAACGCCATTACGGTCGCCCCATGGACATAGAGTGGGGTAAGGATGGACGTGACAATCAGATTTACATTCTTCAGGCCCGCCCGGAAACCGTCAAATCACAAACCAAAGCCACCGGCGACCTGCGTTACAAACTCAAAGGCAATTCAACCGTGTTGGCCACCGGACGCGCTATTGGACAAAAAATTGGCAGCGGCCCGGTACGGGTCATACATGACCCGAGCGAAATGGAACGGGTGCAACCCGGTGATGTATTGGTAGCAGATATGACCGACCCGAACTGGGAACCGGTGATGAAACGTGCCAGCGCCATTGTGACCAACCGTGGTGGCCGCACCTGCCATGCCGCGATTATTGCGCGCGAGCTGGGGGTGCCCGCCGTCGTCGGCTGCGGCGACGCGACCGAGATATTGAAAGATGGCACTTTGGTGACGGTCAGTTGCGCCGAAGGTGACGAAGGCAAAATTTACGATGGTCTGCTGGAAATGGAAATTACCGAGGCGCATCGCGGTGCATTGCCTGCCATTCCGGTCAAAATCATGATGAACGTGGGCAATCCACAACTGGCGTTTGAATTTCAAAGCATTCCCAATGCGGGTGTTGGGCTGGCGCGGCTCGAGTTCATCATCAACAACAATATTGGCGTTCATCCGAAAGCCATTTTGGAATACCCGAATATTGACGCCGATCTGAAAAAAGCGGTCGAGTCGGTAGCGCGTGGTCATGCCTCGCCCAGCGCTTTTTATGTCGATAAATTGACCGAAGGTATCGCCACTATCGCCGCAGCTTTTTGGCCGAAGCCGGTCATTGTGCGCATGTCTGACTTCAAGAGTAACGAATATCGCAAACTCATCGGCGGTTCGCGCTATGAGCCGGAAGAAGAAAACCCTATGCTCGGCTTCAGAGGGGCTTCACGGTACATTGCCGACAGTTTTGCCGAATGTTTTGCCATGGAATGCCAGGCCATGAAGCGTGTGCGCAATGACATGGGCTTGACCAATGTGGAAATCATGATTCCGTTTGTACGCACCTTGAAAGAAGCGGCACAAGTGGAAAGCCTGCTGGCGCAACATGGCCTGAAACGTGGGGAAAATGGATTGCGCCTGATCATGATGTGCGAAATTCCGTCGAATGCCATGCTGGCTGAACAGTTCTTGCAGTATTTCGACGGGTTCTCGATTGGCTCCAACGATTTAACCCAGCTGACTCTGGGGCTTGATCGCGATTCGGGGCTGGTCGCAGAAGGCTTTGATGAACGTGACCCGGCGGTCAAAGCCTTATTATCCAAAGCGATAGCGGCTTGTCGTGCGCAGGGCAAGTATGTCGGCATTTGTGGTCAAGGCCCCTCTGACCATGCCGATTTTGCCGAATGGTTGATGCAGGAAGGCATTGCCTCTATTTCTCTTAACCCGGACACCGTGATTGACACCTGGCAGCGGCTGGGGACGGTGAAAACTGTCTAAGTAGCGTCGTATCTGCGGGCGATAAAAAGGGCGTTGCTTTGGCAACGCCCTTTTTTAAGCTCCCCGATTCAGATCAAACTGCGGCCTGACCTCGAGTGCGGTACATCGAATAGAAAATACCGCCGGCTATCAGGCCAAAGGTCACCGTCAAGGCAATCACTGCCGGTATCTTGATACCCAACATCATCAGAATGATCTTCGCGCCGATGAACACCAGTACCAAAGCTAAAGCGTATTTCAGGTAATGGAAGCGATGAATCATGGCAGCCAGCGCGAAATACAAGGCACGTAAACCCAGAATGGCAAAGATGTTCGAGGTATAAACGATGAACGGGTCTTGGGTAATGGCAAAAATGGCGGGTACGGAATCCACCGCAAAAATAATATCAGCCACGTTGACCAGCACCAGAGCCACAAACAACGGGGTCGCAAACCAGACCAGCTTGTTACTGCCTTTCGGGTCAGGGCCTTTGATCCAGAATTTATTCCCTTCGATCTTGGGCGTCAGGTTCATGTGCTTGCGCATCCAGTTCAGCAGCGGGTTTTTGTCCATGTCGGTTGCACCTTCGTCAGTGAACAGCATTTTGACGCCGGTAAAGAGTAGGAAGGCACCGAAGAACCATAAAATCCAGGAGAACTGGCTGACCAAAGCGGCGCCAAGACCAATAAAAATACCGCGCAGCACTAATGCCGCCAAAATACCCCAGACCAGAACGCGATATTGATAAATGCGCGGAATGCCCAGAAAACCAAAAATCAGGGCAAAGACAAACACATTGTCCATGGACAGTGACTTCTCGACCAGAAAGCCGGTGTAATACTCAATAGCTTTTTGCTGGCCGAATTCATACCAGACCCAGCCGCCAAAAATCAGCGCTACACTGATATAAAAAGCCGACAACCATAAAGATTCGGCAATGCCAATTTCGTGATCGGTTTTATTCAGTACGCCGAGGTCAAACACCATCAAGACCACGACAATGCCAAAAAACAGACACCACGCCCAAATGGGCGCATTCCAGAATACATTATTGAAGAAATCCATGCTGGTATCCCAGCCCCCTCGTTGTAAATAGCATCGACGACATCACGGTTCGGGGGACAAGCAAGCGTCAGAGGGGCCCGTCAATGCAAAACAGGCCGTATTATCTTTAATTTCGAACTTTAATCCAAATAGACGACGATAAGGCTCTACAATGTAGCCAAAAGTTAACTTTCGTCCGAGGAGCGGGTATGTCAGCCTATACGTGGTGGTTTATTGCCAGTTTTGTTCTGCTGATCGTTGAGTTGATGACCGGTACGTTTTATGTGCTGATGATCTCTCTGGCCTTGGCGGCTGGCGGACTGGTGGCGCTGGCGGGGGGTGGCTTTGCCTTGCAGATGGTCATTGCTTCGCTGGTGGGCACTGGCGCTACCCTGTTGTTACGCCGTAGCCGTTTCGGCAAGATTGAAAAAAGCCGCGATGCCTCGACCGACCCGATGCAATCGCTGGATATTGGTCAGTCGGTTCAGGTCAAAGACTGGGAAAATGGCCAGACTCGCGTCATGCACCGCGGAAGCGCCTGGGATGCGGTGATGGCTGCCGGCGAAGAACCGGCGACCGGTAGCTTGACCATCGTTGAAGTTCGCGGTACGCGCCTGACCTTGTCAGCGCAAAAAAACACTCAATAAACTTTCGCTTTTTTGGAGGCATTATGTTTGATACCAGCATCATCGCATTGATTCTGTTTGTTGTTGTCATCTTTTTTGTCATACAAGGCGTAAAAATCGTACCCCAGCAATATGCCTGGGTGGTTGAGCGTTTGGGCAAGTATCACGCCACCTTGAGTCCGGGTCTGAACATCCTTATCCCATTCATTGACCGTGTCGCTTACCGTCATTCACTCAAGGAAATCCCGCTGGATGTGCCAAGCCAGGTCTGTATTACCAAAGACAATACGCAGTTGCAGGTCGATGGCATTTTGTATTTCCAGGTGACCGACCCGATGCGTGCCAGCTATGGCTCATCGAATTTTGTCGTGGCCATTACACAACTGGCACAAACCACGCTCCGTTCCGTCATCGGCAAACTGGAACTCGACAAGACGTTTGAGGAGCGCGACTACATCAACTCATCGGTAGTATCGGCGCTGGACGAGGCCGCCATGAACTGGGGCGTCAAGGTACTCCGCTATGAAATCAAGGACTTGACTCCGCCCAATGAAATTTTGCGCGCCATGCAGGCACAAATTACCGCCGAGCGTGAAAAGCGTGCCCTGATTGCTGCTTCCGAAGGTCGTAAACAGGAACAAATCAATATCGCCACCGGTGAACGTGAGGCCTCGATTGCGCGCTCGGAAGGTGAAAAGCAGGCGCAAATCAACCTGGCGCAGGGTGAAGCAGCGGCACTGCTGGCAGTGGCTGATGCGACGGCGCGTGCTATTGAACGGGTAGGGGCGGCCATAGAACAACCTGGCGGCAATGAGGCGGTTAATCTGAAAGTGGCAGAAAAATATGTCGATGCCTTCAGCAAGCTGGCGAAGGAAAATAATTCCATCATTGTGCCTGCCAACCTGGCCGATGTCAGTGGCCTGATTGCTACCGCTATGCAAGTCGTCAAGCATCAAAAATAAGTCCCGGTATGGCGGCGGCACCTTCGGCACAAATTCTGTCAGGAGTAAAAGCTTTTTTAAGCGAGCATCCGCCATTTTCTCAATTGACAGCGCAGGAGTTGGATGGGGTAGTTCGTGCGGTCACCCTGCGATATTTTGAGCCCAGACAGCGCATCATAGGACCTGAAGAGGGTTCGCCACGCGCCTTGTTCATTATTAAACAAGGCATGATCGGAGTAGAGCGTAATGCCGAGACTGGTGGCACTGCCGGTTCAGGCAATGCAGTCAGTAGCCTGGGAGCAGGGGATTGTTTTCCGGTAGGTGCGTTACTCGCTGAGCGTGCGGTGATGAATACCTACCGTGCTGCCGGTGATGTGTTTGCTTTTGAATTGCCTCGTGATTTGTTTAACCGTCTGGCACAAAGTAACCCGCAATTTCTGGCTTTTTGCAAACGACGTTTAGGTGCGCTGCTGGACTTATCACAAGCGCAGACAAGATCCGCCTATGCATCCGAGGCCAGCTATGCCCAGACTTTACATCTGCCTTTAGCTCACCTGGTGCGACGTGCGGCCTTGACCTGTAGCCCCGAGACTTCAATCGAACAGGCTCTCATGCTGATGCAGCAGCGCGGTGTCGGTTCGATACTGGTCGTGAAAGAACAGGCATCAGCCCCGGTGGTGGGTATTTTGACCCGCACCGATTTGATCACCAAGATTGTTCTGCCACGTTTACCGCTCGATCAACCCATCAGCTCGGTCATGAGTCAGCCAGTCATGACTTTGCAGGCGAACGATACTGCCGCCGATGCTGCCATGCTCATGGCAAGCCATGCCTTGCGTCACGTACCGGTACTGGACCAGCAACAGCTGATTGGAGTGGTCTCTGAGCGCGATCTGTTTTCACTGCAACGTCTGTCACTGCGCGGCATAGGCGATGCCATACGCCATGCAGGTAGCGTCACGGGACTGGTATCTGCCAGTGCCGACGTCCGCACTCTGTCGCGTAACCTGGTAGCCCAAGGCGTGGGGGCAGCCCAGGTCACTGCACTCATTTCGCATTTGAATGATCGTCTAACTCAGCGTTTGATTACTCTGCTGGCGCATGAGCACAGCATGGACGTATCGCAATTTTGCTGGATTGCGCTTGGTAGTGAAGGACGCGAGGAACAAACCATTGCGACCGACCAGGACAACGCCATCGTACTGGCTGACGATTGCAGCATGGATCAGGACAAAGTGCTTGATTTCGCCCTGGCTGTCAACCAAGCTTTGGCAGAGTTGGGTTTTCCTTTATGCAAGGGCCAGATCATGGCCAGTAACCGTTCCTGGTGTTTGAAGGCATCCGTCTGGGCGCAGTTATTTGCTGACTGGATTGCCCAGGGCGATCCGCAGCAGTTGCTACACGCCGCAATATTTTTCGACTTTAGGGCTTTGGCCGGCCAGACCAGTCTGGTTGCGCCATTACGTGAAAAAGTTGCACATCAGGCCATGAGTACGCCGCGCTTTCTGAAGCAGATGGCCGACAATGCTTTACGCAACCGACCGCCCGCCGCCTGGGCCGGGGACTGGCTAGAGGCATTACTGAATAGCGAAAAAGAGCCGGTCGATCTCAAATTGCACGGTACCGTACCGCTGGTTGATGCGGCACGAATTTTCGCCTTGTCATCCCAGATCACCGTCACGTCAACAACGCAGCGCCTCCGTGCATGTGTAGCTGCCGGCCGGCTACCTCAGACTGATGCTGAAGCCTGGTCGGATGCGTTCCATTACCTGCAACTGTTGCGCTTGCGGCATCAACACAGCCGCAGCACCAGTCTCACTGAAGAAAATCCTAACCTGATTGACCCGAAGCACCTCAGCGCGCTTGACCGACGGCTGCTGAAAGAGTCACTGCGTCAGGCCAGAAAGGCACAGCAACGGCTGGAACTGGACTATCCGGGTTAGTCATGATGATGACCTGGTGGCAAAAATGGATACGCAAGCCGGCCCCCGAGCGCTGGTGCGTCATTGATGCCGAGACGGGCGGGCTCGATCCATCACAAGATGAAATGATTTCTCTGGCGGGTGTTGCAGTCAGGCTGCATAATCAGGCACTGCATCTTTGCCCGTATGACAGCATAGAGGTATCACTACGGCCGCAGTACTTAACCAGCCACGACAACATTCTGGTACATGGCATAGGACGCGGCGAACAGCGCCTGGGGCAAGATCCGGTTCAGGCAATGCAACAGTTTTTTCAATGGGTTCATGACGCACCGCTAATAGGTTTTCACAGTAACTTTGACCGGGCGTTTATCGAAAAAACCGCCCTGCGGCATGGTTTCAAACTGCCACGCATACAGTGGCTAGATCTGGCGGAACTGGCACCTGCGGTTTGTTCCCAACCAAATCTTAGAAGTCTTGATGACTGGCTTCAACATTTTGAAATACCAGTAGAACAACGCCATAGTGCTGCGGCTGACGCTTATGCGACTGCCTTATTACTACTCAGAGTGGGGCAAGCGGCGCGACATCAGGGGGAACTGGATTTTTACCACTTGCGCCATGCCGCTCGTTCGGTGCGGCACTTGGGTTTATTACGATAATCTAGAGTTCCGATTGATTCATGCGCCAATGCGGAATGAATTTATCCAGCACCTCGACCAGACGAGCCTGTTTCAGTGGCTTTGTCAGATAGGCATCACAACCCGCCATGGCACCCTTGACACGATCAAAAGTCGAGTGCTTGCTGGTCACAAAAATGACAGCCGTTTTGCGCCGTTCGGCACGCGCCTTGATATGTTTGCAGACTTCATAACCGTCAATACCAGGCAGATAGACATCCATAAATACTGCGTTATAACGATTGATTCGAAACAACTCCAGGGCTTGTTCGCCGCTTTCGGCAAAATCTACCCGATAACTTAATTCAAGAAACTTCGCGGCCATGTAACGCCGGGTTGCAATATCTTCATCCACGACAAGAATGGAGGCCGGTGTCGTCAAGGTTTTGACGTTTTGGGTTTCATACCAGCGGTTTACCGACTCCAGCTCGAGATTATTCTCGGCATTTGCCTGGTGCTGAAGCATCAGGGTATGAGGCCCCGCCTCAGAGTCCGACTTGGGTTCGATAGGTACTGTTTCGGACCAGCCGGGGCGATCAGGGGCGGCCTGACGTGCTGATGGAGAAGCCGTATTTACTGCTGCGGCAGGACGCTGAATGATCAGATCGTTTTCACCAATAATTCCTGCTTCAAGTAGCTCATGAATTTGCGCCGATAGCTTGGGTCTGGGCAGTTCATCCAGTCGCATCAGTACTTCAGCCCATTTGATCGGTTTACGCAAAACTGGCAGAGAAGTACGAATATTATGATTACCAATAAATAGAGCGCCGCCATAACGGTTGCGGTCCAATCGCGAAAATTGCTCGATTGCGGCTGGACTGTCGGTCGAAATAATATAAAAATCAGGGTAAGGGTGTAATGCTTTATCGAATTCAACGTAGCGCATTGCCCGTATTTTCGATAGATGAAACATCGAGGCAAACAAAGTGCGCTCCTTGGAGGAAAATCCCAGAACCTGTACCGTATAAATCGGTGTGTTACCAAGATCTTCCGCCAGAGCGGGAAGCGGCGAATTGATTGAACGACCTGTCTGATCCATGGACGTTAATTTAGCTTCAACGGAACAATGATTAAGCCGTGAAATACGTCACAAACGCCCCGTTTTTTCCAGGTTCTAGCCAAATGAGGGCTAGACTCGCTATTTAACGCGAATTAGTTCGCATCAAACGTGATTTTTCACGCTCCCAATCGCGTTTTTTTTCGGTTTCACGTTTGTCGTGCTGCTTTTTCCCCTTGGCCAAGCCAATTTCGCATTTGACGCGGCCTTTGCTGTAGTGCAAATTCAGCGGTATCAAGGTATAGCCGGCACGTTCCACCTTGCCAATCAGGCGCTTGATTTCTTCAGCTTTCAGCAAGAGTTTTCGGGTTCGAACCGGGTCGGGTTTGATATGGGTCGAAGCCGTGGGCAGCGGGCTGATATGGGCGCCGAACAGGTAAACTTCAGCATTGCGGACGATAACGTAAGCCTCTTTCAACTGAGCGCGACCGGCACGAATAGCCTTGACCTCCCAACCTTCCAGGGCGATTCCGGCCTCATACCGTTCTTCAATAAAATAGTCGAAAAATGCTTTTTTGTTATCAATAATGCTCATGGCGCAACCCATTAAAATGCCATTGTAAAGACTTCATGCTGATTCAAAAATCCGTTCTTATCGCTCAGCCGGTCGAGCACATGTTCGATCTGGTTGAAAACATCGAACAGTACCCAGATTTTCTGCCCTGGTGCGCCGGAGCCAGCCGCACTACGGTGGCGGTGTTACCCCAGGGCAAAGCGCAGGCACAAGCCACGTTGCAAATCAACTACCATGGCGTCAGGCAGAGCTTTACCACACTCAATACCTGGGAACGAGCCCGATGCCTTGAAATGAGGCTGGTAGAAGGTCCTTTCAAGGTGCTGGAGGGCGCATGGTATTTCAAGCCCCTGGGCCAGCAAGGGTGCAAAGTAGAGTTTAACCTGCACTATGAATTTTCCAGCACGATACTGGCCGGGCTGGTCGTACCGGTGTTCAATCATATTGCCGGCAGTTTTGTCGAGAGCTTTATCCAGCGAGCGGAGCAGATGTATGCCTGACCCTGTTATACCTGCGACCCCGGACATAGTCGTCACTGTTTGTTATGCCTTATCAGGCAGCGATGTCATTCAGAAAAAAATCATGCTCAAGGCCGGTGCCACGGTGCTCGAGGCCTTGACTCAAGCCGGATATCAGAATCTTGACTGGTCTCGTCACGGTCTGGGGGTCTATGGCAAGCGCAAAACACCGGACAGTCTGTTACATGACGGCGACCGGGTGGAAATTTACGCCGGCCTGACAGTTGACCCGAAACTGGCGCGTCAGCGACGGGTAGAGAAGCAAAGAAGGGAAAAGCCTGACCGCTGGATCAGGCGTTAGAGTCAAAGAGCCGGTTTTTATTAAAGTTCCCATTTTGTATTCGATCAGTAGTCTCAGGCATCTTATTTTTCGTTATTGATTGGTCGGCCCCCGCGCAAAGAAATCACAGGCCACTTTCGTTCGGCGGCTATGCGCTCTAGTGGTCCATCTGGATCGACTGCCACAGGCATATTCACAACATCGAGTAGTGGCAGATCATTGTAAGAATCGCTGTAAAAGCGACTTTCGACCAGTTTTTCTATTGAAGTTCCCTGCACCCCAAGCCATGCTTGGACCTGCTTTACCTTGTCAACACCAAAGCATGAGGAAATCGTATGGTCCACTCCCAAATGCTTCGCAACTGGTTCTACAAGCGAGGAGCGAGTCGCGCTGACGATGATAGTTTTTATGCCTTGCCCCTTCAGTTCTGAAAGCAGTGCGGGAACTCTGGGGGCTATAGCAGGCAGCAATATCTCGCGTTCGAATTGAGACTGGAATATGCGCACTTTTTCACAGTCCAGGGATGCGTCGATGCGAATCCTGAACTCTTGCAGCGATGCAAAATCTAGCTCGCCACGGGCATAGTCACCCATGAAATGATCATGCGTGGCAACTTCTGCGGCAGAAACTAAGCCGTGTTGATGAAGAAACTCCATCCACAACTCGTTGCTGTCCGCTGTCAATAGCGTGTGGTCTAGATCAAGAAACGCGATACGCATGACGTTCAATCGATCAACTGGCCGTCGGCCTCATGGAATGGGTAGGGTCCCTCAAAGCTTGCGCTGTATGCGGTGTGGCTGACCATGCGGCCCTGAGGCGGCAGCGCATGGATTCCAAATCCTGGCGGCTCGAACATCCAGGCAGAGGCTGCCTGAGGAGAGAGGTCCAAACAGACTTGATGCGCGGGAGAAGGAACTGTCACTGCCAATGTTGCGCCGAATCGCACCTGAATCGGTCGGTGGAGGTGGCCGCAGATGACCCGTTCAACGTTTTGGTAGTTCGAAAGCAGGGCCTCCAGTTCGCTAGCACCGGAACGCAGGCCGATATCGTCCATGTGACCGATCAGCGTGCTGAATGGTGGGTGATGCATTGCGACCACGACTGGCTTGTCGCTATGTTTTTCAAGCTCGCAGGAAAGCCATTCAAGACGATCTGGGCATAGCATGCCGGAACTGGCTTGGGGTACAACCGTATCCAAAGTTATCAGTTGCAGCCTGCCGATGGGAACGCTGTATTGGATGAAGCCGCCAGTACCCAAGTACCCGTACTCTGGAAAGCTGGTGCGCATCTGCTCTCGGTCATCGTGATTACCAGGAAGCAGGTAGATGGGCATGGTCAGCGGCTCCAGAAGTTCACGCAGATGCTCATACTCTGAGGCACGGCCAAAATCGGTCAGATCTCCGGTGATCACAACCGCATCGGGTCTTTGGGGCAAGCGCTTGATTGCTTCAACGGCCTGTCGCAGATAGGGAGACGTGTCGATGCGGCCATATGCGAGCCGACCCGGCTCGCGGATATGCGTATCTGAGAGTTGCAAAAGCAGAGTGCTAGACATGGCGTTATTCATTCGACTAAAGGTTGTGGGCAGGGTATCAGGCGGCCTAGTTTAATGCGAATACCTACTTGCTCACCTGCACGAGCCGAGTGATCCCGATCCACGTCTGCGGACAGTTCGGGCTGATCCGGAAGAGCCAGTGTCAGTTGCACTCGCTCCCCCAGGAAACTTCGTCGAATCACGTTGGCTACTCCCCAGCCAGACTGAGGCTGTCCCACTTCAATATCTTCAGGCCGCACCAGCAATTCGGCGTACGTTGACCACTCCTTTGGACAGGTCTGGTGTTGCCCGCCGAATGAGAGGACATGACTTGCGAGTGCCGCTTCATCACGCTGAAGTCGATTAACACGACCCAGGAAGCTTGCAACAAAGGGGTGGCTGGGGTTACGGTAGAGTGTCTCGCCGTCACCCACTTGCACAATCCGACCGGACTGCATCACTGCCAGCCGATCCGCAATAGCCAAGGCCTCCTGCTGATCATGTGTGACATGGATTGCTGTGATGTGAAGGCGTCTTAGCAACTCAGCGAGTTCGTCGCGAAGCGTTTCCTTGAGTTTGGCGTCAAGCGCAGTCAGCGGTTCGTCAAGCAGCAATACACGCGGCCGGGCGGCAACTGCGCGGGCAAGCGCAACGCGCTGGCGTTGTCCGCCAGAGAGTTCAGCTGGTCGTCGTGTCTCAAGCCCATTGAGCCTGACCAGATCGACCAGTTCCCCGACCACCTTCTTGCGCTCCGACTCTGAAACACCTCGGATCTTGAGACCGTAGCCGATATTTGCCGCTACGCTCATTTGAGGAAACAACGCGTAATGTTGAAACACCATCCCAATACCACGTTGTTCAACCGGCACGTTTGTGACGTCGTCACTGCTGAAGAGAATGCGTGCGCCTGCATCCGGCGTTTCCAACCCGGCTACGATCCGTAGCAGTGTCGTTTTGCCGCAGCCAGACGGGCCCAGCAAAGCAAGTACTTCCCCCGGCTCGATTTCTAGATCGGTCGGCAACAGAGCGCGAGTGCCGTCGGGGTATGTCTTTGCACACTGGCGGATAGTGATAGGGGTACGTTCAAGTTCCATAACGTTTTTCCGTAAGAGACGCCGCCAGTTGTAGCAACCACAGCAGGGGGAGGACGACGACCAAGAACACCAGGGTGTAAGCCGAGCCAATTTCTATACGCATAGATGCGTAGCTATCGGCCAGTCCGACGGGTAATGTGCGCGTCAAGGGGGTATGAAGCATCCAGGTGAGGTTGAATTCGCCAATGGAGAGAGTAAAGACCATCAGTGCGCCGCTGACGATGGCAGGCAGCACTGCAGGCACCAGCACGCCCGTAAAGCGTTGACCAAAAGATGCGCCTAAGGTGGAAGCCGCTTCCTCCAATGCTATCAACTCGTGCCTACGAAATGCGGCACCCACGGTTCGCACCATAAAAGGAAGGGTGAATATCATGTGCCCAATCAGTACGAAGGCGAAGCTTTGGCGAAAGCCTCTCAGTTGGCCGTAGGCCAAGATCAAAGCAAGCGCGGTGGCTAGACCCGGCACTGCAACTGGCAATGTCATCAGTTCTTCGAACCAACTTGTCCAGCGCTGGCGCGACCGGGCCAGTGCGTAGGCACAAGGAACGCCTATGAGGATGTTGCCGACAACTGCTGTAGTAGCGATCAGGATAGAGGCCAACACCGTAGAGCCATAGTTCTCCCAGACCTCGATGAGCCAGCGCAAAGTGAAGCCGCTGCGCCAGCCAGTGCTGTAGTTTTGCATCAATCCGGCAGTCACTGACAAAAGTACCGGGCCGATCATGAAGACCGCGACCAGAAGCGTCAGTGCCAGCAAAATGGGAGTTCGTTTCATGTGGGATGTGGTCTTCATGCTCAAACTCCGAGAGCAGACTTACCACCCAGGCGGCGGGCTAAAGCCAAGGCTGCCCAAGTAACCAGGCCCAGAGTTATAGAAAGCGAGGCCGCTAGCGCGAAATTGGCGTAGTTGGTGAACTCGTTGTAGATCGTGATCGGGATCACCTCGAACTTACTGGCCAAAGTGAACGCAGTGCCGAAGGCACCCATCGCCGTAGCAAAAACGATGGCCCCACAGGCCAAAGAGGTTGGTGCAAGCTCCGGCAACCAGACATCGCGGATGATGTGCCAGCGCGATGCGCCAAGTGAGCGCGCTGCCTCTTCCAATGCGCGGTCCATCGCCTCAGCAGCTGCAGCGTAGGAAGCTATAGCGCGCGGCAGGGAGAAATAGAGGTATGCCAGGAAAAGCCCCAACAGCCCGTATGCAAAGGTCCAGCGACCTAAGCCCATGGAGTCGGCCAGAGTAGCGATCGTGCCCTGGCGACCGCCTAGCAAAATAATAAAAAATCCGACTATAACGCCGGGAAATGAAAGCGGCAGTGTGAGCAAAGAGATCAGCAAGCGCCGACCGATAAACCGGCTGCGGGCAAGGAAGATTCCAACTGCCGCCCCCAGGATAAGCGTGAGCACTGTCACTGCCAGCGAAAGCATAAGTGTGTTCAGAAGGCTGGTGAGGTATTTGGCCTCAGTCAACACGACGAAATAAGTCTGCCAACCTTTGTCGGCAGGTAAAGCAATAAGACGTACGATGGGCAGAAGCCAAAAGGCGGCGAAGAAGGCGACGGCCGGTGCAATACACACAAGCCACCACTTGGCCTTCGCCGCGTCGGCATAACCCAAAGAGGGGCTCACAGACGCGGCGAAGCTCACGTTATTTCACTTCCTTGAGATAGCGATCAGAGAAGGCCTTCTGCACTTCAGCCATCTTTCCATAGTCTACGGTTCGAGCACGCGCGTACTCGCTCGCGGGCAGGAATCGAGCCTGGACATCTTTGGGAATGGCGTTTGCACGGACAGGGCGCAAGTAGGCGTTGGCCCAGATTGCTTGTCCTTCATCAGACAGTACGAAATCAAGTACCTTGCGGCCATTGGCTGCGTTTGGGCCCTTGTTCACGAGGCTCATCACATAGGGAACGACCACTGTGCCCTCACCGGGGATCACAAATTCAACGTTCGCTTTATCCTTGTACTTGGCGCGATATGCGTTGAAGTCGTAATCAAGCAGGATTGCAATTTCGCCCGACAGAACGCGCGCATAGGCGGTCTGCTTGGGAACGATAGGTTCGTTCTTCATCAGGGACTTGAAGTAATCAATACCAGGGCCGAAGTTGTCCATCGATCCACCACGCGCCTGGTTCACGGCCACTGCGCCGACATACCCGACGAATGCCGAGGCCGGATCCAGATTGGACTTGCCCCCAAGTGACGTA
>DHLX01000016.1:38752-40398 GCA_002405475.1 Burkholderiales bacterium UBA4657 | reverse complement strand
ATCACCTCATGCACGGCGATTTTGTCGCGCCCACCTTTCGCTGTAAAACCAGCTTTTAATTTCTGCTGCAATCCGTGAACATTCTCCCCGCCTACATTCGGCGCACTGCCACTGAGCCATAACGGGGTCAGTCCTAGCGTTGCATAGAGCGCCAGACGTTGCAGCGCGGGGAACAGGGTTTTCATGGGAAGCCTTTCGTGTGTGATCTAAGCCGGTTTATTTTTGCATGAAGTCGGGTGACCCGTTCGTGCAGCGTGGAGTCTGCCTTCTACTCAAACAAGATAGCTTCAATTCTGGCCAAGACTTCATCGACGATGTACTGCGGTACCGTTTCCTTGTGACGCACGTTGCGCGCCCGCCAGTCTAGCGCCTTCAATTGGTGGCAATACACCGCGCCTTGGGTGTCGGTTCCGGCCCCCATCAGCGTCACTACCGTTCCGTAGCTACGAGCGGCGGCAGCGGCACCTTGAGAAATCGGGCAAATCATCGCCAACCCTTGCTGGTTGAAAACCTTGCCACTCAGGACAAGTCCGTAGCGTGGGCCTTTCATTTCATGACCAGAAGATGGGTCGAAATCGAGATGCACAATATCGCCACGGCTTGGCAGATATGCCATCAGGTATTCTCCAAGCCAATAGAGGGCATTTCCTCCCAGCCTTCTACGCGCGGCAGTCCCTGCGGCATTTCGGCCATCAGGTCAGCCAGCTTGTAACGCGGGCGAGTCGGTGCCTCGACGGTCATTTTCTTGCCAATCAGATGCAGCTCAACCTGGGAGCCGTCACTCAAGCCATTCTGGTCAATAAACGCCTTGGGCACTGTCATCACGAGCGAGCCACCAGCTTTGCGTAGGGTCTGAAGCATCATAGCCTCCTGTTCATTATAGGTTTTATTCTAGTAAAACTTTTTGTTTTATTCAAGTAGAACATTTCAGCGTTTGCTGGTGGGATAACTGTCGATCGAATCTAAAAGGGCGCGCCTGGGGTCGCCGCTAGTCGCGGCAGCTTTTGGTGAAACCGGGGCAGCGGTCGCGTCCATATCCCGGCAGGGGGCGCCCGGTCTGCGGGTCGATCATAGCACCGTTAGCCACGGGTTCATTTGTTTCCCAATCCATTTGTCGCCCGGTCTGTTTGTCGTACAGGCCATAGACGTATTGACGTTTGCACTCGTTGTCACCGGACGGACACAAGACACGCAAAATAGTACCGCCTGCCCATTTCTCTTTACGGTAGGTGGCGAACCGCTCCGGGGTGGGTCTGCCGCCGCGATCTGAATAATACAAATCCATACGCTGCGTATCCATCAGCACCAGATCACCCGAGCGTACAGTTCTTATCTGATCGTCCGGGCCTTGCAGGAATTCAATTACAAGGTTTGTCCAGAGACTATCGTTAATAAGAATACCGCCCCAGAAATAATTCTCTAGAAAATAGTTCTCGTCTTGCGCATACGTCATGCCTACGTTAGCCAGGGGGCGGCGTACGTTATTTTGTGTTGCTTTCGTAAATACAGCACTGTTTTGCGTTCGCAAGACTTCATGCACAGCGATCTTATTGCCATACCCACTAGTAGTGACTCCCGCCTCTAGTATTTGCTGCAAACCAGGAACATTCACCCCACCCATACCCGTCGCACAGCCACTGAGCCAG
>DHLX01000016.1:0-38521 GCA_002405475.1 Burkholderiales bacterium UBA4657 | reverse complement strand
ATGAAGTCGGGGCTTGTCAAGCAGCTAGCAGTGCTCACCCGCTCTAGCCAGTCAAAGCGCTTCTTTACAAAAAGCAGCAGGTATGACGATAGGTGTAGATCTGATAATGCCCAGTTGCAGCGCCGGGCAACGATGGTCGCCCGTCACCGAAAAATCTGCAAACCGGGAACTAGCGCTGTATCAGCTCGATCTTGTATCCGTCCGGGTCTTGTACAAAGGCAATGAGGGTAGTGCCGCCTTTGACCGGGCCGGGTTCGCGTGTGACTTTGGCACCCAGTGGCGCACCCAGTTCACGCACGCGCTCACATACCGCCGCCAAATCACTGACGCCAATAGCGACATGGCCATAGGCCGTGCCCAATTCGTAATGCTCAACGCCGTAGTTGTAGGTCAGCTCAAGTATAGCGTGCTGGTCTTCGCTGCCATAGCCAACAAAGGCCAGGGTATAGTGTTGTTCGGGTCGGTCGGTGCTGCGTAACAGTTGCATGCCCAGAACCTGGGTATAAAAATCAATGGCGCGCTGCAAATGTCCTACGCGCAACATGGTGTGTAGTAGTCGCATTTCTATTTGCCTATATCCATCAGGGGGTGTCGCTTTAACAAAGCCTCGGCCGCACGAAACTCGGGGAATAGCGATTCGACCACGCGCCAAAAACCGGGGCCATGATTGAGTTCCTTGCGATGGGCAATTTCGTGTGCAATAACGTAATCCACTACATCGGCAGACATGTGAATCAGACGCCAGTTAAGCCGGATGGTGCCGTCGGCTGAACAGCTGCCCCAGCGTGTGCGTGCCGTTGACAAGCGCCAGCGCCCGACCGCCACTTCGGCGCGTGCGCAATACAATGCCATGCGCTCGGCAAAGCGTTGTTGCGCCTGCTGTTGCAACCAGGCCTGGGCACGGTCGCGTATCTGCTCGGCGCTGGCGTCGGCCGCCAGTGGCAAGACCAGAGATCCGTCGCGACAATCAGCTTCGGAAACGGTCGGGTCGAGCCGCAAGATCAGTTCGCCCCCCAGATAGGGCAGCTTGCCTCCATCTTGCCAGCACACTTGCGGCAAGCGGTGTTTGCGCTCTTGCCATTCGGTAAGCTTGTTCAGAACCCAGCGCGATTTTTCGCGGATAACGCTTTCAATTTCAGCAATACCCACCCAGCGCGGCGCGGCAATGACCAGACCACCGTCGCTAATGGACAAACCAATAGTACGACGCCGGGCGCGCTTGAGTTCATAATTGAGCACAACAGTACCCAATTGCAGCGAGCGGCGCCGGGCCGTGGGCAAACCGGGTTTCACCTGGCTCACCTCTGGCGTATCATCGAACAGGTTGAGTTGCTGATTCATGTGCGTTGCTCGTGGGCATAGGCCTGGGGGCTTAAACGCCTAACCTCGGCTTCGATCCAGTATTGCACTTCCAGGTTCAATTGTTCCGCAGTTTTGCCTTGCGAGTCTATTAAAGGACCAAAACTCACCTGAATCAGGCCGGGTCGTTTGACAAAAGCGTTGCGCGGCCAGCATTCGCCCGAATTCAGCGCCAGCGGCAGCACTTTAGCTCCGGTACGCACTGCCAGTCGCGCCCCGCCGGTTTTGTATTTGGTCACACTGCCTAGACGGGTGCGTGTACCCTCGGGAAAGATGACGATGAAACGCCCTTCCGCCAGTCGTTGTCCCCCTTGCTCGACCACTTGCTCAAACGCATTACCGCCCTGACTACGGTCGATGCTCACCATGCGCAACATGGCCAGCCCCCAGCCAAAAAAGGGGACCCAATGTAATTCGCGCTTGTAAACAAAACACACTTCGGGGCGTAAATAGGCCGGTATGAACAAGGTTTCCCAGGCTGACTGATGTTTGCTCAACACAATGACCGAACCGGCCTGCTCGGCCGCACGTAAATGCTCTAGTCCATACACTTCATAGCGCACACCACAAAAAAACCGCGCCGCCCAAATCGCCATTTTTGGCCAGCCAGCGGCATAGCGATAGCGCACTGGTAAAGGCGTGACGATGAGCGGCATCATGACCAGCGCATAGGGAATGACGGTCATCACCAAAAACAGCAGGTAAAGCGCTGAACGCAGGTACAACAACAATACGCTCAAGGCGCCAGCTCCTGCGCCACCGCCGACAGATTGACCCTGACTTTGGTCTGTACCGGAAAATCATTTTGCCGATAGGTCTTCTGCCCTTTGCCGGTCAACACCAAGTAAGGCTGACAACCGACAAAGATGCCAGCCTCGATATCGCGCCAGCTATCACCCACGACCGGAACGCCGCTCAAGTCCTGCCGGCCAAAGCGCCAGGCAATGTCATAAAACAGACCCGGCAGGGGCTTGCGACAATTGCATTCGTCTTCCGGGGTATGTGGGCAGAAAAATATCCCGGCCACCTTGCCGCCCAAAGGGCTGAGCAAGGCCAGCATTTTGTTGTGCATGGCGTTCAACGCCTGCATGTCGAACAAACCGCGACCGATGCCAGACTGGTTAGTGGCAATGGCAATGTCCCAGCCCGCTTGCGACAGACGCGCCATCGCTTCCAGACTGCCCGGTATCGGCTGCCATTCATCCGCCGATTTGACGTAATCGTCGCGGTCTTCGTTGATGACACCATCGCGGTCGAGGACGATAAGCTTGTGCATGGTTCAGGCAGCGAGTTTGGACAAATCGGCTACCCGGTTCATCAGACCGTGCAATTCGCGCAGCAGCGCAATACGGTTGGCGCGCAGCCCGGAGTCTTCGGCCATGACCATGACTTCATTGAAGAAGGCATCGACACTCGGGCGCAAGGCCGCCAGTGCCTGTAAAGAAGCGCTGTAATCGCCCCGGCTGAATTGCTGTTCCGCGCGGGGTTTGATTTGATGCAACTCGGCGTGCAGGACTTGTTCTGCCTTTTCCTGTAACCATTGAACCGTGACCGAAACAGCGGCATCAGCTTCGGTTTTTTTCAGGATATTACTGATACGTTTATTTGCGGCGGCCAGACTTTGCGCTTCGGGCAAGGCGGCAAATGCCAGCACCGCCTCGACGCGCTTGGCCACTTCCTGCAGTGGCGGTTGCAGGCTGATGACCGCATCGACAGCGGCACGGTCAAATTGTGCTGCCAGGGCATGACGGCAACGTTCGTAAATGAAGCCGACAATTTCATCCAGACAAGAGGTGGGCAGCTCGACATGAAACACCGAGCGCGCAAATTCCAGCAAGTCGCGCAAGGGCAAGGCCTGGGCTTGAGCACCCAGAGCAACATAGGCATCAATCAGCCCCAGTGCAGCACGGCGCAAGGCAAATGGGTCTTTTTCCCCCGTGGGTTGCAGCCCTATGCCCCAGATGCCCACCAGAACCTCGGCGCGTTCGGCCAGATAGGTACTGGCCACCAGCTGGTCGTGCAGGTCTGCCAATGGTGGGCGCGCCTGATATTGCACCTCAATGGCGCGCGCCACGCTGGCGCTTTCACCATCATGGCGTGCGTAATAAGCCCCCATGAGTCCTTGCAGTTCAGGAAACTCACCCACCATGCCAGTGAGCAGGTCGCATTTCAGCAGGCGTGCGGCGCGTTGTGCCTGCTGCAGGTCGGCGCCCAGTTTTTGCGCCACATAGCCGCTGATCTTGACCAGCCGTTCAACGCGTTGCGCCAATGAGCCCAGTTTGTTGTGATAAACAATGCTTTTCAGTCCGTCGAGACGGGTATCGAGTCGTTGCTTGCGATCCTGGTCATAGAAGAATTTGGCATCGGCCAGTCGCGCGCGCAACACCCGTTCATTACCGCCGACAATCAAACGGCTGTCCTGAGTTTCCAGATTCGATACCAGTAAAAAACGTGCCTGTAACTGACCCTGGGCGTTGGCGACGGCAAAATATTTTTGATTCAACTGCATGGTCAGAATCAGGCATTCCTGCGGCACTTCAAGGAACTCGGCATCAAAATGCCCTTCCAGCACCACCGGCCATTCCACCAGCGCCGTCACTTCGTCCAGCAAGGCGTCGGGCATGATGACCACCTCGCCCTGGGCATGGCGCTGCAATTGCTGCTCAATGCGGGCGCGTCGTTCAGTAAACGACGCCACCACTTTGCCGTGCGCTTCCAGCGCCGATTCGTAAGCATCCGCATGGTTAATAGAAATTTCGCCCTGACTCAGGAAGCGGTGCCCCAGAGTGGCATTGCCAGCCGTCAAACCCAGCACCTGCAAGGGCAAAACGCGGGCGCCATGCAAGGCCACCAGTCTATGCACCGGGCGCACAAACTGTACCGTGCTCATGTCAGCCAGCTGATAGCTCATGACTTTGGGAATCGGCAGTTGCGTCAATGCGCCTTGTACCAGCTCGGGCAGCACGGCGTCCAATGCCTGTCCGGGAGCGATGCTGTCATAAAACAGCGCTTCGGCCTTACCGTCAGACTCACGCTTGAGTTGCGGCAGGTCGGCCTCGCTCAAACCCAGCGCTGCCAGTTTTTTCAGCAGCGGGGGTTGCGGCTGACCCTGGGCATTGAAAGCCACCGCCAGCGGCAGCACTTTCTCGCGTTTGGGGGCATCGGGCGACACCGGGCGCACCTGGGTAATGCGCAGCGCCAGACGTCGCGGGGTGGCAAATGCCGTGGCACGGCTGTCTGGGGTTAAAAAACCCTGGCGCTGCAGGCCGTCGTAAAGCTGGCGCGCAAATTCATCGCCCAGTTTTTTCAATGCCTTGGGCGGCAGTTCTTCACATAACAGTTCGAGCAATAAAGAATCGTTCATGCCAGTAATTTCTCGCGATGGTCGCCGGTGAGCATGGGGAAGCCCAGCCTGGCGCGTGATTCAACATAAGCGCTGGCCACCAGACGCGACAGGTTGCGAATACGTCCTATGTAAGCGGCGCGCTCGGTGACCGAAATAGCACCACGCGCATCGAGCAGGTTGAACGTATGCGCCGCCTTCAGAATTTGTTCATAACCGGGCAAGGGCAGACCGGCTTCGAGTAAGCGCCTGGCCTGCGCCTCGTGGTCGGCAAAGTGGCGCAGCAAATAATCAACATCGCTATGCTCGAAGTTATAGGCCGACTGCTCCACCTCGTTTTGATGATAAACGTCGCGGTAAGTCAGTCCTTCAGTCCAGACGATGTCAAAAATATTATCCACGCCCTGCAAATACATGACCAGACGCTCAATGCCGTAAGTAATTTCGCCCAGCACCGGCTTGCAGTCGATGCCACCGACCTGCTGGAAGTAGGTAAATTGCGTCACTTCCATGCCGTTACACCAGACTTCCCAGCCCAGCCCCCAGGCGCCCAGGGTGGGGTTTTCCCAGTCGTCTTCGACAAAGCGTATATCATTTTTTTTCGGGTCAATGCCCAGGGCTTGCAGCGAGCCCAGATACAAGTCAAGGATATCGGCCGGTGCCGGTTTGAGCACCACCTGATATTGGTAGTAGTGCTGCAGACGGTTCGGGTTATCGCCGTAGCGCCCGTCTTTGGGGCGGCGGCTCGGCTGGACATAGGCCGCTTTCCAGGGTTCGGGACCCAGGGCACGCAAAAAAGTGGCGGTGTGCGAAGTACCAGCGCCGACTTCCATGTCGAATGGCTGCACCAGGGCGCAGCCGTGCTGGTTCCAGTACTGTTGCAGCGTCAGAATGGCTTCTTGAAAGGTCATCATAGGGCAAGACGGCAAAGATAACGCGCGATTGTAGCGCGCTCTTCAGCTGTTTGTTTGTGTGCCTTCCAAAAACACTTCCATTTCATTGACCATTGTTGCTGAAAATTTGTCAGATAGCTTAAAAGTTTCTGTTAAGCGGTAAAGTTGAGCCGCCTGTTGTTTTAGCCCCTCAGCCGCCGCTGCCGTCTGCTCAATTAAACCGGAATTCTGCTGGGTCATGTGATCAATAGCAATAACTGACTGGTTAATCTGACTAATACCATTGGTCTGATCACCGGCCGCATTCTCAACTTCCCGAATAACCGATGCAGTACTGACGATACTGCTTTTTATTCTGCTCATTGTGTCACCAGTGCTTGAAACAATAGACGCACCACTTTTGACCTTGCTAACGCTAGAATCAATCAATTGTGCGATCTCTTTGGCTGATTTAGTGCAGCGTTCTGCCAAATTACGAACTTCCGCTGCAACAACAGCAAAGCCGCGTCCATGCTCTCCAGCCCTGGCCGCCTCAACAGCCGCATTCAATGCCAGTATATTTGTCTGAAACGCTATGCTTTCAATTACATTTGAGATTTCTGCAATCTTGACACTGCTCTCCTCTATCTCTTTCATCGTTTCCACTACCTGCGCCGCCAATTCACTGCCTTGCTGGGCTATAACAGAGGCTTGTACTGCCATGCTATTGGCTTGAATAGCCTTCTCTGTACCCTGTTGCGCTGTTACGGTGACGTGATCAAGTGCCTGTGCCGTACCCTGAAGGTTGGTTGCTGTTTGTTCGGTTCTGGCACTTAAATCGAAGTTACCCTGGGCTATTTCGGAAGATGCTTCCGAAATGGCTTTAGCACCGTGTCTGACTGAAAAGACAATCTTTGACAAACCTTGTGACATGTCGCTTAAAGCACTCAAAAGGCTTGTTCCCTGACCAGCGGCGACTTCTATTTTCTGTGAAAGATCGCCTTCGGCGATTTTACACATAATTTTTCGCGCATATTCAGGCTCATTGCCAATTTGTCGCCACACGCTTAGCGCGGTGAAGTGAGCACTTATGACGAGAGCTAGCATAACGACTATCCCACAAACAACAGTAGCCCATAAGCCCATCTTGACTCTATCCAATGACTCGGCGAAGCCATGATCGACACGCGTTTTTGCTTCATCATGTGCATTTGAAACAGCCTCCTCCAGCTCTTTCCACTTAGCCTGCATGTCAGGCAACAGAACGGTGATAGCGGCTGTATTCCCATTCAAAATTGCATTAGCAAGGGTGTTTGCACTTGCTTGATAATGATCAAAGCTTTCGATAAGTCGCCGGACATCATTATTCTCATGATGTCCGCCAAGGTTCTGTAGTGCCTTTAGCGTTTCTTTAACTTCAAGGGCCTTGCTTTCGGCCAGTTTCATTTGATCAGGATCACCTTCCGCAACCGCGTCTTGTATCAAAGAAACCATAGCTTTCAATTCATTTTGAAGTGAAACGATATTTTCGAATCGGGGATAATCTTCGGTAGTTATAGATGAGATTAGCTCGGATACCCGTGCCGAGAACGACATGACGAGTAATAGGCTAAGCAGGAATGCCACCGCAGCGAGTATAGGACCTATCCAGATTCTTTGCTTCAGAGTCATGATGGCATCACTATAAAATTGGTTACTCTAGGACTCACACTTTTTTACTGAGTCGCAAAAATCACCTTGACACTAGGATCAACAGCACTTTTGTCTATATAGCCAATCGTGTCAGGATTGGCGGCAAGAAACTTTTTTACATCAGTCGCATTTGCTTTTTCTTGTGGCGGATTTCCTTTACCTGAAAACATCAAACGCGCCCATGTTGACCTGACCTGGTCTGCCGTTCGGCCAATGACTTCGCTATAGAATTGATCACGCGCCTTGTCGCCAGGAGGCAAATCTAATAGCACGGCATTTCCGCCACTCGGTAGCCGATTAATTTTTCCCAGGTATAGATTAGATATTTGCTCTGCCTCCAGCTTGGCTATAGAGCTTTTCGCGCTAGTCACCACAACGACCTGAGCACCTGCGGCGCCTGCCATTAGCAACCCAGAAATTAAAACAATGGCCAAATTCAAAAATTGATGAACAGTCTTGATCATGACAATCCTCATACTTTAGAAGACGAAATCAACGACAATTGTCGTCACGTTATAGGTCTTGTCCACAAAGCCTGGTTTCTGATTTGAGAAAAGGCCAATTGCTTGTGAATCACGCAATCTAATCCACTCATGCTGCATTTTAAGAGCCACATTTCGGCGTATATCCCAGCG
Organism: Burkholderiales bacterium UBA4657; assembly: GCA_002405475.1. Taxonomy (GTDB): domain Bacteria; phylum Pseudomonadota; class Gammaproteobacteria; order Burkholderiales; family Burkholderiaceae_E; genus UBA4657. The sequence continues at coordinate 30,620 of DHLX01000016.1, read as the reverse complement.
CAAACCCAGTGCAGTAGTTTTATGCGCCTGTTCAGATAGTACAGTTTCAACACCAGCCTGCAGGCTTGGCAATGCGCCCACGACCTGAGGGGGCAACCCATAGATGGACACAGCATCTTGTGAGGGTATGAGGTTTGTCGTACGTGCACTGGTTTGGCGCTTTTCTGAAAAGGTCACATAAGGCGTTACAGAACCTAAACGGTACCCGAATGTTGTATACCAACCCAAAGTATCTGGGCTAACGGTATCTATCATGCGGCGTGTGTATTCTGCTATGACTATCATATTTTTCCAGTCCAGCGACATGCCCACGCCGCTAAAACTTGCATTTTTGTTTTTGGGTATTAATTCGTTTGCCAGAGAAGTCATGCCTGTAAACTCCGGTAGCGGAATTTCACCAAGAGCACGTAAGCCTTCAACCAGTTGATTCACCTCTGGACGTTCGTAGCCAATTTTTACTACTGCGTAGCCAGCTCGCAAGGTGAGTGGGCCAATTTCTGCCGTCGCATTGATACCGCGAATTTTATCGAGTCTGAAAGGGTTATTATATAGGATTACTTTTGATCTACCAGCGTAGACTTGAGTATTAAGTAAAACACCGCGTACCTCTCCTTGCCATAACAAATCGAACCCATCATGACTACTAAATGGATTGTGATTGTAGCTTTCTTGAGGCGGTCGTGACCAAAGACTGGCGTAGCCTACATTGCGATAGTCACTTAACTGAAAATATGGCGTACCCATGCGCCCAACCCTCAAGCCAAAGCCTTGGCCAAGATTGGCACGGACAAACGCCCATTCAATACTAGGTTTCCAGTTTCCTTCCCCGTTATATCGGGACAAAGCTTGTATTGTTGTCGAAAAAGTACTGTCAAAGATAGCGGTGGCCTGCACCCCCAGCCTGCTATCCACAGAAAATGACCCGCCTTTATCGGCACCTTTTGGCTGGCCTAAGTTTGAATACTCGGCAAGGTTCGTATCGGTGCGCACGTATCCGAATGTACCATAACCACTCAGGTTTAATGTCGGGTCAGAAGCTGTAACTTCCTCGGCCACAGCGCGCCCCGCATTCAGACACGCTGTTGTTGCCAGCGTAATGACTACAGTTTTAAGTCGGTAATTCATTCATGACTCCTTAGTCAAATCGATATTCAAATGTGGCAATTAATACCGATGCGTACCATTGAACTTTAAAGATTATTCAGGATGTCTGAACTGTACTGATACCGGTATGAATTTAAACAGCCGATATGACGGGGAAAACCCGTTGAATTCAGGCTATCTGTTCGCCGAAGACGGAAACCAGCATGCCCAATTTAGGCAACAGATTGCGATCGTAATTCGGTGTGGCATTCACAGTTAGCATGGCCGCTGGCCGCAACCTGTACCCGCAACGGTGCTACCTCTAATATGTATAAGGAAGGGCGTTCTGAGCCGAGAATCCGGTTTTAACGCCCGTGATTCAGGCAGCGGCTTTGGGAAACTGCACCGCTCCCCCCGAAGTTTTCAATCTTCTCCAAAGAGAGCTCAAGGCTCGCCCCAACGCGGCCACCCCCGGCAGTGACATAATCGACATGGCCTCGGGCGCTTCTATTTCTATGCGTGTGGTACTAAAGGCTTCCACTACCACCTTGCCTTCAGTCAATATTTCATAATAAGCGCCACCGCGTAGCAGAACGTCGTCGAGGTGACCTTCCTCGGTAATCCAGACCAGACCTCGTTTAATGCGAATTGTCACGCCTTGTGCCTGGGCAATCGGGAATACTACGCCGGGGGCCAAATCCAGGGCAAAACGTTGCATTGAGGTTTTCATGGTCTGCTCCAAAAGATGTTTGCATAAAACGCATGTATGGAATGCATGGTGTGCATGCGAAGAATGTTCATATAAGCCATGAACAGCGTGGATCTCTTCGCTGCACACCCGCAAACCAACACAGCACGCCTATTTGCTCACGCCCGACACTTGCGCACAAACGAAATCTATGCACACAATACATGCGTAAACAGCATGCATAAGGAAAAGCAGCATGGCAGCGCATAAAAAACGCCCTTTGTCCCTGGCCGGTCTGCGTGGCTTCGAGGCGGCAGCACGGCATTTGAGCTTTACCCTGGCGGCAGAGGAATTGCACCTGACGCAATCCTCTGTCTCGCGTCAGGTGCAAAGCCTGGAAGATGAATTGGGAAAACCGTTGTTTGTACGCAAAACACGTGCGCTGGAACTGACAGTTTTCGGTCAAAAACTGTACCGTGCCACTCGTAATGCCCTGGGCGAAATTGATCGTAGTGTCAATGAAATTCGCGGCACCGCGCAGCGCAAACGTGTCAGTGTCACGACCTGGGCCTCTTTTGCGTCGCTCTGGCTGGTGCCGCGCCTGCCTGCCTTTGCACACCAGAACCCCGACATCGACATCCGTATTGAAGCTACCGACGAAGTGCTGGATATCGAAGCGGAAAGTATCGATATTGCCATTCGTTATTGCCGTGAAGAACAGGCGCCACGCCATGCGGTCAAGCTCATGGATGAAGAATTGACTCCAGCGTTAAGCCCGGCCTTGCTGGCACGCATCGGGCCCATCAAAAATCCGGCGGATATTGCCAAATGCACCCTGCTGGTACTGGACGACGGCTCGCAAAGCGCCGAAGAAAACAGCTGGGAAAACTGGCTCAGGCTGGCCGGCTTGCGTGGCGTACAGCCGACCAGCCGCCTGCTGTTCAATTTTATTGACCAGTCGATGCAGGCCGCAGTGCGGGGTCAGGGGGTGGTGCTGGCGAAAACGCCCTTTTTGCGCGACTTCATCGAACACGGCGATCTCATCACACCCTTCGACATCAGACTGCCGTCACGCTATGGCTATTACCTCATTGCCTGCAGCGCTGTTCCACACAGCGAGCACAAACAGGCGTTTCGTGACTGGATTGTGAGCCAGGCAGCCTGAGGGCTATTCATAACGCAGAGCCTGTATGGGTAACAGGCGCGAGGCTTTGCGAGCCGGATACCAGCCAAAGAAAATACCGACCGCTGCTGAAAAACCTGCCGCCAGTGCCATCGACCACAGGCTGAGTTCAATGCGCCAGCCGCTGAGTTGTTCGACACCATAACTGACCAGTAGCCCCAGGCCAATGCCAATAGCTCCTCCCAGTACCGCCAGTACTACCGCTTCGACCAGAAATTGCGTCAATATATGCCGCGCCTTGGCACCGACTGCCATGCGCAGGCCAATTTCCCGGGTACGCTCGGTGACACTGACCAGCATGATGTTCATGATACCGATACCACCAACAAGCAGGCTAACTCCGGCAACGCTGGCCAGTAATACGGTCATGACACGACTGGCCGCTTCCTGGGTTTCCAGCATCTCGGTCAGATTGCGTATGCTGACGCTGTCGGGCTGACCGTCCTGAACCCGATGACGCTGGCGCATCAGCTCGAGCACCCGCGACTCGACCTGCTTCATATCGACACCTTCCTGTACCTTGACGGTAATGGTACCGACCCGGCGCAGCCGACCCTGGCCAGCGCCAAACAGGCGCGAGCGGTGTGCTGCCAGCGGCACCAGCACCAGGTCATCCTGATCCTGACCCAATAGCGATTGTCCTTTGCGCCCCAGCACGCCAATGACCGTGAACGGTACTTTACGAATGCGTATCTGCTGTTCCAGTGGATCCTGGCCACCAAACAATTCACGCGCCACAGTCTCGCCAATAATCACCACCTTGGCTCCGGAACGCAATTCATCCGGCTCGAACAGGCGGCCATCGGCAATCGGCCATTCGCGTGCCTCGAGCCAATCATTAGTGGCGCCATAAATGCTGGTACCCCAGTTCTGGTTGCCAGCGACGACCTGGCCATTATTGCGGCTGGTAGGGGCCGCCACGATAACGCCCGATATATCTCTGGCAATGGCCAGTGCGTCATCTTCGGTCAGTACCTGATTGGCACCCGCGCCCAGACGCACCCCGCCCTGCGTGGTCGAACCCGGCACGATAATCATGATGTTGGAACCCAGGCTTTTGATCTGGTCGGCGACACGCGACTGGGCACCACTGCCAATAGAGACCATGGCAATGACGGCAGCCGTGCCGATAATAATGCCGAGCATGGTCAGAGCCGAACGCAGTTTGTTAACCCGCAATGCGTTGAGGGCAATACGCAAGCTCATGCCCAGATTCATGTCTTATCCTCGACCACTCTGCCATCACGGAACACAATCTTGCGTCGCGCGTAGCTGGCAATATCGGGTTCATGCGTGACCAGCACCACGGTCATGCCTTGTTCATTGAGCCGGGTTAGCAGTTGCATGACTTCGGCACTGGTCTGGGTATCCAGTGCCCCGGTGGGCTCGTCGGCCAGTATCAGCATCGGGCGATTGACCAGAGCCCGTGCTATGGCCACACGCTGCTGCTGGCCGCCCGACAATTGCGTCGGCAAATGATGCGCGCGCTCTGACAGCCCTACTTCATTCAGACACTGGCGCGCGCGTTCACGACGCTCTTTGGCTGAGACTCCGGCATACATCAGGGGCAGCTCAACCTGTTCCAGTGCGCTGGTTCTGGGCAATAAGTTGAATTGCTGAAAGACAAAGCCGATGTATCGATTACGCAGATCAGCCAGCTCATCGGCAGTTTTTCGGCTGACTTCCTGTCCGGCCAGAAAATACTGGCCACTACTCGCCTGGTCGAGACAGCCCAGCAGATTCATGAAAGTACTTTTACCAGAGCCGGAAGCGCCCATGATGGCGACAAAATCACCCGGGTCAATCTGCAGACTGACGCTGCGTAATGCCTGCACTTCGTTATTACCCATGAGGTAGCTTTTGCTCAGCTCACGGGTTTCAATCAGTACTGGCATGATCAGAACATCATGCGTGGCGCACGCGCGGGGGTGCTACTGTTGCTGGCATTGGTCGGTGCCAGACCGACGATCAATGCCTGCCCCTGTTGCAGCTCACCCGACAAGACTTCGGTGAAACTGCCATCACTGATGCCGATCTTGAGGCTGATGGCTTGTGGCTTTCCGTCACTATTCAAGCTATAAACCTGGGTCGCAGTAGCAGCATCGCGCCCGCCGCCACGAATCCGCGGCGCTGGTTCTGCGTCGGCAGGACGAAAACGCAAGGCTGCATTTGGCACCTTCAATACCTGCTCGCGCACATCAGTCACAACACGCACATTGGCGGTCATGCCGGGTAACAGGCTCAAATCTTCGTTCGGCGCCGAGACAATGGCCGTATAAGTCACCACATTTTGTGCACTTTGCGCCGCCTTGCGTATCTGACGCACCTCGCCAGAAAAACGTCTGCCGGCATAGGCATCCACACTGAAATTGACGCGCTGCCCAGCTTTAATGCGGCCAATGTCGGCTTCATCCACCGCCACTTCTACCTGCATGTCGCGTAAATCGCGGGCGATGATGAATAACTCGGGCGCCTGCAAACTGGCCGCCACGGTTTGCCCCGGTTCGACACTGCGCTTGACTACCACGCCTGAAACCGGGGCGCGAATGACGGTACGCTCGAGCTCAACCCGGGCTTGAGCCAGCGCCGCCTCGCGCTGGCGCACCAAGGCCTGCGCGTTCACCACCTGCGCCTGGGCGCTATTCAGTTGCGCTTCCAGTGCTTGTGCCGTGGCACGGGTACGTTCCAGCTCGGCGCTACTGATAAAGTTTTTGTTGACCAGCTCGGTATTGCGTTCAGCCACACGCTGCGCTTCCTGCAGATTGACCCGAACCTGTGCCACCTGGGCTTGCTGTACCAGAGCGTTGGCACGCGCCGCGTCGAGGTCAGCCTGCGCCTGATTAACGCGATACTCGAACGTCTGTGGATCAAGCCGGGCAATGATCTGCCCCGCCTTGACCTCGGAATTAAAGTCGGCCAGCACCTCTTTTAACTGGCCGGACACCTGTGAGCCGACCTGTACCGTGGTCACTGCATTCAAAGTGCCTGAAGCCGACACGGTAGCAACCAGTCGGCCTTTTTCCACCTGGGCCGTACGGTAGGGTGCAGCCTGGTCTGAGGGCCAAAACTGATAGGACAGAAACCCGATTGCCACGAGTACGCCCAAGACAAGCGTTACCCAGACCCATTTCCTGATTTGCATGACTGTTCCGAAAAGAATGCCGCCAACAGTGCTGGCTAAAACAATTCTATATCGCCGGTTGAAGTTTGTGGACCTTGTAAATGGCCTTGTTCCACCAGGGTTTCAAAGCATCGCACCTGATTCCGGCCATGCTGCTTGGCAAAATAGACTGCCTGATCGGCGCGGTCGAAAGCCGAAGTCGGCGAATCCAGGGGCTGAACCTGGGTATAACCGACACTTGCAGTAGCGTGACCCACTTGTGGGAAATTGAATTTCTCGACTGCATGGCGGAAGCGCTCAAACACCATTTCTGCCTGATTTTTTGGAGTCCGCTCCAGCAAGATGACAAATTCTTCGCCACCAAAGCGGTACAGACGATCTTGCATGCGGAAACTGCTGCGCAAGATACGAGCCAACAAAAGCAAGACTTCGTCACCAATCAGGTGCCCAAAGCGGTCATTCACGGACTTGAAATGGTCAATGTCGACCACCGCCAGCCAGAATGGGGATTCTTCCGAAGGCGAACGACGTCTTTCAATATGCGTTGATGGCAGTGCCGAGGGTTTGGCACCAATCACTTTCAAAAAAGAATCATCGAAAGTTTTTCGATTCAGCAAACCGGTCAAAGTATCCTGCTCGCTATAGTCCAGCAAGGCCAGGTGGTTGCGATAGATGCGCAGCACACCGGAGACGAGGCGTTCATGAGCCGAAGTCAGCGCCTTTTTGGTTTCAATTTCAATCAAACCTAATACATGGGTTTCACTGGCGACCGGATAGGCACTGACCCAGGTACCATTCTCTGACTGCCACTCGGCCGACTTGTTCTCGGTAACGCATTCGGCGCGCGCAGGGAAGGCTGATAATAACGGCAGATCTTCCAGAGTCAGCCAGGGTGGGTCCGAGCTTGGTACAGTGTCGCCCACTTTCATTTCGGCGCGCACAAACAGGCGTGGCTGAGATAACTCGCCCTGCAATTTGAACAAGCTGATTTTTTCAGGTTGCAGCCAGTCATTCAATACTGCCGCGACCGAAACGTCGATCATGTCCCGGTCACGGAAACCCGTCAAATTCGCTACGGAATCTATCAGCTCCTTCATTGATCTCTTCAAAATAACATCAGCAGCATTAGCTTACACCCTCATCAACGAATTTGGACACAAGTTAAGCAATTTCAAAATTTATGGCCAGTATAGACCACGCTATCTTGCGCCCGGGGATGAAAACCCGTTTCGTTGAAAAAGCCGGTTTTTCAGGCCCGATGGTAAAGTTGCCCCCCTTTTTTCACAAACTCTACCGCTTTTTCCTGCATGCCCTGCTGTAAAGCTGTGGTTTCATCCACACCTTGCTGCTGCGCATAGTCACGCACGTCCTGGGTGATTTTCATGGAGCAAAAATGCGGCCCGCACATAGAGCAGAAATGCGCGGTTTTCATGCTTTCCTTGGGTAAGGTTTCATCATGGAAGTCTTTAGCCGTATCCGGGTCAAGACCCAGATTGAACTGGTCGTCCCAGCGAAACTCGAAACGCGCTTTGGACAGGGCATTGTCCCGAATCTGCGCCCCCGGGTGACCCTTGGCCAGGTCGGCGGCGTGCGCGGCAATCTTGTACGCCATGATGCCGTCCTTCACGTCTTTCTTGTTCGGTAAACCCAGATGCTCCTTGGGGGTGACGTAGCACAACATGGCAGTACCATACCAGCCAATTTGTGCCGCGCCAATCGCGCTCGTAATGTGGTCATAGCCCGGCGCAATGTCGGTGGTCAGCGGCCCCAGGGTATAGAACGGCGCTTCATCACAATGCTTGAGCTGTTCGTCCATGTTTTCTTTAATCAACTGCATCGGTACGTGTCCGGGCCCTTCTATCATAACCTGGACATCATGCTTCCACGCCACCTGGGTCAGTTCGCCCAAGGTACGCAATTCACTCATTTGCGCTTCATCATTAGCATCATAAATGCTGCCCGGGCGCAAACCGTCACCCAGACTGAAACTGACGTCATAGGCTTTCATGATCTCGCAAATGTCCTCGAAATGGGTATAGAGGAAGTTCTCTTTGTGGTGCGCCAGACACCATTTAGCCATGATAGAGCCCCCGCGCGACACAATGCCGGTCATACGTTTAGCTGTCATGGGAATGAACGGTAAACGCACCCCGGCATGAATGGTGAAATAGTCTACGCCCTGCTCGGCCTGTTCTATCAAGGTATCGCGGAACATGTCCCAGGTCAGTTCTTCCGCTTTGCCATCCACTTTTTCCAGCGCCTGATAAATCGGCACCGTACCTATCGGCACCGGGCTATTGCGCAAAATCCACTCACGCGTTTCGTGAATGTGTTTACCCGTTGATAAGTCCATGACTGTATCGCCGCCCCAGCGTATGGCCCAGGTCATTTTTTCGACTTCTTCGCCAATGCTCGAACTGACCGCCGAATTGCCGATATTGGCATTGATTTTGACCAGAAAATTGCGCCCGATGGCCATGGGCTCGAGTTCGACATGGTTGATATTGGCCGGAATGATGGCGCGGCCGCGGGCCACTTCGGCGCGCACAAACTCAGGCGTAATGGTGGCAGGAATGGCCGCGCCAAAGGACTGCCCCCGATGCTGGCGCAGCATGAGTTCGGCTAGCTTTTCACCGTTCTTGCCACTGGCTTTCAATGCCTCCAGATACTGTTCGCGCTGCAGGTTTTCACGAATCGCGACGTATTCCATTTCCGGCGTAATCAGCCCGCGGCGCGCGTAGTGCATTTGCGACACATTGTGTCCGGCTTTGGCGCGGCGCGGTGCGCGTTGCAGGTTAAAGCGCAGCTCGGTCAGCTTCGGGTCACGCAGGCGTGTCTGCCCAAATCCGGAGCTGGGGCCGGGCAACACCTCGGTGTCTTGACGCTCTTCAATCCAGTCCGTGCGTACCGCCTGTAGGCCGGAGCGAATGTCAATCTTGACCTGCGGATCGGTGTAAGGACCAGAGCAGTCATAGACATAAACAGGCGGGTTTTTTTCGCCACCAAAAGCGCTGGGGGTGTCGGCCTGACTGATTTCGCGCATGGGTACGCGCAGATCGGGGCGCGACCCAGTGACATAGATTTTGCGCGAATTCGGCAGGGCTTGTACTGCCGCCTCATCAACACTGGCAGTCGCGGCAAGAAACTGGGGGTTGGCACTCATGGTTCGCTCCAAAAAAACCGGGAGCGTATGACTTCACACGGCTCCCTACGTCGGCATTATCCGTACAGGTTCAGGGTATTTCTCACCCGAAGTCAGACTTCAGGACCCCTGCGTGTGTTGCAAGCTTACACCATTTGGAATGAGTTGGAGCGCCTGGCAAACTAGCTAGCGCTCGGGACGGACGGATCTGTAGCCACTTCCTGCATAACCCGTGTCACTGCGTCAAATTGCTCTAGCAGGCGGTCGTAGTACAGCATGGCTTCGGCGAACCTGTTTTCTCGTGCCAGTTTTTCCATATCGGCTGCAATTTGTGCCAATAACTCGGCGCCCAGGTTATAGGCCATGCCCTTGACTTCATGTACTGCGCGGTGCAACAGATCCGCCTGTTGCCGCTCGGCCGCCTGTTGCAAACGGGCGCACACCCCCGGAGCTGCCTGTAAAAAAACCTTTGCCACCCGTTGCAGCAACAGCGCATCATTTTGCAACATTACCAAGGCGCGTTCACGGTTGAACTGCGTCTCGACCACCGGGCTGGGCTCCAGCTCATCTTGCATCAATTCCTGCCGGGCGCTACCCAAAACCTGTTCGATTTCCTGTTGCAGTGTTGCCTGCTGAAATGGCTTGCTGACATAACCATCCATTCCGGCCTGAATACAGCGTTCGCGGTCGCCACGCATGGCATGCGCCGTCATGGCAATGATGGGCAGCCGTTTCAGACCCAGTTCCTGTTCACGCTCACGCCATAGCCGAGTCGCTTCCAGACCGCCAATCTGCGGCATTTGTACGTCCATCAGCACCAGGTCATAGTGATTGTCCTCGAGCTTGCTTAGAGCTTCATGACCATTACTGGCAATGTCGACGATATGCTGCATTTTTTCAAGTACGCTAACTGCCAGTACCTGATTCACATAATTATCTTCTGCCAGCAAAATGCGCATTGAGGATCTGGTATTGATGTTGCCTGCAATTGAGTGCGGCACCAACAGAGTCTCTTTTTTCGCCAGGCGCAGCAGAGCCTGGTGTAACTCAACCGCTATTACGGGTTTAATCAGGCGCAAATAAGTCTCGTCACTCTGGTTCAGCAGGTCTATCAGGCTGGTTTCTCGTCTATGTATCAAACTGTTGTCATAAGCTCGCGACAGAATCACCAGGGCACAACCGGGATTACGGGCACGGCAGACGCTAAGCAAAGTGCGAGCGTCCTCGGGCGCGATTTCATCATCAATCAGCAAAACGTCAAGGGCGGTCTGTGAAACCAGTACTGCTGCATCAGCAACATTGGTGGTGCTATTGGCATCAGCGTGCCAGCGCGCCAATAACTCGCGGTACCATTGAGCGCGCTGCTCGGAACTATCCAGCCAGGCGACCGACATACCTGCCAGTGACTCATAGCCCAGCCCCGACCCAGGCTCAACATTAGGATCCCGCGCCAGGTGCAGTTCAAACGAAAAATGACTGCCCACCCCCTGCTGGCTGTCAACCCGAATCTTGCCACCCATCAATTCCACCAGCCGCGACGAAATGGTCAGCCCCAATCCGGTACCGCCATATTTGCGTGTGGTGGTACCGTCAGCCTGCGCAAACGGTTCAAAAATCAGGCTTTGCTTATCAGCTGCAATACCAATGCCGGTATCGCTTACGATAAATTCCAGATGCAAATCTTCATACTCACAACCCAGGCAATTGATTTCGAGCGTGACCTGACCTTCGGCTGTAAATTTGACAGCATTGCTCAGCAAATTGGTCAGCACCTGTCTGAGTCGGGTCGGATCACCCACCAGCCGGGAAGGAATTTCCGGGTCAATCTTTGCGAAGAAACTCAAGCCGCGCGTGTGCGCCTGCAAGGCCAGCGGTTTACTGATTTCCGACATCAGCTCGTAAAAATCGAAGCCGGTCTGTTCTATCGTCATACGACCGGCTTCAATTTTCGAGAAATCCAGAATTTCATTGATGATCGCCAACAGCGAATTGGCCGAAGCGCGTGCCAGCGACAAATACTGGCGCTGCTCTTCGTTCAAGGGACTATTCAACACCAGTTCGGTCATACCCAGAATACCATTCATCGGGGTGCGTATTTCATGGCTCATATTGGCCATGAACTCACTCTTGGCGCGGCTGGCATTCTCAACCTTGCGCGTTTGCTCCATCAAGGCCTGCTCGTTATATTTGAGTTCGCTGATATCCTGCTTGATACCCAGTACATGGATTCGACCATCCGGCATGCGCAATGGCTTTTTGATCGCCATGAAGTGCAGGCGCTGGCCTTTGCTGCGGGTAAGGGTCACGTCGGCCACTGTCTCGGCTCCCAGTTCCAGCACGCGCCGGTCAGACCAAGTCTCGGTCGCAATTTCTTCGGGCTGGTGGTGCAGTTCTTCAAATTTCTTACCGATGAACTGCTCGCGCGACAAGCCAAATGTTTTGGCATACGCCGAATTGACCATCACAAAGCGGCAATCCTCATCCTTGACAAAGATCAGCGTCGGATCAGTTTCAATTACCCGTTCAATAAATTCACGCTGGCGCTGCAATTCAATTTCCGCTTTTTTGCGATCGGTAATATCAATCACGGCCTGCAGTACCAGCATATTGCCGTTCCCGGCATTGAGCCGTACTTTCCGGCCTAGCCAATAGCGCACCTCGCCATTAAGCGATATCATTTGCTCACGTGCGATTGTCACGCCGTTGCGTAATACCTCACGATCCTCGGCGTAGCGCGCGGCGGCATGATCAGGCAGCAGAAAATCACGATCTGTTTTGCCTACTATTTTATCGGGTGTGTGACCCAACACTCGCGCCCCCTGCTCATTGACCAGCACATAGTCGCTTTGCTCATTTTTGACATAGATGCTGACCGGAAGATGGTCAATAATCTGCTGGAACAAAAGTCGTTGGCGCGCTATTTCTGTCTCGTGATTCTGGCGTCGGCTGTAATCTGACAAGGTACCAGTAATGCCCAGGACATTGCCACACTCATCTGTAAAGGCGTGCATGGCAATTTCCATTTCATGCGGCGAACCATCAATCTGCCGTAACAACACCTCATCACGGTATTCGTTGCGCTCGGCATTGATCAGACCCTGAGTGGCACCTAGTAAACGCGGCCGGTCACTGTCAATAAATGCTGCGCTAAAGTCTTGTCCCAAAAACCGATCCGGATCAAGTCCGGTAAGGCGCTTCCACCCGGCGCTGAGAAAATTCCAGGTCAGATCAACATCAATCTGAAACACAACCGCATCAAGTTCATCAATAGCATTCTTGTATTTACGCTCATTAGCAAGAATCGAACTCCGCTGCTCTTTCAGAGTGGTCTGCAATCGTTGCAAAGACCGGCCCAGATCATCAATTTCATCATAGCCAGTATCCTCCTGCTGTAAAGGGTTGGCATGCCCGCTGCTAAGCTCTCGGGCAAATTGGCCGGCTTCACGCAACAGGCGGCGGGGCGTATGGTGTACCCACCAGAACAAGGCAGAAACCAGTAGCAGGCTGGAGCCGAGAAACCACAGCACATCACGCATATGCTGCTGCCAGTCCAGTCGCACCGGCTCCAGGTCAATCACCGCGCGCAATACAACCGGAGTGCCATCGACAATCACCGGCCGGTCAACAATATTGACCTGGGGCAAACCAGCCCACGAGGGCAACACACCCGAATGCAGCCCCTGATACAGGGTCACCTGCTGCGCCTGATTCGTAACCGGAAATCTCTGCAGAAAAGGCTGACCAAATGCCGATCCTGCTGGCCTAATCGCGGCCCAGGCTCGTCCTTGCGGATCCAGCACTCCAAGATAGCGCAATGAGGGCCAGTCTTGCTTAACCTGAATCCAGGTCTGAACCGTATCATGGCTCAGGCTCAGGCTGGCACTGACTGCCAGCCTGTCCATGAAATAACCGGCCTGACCCAGAGCCAACCGGGTCGCCTGCTGCGCCTGAAGATGCGCCGTGTAAAAACCTTGACCCAACAATAGTACGCCCAGTGCCAGCAAACCGAAGATGAAGCGCCTTAACTGCTTGTTCATTTTTTTAACAGCAAGAGGTTGCCAGATCGCTATTAGGTCATAATTTTTTTCTTTAATAAAGGTAATTAAGCCCCTCTTTAACAACATATTTGACGAATAGGCAGGCTTTACCGGAAAATAACTTACCAATCAGTCAATAAATCATGCAAACCAGTCTCTCTTCCGCTCCGCGCTGGACACGCCGCAAGGAAGCACGCCCGCAGGAGTTGCTCGACGCCGCTCTGTCCCTGTTTGTCGAGCGCGGCTTTGTCGCTACGCGTGCCGAGGATGTGGCCGCCCGCGCCGAGGTGTCCAAAGGTACGGTTTATTTTTATTACGCCAACAAGGAAGAATTGTTTAAGGCGGTGGTGCGCTCCACGCTGGTTTCCATCATTCAGGAGGGTCAGGCTCTGGTCAAAGACTACCAGGGTAGCAGTAGCGATTTGCTGCGTATGCTCATGCTCACCTGGTGGGACAAAGTCGGCAGCACCAAGGCCTCTGGCTTATGCAAACTGGTCATGGCGGAAGCTGGCAATTTCCCGGAACTGGCTCGCTTTTATTATGAAGAAGTCATAGCCCCTGCTCACGCCCTGTTTCATGCCGTACTGCAACGGGGCATCGATCGTAACGAGTTTCGCGCTACTGATCTGGCCATGACGACGCACACCCTGATGGCACCGGTACTGCTCACCATGATGTGGCAACACAGCTTTGCCCATTGCTGTCAGGAGCCCATGCCGGACCCCAGAACCCAGATTGAGCATGGCGTAGATCTGTTATTGCGCGGCCTGGTACAACCTGGGCTTTGTTAGAATCGGTGCCGACTGGAAGGAAAAAATCTATGACCATCCCCGTTTTGGATATCGAACGCGCGCGCTTCAACATGATCGAACAGCAAATCCGTCCCTGGGAGGTGCTGGATCAATCGGTACTGGATTTGCTGGCGGCGGTTAAGCGTGAAGAATTCGTACCCGCTGCCTATCGCAATCTGGCCTTTGTCGATATGGAGGTACCGCTAAACCTGGACGGCGCAGAAACCGGCGAATGCATGCTGGCTCCAAAAGTCGAGGCACGGGTACTGCAATCACTGGCGCTGCGCCCTGATGATCTGGTGCTCGAGATTGGCTCGGGCTCAGGTTACATGGCAGCGCTGCTGGGAGCCAAAGCACGTGAGGTCACCACGGTGGAATCCAACCCGAAGTTGCAGGCTTTTGCGCAACACAATTTGCAGCGTAACGGCTTTAGCAATGTTCAGGTACAAGGTGGTGACGGCGCGCGTGGCTGGAATACTAATCAGGCTTACGATGTCATCGTCATTTCAGGTGGATTACCCTTTCTGCCAGACTTGTTCCTGCAGCAACTCAAACCGCATGGCCGACTGGTGGCCTTTGTCGGCACCGGGTCGGTCATGAACGCGGTACTGATCACCAGAACCGGCGACAAATCATTTGATAACGTCGTCCTGTTCGAGACCCGCGTCCCCTATTTGCATAACGCCGAACCGGTGTCAGGCTTCCGGTTCTGACATCATGGAAAATCTGAGCGCCCACCAACTGGCTGACTGGCTGGAACAAAAACGGCCCAATCTGGTATTGCTTGATGTGCGCGAACCCTGGGAATGGGAATTGTGCCGTATCGAAAATTCTCTGCACATGCCCATGGGTCAGGTACCCGCACGACTGAACGAGATGGATCACGATGCCGAAATTGTTTGCATCTGTCATCACGGCGCACGTAGCGCGCAAGTAGGTTTTTTTCTGGAGCGTAACGGCTTCGAGCGTGTCTACAACCTGAGCGGTGGGGTTCACACCTGGGCTGAACAAATCAACCCGACCATGGCGAGATATTGATGAAATCAAACACCCTGCTGGCTAGTCTGATACTGCTATTGCCGCTAAGTACAGCGGCGCAACAAGGACTGCTGCAAAGCTGGCGCGAGGCACTTGCCAGTGACCCGAGCTATGCTGCGGCACGGTTTCAGCTGGAAGCAACGCGGGAAAAAGTACCGCAGGCACGCGCCAGCGCCTGGTTACCCAGTGTTAATGGCAATGCCAACCTGACCTATAACGATAACTCGTCCCGTACCAGCACTACCACCACCGACTCGGAACGTACCAGTTCGGGCTATGGCTTGAGTCTGACCCAGCCGCTCTGGCGTCCGCAGTCATTACAAAGTCTGGAACAGGCCAAGCTGGGAGTGGTCGCAGCAGAAACCCAGTTCAATAGCGCCCGACAAGACCTGGCACTGCGCGTGGCCCAAGCCTACTTCGATGTACTCGTGGCTCAGGACACGCTGGAAGTGATCCGCGCCCAAAAGAAAGCCGTGGCAGAACAACTGGCCTCGGCGAAGCGTAATTTCGAAGTCGGCACCTCGACCATTACCGACACCAACGAAGCCCAGGCGCGCTACGACCTGGTCATTGCCCAGGAAATTGCCGCCGAAAACGATTTGCAGGTCAAACGTACCGGACTGCAGCAGATTACGGGTAAACCAGCGCTCGACCTGCTGCCGCTCAGGCGCAATGTCGCCCTGCCAGCTCCCGTGCCGGCACAACAAAATGAATGGGTAACAACGGCCGAGACGAACAATTATGCGGTGCGTATTGCCCAAACCAACGCCGAGATTGCACAACGCGAAACCTCCAAAGCCAAGGCCGGCCATTTGCCCAGCGTGGATCTGGTCGCGAGCCATAACCAGACCCGCAAACCGCAGACCGGGGTGGAACGCAGCAATAACAACAGCGTAGGGGTACAACTGACCGTGCCCATTTTTGCCGGTTTTGCCACCCAGGCGCGGGTACGTGAAACCCTGGCGCTGGAGCAACAAGCCAGCCAGTCGCTGGAAGCGGCGCGCCGAACTGCGGCACAAAGTGCGCGCCAGTCATTCACCGGCGTCACCAGCGGTCTGGCCCAGGTCCGGGCACTGGAAGCGGCCGAAGTATCGAGCCAGACCTCGCTTGACTCCACCCTGCTGGGTTACCGGGTCGGGGTTCGTGTCAACGTCGATGTGTTGAACGCGCAGCAACAGCTGTTTCAGACCCGGCGCGATTTATCGAAGGCGCGTTACGACACCTTGCTGGCCAGCCTGCGCCTGAAGGCCGCTACCGGTGCGCTGGAAGAACCCGACTTGCAAGCCATTGACGCGCTACTGCAGCGTTAAACGTATTCAGAGTAACCACGTGCTGTTATAGGTTAGGACGTATTCACGAAAATCCAGATTTCATGTGGCTTTCCAAGAATTTTGGTGCAGTACGTAACGGCTTCAATGCTTTTTCAGCTCAGATCGTCTCAACCGTGTTCGCCCCGTAGCCCATCAGGCAGTTGCTTAAGCAACTCCGGTAGTGCTGTCTGAACAGTGTCCCATACAACATTAAGGTCGATGTCAAAGTAGCCGTGCGCCATTCGATTACGCATCCCCCTCATGTAGCGCCACGGTACTCCAGGGTACGCTTGAATAAAGTCGGGATAGCCATCCATTATCTTCGTTGCAGCTTCACCAACAACGATCAGGCTCATGATAACTGCCTGCTGAGTTCGTTTATCGTTCAGAAAATCGTCTCTCGTCATCCCGTCAACGAAGCTGCAGGCATCGGTTGCGGCCTGTTGAATGTGGTCGAGATAATCAGGAAGACGGTTCTGGCTCATATTGGTCTTGCTTCTGCCAGCACTTTTGCTCGAAACTTATGCGGTAGGTCGCCTGGCGTCAGGACATCAACACGAAATCCCAGCAATGCTTCCAGTTCGTCTTGAAGGCCACCCAAGTCGAACAGCGTTGCTCCGGGAAGGGCATCGACCAGCAGGTCTAGGTCGCTGCCGTCCTGGTCGGTGCCGTACAGCACCGAGCCGAAAACGCGCGGGTTTGTCGTTTGAAATCGACCCACAAGCTCGCGCACAGCAGCGCGTTTCAAGTCAAGCACAACAGACGGGCGCACAAAAAAATCCTCACAAAAGGCAATTATCTACCGCTCGGTTACTCTCGGCAACTGAATCGCGGCACAAAACGTGAAACAGATTTTATTTCCGCTCTTTTGGGAAGAACCCGACTTGCAAGCCATTGACGCGCTACTGCAGCGTTAAACGCTCGCGTTCCAGAGTTTCTAAAGTACGTGCGGTTGCGCCCCGGTGCAAGTGGCAAAACTGTTCTGCCGCGTTACGCATTTGCAGCAATTCGCCTGGCGCCGCCAGTAATTGCAAAGCCAGCCCGGCACCTTGTTCGGCGCTGTCAATCAGACGCGCGGCCTGGGCTTGTACCGCGTCTTCGACCGCTTGCGAAAAATTGTAGGTGCTGCGCCCCATCAATACCGGGCAGCCATAGGCGCAGGCCTCGATCAGATTTTGCCCACCCAAAGGCACCAGACTACCGCCGACAAAAGCCAGATCGGCCAGGGTGTAATACGCGCCCAGTTCACCCATGGAATCGCCGAACCAGAGTCGCGTTTGGGGTGCAATAGTTTCGCCACTGCTACGGCGCTGCGTCGGCCAGCCATAGCGTTGCGTCAGCTCGGCCACGGCTTGAAAGCGCTGCGGGTGACGCGGTACCAGTACCAGCAACAAGTCCTGCGGCCAGTCGCGGTTTTGCAGCGCCTGCAACCATAATTCTTCTTCCTGCTGTCCTTGTGCTTCGCGGGTTGAAGCCAGCAGCAACACCGGTCGTTGGCCTATCTGCTGACGCCAGCGTAGCCCCAGCGCCTGCGCTTCGGCCTTAACGCTGACGTCAAATTTCAGGTTGCCGGTGACGACCACGCGCCGTGCCCCCAGGGTTTTCAGGCGCTCGGCATCAGCCTGGGTCTGGGCCAGAACCAGACTCAAGCGCGCGGCACTTTGCTGCATCACCGCACCCAAACGGCGGCCACGCGCGGCACTTTTTTGCGACAGGCGCGCATTCGCCAACACCACCGGCAGCCCACGGCGCTGGCACTCGCGCAGCAAGGTTGGCCAGACTTCGGTTTCCATGATGAGCCCCAGGCGTGGCCGAAAATGGCGCAAAAAACGCCGTACAGCAAAAGCATAGTCGTAGGGTAAGTACACACTTACAAGCCGGCCTTGTTCAATGTCATCGGCAAACAGTTGTCGTGCTGCAGCGCGCCCGCCGGGGGTCATATGGGTCAAGACCAGGTGCCGGCCTTGCGCCAGCAAAGCCCGTATCAAAGGTTCAGCACCCCGGGTTTCGCCCACCGACACGGCGTGCATCCACACCACATCGCCCACCAAATGTTTGGCATAGCGCCCA
This sequence comes from Burkholderiales bacterium UBA4657, assembly GCA_002405475.1. Lineage (GTDB taxonomy): Bacteria > Pseudomonadota > Gammaproteobacteria > Burkholderiales > Burkholderiaceae_E > UBA4657. The sequence goes on along the minus strand of DHLX01000016.1, from coordinate 12,157 downwards.
AAGCGCTCGCCCCAGTGGGCTCGGTACGCCGGCTCGGTACGGGCGCGCCAGCGCAGGCGCAGCAACAACCAGGGCAGGCATAGCCACAATAGCAGGGTATAGGTGCGGTGTTTCATGTCGCCAGCGTCAGACACTGCTGTACCGCTGCCAGCACACTGGCGCTGGACGGCGGCTGGCCGATGTCACCCAGGTTGTAATGCGGGGTATCCACCTCTACCCCGGCTTGTTCCGGGGCAGTATCGCAATACAAGGCGACGACCGGAACCCCGGTGGCGGCGGCAAGGTAAGTCAGGCCGGTGTCGAGACCAATGACCACTTGTGCGTGTGACAGTATCTGCGCCCAGTGCAACAGGTCGAGTTTTTGTGGTACGACCTGCGCCAGCGCCGAGTATTGCGCCAGACGCTGGGCACGCTCCCGTTCTGCTTCATTGCCCCAGGCCAGTACTGCACTCAGACCTTGATCGTGCAAGGCACTGATCAGCGCTTGCCAATTCTGCTCGCTCCACAATTTGCTGGCGCGGGCGGTCGAATGCACCAGCACGGCATAGCGTGTTGCGCTCGGACGCCAGCCAGGGGTGACCGATAACTCAGGACGACGCAACCCATAATGCGGCGGTGTATTGATGCGGTAGCCCAGCGCCCAGGCGGCCAGGTCACGGTAGCGTTGTACCGCATGTACCGCTTTGACGGGCGGGTAGGGCAAACGCTTTTGATAGCAGCAGGCCGCGATGGGTTCCTTGCATGCAGCGGCCACATAACCAACGCGCAAGCCTCGCGCGGCACGGCACACCAGCGCGCTTTTCAACAGACTTTGCGTGTCCAGAATGGCATCGTAAGACTGGCTACGTAACTCGCGCCAGAAAGTGCGCATTTCACGCAGCGTGCCCGGCTGGAAAAGCTGCCTGCGCCAGCGGCGTAGTGCAATCGGCAGCACGCGCCGTACCCCAGGGTGCAAACGCACCAGGTCGGCATAAGCCTCTTCCACCACCCAGTCAATCTGCGCCTCGGGATGGGCGTGCAAAATATCGGCTACCAGCGGCAGGTTATGCACGACATCGCCCATGGAACTCATTTTGACCAGTAAGATGCGCACGTCCTGGCTCTAAAAAGGCAAGGCGGCATCAGGCTTGAGCCTGAGCAGCGCGTGTTTGAATTCCTGTTGTATGCGTGCCAGTGCCTGGGCATGGTCGGCCTCGAAGCGCAACACCACTACCGGCGTGGTGTTCGAGGCGCGCGCCAAGCCAAAACCATCGGCATATTCAGCGCGTACGCCGTCAATCGTGACGACTTCCCGGGCTTGCGGGAAAACCACTTCGCGCTGCAAGCGTTCGATTAAGGCGTGATTTTCACCTTCGGCGCAATGCAGGTGCAGTTCCGGTGTCGCCGCAGAGTTGGGCAAGGCGTTCAAGACTGCATTGGCATCGGGCGCACGTGACACTATTTCAAGCAGGCGCGCACCCGCATACAGACCATCATCGAAACCATACCAGCGTTCCTTGAAAAAAATATGGCCACTCATTTCTCCCGCCAGTGGCGCGCCGGTTTCTTTCAGCTTGGCCTTGACCAGTGAATGCCCGGTCTTCCACATCAGCGCACGTCCGCCAGAACGGCGAATATCATCACCCAGCAAGCGCGAACATTTGACGTCGTAAATAATCTTGGCACCGGGCTGGCGCGACAATACATCGCGTGCGAACAACATCATTTGCCGATCCGGAAAAATCACTTGCCCATCTTTGGTCACGACGCCCAGACGGTCGCCATCGCCATCAAAGGCAAAGCCCAATTCGTTATCGGTCTCGCGCAGACAGCGCATCAAGTCCTGCAGGTTTTCCAGCTGCGCCGGGTCGGGGTGATGATTCGGAAAACGGCCATCCACCTCACAAAACAGTTCGGTGACTTCACAACCCAAAGCGCGAAATAAAGCCGGGGCATAAGCACCCGGCACACCATTGCCACAATCAATGGCCAGTTTCATGGGGCGCGCCAGTTTGACGTCGCCGATTATGCGCTGCAAATAGCGCTCGGCAATATTTTCCTGACGATAACTGCCCGTGCCTTGCGCTAACTGGCCGCTTTCTATGCGCTGGCGCAATGCCTGAATGGTGGCACCATAAATGGCCTCGTTGCCGACCACCATTTTCAGGCCGTTGTACTCAGGCGGATTATGCGAGCCGGTCACCATGACCCCGGTGCCGGTCTTCAATTCATGAACCGCAAAATAGACCATGGGGGTGGCGACTTCGCCCAGGTCAATCACATCGAGCCCGCCCGCCTGCAGGCCTTGTGCCAGCGCGGCCAGCAAGCCCGGCCCGGACAAACGTCCATCGCGCCCCACCACGGCCTGACGGTCACCACGCTCACGCGCCAGCGTGGCAATGGCCTGGCCAATCTGGCGTACTGCGTCCAGCGTCAAGGTTTTATCGACCACACCGCGAATATCATAAGCTTTGAAAATCGAGCCTGCAATCAATCCCTGCTCCCTTTATGTGACAATTCAGTTTTTGCTTTCGCTAGTTTACCTGCCCGACGATACTTTCATGAGCCCTATTATTCCCGTCATACTCTGCGGCGGTGCCGGCACCCGCTTGTGGCCCGTTTCCAGAGAAAGCATGCCCAAGCCCTTTATGCAGGTGCGCGGCAACGAGAGCTTATTGCAAAACACCTTCAAGCGCGCGGCGCAGGTGCCGGGCGTCAAAGAAGCGCTGATCATCACCAATATTCAGTACAGCTACAAAGTGGCAGAAGAAGTCTCCGGGCTGGGGCTGGCGGTGAATTTCCTGCTTGAACCCGAGGGGCGCAATACCGCACCTGCGGTGGCGCTGGCAGCACTCTGGGCACAACAACACTATGGCGCTGAGGCAGTACTGCTCGTTTTACCGGCTGACCATTTAATCGACAACGAACCCGAGTTCATCCGGGTCAGCACACTGGCCATTGAACAGGCGCAGGCCGGTCGTCTGGCCTTGTTCGGCATTACCCCCAGCGCCGCAGAAACCGGCTTTGGCTATATTGAAATGGGCGCGGCACTGGGTGACTCAGGCGCACGACAGGTAGTACGTTTCATTGAAAAGCCGCCCCGGGCTCAGGCCGAGGACTACCTGAAATCGGGCCGTCATGTCTGGAACAGCGGCATGTTCTGCTTTACTGCGGGCACCATTGTGCGCGCCTTCGAGCAGTATGCCCCCGATACCTTGCAGGCGTGTCGTGCGGTGCTGGCGCACAACCGTGCCGAAATTCAGCCGCTAATGCTCGATGCGTCGTTGTTTGCACAAGTACCAGCGAACTCGATTGACTACGCCATTATGGAAAAAGCCGACAACATCAGCGTTATTCCGTGCCAGATGGGCTGGAGCGATATTGGCAGCTGGAAGGCGCTGTCCGAGGCTGTACCCACCGATGCCGATGGAAATGCCGTGCAAGGGCGCGGCGTACTACTCGACTCGACGCGCACTTATGTCCAGTCCAGTGGCCGTCTGGTAGCGGCCATCGGTGTCGATAACCTGGTCGTCATCGACACCGAAGATGCCGTGCTGGTCGCACATAAAGATGCCAGTCAGCGTGTCAAGGACATAGTGACCCTGCTCAAAAGCAGTGGTGATGCTCTGGTGAGCGAACACGTGACCACCGAGCGCCCGTGGGGCAGCTATACCGTACTACTCGAAGGTGAGCAGTTCAAGATCAAGCGTATTGTTGTCAAACCCGGCGGCAAACTGTCGCTGCAAATGCATCATCATCGCAGCGAACACTGGGTCGTGGTTTCTGGCACGGCGCGCGTCACCTGCGGCGACAAGGAATTTTTTGTTGCGCCGAATGAATCGACCTATATTCCCATCGGCGAAAAACACCGCCTCGAAAACCCGGGGAAATTGCCACTGGTCATGATTGAAGTGCAATGTGGCGATTATGTCGGCGAAGATGACATTGTGCGCTTTTCTGACCAGTACGGTCGCGTGAGCAGCGTATGATTTTAGTCACCGGCGGCGCAGGCTTTATTGGCAGCAATTTTGTGCTGGACTGGCTCTCGCTGAGCGATGAAGCCGTCATCAACCTCGACAAACTCACCTATGCCGGCAACCTGGAAAACCTGAGCAGCCTGCAAGGTGATGCGCGTCATGTCTTTGTCCATGGCGACCTGGGTGACCGCACCCTGGTTGAGCGACTACTGCTTCAGCATCGCCCGCGTGCCGTGTTGCACTTCGCGGCCGAAAGCCATGTAGACCGCTCCATCCACGGCCCGGAAGATTTCATCCAGACTAATATCGTCGGCACCTTTCGCCTGCTGGAAGCGGTACGTACCTACTGGAACGATTTAGCCGAAAGTGAAAAGTCCAGTTTCCGATTCCTGCATGTCAGCACCGACGAGGTTTATGGCACGCTGGCAGCAGACGAGCCCGCTTTTGCCGAAAGCCACGCTTTCCAGCCCAACAGTCCGTATGCTGCCAGTAAAGCAGCCTCAGACCACCTGGTACGCGCCTGGCATCATACTTATGGTTTGCCGGTGCTTACCACGAATTGCAGCAACAACTACGGGCCGTACCACTTTCCTGAAAAGCTCATTCCGCTCATGATTATCAACGCACTGGCCGGCAAGCCACTGCCGGTTTACGGCGACGGCATGCAGGTGCGCGACTGGCTTTATGTCAAAGACCACTGCAGCGCCATTCGGCGTGTACTTGAGGCCGGGCGTTCCGGCCAGACATACAACATAGGCGGCTGGAACGAAAAGCCCAACCTGGAAATCGTGCATCGGGTCTGCGAACTGCTCGACGAACTACGCCCGAAGCCTGATAGCAGCAGTTACAAGACCCAGATCACCCATGTACAAGACCGCCCCGGCCATGACCGGCGCTACGCCATAGACGCACGCAAAATAGAACGCGAGCTAGGCTGGAAACCCGCTGAAACTTTTGAGAGTGGTATTCGCAAAACCGTGCAGTGGTATCTGGACAACGCCGGGTGGGTACAGCATGTACAAAGCGGCGCTTACCGCGAGTGGGTGGCGAAACAATATGAAGGGCGCTAACATGAACATACTGTTAACTGGTAAAAATGGTCAGCTTGGGTTCGAGCTACGCCGGGCTCTTGCTCCCTTGGGCAAGGTTACAGCTGTCGATTTTGCTGACTGCGACCTCGCCGACTCCGCAGCCATCCGTGCACTGATACAGCGTGTACAGCCCAACGTTATCGTCAACCCCGCGGCTTATACCGCCGTTGACAAGGCAGAAACAGAAATTGCACTGGCACACGCCATCAATGCAGTGGCACCGGGCATACTGGGTCAGGCTGCGGCAGCGCTGAGTGCTTTGGTTGTCCACTATTCCACCGATTATGTATTTGATGGCACGAAACAGGGTCCCTACCTGGAATCTGACACACCCAACCCGCAAAGTGTTTACGGCGCCACCAAACTGGCCGGGGAACAGGCATTACAGGCTTCGGGCGCACGCCATGTCATTTTTCGCACCAGTTGGGTAGTCGGCGCACATGGCGGCAACTTTGCCAAAACCATGCTGCGTCTGGCAAGTGAGCGCACCGAACTGAAAATAGTCTGTGACCAGTTTGGCGCCCCTACTTCTGCGGCCTTGCTAGCCGACATCAGCGCCCATATCATTCGCCAAAGCGCCACCGGCTCAGCGTCAGAAATGTTTCCTTATGGACTGTATCACCTGACCGCAAGTGGTGTAACTCATTGGCACGAATATGCCTGCTATATAATAGAAAAAGCTCGGTCTACAGGTCTGCCTGTGACAGTCGCCCCTGATGCCATTCGCGCTGTCAGTACTCGCGACTACCCCACAACTGCCCGGCGCCCTGCTAATTCGCGGCTTGACACACAAAAGCTATGTCAGACCTTCGGCTTGAATCTGCCTGACTGGCACGAAGGCATTGACTATGTTCTGGATCAATTACTGCAACAATGAATAAATCGCTACGTAAAGGTATTATTCTGGCGGGGGGCTCGGGTACCCGGCTCTACCCGGTTACCAAGTCAGTTTCCAAGCAACTGCTGCCCATTTATGACAAGCCAATGATCTACTACCCGCTCAGCACCCTCATGCTGGCGGGTCTGCGCGATATTCTCATCATCAGTACCCCGCAAGACACTCCCCGCTTCGAGCAGCTACTCGGCGACGGAAGAACTTGGGGGCTAAATCTGAGCTATGCCATACAACCCAGTCCCGATGGCTTGGCGCAAGCCTTCATCATAGGCGAGCACTTTATTGGCAACGCCTGCAGCGCCCTTGTGCTAGGTGACAACATCTTCTACGGTCATGACTTCCATTATCTGTTAGCCAATGCTACGGTGCGCACCGTAGGTGCCAGCGTGTTTGCCTATCATGTGCATGACCCCGAGCGCTACGGTGTTGCCGAGTTCGACAGCCAGGGCAAAGTGCTATCCATTGAAGAAAAACCCCAGCAACCCAAGTCCAACTATGCCGTGACCGGACTTTATTTCTACGACCAGCAGGTTGTTGAGCTAGCCAAAGTGCTTAAGCCATCGGCTCGTGGCGAACTGGAAATTACCGATCTGAACCGACTGTATCTGGAACAGGGTCAGCTTAGCGTGGAGATCATGGGCCGGGGCTACGCCTGGCTCGACACGGGCACGCACGAATCTCTACTTGAAGCAAGCCAGTTTATTGCTACCCTGGAAAACCGCCAGGGTCTCAAGGTCGCCTGCCCCGAAGAAATTGCTTTTCGCCAAGGCTGGATCAGCCCAGCGCAACTCGAAGTACTAGCTCAGCCATTAATCAAAAATGGCTATGGCCAGTATCTGCTGCGAATCCTCAAGGAAAACGTATTCTGATGAAGGCCATACCACTTGCCATCCCCGATGTCATCCTCATCGAACCCAAAGTGTTCGGCGACGAACGCGGCCTCTTTTTCGAAAGCTTCAACCAGGCGCAATTTGAAGAAGCCATCGGCAAATCCGTGCAGTTCGTGCAGGACAATCACAGCCGCAGCGCCAAAAACGTCCTGCGCGGCCTGCACTATCAGATTCAGCAGCCCCAAGGCAAACTCGTGCGCGTGGTGCAGGGTGAAGTCTTCGATGTGGCGGTCGACTTGCGCAAGAACAGCAAAACCTTCGGCCAGTGGGTGGGCGAAATCCTCTCCGCGGAAAACAAGCGCCAGCTCTGGGTCCCGGAAGGCTTTGCGCATGGTTTTGTGGTGCTGAGCGATACCGCCGAGTTCCTTTACAAAACCACGGATTACTACGCGCCCGCCCATGAGCGCTGCATTCTCTGGAACGACGCGACACTCGCCATTCAATGGCCCGCAGGCATCCAGCCCATCCTCTCGGCAAAAGACGCCCAGGGCAAGCCATTCATCGAGGCGGAGGTGTTTGCCTGATGCGTCACTTTCCTGCAACGCCAATAGAAATGTTCGCCAGCCTCTGGCGCAACCGCGAACTCGTCAAGGCCTCCGCCAAGCGCGAAGTGCTGGGGCGTTACCGCGGCTCCTTCCTGGGCCTGCTGTGGTCGTTCTTCAACCCGCTCTTCATGCTCGCAGTCTTCACCTTCGTCTTCAGCGTCATCTTTCAGGCGCGCTGGGGCGGTGGCGGCGGATCGAAAACCGAGTTTGCGCTGGTGCTCTTCGCCGGCTTGCTCGTCTTCAACCTGTTTGCCGAGTGCATCAACCGGGCGCCGGGTTTGATCCTCTCGAACACCAACTACGTGAAAAAGGTCGTTTTCCCGCTGGAGATTCTTCCCTTCGTCGGCTTGCTGTCGGCGCTGTTTCACACCCTCATCAGCCTCGGGGTCTGGCTGATTGCCTACACCCTCTTCCTCGGCATTCCGCACCTCACCGTGTTCTATCTGCCGCTGGTGTTGCTGCCGTTCTGCCTGTTCCTCATGGGCTTGAGCTGGGCCCTGGCATCGCTCGGCGTTTTCCTGCGCGACGTCTCGCAGTTTATCGGGCTGCTGACAACCACCTTGATGTTCCTCAGCCCCATCTTCTACCCTGCCACCGCGTTTCCTGAGGACTACCGCTACATCCTCTATCTCAATCCGCTGACCACCGTGGTCGAACAAACACGCGACGTACTGTTCTGGGGCAAGACGCCGGACTTTCTCATGCTGGCGATTTACTGGGGGGTAACTTTGGGCATTGCCTGGCTATGCTTCGCCTGGTTCCAGAAGACGCGTAAGGGGTTTGCCAATGTCCTCTGAAATCGCCATCAAAGTCGAGAACCTGAGCAAGTGCTACCAGATCTACGACCAACCCCGTGACAGGCTCAAGCAGTTCGTGCTGCCACGCCTGCGGCGCCTTGCCGGCATGCCGCCCAAGCAGTATTACCGCGAATTCTGGGCACTTAAGGATGTATCGTTCGAGGTCAAGAAAGGCGAAACCGTCGGCATCATCGGCCGCAACGGCAGTGGAAAATCCACGCTGCTGCAAATGATTTGTGGGACGCTAAGTCCGACCAGTGGGACCATTGAAACAAAAGGTCGTATTGCAGCCCTGCTCGAGTTGGGCTCTGGATTCAATCCTGAATTTACGGGACTCGAAAATATCTACCTCAACGCCTCAATTCTCGGACTATCTAAGAAAGAAATTGATCAATCACTAGAGGAGATTATCGACTTTTCCGAGTTGGGTGAGTTCGTAGGGCAACCAGTCAAAACATACTCCAGCGGGATGGTGGTTCGGCTTGCATTTTCAGTGACTGTACATGTGAAGCCAGACATTCTCGTCGTTGATGAAGCCTTGGCCGTGGGTGACGGGGCTTTTCAGCTCAAGTGCATGGATCGACTGAAAAGTCTGCAAGAAATCGGTACAACCGTGCTATTTGTAAGTCACGACTTGGGGTCCATTGGGCGACTATGTAGTGGGGTTCATATTCTTGATAAAGGCAAGAAGCTGCCCGCCGAATCTGTATTTGATTCAATGCGGACCTATGAGCGCTTGCTAAAAATTAATGACCAAAAAGAAAAGATTTATAAAAAAGGCGTACGGAACCCGCTCAAAAAATACTACTGCTCGTCTGAGTATCTGCCGGAGTCTTTGGGTACGCAGGAGGCAGTTATAAGTGAAGTTGATCTGCTCGGCGAGTCTGAGGCTGGCGATGAGTGTTTTTTGTCCGGTGAAAAGGTGAAGATGCGCCTCTTGATTATTGCGGAAACTGAGATTCAAGATGTCATTATCGGATTTGGTTTGCGCAACTCACAGGGCGTGCGTGTTATCGGAGGAAACAATCAGTTTTCTGGCTATCCACTACGTTTGCAAAAGGGAAATAATTGCATTGAGGCCTCATTTCAATTGAATATTGTTGCTGGCGAGTACTTCCTGAATATCGGATTAGTAAAGGACGATGGTGAACGAACCGATCTCGACCAGCGTTGGGGGGTGAGAAAAATTCTGGTGACTTCGGCGGTTTTTCAGGTGGGTCAGGCTTATACATCTATTGAATATCGAGCCCTGTGATGGAATACAAAAGACCTGAATCCTTGTTGTCAATCAATAGACTTGATGTCTTTCTGAAGAAACTCTACTTTGATGTGATTGGGGGAGGGCGCACGCGAGACGCAGGTTTAATAGTTTCACTCTACCGCAAGCACATCCTGCAAAGGACGGGGGGTATTGAGCCGCCGGACCTTAATCGGGCTGAACACCACATAGCCAAGACGTGCATAGATGACTATGAGCGCGAAGCAATGGCGTTGTATCGCTCGATGGCAGATAACGGGTTTCGTGAAGATCGTGCTATCGCTATTTCAGGGGAGTTGCTATTAGTCAACGGTGCCCATCGTCTTGCAGCGGCCTTATCACTCGGGTTGAACGCAATACCGGTGGTGCGCAGCAGCGGTGGGGGAATATGGGACGCAAAGTGGTTTCTAAGCCACTTCAACCGAAAAGAGTACCTGTTTCTTTTGGAAGAATACGCACGTTCTCATAAAAACGCTGCGCCTATCTTGCTCTGGGGCGTCACAGAAGATTGCTGGCCTGAGATTATTTCTGTGCTGGAGCAAAGGGGGCTCAAGCTTGCCACTGTTCAATTATTGGATTTTCGTGGCAACTTCGATGGTTTTTATCGGTTTGTGCACGAACTCTATGGTGTCGAGCCTAAAAGTAACGACAACATCCGGCGCAAGGCCATCATTCATGGCAGTTTTTCAACGCGATTGTTGGCGATTCAAGTTGAACCATTGCCCGATTCCGTAGGGCCTGAGCGCGATTTCTTGCATTGTTTGTCAGAGATAAAACGCGAGATTCGAGGAGAATTTAATGGCAGGATTCGCCAGGAGTTATTCCTGACCCTGCATGCGCCCACCAGTGAAATCGAAAAGCAGCGCATGCTGTCCCTGCTTTATTCCACGAGCAGTATTCGGTTCTATCGCGGGTATCGCTTCAATCAGGTATCAAGTGATCCTGCGCTCTGTCGCTCGATCGAAGGGCTGAGGCAGTCTCTTGATCATCTCGGCGTGTCGAAGAAAGATGTTTGTATCGTAGGCAGTGCCGTTTTCGGTGTATTTGGCATCCGCTTGCCTGCGGATATCGATCTTGCTGTTTCCTCGTCCTTGAATACGGAAAAGATCAGGGCTCAACTAGGGAACTTCGGTGAGTATGAAGTCGTTCCGAATGGCTACTCCATTGAATTAGCAAATGGCTCAGTCAGTACGGACGAGTTGATTCATTCCTCCAGATACCATTTTCGTCTGGGCGATTTGAAGTTTGCAGATCCGTACTATGTTTTTCTCAAGAAGAAGAAAAATGGTATCCCTAAGGATGTTCTGGATCAGGCCTTGCTGAGGAAGGCGCTTGGAGGCAGAAGAACCAATAAACAGACGAAATTCATGCGCGACGAGTTGTTGTGGCTTGAGGGCGTTGTCAGGGGGATTACCCAATGATTGTCATCAACCTGCCTCAGTTCCCATTTCGTGGCGAACGAGCACCGTATTTATGGATGTTCTATAAGTTCTTGTCGTCTACTCATGGCGACAGGCATTTTTTTATACATTCTGACTACCTGGCCAACCCGGATGATTACAGGCTTGTAGCGCGCTGGGAGTTCGATGAGAACGCGATGCGTAAATTAAAGTATGAGATCCCTTCGAAAGAAGAGTTGTCGCAAGTCTCATACTCATCAATGCCAGATCCAATTTTCGACAGGCTGCTGGTGTCCTCTGGGAGTAACCCAGTACAAGCATTCAATACAGTCTTATCTAAAGAGGTGCCTGAACTCATTTCGTATTACTCCAATGAACTTCAAAATCTTGGGAATAATGGAAAAATAGATGCCGTCCTTTCGCCGGTTAACTGCCCTTCACTCGCTAGGGCGGCGCGAGAAAAAGGTATTCCTGCAATATATTTTGAACTGGGCCCGTTGAGATCGCCGGGTTATGTTGATTTGGCCTATTTTGACTTTCAAGGATTGAATGAGCATTCCGAGTTTCCTGCTCGTTACCGCAATTACCGCCAAGTAGCAGAGCCCAGAAAGCGAGAAACATTTTCAGAAATTCGTTCTTCGGTGTTGGATGGAAGCTGGGCCGAAGAAGAGGCGCTGGAAAGGCAGCCGCAGTTTGACGTGGGTGTTGCCTTACAGATAGAAGACGATACAAATCTTATTGCTTCCAGCAATGGGTTTTCCAATCAAGCGCTGATCGTATATGCACGAAATAACTTCACAGGGAAGAAGATTGCCTACAAGGCGCATCCTGGTTCTCTCTTTTCTGTTAAGAGTGAGAAGGGCGGTGTTGAGCGCAGCACAGGTACGCAATTTCTGTTTGATTGCAAATCCATTCTGACGATCAATTCAAGTATGGGTTTTGAAGCGCTGCTTTGGGGGAAGCCAGTTTATCTGTTAGGTCGGGCTGCATATGAAACGATCGTTCCAGTTGAGGATACAGATGAGAGGCACCATGCACTGACGTTCTATTTGCAGAACTATCTGGTTCCCTATGACCTGATTTTTGACAAGCAATACATTGCCTTTCGACTTGCGCGACCTTCGGAAGGAGATATTCGTGAAAAACACTCGATGGTGTTGGATCAAGTCAAAAAGCGACTGCGGTCGGAAATTACAGTAGCACAATCAATATTTGATCGGGATGATACGAAAAATGCTCGGCTTGGTGCCGATCTCGAACAGGCGGTGGCGTCTTTAAGAAATGATATCGAATCTGTGGTAGTGGATCGCGATGCGCACAAAGCT
>DHLX01000006.1 GCA_002405475.1 Burkholderiales bacterium UBA4657 | reverse complement strand
CTAAGACGAACTGAAGATTGGTCAGTCGGCGCAAATCGTTCGCACCCTGACGCAGCAGGACATTGCCGCGTTTGCGGCAGTCTCAGGTGATACCAACCCGGCACACCTCGACCCACACTACGCCAGTCATACCCTGTTTCACGGCGTCATTGGTCATGGCATGTGGTGTGGCGCGCTCATTTCTACCGTACTCGGCACCGTGTTTCCGGGGCCGGGTACCATTTATATCGATCAATCCATGCAGTTCCGGCACCCGGTACGCATCGGCGACACCTTGACCGTGCGCGTGTGTGTGCAGGAAAAAGCCGCCGATCAACAACGCATTACCCTGGCTTGCAGCATCGTCAACCAGGAACAGATCACCGTGGTTGAGGGCATAGCGCATGTACTGGCGCCGACACAAAAACTGCGCCTGCCACGGCATGAAGCCCCCAGTGTGCGCGTGTTTGAGCCCGAGCGACGGCTACAAGACCTGCTCGATCAAGGCCAGGACTTGAGCCCGGTGTCATGTGCGGTGGTTCATGCGTGTGATGAAGACTCGTTGCGCGGCGCGCTCGAAGCGGCACAACTGGGTCTGATTACCCCGGTGTTTTTTGCACCCGAAGCACGCTTGCGCGGCCTTGCCGAGCAACTCAAACTCGACCTGAGCCGCTGGACTTTGATTGACACCCCGCATAGCCATGCCTCAGCACAAATGGCGGCTGAATATACCGCCAGCGGTCAAGCCGAAAGCCTGATGAAAGGCAGTCTGCATACCGACGAATTGATGCAGGCGATACTGACACAAACGCCACTGCGTACCAAGCGGCGCATGTCGCATCTGTTTCGTTTTGATGTGCCGATGTACGACAAGCCCCTGTTCATTACCGATGCCGCACTCAATATTCACCCGCAGTTGCTGGAAAAAGCTGACATCGTGCAAAACGCGATTGATGCCGTACGTATTTTTGGCCTAGACAGCCCCAAGGTCGCGATTTTGTCAGCAGTCGAAACCATCAACCCGGCACTGACCTCAACGCTGGACGCGGCTGCCTTGTGCAAAATGGCCGAGCGCGGTCAGATTCATGGCGGGCAGCTTGACGGCCCGCTGGCTTTCGATAACGCCATATCGCCTGAAGCGGCGCGCATTAAAGGTCTGCGCTCGGTGGTTGCCGGGCAGGCCGATATTCTGGTCGTGCCCGACCTGGAATCGGGCAATATGCTGGCCAAGCAACTGCGCTATATGGCGGGTGCGTCCGGGGCCGGGCTGGTACTCGGGGCGCGGGTGCCAATCGCCCTCACCAGTCGCGCCGACGGACCACGCGCGCGCATTGCCTCGGCCTTGCTCATGAAACTGCTGGCGCACCATTACCGCCAGCACCGCCCCTGACACTATGGACGCTCTGCTCGCGGTCAACACCGGCTCCTCTTCGCTCAAATTTGCCCTGTACGAAGTGCAGGGAACGCGCCTGGGCGCAGTCTTGCGCAAGGAAAACCAGCAAAACCTCAAGCCTGGATTAGAACCGGGTAGCGCATTCGAATCAAGTCTGAACCAACTGGCTCAAGCATTACAGCAAATACCCGGACTACGACTACGCGCCGTGGCGCATCGGGTTGTCCATGGCGGCCCTGACTTCACCCATGCCACCCGGGTCGATGAAACGGTATTGCAACGACTCGAGGCACTCAATTCACTGGCCCCGCTGCACCAGCCGCATAACCTGGCCGGCATTCGCGCCTTTCAGCACATTTTTCCGCAAGTGCCCCAAGTGGCGTGCTTTGACACCGCCTTTCATGCCGGCCTGCCCGAGTTGGAAACCCGTTTTGCCCTGCCCGAGGCGCTGGTGCAGCAGGGCATACGCCGTTACGGCTTTCACGGCTTGTCTTATGCCTATATCATGCAGCGCTTGCAGTCTTTAAGCACGCAAGCACAAGGCAAAGTACTCATGGCGCATCTGGGTAGCGGTGCCAGCTTGTGTGCCGCCTACGACGGGCGCAGCCAAGCCACCACCATGGGCTTTTCCGCGCTCGACGGGCTCATGATGGGCACGCGCAGCGGTGCGCTCGACCCCGGCGTATTGCTTTATTTGCTGCAGCAAGGCTGGAACTGGCAACAGTTGCAAACCGTGCTCTACCAGCAAAGCGGGCTATTGGGGGTATCAGGCCTGTCGGCTGATATGCGGGTGCTACGTGCTGCCAACGCGCCTCAGGCTCAACTGGCGATTGATCTGTTCACTCACCGCGTCATCCGCGAATGCGGCGCCTTGATCGCCTGCCTGCAAGGCCTGGAGGTACTGGTGTTTACCGGCGGCATTGGGGAGCATGACCCCCTGTTGCGCCACGATGTTTGCCAGGCACTGGGGTATCTGGGGGTACAACTTGACCAGAAACGCAACGCCCACGCCGCCCCAGGGCAGGCGCTGCCCCTGCACGCCGAAGGTTCCAGAGTAGAAATTTGGGTGATACCCACAGACGAGGGCCGTTATGCCGCCGAGCAGGCTTTAAACCTGTTCGGCCAGACCGCTTTATAATCGCAAGTTGTCTTTTCCAGTTGTCTCATACCTCAGGAGCTACACGTGATTTCCGACGCATTTGCCCAAGCCGCACCGGCCGCCCAGGGAGGCGCTTCCACCTTTATGGGCTTGCTGCCCATTATTTTGATGTTTGTCGTGCTCTATTTTCTGATGATTCGGCCGCAAATGAAGCGGCAAAAAGAACACAGAGCCATGGTCGATGCTCTGCAAAAAGGCGATGAAGTCATTACAGCGGGTGGGGTTTTAGGCAAGGTCACCAAAGTAGCTGACCAGTACATTACGCTGGAAGTGGCCGAAGGCCAAAATGGCGCGGTAGTGGAAATGCTGTTCCAACGCGCTGCGGTACAAACGCTGCTGCCCAAAGGCACCATTAAAGGACTGTAATGAACCGCTACCCGCTCTGGAAATATCTGCTGATTGGGCTGGTGCTGTTGCTGGGCGCCCTGTACACCGCGCCCAACTTCTTCGGTCAAAGCCCGGCCGTGCAAATCTCCTCAGGTAAATCCACCGTGCGGGTAGAGCCTGTTCTGGTCGATCGGGCACGCCAAATTCTCGATCAGGCCAAACTGCCGAGCAACAGTATTCTGTTCGACAGCACCCAGACCGGCGGCACCGTACGTGTTCGGGTTTCGGATACTGACACCCAATACAAGGTCAAGGACACCCTGAGTCGTGCCCTGAACGGCACCACGACTGACGATGCTGACTATGTAGTGGCTTTGAATCTCATCACCAATACGCCAGCGTGGCTGCAAAAAATTCGCGCTCTGCCCATGTATCTGGGTCTGGACCTGCGCGGTGGTGTGCATTTTTTAATGCAGGTTGATATGGCGCAGGCCTTGAACAAACGGCTCGATGCGACCCAATCGGATCTGCGCTTGCAACTACGCGAACAAAATGTGCGTCATTCCGGCATTACGCGCCAGGGCAATACGGTGGAAGTCGCTTTTCGCGATGACGCCACCCGCAACAAGGCGCGTAATGTCATCAGCGACCGCTTCCCCGACCTGCAAATCATAGAAGCGCCGGGCAATGTCGCCGGTGAAGTCAAACTGGTGCTGTCATTAACCCAGAGCGCGCGCTTGCAGGCTCAGGAATACGCCATCAAGCAAAACATGACCACGCTGCACAACCGGGTCAATGAACTGGGCGTAGCAGAACCCGTGGTGCAACAACAGGGCGCTGACCGTATTGTGGTGCAGCTCCCCGGGGTGCAAGACGTTGCCCAGGCGAAAAAGATTTTGGGTCGAACCGCCACGCTCGAATTCCGCGCTGTCGATGACTCAGTTGAAGCCCAAACCGCGCTGGCGGCGGGTACGGTACCTTTTGGCACCGAACTGTATAACGAACGCGACGGTCGCCCCATTCTGCTCAAGCGCGATGTCATTCTGACCGGCGACAACTTGCAAGACGCCCAGCCCGGTTTCGATTCCAGAAACCAGGAACCGATTGTCAGTCTGACCGTGGATGGCAAAGGTGCCGCCATCATGCGCAACTTCACCCGTGAAAACCTGAAAAAACGCATGGCCATAGTGCTGATTGAAAAAGGTCGTGGCGAAGTGCTGACCGCCCCGGTCATTCAGGATGAACTGTCGGCACGGTTCCAGATTTCCGGCACCATGAGTACCCAGGAAAGCAATGAACTGGCGTTGCTGCTGCGCGCCGGCTCGCTGGCGGCGCCCATGGACATTATCGAGGAACGCACCATCGGCCCGAGCCTGGGTGCCGACAATATCGCGAAAGGCTTTAACTCGGTACTCTGGGGCTTTGTCCTGATTGCCGTTTTCATGCTCGCCTATTACGTCATGTTTGGCCTGTTCTCAGTGCTGGCACTGGCCGCCAACGTCATGCTGCTGGTGGCGGCACTGTCCTTGTTGCAAGCCACCCTCACCCTGCCCGGTATTGCCGCTATTGCCCTGACACTGGGCATGGCGATTGACGCCAACGTACTCATCAACGAACGCATCCGCGAAGAATTACGCGCTGGCAGAGCACCGCAACAAGCCATCCACGAAGGTTATGACCGCGCCTGGGCAACGATTCTCGACTCCAACATCACTACCCTGATTGCCGGTGTCGCTCTGTTGATCTTTGGCTCTGGTCCGGTACGCGGCTTTGCAGTGGTGCATTGCCTGGGTATTTTGACGTCCATGTTCAGCGCCATCATGGTTAGCCGTGCGCTCGCCAACCTGGTCTATGGACGCCAGAAAAAATTGCAGAAAGTCGCCATCGGTACCGTCTGGCAGTCCGGCGCTTCGTCACGTTAAATTAAAGGTCGCATCATGGAATTTTTTCGTATCAAAAAGACGATCCCGTTCATGCGCCATGCGCTGGTCTTCAACATCATCAGCGCATTAACTTTCGTATTGGCGGTTTTCTTCATTGCCACCCGCGGCTTCCATTTTTCCATTGAATTTACCGGCGGCACTTTTGTTGAAGTCAGTTATCCGCAAGCAGCAGACCTGGCCAAAGTGCGCAATACAGTGCAACAACTGGGCTATGCCGATGCCCAGGTACAAACCTTTGGCACCGTGCGCGATGTCATGATTCGTCTGCCGTTACGCGAAGGTGCCACGACCAATACCCAGAGCGATCAGGTGCTGCAAGCCTTGAAAGCAGCCGATCCCCAGGTGGAATTGCGCCGCGTCGAGTTCGTCGGGCCGCAGATTGGCGAAGAGTTGTTGCACGATGGCGGGCTGGCGCTACTGGTGGTCATTATCGGCATCATGATCTATCTGGCCTTGCGTTTTGAATGGAAGTTCGCCGTCGCCGCGATTATTGCCAACCTGCATGACATCATCATCATTCTTGGTTTTTTTGCGTTTTTCCAGTGGGAATTTTCTTTGGCCGTACTCGCGGGCGTGCTGGCGGTTTTAGGTTATTCGGTCAACGAATCGGTCATTATTGCCGACCGTATCCGCGAAAACTTCCGAAAAATGCGCAAAGCCAGTGTTGATGAAGTGATCGACAACGCCATCACCTCTACCATCAGCCGCACCATCATCACCCATGGCACCACGCAAATGATGGTCATTACCATGCTGCTGTTCGGCGGCCCGACGCTGTTTTATTTTGCCTTGGCCTTGACCATTGGTATCTGCTTCGGCATTTATTCCTCGGTGCTGGTCATGGCACCGCTGACCAAGTGGCTGGGCATCCAGCGCGAAGATCTGGTCAAGCCGGTGAAAAAAGACGAAGTGGAAGTGTACGAGCCGTAAGGCGGGTGCTGCCTTATGCCTGTCCGGCTGTGCCCGGCCTTGCTTTATGCCCGCCCGGCTTCTCCCCGGTCGCCGCCCTTCCATCGCGTCCTGGCGGAAACCGAAAGCTTACTTTGGGGTACCCGCAGGCGCTAAGCCGCGCAGCGGCTATTGCCAGCGGGTCAAAGTAAGCGAGGTTGAGCCAGGGCAAAGCAGCGATGGCGGGCTAGACCGGGGAGCCGAGCGGGTAGTCAATCTGCCTCAAACCGCCTCCAGCTCGAACAGCACATAACGCTTCTCGGCGCGAAAAACCTGCGGGTCGAGCGTGTGCAGTTTCACTTCGGCCAGTTTCTGGCGCACATCGTTGCCAAAGACATAAGCCCAATACGGGTGTTTCAGGAAAAAGCGGTCTGCCGTATGACGCACCAAAGGCAACATGAGACGCCCGGCCAGCAAATGACCATAGGCCAGGGTCGGCAGCATGTTCTCGGTCAAATCGCGTTCGGTGACAATGCGCCAGCCTTGGCGCTGTAGCGCCTGACGATACGTCGCCATGACATGCCCCGACTTGTTTTTGGTGTTGTCATTCAGGCAAAAATAGTCCAGGATGAACCAGCGGCCACCGGGTTTCAATAACTGCTTGCCCAGCGCCAGAGCGCGGTCGAGCTCCAGATATTGAAATGACTCGGCATTGATCAAAACATCGAACTGTCCCAATGCGGCGGGTGACACCTCTTCAAAGCGCGATTCATACACCGTGACTTGCGGGTAACGCTGGCGAATATGCTGGACATGCGGTTGATTCGGGGTCACCCCGTGGGCGTCACAGCCTTTGGCTTGCAGCTTGTTCAACAAGCCACCCATGCCGCAACCAATGTCGAGTACGCGCTGACCCGCTGGCACCAATCCGGCCAATAAATTGCCGTAGGCGTCCATGGCGGCACGTACATCATTCAGGCTAATGTCTTCGGCCTGCGCCGGAATCGGGTCAAAATAGCCGTAATGTAAAAAGTCGTTTTGCGCTATCTGGGCATACAGGCGCAGTTCAATGTCGTCACTGGGGTCCCATTCGCTGCGCTGACGATGCGCTGCGACATAGGCCAGGGCACCGGGAATGTTGAGTAAACGGAATAAAATTTTGCCGAGCATGGTATGTTTAATCTGGATGAGACAATCTGCGAGACTAGCACAGACCCGAGGAACCGCGCCATGAAGCTCATAGAACGCATTCAGCAGTTTACGCCCGAATTGCAGGCCATACGCCGCGACCTGCACGCGCACCCCGAGTTACGCTTCGAGGAGCATCGAACCAGCGAACGGGTAGCGCATTTACTCAAGCACTGGGGCATTGAAGTGCATCGCGGGCTGGGCGGTACGGGGGTGGTCGGACGTATCAAAAACGGCACCTCGCCGCGCTGCGTGGGCTTGCGTGCTGACATGGACGCACTGCCGCTACAGGAACACAACACCTTCGCCCATACCTCGAAGCATCACGGCAAAATGCACGCCTGCGGTCATGATGGTCACACCGCCATGCTGCTCGCTGCCGCGCGCTATCTGGCCGAAACGCGGCAATTTGACGGCACCGTGCACCTTATTTTTCAGCCGGCGGAAGAAGGAGGGGCGGGCGCACAACGCATGATCGACGATGGCCTGTTCGAGCAATTTCCCTGCGATGCCGTATTCGGCCTGCACAATTGGCCCGGTATGGCAGTGGGCAGCTTCGGCGTGCGCCCCGGCGCCATGATGGCCAGCAGTAATGAATTTGAAATCGTCATTACTGGTAAAGGCGCACACGCCGCCATGCCGCATCTGGGGGTAGATCCGATCATGGTCGCATGCCAGATCGCACAAGGCTTGCAACTCTTGATCAGCCGCGAAAAAAAGCCGGTCGAGCCCGCAGTCATCAGCGTGACGCAAATTCATGCTGGCGATGCTTACAACGTCATTCCGAACGAGGCCACACTGCGCGGCACGGTCAGAACTTTTAGTTTAGAGGCGCTCGATCAACTGCAAAGCGGCATGCAGCGTGTCGCGGAAAATATCGCCGCGGCGTTCAATGCCAGCATCCAATTTCATTTCCAGCGCAATTACCCGCCCACCATCAACCACGCGCATGAAACCGAATTCGCCGCGCGCGTGATGGAAGAAATAGTCGGGGCAGACCAGGTGGTACGCGACCGCGAGCCCACCATGGGCGCAGAAGATTTTGCCTTCATGCTGCAAGTGAGGCCGGGTTGCTACGCCTTTATAGGTAATGGCGAGGGCGACCACCGCGCGCTGGGACACGGCGCTGGGCCGTGCATGCTGCACAACCCGAGCTATGACTTTAACGACGCTCTCATTCCGCTGGGTGCGACTTACTGGGTGAGGCTGACAGAAAAATTTTTGGCCACAGCGCCAGCATGAATCAGCTCAAAGCCCAACGCCCCTCGCCCTGCAATTCCAGCTTGCGCTGGTGAAACCCGTTCAGCGTACTGCGATGCCCAACGCTAATGAGCGTACATTGCGGCAATTCGTGGCGCAGTAATTCGTACAGGGCGTGCTCCAGACCTTCATCTGTTGCTGAAGTAGCCTCATCCAGAAAAGCAATGTGCGGCTGGTTGATCAACAACCGCGCAAACGCCAGACGCTGTTGCTCCCCCAGCGACAAAATACGCGACCAGTCGGCTTCTTCATCCAGCCGGCCAAGCAAATGCCCCAGCTGTACCTTGCGCAGGGCGGTTTGCACCAGGGCATCATCAGCCTGCTCGGCCGGGTAAGTAACGGCAGTACGCAAACTACCCAGGGGCAAATAAGGTTTTTGCGACAAAAACAGCGCGCGTGCGCCCACAGGCCGTGCCACCACACCGGCCGCGTAAGGCCACAAACCGGCCAGTGTACGTAGCAAGGTGGTTTTTCCGCTGCCCGAGGCTCCTTTCACCAGCAGACTCTCGCCTGCTCCCAGACTGAAATTCAGGTCTTGCAGCAAGGGCGCACCGTCAGGGCGCTGTACTGTCACCCCCTGCAAGGACAAGCCGGCAAGCTGTTCCTGGGTCTGCACCACGGGCAGGTCACGCGCCTGCTGGTTCGCCTCCATGAAACCGGTCAAACGGTTCAGTACAGCGCGATACTGGGCAAAATTGTCATACGACATACGGAAGAACGACAAGGCTTCTTCCACTTCACCGAAGGCGCGTGCAGTCTGCATCACATCACCCAGCTTGATCTGCCCGGCCAGAAATCGCGGCGCCTGAATCAGCCAGGGAAAGATGACGGCAATCTGGCTCACCGTCAGGTTGAAGCCGTTGAATTTCAAGGTACGAAAGACAATCGCCCAGATATTTTTGATCAGCGCCTGAAAGCGTGAAAACAGCGTGTTGCGTTCGACGTTTTCACCGCGATAAAACGCAATGTTTTCCGAATATTCGCGCAAGCGCATCAGGGCATAACGAAAGTCTGCCCCGAGCTTTTCATTCAAAAAATTCAACTGAATCAGCGGGCGGCCAATTTTGAAAGCAAACACCGTCGCGACCAGCACATAGAGGTAGACCAGAAACACCATGCCACGCGGAATTTCAACACCCCATAAAGCCAGCGCCCCCGACAGCGCCCACAAAATAATGGTGAATTCAACCAGTGACACCAGGGCACGTATCGCCCCAATCGACAAACTCAAGGAAAAAGTGACGAAACTGGCAATATCGACCTGAATACGCTGGTCCGGGTTGTCAGTAGGCTCGGGCACAAATTGACCACGATAATAAGCACCGCGTTCGAGCCAGTCGTTACTCAACTTTTCATTCAACCAGGTACGCCAGTGAATTTCAAACGACTGTTGCACATAGTAGGTGAATAGTTCACGTACCACATGAATCGAAGCCAGAACACCAAATAAACCCATGAACAACCAGAACTTACTAGCATCCAGCGCTTGTACCGCATCGTAAAAATCTTTCGACCAGAACGAAAACAGCACATTCATACGTACCGCGAACAGCGCCAACAGCAGCACCAAGGCCACCGTCAATAACGGCTTCCAGCTACGTTTTGGGGTGAAATACGGCCAGGCCAGACGCCAGAATTGCCGCCCCCAGCGGGTGTAATGCGCGAGCAACCACGCCACCACCACAAAACCTGCACTGGTAATGGCAAACGCTTGGGTCAGCCAGATAACACTATTGACGATTTCCTGATTCCAGTTCACGGGGTTTCCTTAGCCATGTCAAGGTTTGTACTGTAGGGGTTAGAGTGGTACTCAGATTTTGATGATGGTATCGCTGTAGCGTGCAACCATAGGATCGTGGGTCATCAGACGCATGGGTTCAACCAATGCCTGGGCAACGAGCAAGCGATCAAACGGGTCATGATGATGCAGCGCCAGGTCTTGCACGGCAAAAGCATGCTCGGTCTCGATCGGCAAAAAACGATACCCGGACTCGCGGAAATAACGTCCCGCCTCTTGACCAGAAACAGGCATATCGCCCCGGCCCAGCGCATGTTTGATGGCGATTTCCCAGACACTGGCAACGCTGATCCATACGGTAGTTCGGGGTGATGCAATAAGTTCCCGCGCCTTTAGCGTCAGCTTAGGGCTATCCGTAATCGCCCACAAAGCCACGTGGGTATCCAGCAGCAGGTTCAAGATTGAGCCACGCCCATCAACAGACGTGCGACTTCCTCGTTATGCGTGTCGATACTATCCGGCACCTCGAACTTGCCCTTGGCAAGCCCAATGCGCTGACCCGCTGGTACCGCATCTACCGGTACCAGCTTGGCCGCAGGGCGACCATTGCGCGCAATGATAATTTCGTGTTCTTGCCCCTGCTCAATGGCCTCGACCAAACGCGACAGCGAGGACTTGGCTTGCAACATATTGACAACCGACACGGTGAACTCCTTAAATAGTGGAGTTAGTCTAGTCTGGCTAATTTTAAAAAGCAAGCGTGCCGATGCTCAGCACAACGCACATCAACCCAGATCGCGTGTTCTTTTAAGCAATAATGTCGACATTTAGCCCACCCTTTTCAGACCCTTAGGAGCCCACCGGTATCATGGCCGTCAATCTTCCCCTGCCCCAAGCCTCTCAACTGTTTCCCGTTGCCGGGGTTCAACTCGGCCATGCCGAAGCGGGCATACGCAAGCCCGGGCGTAAAGATGTGCTGGTCATACGTCTGGCCGAAGGCAGTCGCGTGGCCGGGGTCTTTACCCTGAACCGGTTTTGCGCCGCCCCGGTAACGGTATGCAAGGAACATCTGGCTAGTGGTCAGCCGATACGCGCGCTGGTGGTCAACACCGGTTGCGCCAACGCCGGCACCGGTGACAGTGGTTTGGTCAATGCCCGTACCACTTGTCAAGCGCTGGCCAGTCTGCTGCAACTAGCGGAACAACAAGTGCTGCCGTTTTCTACGGGCGTCATTCTGGAACCGCTGCCGCTGGAACGCCTGCAAGCCGGACTGCCCCAGGCCATAGCACAGCTCAGCGAAGACAACTGGCTGAATGCAGCGCAGGCCATTATGACCACCGACACACAGCCCAAGGCCGCCTCGCGTCGCGTCGTCATCGGCGGGCATACGGTTACCCTGACCGGTATCAGCAAGGGCGCGGGCATGATCAAGCCGAATATGGCGACTATGCTGGGCTATGTGGCGACCGATGCCGCCATAGCACAACCGCTGCTGAACCAACTGGTGAAAGAAGCCGCAGACTTGTCGTTCAACAGCATTACCATTGACGGCGACACCTCGACCAATGACAGTTTTATTTTGATGGCCAGCGGGCGCTCAACCCTGCCTGAAGTGCAAAGTCAGGACGACCCGCACTACGCCCCCTTGCGTGCCGCCGTGTTAGAGCTGGCGCAAGAACTGGCGCAAATGATTGTGCGCGATGGCGAAGGCGCGACCAAGTTCATGACTATTCGTGTCGAAGGCGGTGCGAATGTTCAGGAATGCCGTCAGGTGGCGTATGCGGTCGGACATTCCCCTCTGGTGAAAACAGCGTTTTATGCCAGTGACCCGAACCTGGGGCGCATTTTGGCGGCCGTCGGTTATGCCGGCATCACCGACCTTGACCCAAGCCGTATTGATTTGTATCTGGATGATGTCCACGTTGCTACCCGAGGTGGACGCCACCCGCAATACCGCGAGGAAGACGGTCAGCGTGTCATGAAACAGGCGGAAATTCTGGTGCGCATTGTGCTTGGGCGTGGCTCGGCACAAGCCACGGTCTGGACCTGCGACTTGTCGCACGACTATGTCAGCATCAACGCGGATTACCGCTCATGAGCGCACCTGACGCGGACTGGACGCCATTGCTGGCGCGACTGCAAAGCCTGTTGCCGCCGCCCTTGCCGGTGCTGGACTGGAAGGCCAGCGCCTACCGCTGGCGCAAGCAAAAAAATTTACTGGGTGAACAGGGCTATTTGCAGCCGGTTCTGCATGCCTCACGCATACGCTTGCATGACATTCAGCATGTCGAACGGCAAAAAGACCTCATCGTGCAAAACACACGCCAATTTGTGCAGGGCAAGCCCGCTAATAATGTTTTATTGACTGGCGCGCGTGGCACCGGAAAAAGCTCGCTGATTAAAGCCTGTCTGAATGAATTTAGCCAGCAAGGCCTGCGCCTGATTGAAGTCGATAAAGCCGACCTCGCCGACCTGGCCGATATCGTCGATTTGATTGCGGAACGGCCAGAGCGCTTTATTATTTTTTGCGACGACTTGAGTTTTGAGGAAGGCGAAGCCGGTTATAAAGCGCTGAAGGTGGCGCTGGATGGTTCCATGTCAGCCGCCACTGACAATGTGCTGATATACGCCACCTCGAACCGGCGTCATCTGTTGCCGGAATATATGAGCGATAACGATAGCTACCGCCATTTGCCCGATGGCGAGATTCACCCGGGCGAAGTGGTAGAAGAAAAAATTTCGCTGTCAGAACGCTTCGGCTTGTGGGTCAGTTTTTACCCGTTTCGTCAGGAAGATTATTTGCACATTGTGTCGTACTGGCTCGGCACCTATCAACTGACCCTGAACGACGACTGTCGCAGCGCCGCCCTGCAGTTTGCACTCGAGCGCGGCTCGCGTTCCGGCCGTGTTGCCTGGCAATTTGCCAAGGACTGGGCCGGAAAACACACCAGCGCAACATGAGTTCACGCCTTACCGACGTTGCGGTTGGCGTGTTAATGACACCCGACCAACAGGTCTTACTGGCCTCACGCCCCGAGGGCAAACCGTATGCCGGCTGGTGGGAATTTCCAGGTGGCAAACTCGAAGCCGGTGAAACCGTGGCGCAAGCTTTGGCACGTGAGCTGCATGAAGAACTGCATATTGATATTTTGAACGCCTTCCCGTGGGTAACACTGGAGCATGTCTATGAGCATGCCCATGTAAGACTGCATTTCACCCGCGTCAGCTTGTGGCAGGGAACGCCCAGCGCGCGCGAAGGGCAGCAATTTGGCTGGTTTCCCTTGCGCGGGGAACTGCCCGCGCCCTTGCTACCCGCTACCGTTCCCGTATTACGCTGGCTGCAACTGCCTCAGGTCATGGGTATCAGTTATGCCAGTATCATGGGTCAGGCCGCTTTTATATCAGCGTTCGAACGGCAACTGGCACAAGGCTTGAAAGGCCTGATTGTGCGTGAACCCGGCTGGAGTGACGCGCAGGTTGAAACCTTATTGCAAGCCCTGTTGCCGCGCGCGCGTGAACATGCGGCACTGGTTCTGGTCAGCAGTCGTCATGCGCCAGCACTCTGGCAGCGCGCCCATGGAGTTCATTTGCGCGCTACCGATGCCGCAGCACTGAACCAGCGCCCCGATGTGGAATGGGTGGGAGTCTCGGTACATGAGGCACAGGAAATTCAACAGGCGCTAGCATTGAAAGCGGATTTTTGTCTGCTGGGTTCAGTACTGCCGACCGCCACGCACCCGGGTGCGCCCACGCTGGGCTGGCCGGGATTTGTGCAAACCAAAGGCTATAACGCCTTGCCGGTCTATGCCCTGGGCGGTTTGCAGCGCGCGGACCTTGAGACCGCACAAGCTTATGGCGCCCATGGCATTGCCATGATGCGTGATTTATGGAAGGCGTAAACATGCTGCATTACATCGTTGAGCTGGCCGAGCCGCAAACCCATCTGTTCCAGATCAGCCTGCGCTTGCCGCGACCACTGGCGCACCAAGGCCTGCATCTAGCCTTACCAGCGTGGATTCCCGGCAGTTATCTGGTACGTGAATTTGCCAAACACGTAGTGTGCCTAGAGGCACGTGCCGGACGCGACACCGTGACCGTGACCAAAATTGACAAGCACACCTGGGAATTGCCACCCACCGAGGCCGATGTCATGCTGACCTGGCAAGTCTATGCCTACGATTTGAGCGTGCGCACTGCCTACCTCGATACTGAACGTGGTTTTTTTAATGGCAGCAGCTTGTTTTTACGCGTGCTAGGGCAAGAACATCTTGCCCACAGCATTGAAGTACGCGCACCCGCTGGTCGTCAATTCAAACACTGGCGTGTTGCCAGCGCCATGGCAGCAAAACGTATTGATGCGCGTGGTTTTGGCAGATACGAGGCGGCGAACTATGATGAACTCATCGACCACCCGTTTGAGCTGGGCGATTTTGTGCAGGGTGAGTTTTCAGCTTATGGCGTGCCGCATCAGGTGGTCATTAGCGGTCGCGTCATGGGGCTCGATATGCCGCGCCTGCTGGCCGACCTGAAAACCTTGTGTCAGGCGCAGATAGCTTTTTTTGAACCGCAGACCCGGCAAGCTCCCATGTCTCGCTATGTGTTCCTGGTGCACGTGACAGCCGACGGCTATGGTGGTCTGGAACATCGTGCCTCCACTGCGCTCATTTGCGCACGTGACAGTTTGCCGGGAGTGCATGACACAGAACGCAGCGAGGCCTACAGAAATTTTCTGGGGCTGGCATCGCACGAATATTTTCATACCTGGAACGTCAAGCGCATCAAGCCCGCGGCCTTTGTGCCCTATGACCTAAACCGCGAAAATTACACCCACCTGCTCTGGATTTTTGAAGGCTTTACCAGCTATTACGATGATATTTTTCTGGTGCGCACCGGTCTGGTCAGTCTGGAACAGTACCTGCATCAACTCAGTAAAACCATGAACAACGTCGAAAGCCAGCCGGGGCAGGCCTTGCAGAGCGTGGCCGAAAGTTCATTTGACGCCTGGATCAAATATTATCGACAGGATGAAAATTCAGCCAACAGCATCATCAGCTATTACACCAAAGGCGCACTGGTGGCCTTGTGTCTGGATTTATTGATACGACAAAAAACCCGGCAGCAAAAGTCATTGGACGATGTCATGCGTGCCTTGTGGCAGCACTATGGGCGTGATTTTTATAGCGGTCAGCAGCATGGTCTGGGTGAGGACGACTTTATTCCACTGGCAGAGCGTACTACCGGTGTAGCACTGCGCCGCACCATACAACAGTTGGCTTATAGCGCTGGGCGCTTGCCGTTAGCAAAATTACTTGAGGCCGAAGGTCTGGTGTGCGAATACACCGCTGCTAAACAGCGCGCTGCCCTCGGCATCAAAACCCGCAGCAGCGGTGAACACGCCATGATTAGCACCGTCACAGCCGGCAGCGCTGCACAGCGCGCCGGGTTATGGGCGCACGATGTTTTGCTGGCGCTGGAAGGGCAGCGCATTACGGCGACTAACC
Organism: Burkholderiales bacterium UBA4657; assembly: GCA_002405475.1. Classification (GTDB taxonomy): domain Bacteria; phylum Pseudomonadota; class Gammaproteobacteria; order Burkholderiales; family Burkholderiaceae_E; genus UBA4657. The sequence goes on along the minus strand of DHLX01000006.1, from coordinate 14,838 downwards.
TGGAGTCATTGTTGCAACGTCATGCACCCGGTGAACGCGTCACGCTGCACGTCTTTCGGCAGCAGTTATTGCTGTCGTTTGATGTGGAACTGGAAAGTGCTGCCCCGGTGCTGGTGTTAAAACCGGGTACTAAAAAAACAGGCGTTTAAGCTCCGCGCCCGGGTCGGGGGCGCGCATAAAAGCCTCGCCCACCAGAAAACCATACACCCCGGCATCAAGCATTTTTTGTACATCGTCGCGCCTGGCAATGCCCGACTCGGTAATGACCATGCGTTGTGGCGGTATTTGCCCCAGCAGGTTCAGCGTTGTTTCCAGCCGGGTTTCAAACGTGCGCAAGTTACGGTTGTTAATGCCCAGCAAGGGGGTTTTCAGCTTGAGCGCACGTTCCAGTTCAGCGCCATCATGCACTTCAACCAGCACATCCAGCCCGAAACTGAGTGCCGCCGCTTCCAGCTCGTTCATCTGCGCGTCTGACAAAGCCGCTACAATCAACAAAATGGCATCGGCCTGCATCGCCCGCGCTTGCGCGACCTGATACACATCAATCAAAAAATCCTTGCGAATGACGGGCAAGCCACAGGCCTGGCGCGCCGCCTGCAAGTCATCGGGCGAGCCCTGAAAAAACTGCTGGTCGGTCAGTATACTCAGGCAGGCCGCGCCGGCCTGCTCGTAACCATGAGCGATGGTGGCGGGCTCGAACTGTTCACGCAATACCCCTTTCGACGGCGAGGCTTTCTTGATTTCAGCAATGACCGCTGGCTTAGACTCGGCAGCGCGCGTCAATAAGGCCTGGGCAAAACCCCGACACGGGCTGGCCTGCCGGCTTTGTTCCTGTAAATCTGCCCAGGAAAACTGCTTTTTCGCCTGTTGCACTTCGTCTTTTTTGACGGCAAGAATACGCTCAAGAATATCGCTCATGATGTTGACTTGGACAAACCCTGGTCAGCTTGATGAATAAAATTTGTTATTGTGTCGGTGTTCGGAGAAAACCATGTCAGGACAGATTATAGCCCTCCAGCCCAATTTGCATGCTTTGCGCGATCGCTGCGCCAACTGCAGCATGCACGAACTATGTCTGCCCATGGGGCTGGACAATGATGAGTTGCAGCGCCTGGATGGCATTATCAAGAAGCGTCGCCGCGTACTGAAAAACGATTATCTGTACCGCATGGGCGACAAGTTTCAGAATCTGTACGCCATTCGGGTCGGGCATTTCAAAACCGTGTATACCGATGCTGCCGGTACCGAACAGGTCACCGGCTTTCAGATGGCTGGCGAACTGCTCGGCTTCGACGCTATTTCCAGCGACCAGCATCAATGTAATTCCATAGCACTGGAAGACAGCGAAGTTTGCGAAGTGCCCTTCGACCGGCTGGAAGAATTGTTCCGCGATATTCCCGGTCTGCAACGCCATTTTCATCGCATGATGAGCCAGGAAATTACCCGGGAGCAAAGTATCATGCTGCTATTGGGCAATATGCGTGCCGAACAAAGGCTGGCTGCTTTTCTGGTCAATCTGTCAACGCGCTATTCACAGCGTGGTTATTCGGCTCATGCCTTCCAGTTGCGCATGACGCGCGAGGAAATTGGCAGCTACCTGGGTTTAACCATTGAAAGCATCAGCCGTCTGCTAACGCGCTTCAAGAAAAATGGCTGGCTGAATGTGGAGAGCAAGGAAATCCAGATTAACGATCTGCCCAAACTCAAGACACTGGTCACCGCTAGTGCTGCAGAAAGCCTGTCACGCTAGGCTGCGCCGTTTTCAGTTTTTTTCTGCTGCCCCTCGCCGGTATTGATGACCGGCCTGACCAGTAAGTAGGTGATCCAGGACGACGCGGCACACAGCGCCCAGAACAGTAAAAAGCCTATGGTATACACCCCCATCGGCGAATGCGTCAGCTCGAACCCGAACACATAGACATCTTCAGGGTTGAACAGGGAAAAAAACAGGCCTGAAGCGACAGTCGCCATCAGAAATGATGGCCACAACACCTGCATGATGCGACTTAACAAGGGTTCCATCAATGTCCCTTCCATCAGCTAATCAAAGACGCGAAGGCAATAACTGTACGTCACGCTGCAAGGCGCCACGCTCCAGGCTCAAGACCCGCCATTGACCATTCAGGTCTTGCAAAATAAATTCGTATTTGAGCTGGTCTTTGGGTAGCACGGTGGCACCGACGTACACGGCCTGCGCTGTAGTACCTGTCTGCAAGGTGTCCAGCTTGTGCAGTAACAAACGCTGATCTTGTGCTGCATCTACCGGGTGTGACAACAGTAACTCGAGTTGTTGCGGCCAGGGCATGTTTGGGTTGTGCTGCGACTCAACACTGACCTTGACGCGATCACCCTGCCATTGCAACAGGGCTTGCAGTCCCAAAGCCTGCGCCTGGCGGTCACGCTGCAAAGATAAATGAATGGCCTTGCCCTGTTTGTAATAATCATCGACGACCAAAGATTCCGGCGTGTGCAGCGCCAGCCCTAGCGTTATAAAACCCGCCACAATCACGGTGATGGGGCCGGCCATTAATGCCCAGGGCCAGAACTGTTTGTACCAGGGCGGCTGCACCAAAGTCGTCATGATCAACCTCACTCTTGTTGCGCTTTAGCGCGGAATAAAAAAAGCTGCCTTCTCTACCACCTGATGATGGCTTTGCGGCTGCTCAACAATAAAACGCAGGCGATTCGAACCGGGCTGACCCACGCCCGGCGGTACTTGCACCCGCACCGGAACAAATACCGAACTGGTCGGTGCCAGTGTGACGTCGGCACGGGAAGCCACCACCGCGCCTTCCAGTCCCTCCACTTTAATCACCACTTCCCTTGTCAGTTCTTCGGTATTGATGATTTGCAGCCGATAGACGTTTTCGATCACGCCTGCCTCGAGCTCACGCGCCAGCGAACCCCGGTCACGAATAACATCCACCTTCAAGGGGTTGCGCCAATACAGGGCTCCCGCCCACAGGCAGGTTATCAAGAGCAAAATGGTGGCATAGACCAGGGTACGAACACGGAAAACATGCGCCCAGATTTCTTTTTTCGACCAGTGCTGCTGCATGGCGTGCTCGGTCGAATAACGAATCAGCCCGCGCGCGTAGCCCATCTTATCCATCATGGTGTCACAACCATCAATGCAGGCGCCGCAGCCTATACATTCGTATTGCAGGCCCTGGCGAATATCAATACCCGTCGGGCAGACATGAACGCAAATACCACAATCGACACAATCGCCCACCCCCTGCGCTTTAGCGTCGCTTTTTTTGGCACGTGCGCCGCGCGGTTCACCACGTTCAGTGTCATAAGTGACGATCATGGTGTCTTTATCGAACATGGAACTCTGAAAACGCGCGTAGGGGCACATATATTTGCACACCTGCTCACGCATGAAGCCCGCCTGTAGCAAGGTAAAACCGGCATAAAACAGCATCCAGAATAAAGACCAGCCGCTTACGGTCAGACTCAGCACTTCAGCGCTCAGCTCGCGTATTGGCGTGAAATAAGCGACGAAGGTAAAGCCGGTCCACAAGGCAATGGCAGACCAAAGACCCAGCTTGAGCGTTTTCAGTGCCAGTTTTTTGGGCGAATTGGCCGCCTGATCCAGTTTCATGCGCCTGACCCGATCGCCCTCAATCAGTTTTTCAATCCACATGAAAATTTCGGTATAAACCGTTTGTGGGCAGGCATAGCCACAAAACAGTCGCCCGGCCACTGCGGTGAACAAAAACAGGGCATAAGCTGAAATGATGAGCAGGCCGGTCAGATAGATGAAGTCTTGCGGCCACAGCACTAGACCAAAAATATAAAATTTTCGCTCGGCCAGATGAAACAGTACGGCCTGACGCCCATTCCATTCCAGCCAGACAGTGCCGTAATACAAAAGCTGCGTGAACCACACCATCGTCCAGCGCCAGGAGGTAAACCAGCCGCGCGTGGCCTTGGGGTAAAGCTTGACGTGCCGGGCGTAAAGCTTGACCTCCTGCACAGGGACGGCGGCAGGTTCACTCATGGCTGCGTCGTGGGTGTGTTCGACAAGCTCCAGACATAGGCCGCCACGACGTGTGCCTTGGCCTCACCCAAAAAATCACCGAAGCCAGGCATCTGGTTTTGTCGCCCCAGGTTAATGGTTTCCATAATGGTCTTGGCGGAACCACCATAAAGCCAGATTTTATCGGTCAGGTTCGGTGCCCCCAAAGCCTGGTTGCCCTTACCGTCCACACCATGACAGGCCGCGCACACCATAAACTTGTCTTTGGCTTGCACCGCCCTGGCCTGCTCGTGGGCCGCTCCGGACAGGCTCAGGACATATTGCGCCATATTGCTCACATCTTGCGGCGTTCCAACCGCAGCAGCCATGGGCGGCATGACGCCCTGACGCCCACCGATGATGCTCTGCTTGATCTGCGCCGGCGCACCACCCCACAGCCAGTCGTTGTCAGTCAGATTGGGAAAGCCCTTGCCGCCACGTGCGTCTGAACCATGACACTGGGCACAGTTATTCAGGAACAAGCGTTCCCCCATGGCGCGTGCTGCCGGGTCGGCAGCCACCTGGGGAATGTCCATGGCCAAATACTTTTTATAAATCGGCTCGTATCTGGCATCGGCTTTTTGAATTTCGGCGCGATACTGACTGGCCTGATCCCACCCCAGAGTACCACGGTGACTACCCAGACCCGGGTACATGACCAGATAGACCGCCCCAAATACCAGGGTAATGACGAACAGCCAGACCCACCAGGCCGGCAGCGGGTTGTTATATTCCTCCAGATCACCATCCCACTTATGCCCCATGGTTTCGGTCGGGCCACTGCTCTTGCGTGTCAGGTTGGCAAACAACAACCAGCCACAAGCCAAAATGGCAATCACTGTAATAACGGCGATATACCAATTCCAGAAATCGTGCGTGAAATCAGCCATGACGCTTCTCCCCCTGGGCGTTATCCTCTTCCTCGAGAACAGAACGGGCTATCTGGTCAAAATGAGGTTGGCGAGACTTCCCGTAAGCCCACCAGACAATGCCAATAAACGCCACAAAGGCCGCTGCGGTCACCAGGGAACGTGCTGTATTGATATCCATGTTTTTCTCTCAACGTTTTGTTTTAATGGCCGTGCCCAATACCTGCAAATAAGCAATCAAGGCATCAGCCTCGGTTTTACCCTTGACCTCCTGGGCTGCATTGGCAATCTCAGCATCGGTATAAGGAACGCCTACAGTTTTCATGGCTCGCATATGGCGGCCAATCTCGTTTTCCTTTAACAGTGTTTTCGCCAGCCAGGGGTAGGCCGGCATATTGGACTCGGGCACTACGGCGCGTGGGTTATCAAGGTGAACCCGATGCCACTCATCGGAATAACGTCCACCCACACGGTGCAGGTCGGGGCCGGTGCGCTTGCTGCCCCACTGGAACGGATGGTCATAGACAAACTCGCCCGCGACCGAATAATGACCATAGCGCTCGGTCTCGGCGCGGAACGGACGAATCATTTGCGAGTGACAGTTGTAGCAGCCCTCGCGCAAATACACATCACGCCCGGCCAGTTGCAAAGCGGTGTAAGGCTTCAAACCCGGTACCGGCTGGGTGGTGGATTGCTGAAAAAACAAGGGCACAATCTCGACCAGGCCACCCACAGAGGCGACCAGTATCACCAGAATAATCAGTAGCCCGGCATTTTTTTCAATCAATTGATGTTTGCTGCTCATGATTTCTCCCTGTTTTAATGAGCGGCAGCCAAGGCCGGTATGCGCGTATCGGCGGGCTGCGGGTTGCGCATGGTCTGAATCATGTTGTAAAGCATGATGAACATACCGCTCAAATACAGCACACCGCCAAGGAAACGAATAACGTAGTACGGGTACGTGGCCTTCACCCCTTCAACGAAGGTATAGGTCAAAGTACCATCGGGGTTGGTGGCACGCCACATCAGACCTTGCATCACCCCCGCAATCCACATGGCGGCAATGTAGAGCACGATGCCAATGGTGGCGACCCAGAAATGCACGTTGATTAAATTGACGCTATACATTTCACGCTTGCCAAACATGCGCGGCAACAAGAAATAAATACAGCCCATGGAAATGAGACCGACCCAACCCAAGGCACCGCTATGCACATGGCCTACCGTCCAGTCGGTGTAATGCGACAAGGCATTGACGGTTTTAATCGACATCATGGGACCTTCAAAGGTGCTCATGCCGTAGAACGAGAGCGAGACAATCAGAAATTTCAGAATCGGGTCGGTGCGCAGCTTATGCCAGGCACCCGACAAGGTCATGATGCCGTTGATCATGCCGCCCCAGGAAGGGGCCAGTAAAATCAGCGAGAACACCATTCCCAAAGACTGCGCCCAGTCGGGCAAGGCGGTGTAATGCAAATGATGCGGACCCGCCCACATATAGGTAAAGACCAGCGCCCAGAAGTGAACAATCGACAGGCGGTAAGAATAAATCGGGCGTTCAGCCTGTTTGGGAATAAAGTAATACATCATGCCCAGAAAACCGGCAGTCAGGAAAAAGCCTACCGCATTATGGCCGTACCACCATTGCACCATGGCATCAATGGCGCCGGAATACACCGAATACGACTTGGTCATAGACACCGGAATTGCCGCCGAATTCACCAGATGCAGCATGGCGACCGCCAGAATGAAAGCGCCATAAAACCAGTTGGCGACATAAATATGCGGCACCTTCCTTTTGAACAAGGTGCCAAAAAAGACCACTGCATAGGCAACCCAGACCAGGGTAATCAGAATATCTATCGGCCATTCCAGCTCGGCGTACTCTTTGCCAGACGTCATGCCCAGTGGCAAGGTCACCGCCGCCAGCACAATGACCAGTTGCCAGCCCCAGAAAGTGAACGCCGCCAGACCATCGGAAAACAGCCGTACCTGACAGGTACGCTGCACCACATAGTACGACGTGGCAAACAGGGCGCTGCCGCCAAAGGCGAAAATGACCGCATTGGTATGCAGCGGGCGTAAGCGGCCATAGGACAGCCAGGGCACGCCCATGTTGAGCTCAGGCCAGGCCAGTTGCGCGGCAATAATGACACCCACCAGCATGCCGACAATGCCCCAGATAACCGTCATGACTGAAAATTGCTTGACGACGGTATAGTTGTAATTCAGTTCGCGTTCCATGCGCTCCCCTTGGGTTTTTCACTCAAACGGGTGTCATGCTAAGCGCAACGGCGTGGGCGGGGCTTGATTTACATCAAAGGTTTACCTGCTATCATCAGCCCCTATGGCTGGAACCAGTTTACTCACCCTCATTGACGACATTGCCACGTTGCTGGACGACGTTGCAGCAATGAGTAAAGTGGCGGTCAAAAAGACCGCCGGGGTCTTGGGCGACGACCTGGCACTCAATGCCCAACAGGTGACCGGGGTCAATACCGACCGTGAACTGCCCGTGGTCTGGGCGGTGGCCAAAGGTTCCCTCAAAAACAAACTGATTTTGGTGCCGGCCGCTTTACTCATTAGCGCTTTCCTGCCCTGGGCCATTACCCCGTTACTGATGCTGGGCGGGGCGTTTTTATGTTATGAGGGTTTTGAAAAACTGGCGCACCGGTTTTTGCATTCTGCTCAAGAAGATAAAAATCGCCATGCCGAACAGTTACGCGCTATTAACGATCCGGCTGTCGATATGCTGGCATTTGAAAAAGACAAAATTCGTGGCGCCATACGCACTGACTTCATTCTGTCGGCTGAAATTATTGTCATTACACTCGGTACCGTTGCCAGCGTCAGTTTCGGCAAGCAGGTCGCGGTTTTATCCACGATTGCCCTAGGTATGACGCTGGGGGTTTATGGACTGGTTGCTGGCATTGTCAAACTCGATGACGCTGGCGTATGGCTAACGCAACGTCACGGCTCGGCCTGGTCCAGTATTCAAAATGCCCTGGGTCGCGGCATTGTCATGAGTGCCCCGTGGCTGATGAAAACCTTGTCGGTGCTTGGCACTGCTGCCATGTTTTTAGTGGGTGGCAGTATTATTCTGCACGGCGTACCAGCGGTTCATGGCTGGGTTCACCACGTCTTTCCGTCTGCCGGCTGGGCGCTTCAAACGGTACTGGAAGGCTTGGCAGGCGTGGCGGTGGGGGCTTTGGTGTTGGCAGTCGTGAGTGCCAGCAAGAAAATCTGGCAGCGCTTGAAATAAGCACGATTCACGGTTTGGTCGCAGGTGGATGTTGTGGCCTGTCGTCATCCCACAATATCCGCTCGGCCGGTCCTTGCAGGTCGTCAAACTGACCAGTTTTCGAGGCGCGGATAAAGATCCAGATCGCGATGAATACAATCAGCAAAGACAGGGGAATCAGTAAGTAGAGGCTTTCCATTTCAACAATCGCATCGCGTTCAATATCACCCACAAGGAACTGGCCGACATGCCTATGGCCGCAGCTAAAGGCGAAACCCAACCCATGGCGGCGGCCGGTATGGCCAGGGCATTATAAGTGCCTGCCCAGATCAGATTCTGTTTCATGACAGCCAGCGTGCGCTGCGCACATTGCACTGCCTCAACCAGCACATCAAGTCTGTTCATCAAAACCGCATCGGCCGTGATTTGAGCCAGCTCGGTACCATCCCCCATAGCGATGGAGACATCTGCCCCTGCTAAAACCGGAGCATCGTTGACACCATCGCCCACCATGGCGACCACTTTGCCCTGACACTGCAAGGCTTGCACTCTTTGCACTTTTTGTTCTGGCAGCAAGCCGCCTTCCGCATTGAAAATGCCCAGTGCTGCGGCGGTCTTTTTCACCTTGACTGCATTATCGCCTGACAATAAATGCAGCGCCAGGCCCTGACGGCGCAATTTTTCCAGCATGGTCTTGACCTGGGGTCTTAAAGCCAGGTCAAAATGAAACGCGGCGAGGGCGCCGTTGTCGTCGGCCAGATAAACCTCGGCACCAGACGTTTGCTGCGTCTGATCTTGTCGTATAGAGCAAAATGGGGCATTGCCCAGACGGTATTTGACCCCATTGACATGCGCCTCAATGCCCTGCCCCGGAAACGCCTGCCAGTCTTGCACCGGCGGCAAAGACCAGCCCGGTTGTGACGCTGCCTCGACCAGGGCGCGCGCCAAGGGGTGTTCACTACGCGCCTCAATAGCCGCTGCTATTTGCAACACCTGACGTTCTGTATCAGCCGCCAATAAAGTCACTGCGCTTAGTTGTGGCCGCGATTCTGTCAGCGTACCGGTTTTATCAAACACCACATCGGTGAGTCGCGCCAGTTTTTCCAGAGCATCGCCACGGGTAATTAGCATGCCACGCCGCGCTAGCGTTGCCGTGGCGGTTGCCAATGCTGCTGGTGTTGCCAGCGACAGCGCGCACGGGCATGACACCACCAGCACGGCAATGGCAATGGGTAATGCCCGCGCCGGGTCTATGACCCACCACACAACACCGACCACCAGTGTCAGCAATAACAGGGCGGCCAGAAACCAGCTTGCGGCGCGGTCGGCTGCCGTCTGCAAGGCTGGCCGTTGTTGCCCGGCTCGTTCGATTAAGCGCTCCATGGAGGACACATAGCTGTCTGCTTCCAGACGCAGTACCTGAACTTCAATGGCCTGGGTCAGATTGACAGCACCCGCTGGCAATTCGGCATCACGCTGCTTGAGTACCGGGCGCGACTCACCTGACAGTAGCGACCAGTCCATTTCGGCCTGCGCCGACAACAAGCGGGCGTCCAGCGCCAAAGTCTCGCCGGGCTTGATCAATAACTGGTCACCCAGCTGTACAGCGCTTAATGGAATAGTCTGCCATACCGTTGCATTGGCCTCTTGCGCCCTGCGTGTCAGTTGTTTTGGAATGGCACGCAGCGCATGGCTCAGACCCAGCATGGCTCGACGCCGTGCCAGCATTTCCAGATAGCGCGCCCCCAGCAGTAAAAAAACAAACATGGTAATGGAGTCAAAATAGACCGCACCCTGTTGCGCCCAGGTGGCCCAGGCACTGGCGACAAACGCCGCCACCAGCGCAATGGCAACAGGTACTTCCATGCCGATGCGTTTTTGGCGTAAATCTTTCCAGGCACCGTGCCACAGGGGCTGCGCCGAATACAACATGACCGGCAGCGTCAAAACAAAACTGGCCCAGCGCAACAAGTGTTCCCACACCGGCTCGACCTCACCCGGTTTGGCAAAATACCAGGGCGAGGCAAACATCATGACCTGCATCATGACCAGCCCGGCCACAAAGACCTGTCGCAATAATTGTTGTTGCTGCTGTTTATTCCATTGCGCCTCACGTTCACGGTCAAACGGCCAGGCGCGATAGCCCACGGTTTCTATCGCCCTGAGTATTGCTGAGAGCCGGATTTGCCCAGGGTCGAACTCCAGGCTGGCACGTTGTGTCATGCGATTGATGTGAAAACTGATGACTCCCGGCAAGCGTCGAACCGCCTGTTCATTCAACCAGACGCAGGCGGCGCAGCGAATTCCTTCGACCACCAGCAACAGCTCCCATTGTCCGTTGCTCAGGCGTCGCGCAAAACGCGCCAAAAAACCGGGGTCATCGTAAGCTTGCAATTCTGGCCAGGGCCGTGCTTCTCGTGCCGGCGCAGTCGCTTCCTGCGCCTGCCTTTGCTGGTAATACTGCTCAAACCCGCCCGACATAATGGCTTGCGCCACCGCCTGACAGCCATGACAGCATACCGGCTGCAATTTTTCCCGATACTGAACCCATAAGCCAGGCGTCGCAGTTAGCGCATTACCGCAATGGAAACAGTGACCGGCCTGCTGCCGGTCTGCCGCTGACGGCGACATAAGTGCCGTAGCAGGTGAGCTCAGATCAGTCATGACAGCGGGCTGGTACAAAACCAGCCTCCCTCGGTTTGCACCAGATGATGCGCACGCCACAGCCCCCACAAGCCAAACATGACAATGACAGCGCCCGCGCCACGCCTGACCCAGATCTGCTGCATCCAGCGTCTGAGCTGTTGTGCTGCAACCCCGACCAGAAGCAAATTAGGTAGAGTGCCCAGTCCGAACGCCAGCAGCAGCGCAGCACCGTTGCTGGAAGAGCCGGACGTCATGGCCACGATCAGGTTCGAATACACCAGCCCGCACGGTACCCAGCCCCATAGCGCCCCGGTGAAAAAAGCGCGTTGTGTGTGAGACACCGTCGGCGCCCAGGGGGGCGACAGCGTTTGCGCTGCCCGGGGCGCCAACCTGCGCCAAAGCTGCCCACCCAGACGCTCGATGTTGGCAAAGGCGGGCAAGACCCCTGCCAGATAAAGCCCCAATGCCATCAGGAAAATATTGGCAACCAGATAACCGGCATGCTGTAAGGGTCGTACCTGACCGAACAACAAGGCCGCCGAGCCAACCATGCCGGCCAGCGCTCCAGCCACGGCATAACTGCCCAAACGCCCCGCGTTATAAGCCAGCAGGCTGGATAGCGAGTGAGTCGCGGAAAGCGCCGAGTTAAATGACACGACTGGAACCGGAAACGTAGCAGCTGCGTGGGGTCGGCGTACTGGCAGTGCGGCAACGATACCGCCGCACATACTGACGCAGTGAACCCCGCCCAATAGTCCGGTCATGAATGCAGTGACAAGCAAGGGCATCAGGTCATTCATACGCTTATGGTTCAGATGGTGCGCGAATAATGGGCCGGCGTCGGCCGCGCCTGACGCAGATAATGGTCAAACACCATGACGATATTACGAATCAGCAAACGGCCCTTGAGGGCAACACTAATCCAGTCGGGTTCCAGTTTTAACAGACCCTCTTGTTCAAACGCCTGCAACTCGCGCCACTCGGTCGCAAAGTATTGCCTGAAATCAATCGCATAAGTGGCCTCGATGGTGCTTAAATTGAGTTCAAAATGACATAGCAGCGTATGAATGATGGTACGCCTCAGAATGTCGTCATGGCTCAAGGACAGGCCACGCACTATCGGCAAGCGCGCGGCATCAAGATCTTGATAATAAGCTTCCAGCTCTTTCGCATTTTGCGAATACGTTGGGCCAATGGCACCAATGGCCGACACACCAATGGCCACCAGGTCACTATCAGCATACGTGGAATAGCCCTGAAAATTTCTATGCAGCCGGCCTTGTTGCTGGGCGATGGCCAGGCTGTCAGTCGGCTTGGCAAAATGGTCCATGCCTATATACACATAACCGGCCTCGGTCAGACGTTTAATACACAGTTTCAGCAGGTCGAGCTTGGTTTCGGGTGATGGCAACTGCTCGGCCTGAATGCGTCGTTGCGGCTTGAAACGCTCGGGCAAATGGGCATAGTTATAAATGGCAATGCGGTCGGGCTGCGCATCAATCACTGTTGCCAGGGTGCGGTTGAAGCTCACCACATTTTGCAGGGGCAGGCCATAAATCAGATCCATCGAGACGGAATGAAAGCGTAGCTCACGCGCGGTTTCAATCAGCTCCAGAGTCTGTTCCACACTTTGCTCACGGTGTACGGCCTTTTGCACTGCCGGGTCAAAATCCTGTACCCCGAAACTTAGGCGGTTGAATCCCATACGCCGTAGGTCGCGCAGTCGCTCGGGGTTCGCCGTGCGTGGGTCCACCTCCATGGAAAATTCACCACGCGCATCGTCATCCAAAGGAAAGGCCTGACGCACCTGCTCCATTAAACGCAGCAGTTGTGCGCTGGAAAGATAGGTCGGTGTTCCACCCCCCAGATGCAGTTGCTCCAGCGTCTGTCCGCGCCCCAGCAGTTCGGCATGCAGATTCAGTTCCTGAATCAGATACTCCAGGTATTGCGCTGCCTTGCTGCGGTCTTTGGTGACTATTTTGTTGCAGGCACAGTAATAACAGACCGATTCGCAAAACGGAATATGCACATAAAGCGATAACGGACGGCGGTTACCCAGTTGCCGCCGCTGCCTGACTGCCTGAACGTAACGTTCCTGACCAAAATCTTCGGTAAAACGGTCGGCGCTAGGATACGACGTATAGCGCGGCCCCATGCGATCCAGCTTGCGAATCAAGGGCGCATCGAACTCGACACTAGAATGAATAACAGGGGCTGACTGCACGCCCGGCTCCCCAAAAAAAGGACTCAAGCTGGCAATGTAGAGCGATTAGATCCTGAATGGCTTGATGCAGGTCAAACCAGCGGGGAGTTGTTCTGGCTGAATGGCACCCAATGCTGCAATTTTTGCCGTGCCGCACCACCGCTCCAGACATGACATGCCGGTTCAATGCCCGGTTTGACTGAATCTGCCCGCTTGTGCCGGTTCTGGTTATGCCTGTCTGGTTTTTTTTCTGGATCGGTTTTGTTGTTCATAAGCACGGACAATGCCGAGAATCATGTCGCCAAATTTTTCGCTTAATTCGGCACAGCGGGTGGTATTGCGAATTTCGACACCTTGGCGTGAACTGCGTATCAAGCCTGCTTCACGCAGAATTTTGATCTGTTGCGACAAGGTGGATTTCGGCAGTTTACGATTTTTGATCTCGCCATAAGCCGAACAGGGTTTGGCGCAATCGGCAGCAGCCATCGACATAAAAATTTCCATGCGCACCGGATCGGACAGGGCATATAAAATACCCTCGACCGTGATATCCGCAACAGCCGGGTGTGTGATTGGACGCATGACAATAAGTATAGGCGGGCTTGACAATTTATTCAATAGTTCAATATTATTGAACTATTGAATAAAAAGCCGATTCCCCCCCACCTATGGAGATACTTATGGGACACTTGTTTGATGCACTGAAGATGGGCGATTTGACCTTGAAAAATCGCGTAGTCATGGCTCCCCTGACCCGTATGCGTACCCAGCAGCCGGGCAATATTCCGACCGCCTTGAATGCCGAGTATTATGCACAGCGTGCCAGTGCCGGTCTGATTATTTCCGAGGCCACACAAATCAGCCAGCAGGGGCAGGGGTATCCTGCCACCCCCGGTATTCATAGCCCGGAACAGATCGAGGGCTGGAAATTAGTCACCCAGGCAGTACACGCTGCGGATGGTCACATTTTTCTGCAACTTTGGCATGTGGGGCGAATTTCGCATCCGTCACTGCAACCCCATGGCGCAGCGCCGGTCGCGCCGTCGGCACTACCCGCTGCCAATAGCGGCACCTTTACTGCCGACTGGCAGCCGACGCCAATCTTGACGCCGCGTGCGTTGGAGACAGCGGAAATGGCAGGCATCGTCGCCGATTTCAAGCAAGGCGCCATTAATGCCAAAGCCGCAGGTTTTGATGGGGTCGAGGTGCACGGTGCCAATGGCTATTTGCTAGACCAGTTTTTGCAGGATGGGTCGAATAAGCGTACCGATCAATACGGGGGCTCAATAGAAAACCGTGCCCGCTTGCTACTCGAAGTTGTCGATGCCGCCATTGCGGTCTGGGGCAAGGGCAGAGTGGGCGTGCGTCTGTCGCCTTATGGCACGTTTAACGATATGCACGACAGCGATCCGGTGGCGTTGTTTACCTATGTGCTGGCCGAATTAGGCAAGCGTGGCATCGCCTATGTCCACTTGATTGAACCGCGCGCATCAGCCGCAGGTGGTGCCGAAGGCACGGTCGAGAACGCGCCCGGCACGGCGGCTCTGTTTCGCCAGGCATTTTCAGGGGTATTGATTTCTGCCGGTGGCTACAGTGCAGAGGAAGCGAAGCAAGCAGTGCAGAACGGTACCGCCGATGCCATTGCGTTTGGGCGGCTGTTTATCAGCAACCCCGACTTACCGGCACGACTGAAAGCAGGCGCGGCGCTGAATGCCTATGATCGCAGCACATTTTACGGCGGCGATGCCAAAGGCTATACCGACTACCCCAGCATGAATGCCAAGCCAGAAAAAAGTATCTAGACAGGATATGCAGCGCCGCTGGCGATGAACCATTTACCCCCCTCAAACCACTG
>DHLX01000041.1 GCA_002405475.1 Burkholderiales bacterium UBA4657 | reverse complement strand
ATATCAGCCCTGACATGAAGTCAGCATGACTTTTTATACTAATTCTCAATTGAGTTGTCTCCCTAAACTCAGGTTGCAAAGAAAAACGGCGGCAGAAGGGTTGAGGTTCTGCCGCCCAAGTGACGCGCGTTGCGTCAGGCAGGCACCAGACAGAGCCCGCTTATTCCAGAACAATCTTTCTTGATTGAACAATGCGTTTGTATTTGTCGAGTTCGCTTTGTATTTGTTTGGCGAACTGTTCTGGTGTGTTCCCAATAGGTTCGGAGGTGGTGGCAATAATGCGCTGCCGGATTTCTGGCAACTGCAAGGTCTTAATCGCAGCCTCATGTACTGCTTTTACCACTTCGGCAGGGGTACCCTTCGGGCCAATAATGCCGTACCAAACGCCGTCATTGACGGGCGCCAGACCCACTTCAGCAAAGGTAGGAACGTCGGGTAATTGCGGTACGCGCTTTGGACTTGCAACAGCCAGTGCGCGCAGTCTGCCACCTTGAATGTGGGGTAAAGAGGAGGGCAGGTTATCGAACAAGATAGGAACCTGATTGGCGATCACGTCATTGAGTGCTGGACCGGCGCCGCGGTAGCCCAGATGAGTAATGAAGGTCTTGGTGGTGTCTTTGAAAATTTCTCCCATCAAGTGACCCACACCACCAGTTCCCGATGAAGCAAAGGCAAATTTACCCGGACTCCTGCGGACTAGTTCTAAAAATTCCGACAAGTTTTTGGCAGGGAATTGCGAATTGACTGCCAGTACATTGGGGGTACTGGCCAGATTGGTAATAGGGACAAAATCTAGTGGGTTATAGCCAGTATTTGGGTTGACGGCCGGATTAGTGGCCATGGTGGATACGGTGGCAATACCGAGGGTATGACCATCGGGTGCGGCATTACGTAAAGCGATTGCGCCGATCGTACCACCGCCACCACCGCGGTTCTCGACGATGATGGTTTGTCCTAATAACTTGCCCATGGGTTCGGCGACAATGCGTGCGATGATGTCAGTCGTGCCACCGGGTGCGAATGGAACAATAAAGGTGATCGGACGCGAGGGAAATCTGGTCTGTGCAAAGAGGGGTACTGAATAGGTCATAGCCGTAGCACCAGCTATGCGCAGAAAGTCACGACGCTGCAAATTCATGCTTATCTCCTGGTTTGTTTACATGAAGATGCACAGTGTGCGAATTTTTTTCAGACTTTCCAATAGCTGAAAATGACTTTCGATTCAGACGAAAAAATCAGGTTGTGCGAAGCCTCGCACGTGAAAACCGGGAGTATTCTGAAAAACCGCACACCGGGGAGCTAGGTTTGCAAAATTGTCGGGTAGTGCTTTTAAAATTTTTAGGCACACTATGTGCTTGCTACAAGTCAAGGGCAAACCAGATTGCCGCCCTAAAAATTTGTAATAAATTGTATTTATTGTGTTTTATTACTTCACCAAACCATTTTTCAGGGCGTAGTGAGTGATTTCCGCATTCGAGGACAGGCGCATTTTTTCCAGGATGCGGGCACGATAAACCGATACGGTTTTGGGGCTAAGGGATAGAGCTTCAGCAATTTCTGACAGGCGTAGCCCCGAGGCAATCAGCTGCAAGGTCTGGAATTCGCGATCCGACAGTTTTTCATGGGCGGGGGTATCGTCCTGCGTTAGCCCATCGGCCAGTGCCATGGCAATTTCTGGACTGATATATTTTTTTCCATTGAGCACGGTTCTGACAGCCAGTAGCATACGTTCAGGCGGGAAAGCCTTGTTGACATAACCTGCTGCTCCGGCCTTCAGTGCGCGTACCGCATATTGGTCTTCCGGGTACATCGACAGTATCAGTACCGGAATACGCGGATGATCTTTTTTAAAGAGTTTTAATATATCAATGCCTCCGCGCCCAGGCATATCCAGATCCAGTAACAACAAATCGAACCCAGGAGAGTTAGCGGCACGTAATATGTCGCTATAACTATCGCCCTCGGCCACAACTTTGAGGTCGGCAGTGTCATCAAAAATTTTGGCAATACCCATGCGCAGCAAGGCATGGTCATCGACGATCATCAGGCGGAATTGCAGGCTCATGATTTATCTGGTGAGGAATCTGAGGCGACCAGACGCGGTGGCCAATCTAAGTAGGGTGTACGCGGCTCATCAAGGGGTAGGGACAACATGACAGTGGTGCCGGCAGGGCTGCTTGAAACCTCAAGCCAACCACGCAGGCTGCGCGCCCGTTCCTGCATGCCATAAACTCCAAATGAGGCAGGTTTTTCCAGGTCACCCGGACTGATACCACGGCCATTATCACGCACTTCGAGCGTTACGTTATGATCATCACAGAATAATTCAACATACGCTTCGCTGGCCTGAGCGTGCTTCATGACATTGATCAGAGACTCCTGGCAGACTCGATAGGCTACCGTTGATATTTCATGCGGAAATTCAAGTTCTTCTTTATTGGCAGAAAACAGGGTACGAATTCCGGTACGACGCTGAAATTCCCGGGTGTGCCACTCCAGTGCAGGTATTAGCCCAACATCGAGAATGCTAGGACGCAGTTCCTTCATCAGGCGCTGAACAGACAGGGCCGCATTTGCTACCTGTTCGCGCAGTCGGTCAAGTGCAGCTGACCCTTCCTCACTCGCTTCAATGTGTTTACGCAGAGCAGCGATACCAAAATTAACTGAGGCCAGTGCCCCACCGACTTCGTCATGCAGATCGCGTGCCAGGGCAGCCCGTTCTTCTTCCTTGACTCGGTCCAGATGTGCGGCCAGCTGCGACAGCCGGCTTTCAGATTCGCGTAGGCGCTCTTCAGCCAGGCGCTTTTCGCGGCGCATGGCAGCCCGTGCCAGCGCGGATTCAACGGCCGGGCCTAATCGAGTCAGACGGTCTTTGATCAGATAGTCATCACAACCTGAGCGCATGGCTTCGACCGCCACATCTTCGCCAATATCGCCCGAAACGATGATAAAGGGGAGATCTTTGCCACTTTGCTGCAATACTTCCAGAGCCCCGAAGGAAGAAAATTGCGGCAGATTGTGGTCAGAAATGATGATATCCCACTCTCTATCGTGTAAAGCAGTGTGCATTTCTTCACGAGTTTCAACCCTGAGCGTATCCACTGCCATGCCGTGACGGGCAAATGCAATCAGAAGAAACTCATAGTCGAAAGTGGAATCTTCCACCACCAAAACACGCAGCACAGGTTTCATAACCATGACTTTAACTGAAAAAGGCAATGAAAGTACTCGCTTTTCAGGGCTTTCCTTTATTCATAAGTCTGGACAATGCATCTATGAAAAAACCTAACTCTGCAACTTAAGCCGAGGAAGCATATGACCATAGCCAGTGAAGACTCTGCCAGCCCAAAAGTTGACCACTGCGGCCTGAATGGAATTTCTGATGATTTGGGTCGGCTGGACACCATCATTACCGATGCGATCGGACGTCTGATGGAGTCATTTGGCACGATACAGGCTTTGGCGGCCGAGAGAGAAGCGCCAGAAATATCACGGGCCGCTTTTGAGGCTGTTACCGCCCTACAGTTTCAGGACATGGCAACACAGCTGATTGCCCATTGTCGCCACCGTCTGGATCACGCAGGTAGTGATGGAGGCGGGAGTGATGTCAGTTTTTCTTCTACCCATTTCGCCCCTGCACGCACCGATGGACCGGTTAGCCAGTCGTCGGTAGGTGCGGGAACTGTTGACCTTTTTTAGCCCATCACGTAACACAGGAGCCACCATGCCTTCGATTCTCGCCGTTGACGATTCGGCCTCAATCCGACAAATGGTCGCGTTTACGCTCAAAAGTGCTGGTTACCAGGTAACCGAAGCAGTCGATGGGCAGGACGCACTGGATAAAGCCAAAACCAAAACCTTCGACTTGGTATTAACTGACCAGAACATGCCTCGTATGGACGGCATTACGCTGGTGAAGAATCTACGTGCCATCAGTCAATATGCCTCACGACCTATTTTGATCTTGACTACCGAATCCTCCGATGCCATGAAGGCACAAGGCAAGGCAGCCGGAGCTACAGGCTGGTTAGTGAAACCATTTGATCCCATGCGCTTGGCCGAAGTGGTCAAGAAAGTTATTGGTTAAAACAACCCAGGGGGATATATGGGTGATATGTCGCAACAAGGTTCTTTAGGTGACGGCGGATTCGATCTGTCGCAGTTTTATAGCGTCTTCTTTGAAGAGGCTGGCGAAAATCTGGCAAGCTATGAAAGCTTGCTGCTAGCGATAGATGTCGAGTCGCCAGATGATGAAGACCTGAACGCCATTTTTCGTGCTGCCCATTCTATTAAGGGCGGAAGTGCGACGTTCGGATTTTCCGATGTGGCTGAGCTGACTCATGAACTGGAAACCCTGCTCGACAAAGTACGCAAGCATGAGTTGTCATTGACAGCAACCATGGTAGATATATTGCTGGAGTCAGGTGATGCTTTGAAGGTGCATCTGGGTCGACACAAAGCAGGTGGTGAGGGGGCAGTATTTGATGATGCCAGTTTGAAGGTACGACTACGTAAATTGGCGGCTGGTCAGGAACTAGATCAATCGGAACAGGCGACCACTCCCCGGGAAAAATTGCGTGAGTTGGAGCTTATTGTAGGGCCGCTGGAAGACATTGCAATTGCTGCCAATATCGAAGAGCCATTCAGAGAAATAGCCTCACTCGGAAAAATTGAGAAAGTGGATTTTGAGCCGGCAAGATCACCCGGACCAGAGTACGTTCGCTATAAAATACTGACATTATCGAGCGATGAAGAATTGCTTGACCTGTGTAATTTTTATGTTAGTAAAGAGCAAATGAAAATGGCGCCTTGGCCCGGCGCAGTAACGGGCAAGGCGACAGAATCAGCTACGGCTGGGAGTCCACAGACCTATGGCTTTTTCGAAGGCGCTCCCGGCGACCCGGTTCAGCTTGAAAAGGAGCGCGGTTATGGCTTTTTTGAAGGTGCTCCTGGTACAACTGGAGCCGCACCGGCAGCTTCGCCCGATACCGCGACTGTAGCCAATGCTGCAGCGGTAACATCTGTGGCCGTAGTGCCAACTGTCATCACTGCCGATACTGCGGCCAGCAAGGCCCCAGCCAAGGCACCAGCCGCCAGCAATCTGGAGTCACAGACCTTACGTGTTTCTGTAGAAAAGGTTGATCAATTGATTAACCTCGTGGGCGAGTTGGTCATTACCCAAGCCATGCTGACACAAAAAGTACGTGAACTCGACCCGGTACAGCATCAGCATGTTTTATCTGGTGTAACCGACCTCGAGCGTAATACCCGAAGCTTGCAGGACGCCGTCATGTCGATCCGCATGATTCCCATGGCGGTAGTTTTTAACCGCTTTCCAAGAATGATACGTGATCTGGCGAACAAGCTTGGAAAAAAAGTCGAACTGGTGACGAGTGGCGAAGCTACAGAGCTGGATAAAGGCTTGATTGAAAAAATTACAGATCCCCTGACACATCTGTTGCGTAACTCGGTTGACCACGGTATTGAAACACCCGAACGTAGAAAGTTGGCAGGCAAGCCAGAAGTGGGAACGGTGTCACTTTCAGCCTACCATCAGGGCGGATCTATCGTGATTGAAGTACGAGATGATGGTGCAGGACTAAGACGCGACAAGATTTTATCAAAAGCGCATGAACGTGGCCTTCCGGTGCATGATGGCATGAGCGATCAAGATGTCTGGCAACTGATATTTGCGCCAGGTTTTTCTACCGCCGATCAGGTGACAGATGTATCAGGACGTGGCGTTGGTATGGATGTGGTGAAGAAAAATATCCAGTCACTGGGAGGCTCGGTCGAAATAGACTCGACTGCTGGTAAAGGTACCAAGATGACCGTACGTTTACCACTGACACTAGCCATCATGGATGGCATGAGCGTGGCGGTAGGAGAGGAAATTTATATTATTCCTTTGGCAAGTGTGGTGGAGTCGTTACAGATGTCAGGTGATCAGGTCAAGACCATCGCTAATCAAGGCAAGGTAGTTGAAGTTAGAAATGAATACCTGCCCGTAGCGCCACTATCAGAGATTTTTCAAGTGCCTAAGAAAAACGAATTCGATATGGAGTCCAGTGGCGGCATCATGGTTGTCGTCGAGGCTGATGGCAGCAGAACAGCGATGCTGGTTGACGAGTTAGTAGGACAGCATCAAGTCGTCGTTAAAAATTTGGAATCGAATTATAAGCGTGTACAGGGTGTATCGGGTGCAACTATTTTAGGTGATGGGCGAGTGGCGCTGATTATCGATGTGAGCGGTGTTGCCAAGCGTGCGCGTCACTAACAGCATAAGATAGGAGAAAGTAATGAACAAATGGCGTCGTATGTTGAGCATGTCTTTTGGGGCTCAGATCAGTGCCGGGTTTGCTGTAGTCATTGCGGTATTACTGGCAGCAGGCGCCATTAGTGCTGTGCTCGCCCTTAGTATTCATGGTAAGACTCAAAGACTGGTCGGGGAAGGTGCTGAGTTGGCTAAACTGGCGCAGGAATGGCGCACCGTCATATTATTAAATACTACCCGCTGGACTGCGATTGCGAACAGCTCTGATCCTACGGTGCTTATTTATTTCTCGAAATCAATCGAATCAACCAATATTGAATCCAAAAAAATTGCCGATCGTATAGCCCAGCTGGATCAGACAACCAAGGGAAAAGAGATATTACAAAAAATAAATACTGCATATGGCAAGTGGATTACAGCACGCGACAAGTTACGAGAGGCAAAAGACCGTGGTGCCGACGGACTGGCCATGTCGATTTCGAATAATGAATTTGATCCTGGTACTAAAGCCCTACTTGCTGCGGCTGAAGAATATGCCCAGTATCAGCGTACTATCTCGGATTCAGTTGGAACAGAGGTTGCAGGCTCCATTACTAAACTGATTACCTCTTTGGGTGTAGCGGCCTTGCTGAGTCTTGTGGTATCGGTTTTGATTGCCTGGCGTCTAAGCCGTGCTATTTCAAACCCGATGAAGAACGCTGTTGAATTTGCACAGCGAGTTGCATCAGGTGATCTGACATGTAAGGTAGAAATTCATGGCAGAGATGAAGCCTCTCAGGTACTGGAAGCTATGCTCAAGATGCAGTCGTCTCTTGCTGAAGTTGTTAGTCGGGTGAAGGTTGGTATGGACAAAGTAGCGTCTGCCTCAGAAGAGATAGCCAGTGGCAATGCCGATCTGTCATTACGCACTGAACAGGCCGCCAGCAGCCTAGAAGAAACAGCAGCTTCAATGGAAGAGTTTACTTCCAGCATACAGGCTAATGCTGAATCAGCGAAAGATGCCAATCGTTTGGTAGCTAATGCCTATGAGACTGCCGCACGTGGTGGTGAGGTAGTAGGTCAG
>DHLX01000002.1:1470-35656 GCA_002405475.1 Burkholderiales bacterium UBA4657 | reverse complement strand
CGTTCCCGTGGATGAGTGAAATGATTGATCTGAAGAAAGATCGCAATTTCTTTGAGTCCCGTGTCATCGAATTTCAGACTGGTTGTACTTTGAGCTGGGATTAATTCGACTTAAAGAGTCCGCCAATCAACTGCTTAATTTTTAGGCAGGCAACTATTACCCTGATGTGGTGAAAGTACCAACACCACATCGGGCTTCGCGAAAAAAATGGCTGATGCTATTTCTTTTTGTAGACGACTGATGTAATCTCGCACTTGTGATTTTTATCTGATCGAAAAAAATCGATCTAATCGGGTGAACGATACATACCAACGATCTCAATTACGCGAGCCAACTGACATACAGCCTAGTCAGACGATCTTCTTCTCGCGCAAACAACGCAGCTCTTTCAGCGCGACGTTTACCCTCCTCTCTTCAGCTATTTTTCCGGAAAATGCGCCTGCCAGATACTTATCGCAGCTCTTTTCCCCGACCGAATTCATTAGCGTAGGCATGAAACTCAAGCTTGCGCCAGTGAATGGCTCGTTCCAGTTGCGCGCATTCGGTGTGCAACCACGAGGAACGGGTTTATCCATTGTTTCAACCTCGTGTTGAAGGAGATGATCATGGCAACTGCCAAGAAAAAACCTGCAGCTAAAAAAGCTGCTAAAAAACCGGTCGCGAAAAAAGCTCCGGCTAAAAAAGTAGCGAAGAAGGCCGCTGCTAAAAAACCGGTCGCGAAAAAAGCTCCGGCTAAAAAGCCTGCTGCGAAAAAAGTAGCGAAAAAAGCCGCTGCCAAGAAGCCTGCGGCGAAAAAAGTAGCGAAGAAAGCTGCTGCTAAAAAGCCGGCGGCGAAAAAAGTAGCGAAAAAAGCTGCTGCTAAAAAGCCTGCGGCAAAAAAAGTAGCGAAGAAAGCCGCTGCTAAAAAACCGGCTGCTAAAAAACCGGCTGCTAAAAAGCCAGCTGCGAAACCTGCGGTATCCCCGGCTGCTGCCTGGCCTTTCCCGACAGGCGGTCGCCCGTAATCGGCACCAAACGACTAAGCCCGCGAGCGTTAGCTTTGCGGGCTTTTTTATTTGATTCTGAAACCAAGTTACGGCATAGTTTGAACCATGTTGAGCGATATTATCCACTTGATTGCCGAGACCATAGGGGGGTTGTTTGCCTCGGCCCTGTTGTTGCGTGCCTACATGCAGTGGCTGCGTCTTTCGCCGCGTAACCCCTTGTCTGAATTTGTCATGGCATTAACTAATCGTATTGTTTTGCCCTTGCGTCGATTGATACCCGGTTTTGGCGGCATTGACTGGGCCAGTCTGGTGGCAGCCTACCTGACTACCCTGGCGACGCTCATGCTTATCCTGGTCGCCGGCGGGGCATGGAATTCGGCACTGGCTACGCCGATGGTGGTGTTAGGGCTATCTCTGGTCTGGCTGGTGAAGTGGACCTTGTATCTGGTCATTGTATTGACCCTGCTTTACGCTGTTCTGAGCTGGCTCAATCCCTACGCGCCAATAGCTCCGGTATTGTCCGTGCTGGTCAATCCCCTGCTGAGTCCCTTGCAAAGGATATTGCCGCGCATTGGTAACATCGACCTGTCACCACTTGCGCTGCTACTGCTGGTGCAGATATTGTTATTGTTGCTCGACCGTGCCAGTCGCGCCACTTTGGGCGCGTACTGAAACTACCAGGGCAGATAGCCGAATGCCCTGTCAAATGCCAGTCGGATTTCCGCTCCGTTGAAATGATGGTTTTGGCCACCGCGATGCGCGATTTTTATCGAGCCCAGCAAGGAGGCGAGACGCCCGGTGGTTGGCCAGTCTAGCCGACGCTCTATGCCAAACAGCAGTCCGGCACGATAGGCATCACCGCATCCGGTCGGGTCAATAATGCGTTCTGGTTTCACGGCGGGAATACTGATTTTGTCACCGGCGATAAACAGGTCCGAGCCCTCGGCACCACGCGTGACAATCAAGGCCTTGACCCGTTGCGCCAGTTGTTCAAGCGTATGCCCGGTTTTATCCATCAGCAATTGCGCTTCATAGTCGTTAGTAGCGACATAACTCGCGCGTTCGACAAATTCCAGCAGTTCTGCCCCGGAAAACATCGGCATGGCCTGCCCCGGGTCAAAAATGAAGGGTATTCCCGCCTCCTCGAACTGGCGCGCATGTTGAATCATGCCATCGCGCCCGTCGGGAGAGAGAATGCCGAGACGTATGTCGCCGGCATCAGACACCTTGTTATCGTGTGAAAAACTCATGGCACCCGGATGAAAGGCGGTGATCTGGTTGTCGCTCTGATCGGTAGTGATAAAAGCCTGTGCTGTATAGGACGAGGGAATGCGTCTGACACAGCGTATATCCAACCCAAGCTCGGTCAGGCGTTCCAGATAAATATCGGAATCCTGGCCGACGGTTGCCATAATCAGCGGACGTCCGCCCAGCATGTTCAGGTTATAAGCAATATTCCCCGCCGTACCGCCAAATTCACGACGCATTTCCGGTACTAAAAAGGCGACATTGAGTATGTGTACCTTTTCCGGCAGGATATGATCCTTGAATTGGCCCGGAAATACCATGATGGTGTCATAAGCAACCGAGCCGCAAATTAAAGTAGTCATCTGGCTTACATCCCGGGAGCACTGCTACCCAGAGCTTTCAGTGCAGCTTCGTAGTTGGGTTCATTTTTGATCTCCGACACCAGCTCACCATGCAACACAGTATTATTTTCATCCAGCACAATGACTGCTCGGGCACTGACACCAGCCAGTGGGCCAGATGTGATTTCAACTCCATACTGACGCAAAAAATCGCGACCACGCATGGTAGAGAGCGTGATGACATTATTCAAACCCTCCGTAGAGCAAAACCGACTCATGGCAAAAGGCAGATCCGCCGAAATGACCAGTACTACGGTGTTGTTGAGTTGGCTGGCACTTTCATTGAACTTGCGCGTCGAGGTCGCACATACCGGGGTATCGAGGCTCGGAACAATATTCAGAACCTTGCGCTTGCCAGCAAACTGGCTCAGGCTGATATCTTTGAGATCTTTGCCGACCAGAGTGAAGTCGCCAGCTTTGCTTCCAGAAACGGGGAAAGATCCTGCAACTTCAATGGGGTTGCCTCCCAGGGTGACTTGACTCATGAAAACTCCTTGGTTTGTGAAAAAGCTCAGGGATAAAAAATTTCTACCAGATAGCCAGCAACTCGGCCCGGTACCGACTCATTAACGCCTGATTCTATCTTGATCGGCAGAATAAATGATTGCTCATCTTGTCCCGCCAGTCCTTGCGATATCAATCGGGTTGCGCCGACATTGCTGCCTTGTATATTCGCCAGATACTGTTCTGGCAAAAGTATCTTTCTCGTGACAAGGGTATTGCGCGCATCACTCAGGGTCATGTCGAGGGCTGGGTAAGCTTGGGGTAGCTGGCTTTCGTTACGTAAGCTCAGGCGTAGTGAGTACAAGCCAGGGGTGTTGGTTTCGATGACTTCGGCCGCCGATACCTTCAGGCGTTCAATGTGGCGCGGCAGTTTGATGGTGCAGTCGATTTCGAGCGGCAAGGCCTGACACGAGCGGAGTATCAGGCTACGCATTTCGGGCATACGAGGATCAGAGAAAGCCACAATTTCATGCCGATACCAATAGGTGATTTGAAGCAGTAGCCCAAGCCCGGCAGTTAAAACAAAAAAACCCCATAGCAAACGGAATGCAACAGAATATTTTTTATCCGGTAGCATGAAGCTGGGCAGATCATAAACCTCGAGTTCAACCGGGGTATGTGGTGGTGACTCACTGTCATCGAGCTTTTCAGGTACGTCTTGTGTACTCTGACTGTCAGGTGCCGTATGCAGCCCTTTTTCTTTGCCAGGCTTTGAGAAAAAAAGCTGCTTGGCTGGTGGCGTATCAGTTGCAGTGATGTCGGAGGTTTCCTGCTTCACCACATCTGCCTCGGTCTGGGTTTCGGTCACGCTATCCGTAGCGTCAGATGCTAAAGCGGTAGGCAGAGCCTGCGGGGCTAATGTGGAAGCGCCGGTGGGCTTGGATGAACCAACATCCTTGACGTAGCGCATGTGCTCAATACCGTCGAAGACCACACCGCAATGGCCACATTTCACCAGCCCGTTCTGTAGCTTAAGCTGGTCCGACACTACTCGGAAGGTAGTGCCGCAAGCGGGGCAACGGGTGGCGAGTGCCATGGTTTAATCAGATTGAGCGGTGAGGTTTTGCACGGCCAGACAATACGACCCAGCCATCGAGTTCGGCAGCGACCTGAAGTGCCACCCCCAGTTTGGCATACACATCCGCAACTTCGTCAGCCTGTCGCTCCAGCACGCCTGACAGAACCAGGTGCCCGCCGGGCTGGACATGAGAAATCAGCACCGGGGCCAATATTTTCAATGGGTTTGACAAAATGTTGGCAATGACCAGATCAAATATTTGCCCGTTAATCTGAGCGCTGGCTTCGACGAAGGCGGCCTCAATCAGATTCAACTCGGCATTCTGCCTGGCGGCGATAATCGCATTGGGGTCAATATCCAGCCCGAGCGTATTGCCGGCGCCCAGTTTCTTGGCGGCAATCGCCAGAATGCCCGAACCGCACCCATAGTCCAGAACTTGCATGCCAGGAGACAAATGCTGCTCAAGCCACTGCAGGCATAAATGCGTAGTGGGATGAGATCCGGTGCCGAACGCCATACCAGGGTCAAGTCGTATGACTAGCTCTGCCTCTGGGGGTGGCTCATGCCAGGTAGGCACCACCCACAAGCGCCCAATATGCAAAGGAGAAAACTGGGACTGGGTGACGGCGACCCAGTCCTGTTCATCCAGTCCGCGTACTTGTTCCGGGAGCGGGATTGTGAACTCACACAAGGCATTGGCCTCGGTAATGATTTGTGCCACGTATTTGGCAACGTTTTCGTGCCCATCTATCAGCGCAATCAGCCGACTGCGCTCCCAGCCTAGCTGCAGTGGCACCAGGCCGGGCTCTCCGAACAGCGGTCGTTCATTAGCCGTGTCCTGGTCGGCGTCTTCCAGTGACACCGAAAGCGCCCCAGCCGCGATCAGAGCATCTCCGATAGCATCTGTTTCGTCCAATTTCACCTGGAAGATGGCTTCGACCAGCATAATTAGCGCTTGGTTTGCTGCAAACGATGCTCAAGATAATGAATACTGGTGCCACCTTCAATGAAGTTGGCATCATTCATTAATTCCCGATGCAGCGGGATGTTGGTCTTGATGCCTTCCACCACCATTTCCGACAAGGCCACGCGCATGCGCGCCAGTGCCTGCTCGCGGGTGTGACCATAGGCAATCAGTTTTCCGATCATGGAATCGTAATTGGGTGGCACAAAATAGTTGTTATAGGCATGCGAGTCGACACGAATACCTGGACCTCCCGGTGCGTGCCAGTTGCTAATGCGTCCTGGGCTCGGCACAAAAGTGAACGGATCTTCAGCATTGATGCGGCATTCAATGGCGTGACCGCGGAACTGGATGTCGCGCTGGCGCAGATGCAGTTTTTCTCCAGCGGCCACCTTGATTTGTTCCTGAATGATGTCAACCCCGGTAATCATTTCCGTGACGGGATGTTCGACCTGGACGCGAGTGTTCATTTCAATGAAATAAAACTCCTCGTTTTCATACAGGAATTCGATAGTACCGGCACCGCGGTAGCCGATTTTTTTGCACGCTGCCGCGCAGCGTTCGCCGACCTTGTCGCGCAGACGCGGGTTCAAATGCGGTGCGGGCGCTTCTTCAATCACTTTTTGATGACGCCGCTGCATGGAACAGTCGCGCTCACCCAGATAAACTACATTCCCATGCTGGTCAGCCAGAATCTGTATCTCTATGTGGCGTGGATTCTCAAGGAATTTTTCCATATAGACCGACGGGTTATTGAAAGCGGCACCGGCCTCGGTACGCGTCATGGTGACGGCGTTTAACAGCGCGGCTTCGGTATGTACCACACGCATGCCGCGTCCACCGCCGCCGCCCGCCGCTTTGATAATGACCGGGTATTTAATATCTCGTGCAATACGGATGATTTCTTTGGGGTCATCAGGCAGGGCACCTTCCGAACCTGGCACACACGGTACCCCGGCCTTGATCATGGCGTTTTTTGCAGAGACTTTATCGCCCATCAGGCGAATCGTGTCCGAACGTGGGCCGATAAAGACAAACCCACTTTTTTCAACGCGCTCGGCGAAGTCGGCGTTTTCACTTAAAAAACCATAACCGGGATGAATAGCCTCAGCATCCGTCACTTCAGCAGCGCTGATAATGGCGGGAATATTCAGATAACTTTGCCCCGAGGGTGCGGGGCCGATGCAGACCGATTCGTCTGCCAGCTTGACATACTTGGCATCGGTATCGGCCTCGGAGTGCACCACCACGGTACGAATCCCCATTTCACGACAGGCGCGCTGGATGCGTAGCGCGATCTCGCCGCGGTTGGCGATCAGAATTTTTTCAAACATGCTTTATCCAATCACGAACAGGGGCTGACCGAATTCCACGGCATGGCCATTCTCGACCAGAATTTCCTTGATTTCTCCAGCAATATCGGCCTCGATTTCGTTCATCAGCTTCATCGCTTCAATCAGGCAGATAGGCTCACCCTGTTTGACGGATTGGCCGAGTTCGACAAATGGCTTGGCACCCGGTGACGGTGCGCGGTAAAAAGTTCCGACCATAGGCGATTTGACCACATGACCCTTGGGCGCGGCTGCGGCGGGGGAGGCAGCTATTTCGCTGCCACCGGCGGTTGTGGCAGCAGGAATGCCGGGCGAGCCTGGCGCAGCCACAACGGCGGGAGCGGCCATGACCGGGTGCGCTAGCGGGCTGACCGATGGCGATTTAACGATGCGTACTTTACCGTCGGTTTCTGTCACCTCCAGCTCGGAAATGCCTGATTCGGCTACCAGGTCTATCAGCGTTTTTAACTTGCGCAAATCCATGATTGAAGTCCCCGTTAAATATGTTTGAGCCGGATTGTAGCGAATTACGTACTAATTGCTGTTAAATGCTTACAACCGGCGGATAATTAAGGTTTATAGTCTAACCCGTATTGAACTGCAGCATAATACCCTTGGGGTCCAAGACCGGTGATCACCCCTACAGCCAGGTCGGAAAGCAGCGATTTGTGACGAAATGCCTCCCGTGCGTAGACATTCGACAAATGGACTTCGATAAATGGCACCGAAATCGCACTGATGGCGTCGCGTAATGCGATACTGGTATGGGTAAATGCTCCCGGATTGATCACTAGGAAATCTGCCAGCCCTTTGGACTGATGCAGCCGGTCAATCAGGGCACCCTCATGATTGCTTTGGAAAAAGTCACAGTTAGCCCCTTTTTCACGACAGATGCGTGTAATTTCCTGGTTGATCTGTTCCAGCGTGGTGGTGCCATATATTTCTGGCTCGCGTTTGCCGAGTAAATTCAGATTCGGTCCGTGTAACACCAGAATGCGACTTAGGTGGCCAGATGGTTCAGACATTCGAGCTCCAGGCGATTAAACAAAGCAATTTTAGGCTTTACTGTTATTTGTGTTTAATTTGCAGTTAAATTACGCGCAGATTCAATCATCTCACGTAAACGGTCTGGTTTCAAACGACCTGCGTGCTGAAATCTTATCTGCCCCATCGCATCGAGGACTACCGTAAAGGGCAGGCCACCGGCCTGATTGCCGAAGATTTTACTCAATTCGGTGCCCGTGGCTCCGGCAATCAGCAGGGGGTAGGTAATACCGAGTTTGCTGGCAAACCCGGATACGGCGTGCGCATTATCAATCGCCAGACCAAGGAATTCGACACCCCGACCAGCATAGGACTGCCGCACCTCCTGAAAATCGGGCATTTCTTCTATACAGGGTGGGCACCAGGTACCCCAGAAATTGACCACCAGTACCTGATGGCGCCATTGATCCAGTCGTTGTGGCCGGCCCTGGGCGTCGGGCAGAGTCAGAGAAAACAGAGTAGAGCTTGCCCCTGATTCGGCACTGCCGGGTTGCCACTTTTTCCACCCTATATAAAAGCCGCCTAGCAGCGCCGTAGCTGCCGTGGCACCAAAAATCAATCGTCGTTTTAACATGGCGCGATGCTAACGCAAAAATGATAGTTAGCGGACAGTATTGCCGTGAGCGGCATCATCAAGCCCGGTCAAACTTTGCTCCAGCGCGCTACGGTCCAGACGCGGCGCCAGTGCCGCACCCATTTGGCGCGCCTGGTGGTGGGCATAGCAGGTGATGTGGATTCTTTCGCCTTCAAAATCAAAACTGACACGTTCGACCATGCCCTTGCCAAAGGGGTTGGGAATCTCATCGGCTTCAGCCTCAATGCCGCGATTGAGCAGATCAATGTGCAGGTCTTTGCTGGAATCAGCATGGCACTGAAAGTAAATAGCACTATGCTCGTTGGCGGTGCCATTCGCTACAGCGCCCACCAAAAAAAGTTGCCATTGCGGTAAAACCTGCATCACGCCCAGGGCAGTCCGTCTCAGTGACAGCAGTCGTTCCGGCTGCGTTTCAGCCTGATAGATTGACTGATATTCGCGTACCGCAGCTTCAACCAGGTCATTCGATGGCAAATAAGCATGGTCCGGGCGATCTGTCCCCAGCACCTGCCTGGCCGCCTTACGTTTGGCCGTGCTGTAGTCCAGGTCGAATTCCGCGATCATTTCTGCCGCCAAAGCCGCAATTTCCTGTTGTATCCGTTCGTCCATTACCGCATCCTACCCGAGCGCTCGTATAAACTTGCGCTTATGCATATTCATATCTTAGGTATTTGCGGTACGTTTATGGGCGGCGTTGCGGTTTTGGCGCGTCAGGCTGGGCATAAAGTAACCGGCTGCGATACCAACGTCTACCCCCCTATGAGCACCCAGCTCCAGGCGCAGGGTATAGAACTGATCGAAGGCTGGTCGGTTGACCAGTTACAACTCAAGCCCGACATATATGTGATTGGTAATGTTGTGACGCGCGGCAATCCCCTGATGGAAGAAATACTCAATCAAGGATTACCTTATACCAGTGGTCCGCAATGGGTGGCCGAGCATGTGCTAACCCAGCGCTGGGTGCTGGCGGTGGCCGGTACGCACGGCAAAACGACGACGGCTTCGATGCTGGCCTGGATTCTGGAAGATGCTGGCTATTCTCCGGGATTTTTGATTGGCGGTGTACCGGAAAATTTTGGCCTGTCGGCGCGCCTGCAGGGTGATCAGAGTTCCAACTTTTTCGTGATCGAAGCCGACGAATACGATACGGCTTTTTTTGACAAACGCAGCAAGTTTGTCCATTACCGGCCGCGAACCCTGATCCTGAATAATCTGGAGTACGACCATGCGGATATTTTTCCTGATTTGCAGGCCATAGAAACCCAGTTTCACCATTTGGTGCGTACCGTGCCAGCCATAGGACGCATAGTAGTCAATGCGCGCGAGGAAGCATTAAAACGGGTGATTGAGCGCGGCTGCTGGTCCAAGCTGGAATGGTTTGCTACACGCAGCTTTGGCGAGGGCGCAGGCTGGCATGCCCTACAAGTCGAGGGTGGTCTGGAAATTATGCAAGGCGATAATGCCCAAGGCATATTGGAATGGAATTTATTGGGCGAACATAATGTGATGAATGCTTTGGCCGCGATTGCAGCAGCACGTCATGTCGGCGTGCCACCCGCCCAGGCGATTGAAGCTCTGGCAGCATTCAAGTCAGTCAAGCGGCGCATGGAGTTGCGCGGCGAGCATCATGGTGTGCGTGTCTATGACGACTTTGCCCACCACCCCACTGCCATTGCCACCACGGTGGCGGGTTTGCGCAAACAAGTCGGCACGGCTCGTATACTGGCATTGCTGGAACCGCGCTCGAATACCATGAAACTGGGCGTCATGTCGGCACAGTTACCTGCTGCGCTAGGCCAGGCCGATCTGGTCTTTGGCTATGGTGCGCGTGAAGGTAAAGACAAACTGGGTTGGGACTTGGCTCAGGCTCTGACACCTTTAGGCAGCAAGGCTCAGACTTTTGACGATTTATCCGCGCTGGTGCAAGCCGTCGTTCGCCAAACCAGGCCGGGTGATCATCTCCTGGTCATGAGCAATGGAAGTTTTGGCGGCGTACATCAAAAAATTCTCGATGCGCTGCCATGCGCCGAGCTGGCGTTTGAAAACAATAACTCGAAGGATCAGGGATGAGATTGCATCAGAAAGTAGCTGTTATTACGGGCGCCGCAGGCGGTATTGGTTGGGCGACGGCACAGAAATTTGCCCGCGAGGGAGCCATAGTGGTCGTCGTTGATTTGAAACCGGAGGCAGTAGATCGGGCGGTACGTGACTTGCAGGCAGCGGGCAGTCAGGCACGCGGCTTTGCGCTGGATGTCACGCAGCGACCAGAACTAGATGCCATGGTCATGAAAATCTGCGAGGTTTATGGGCGCATCGATATTCTGGTGAACAACGCAGGCATCACCATGGATGCACGTTTGGTCAAGATGACCGAAGAACAGTTCGACAAGGTGATCAATGTTAATTTAAAAGGTGTATTCCACTGCACCCAGGCGGTGGTCGAACTGATGATTGCACAAGGCAGCGGCGTTATTTTGAATGCTTCCAGCGTAGTCGGCTTGTAC
Source organism: Burkholderiales bacterium UBA4657 (assembly GCA_002405475.1). Lineage (GTDB taxonomy): Bacteria > Pseudomonadota > Gammaproteobacteria > Burkholderiales > Burkholderiaceae_E > UBA4657. The sequence goes on along the minus strand of DHLX01000002.1, from coordinate 25,061 downwards.
GGCAATTTTGGCCAGACCAATTATGCCGCCAGCAAATTTGGGGTCATTGGCTTTGCCAAAACCTGGGCGCGGGAATTGGGGCCGAAAGGCATTCGCGTCAATGCGGTCTGCCCTGGTTTTATCGCCACCCATATTCTCGACACCATTCCCGAAAAAGTATTGGAGGGCATGAAAGAGCGGGTACCCCTGCGCCGCCTGGGAACACCGGAGGAAATAGCCAATGTCTATGCTTTTTTAGCGAGTGATGAAGCCAGTTATATCAATGGGGCGGTGATTGAAGTCGGCGGTGGATTGACGGTTTGAGCTTTTGGTTTAATGGTTTTTTTATCTGGGTCGAGAAGGTTTCAGCCTGAGAGTCCCAGGCGTCTGCGACCGGCTTCACCGGCTACCCTCGGCTCCTTCGGTTTCCGCCGGGGCGAGCCAAACTCGCTTCCTTCGCTTGCGCCCAGTCGCTCAGACAGCGTCTCGCCCACTGCCCGGCTCAACCTCGTCACCTCGGCTGGACACATGAGCCCCTCAGGCTGAATCCTCCTCGAGCTGGGACATAAGGTGTGGGTGCGTTGTTCAATTGGATTCGAATAGAGTATTTTTAAGCAAGCTACAAGCGCTAGCGCTGTAGCTTCATTCTCACCCTTGACACCAGGCCGACACTAGCGAATCAACAACACCGGCACTTTGCAGTTGGCCAGCACTTTGGTGGCCACCGAGCCCATAATCAGATTTTTAAACGTACCATGACCATGTGAGCCCATGACGACCATGTCAAACTTGCCTTTTTCGGCAGCTTTGGCGATTTCATCACCAGGATGCCCGACTTTGGCGATCAGTTTGGCGGTTATGCCAGCCTTGGCCAGTTTTTTCAAAGCTGCATCGCTCGCAGCTTTGGTTTCATCGGCGTAGTAGCCTTGTACTACTTCTTTACCCACTGCGCTGGCTGCCCGCGGTGGCAAGGTCAGTGAGACATGAATACAGCTCAGCTGCGGCTTGTCGCCGAATACAGATTTATGTTCGATCAGGTAATCGACAGCTTTTTTGGTGTACTCACTTCCATCCACGGCAATCAGAATTTTCATAACATCCTCCGGTTAAACAGACTAGAAGTGTAGCGCGACGTACAATCTTGTGCTTAATCTGGATCAAGTATGAATCTATTATTTGAAGAAGACGGTGAAATCAAGGCCGGCACTGTACTGGAAACAACGGGCGGCACCGAGCCGACCGGCTATCAGGTCGAATTAACGACCGGGCGTCGCGCCAAAGTCAAGGCTGGTCAAGTTGTATTGAAATTTTCCCAGCCCGATGCGAAGCAGATTCTGCCTCAGGCACAAGTTCTGTCTGAAACCCTGGATGTGGCTTTCCTATGGGAAGTAGCACCGCACGACGAGTTTGATATTGCCACCCTGGGCGCGGACTATTTCGGTCAGCCTCCTACTCCCGTACAGTGGCTGGCGTTGTTGCTGGCTTTGCAGGCAGCGCCAATCTATTTTCGGCGCAAGGGCAAGGGGCGCTACAAACCAGCCCCCGAGGCCGAGTTAAAGGCGGCACTCGCCGGCCTGGAAAAAAAACGTCAACAAGCCCTGTTGCAGGCGCAGTGGGTCAGTGAACTCAAAGGCGGGGGCTTACCCGAAGACTGGCGCGAGAAAGTGCCCTATCTGGCGTTCAAGCCCGATAAAAACTCGACCGAGTACAAGGCTCTGGATCAGGCCGCGCATGAGCTGCAACTCAGCTCATTGAGCCTGTTGCAGCGTGTAGGTGCCTTTGCCAGCGTCAAGGACATTCACCGCACACGTTTTTTGGTCGAATGGTTTCCGCGTGGAACCGGGTTCGAGCCAATAGCCGTACCCGAGCTGCCGGAAGATTTACCCACGGCCACGGCTCGAGCTTTTTCGATTGATGATTCCATGACTACCGAGATTGATGACGCTTTTTCGGTACAGTGGTTGACAGACCGGCAAGTCAAAATAGGCGTACACATTGCCGCACCTGGTAGCGGTTTCGCGCCCGACAGTGCGCTGGATACAGTGGCACGCAAACGCTTATCCACCGTCTATATGCCGGGCGAGAAAATTACCATGTTGCCCGAAGCGGTCGTTGACGCATTTACCCTGGCGCAAGGGCGAACCTGTCCGGCCCTGAGCCTGTATGCCGAGTTTGATCTTGGCACCGGACAATGCCTGTCGCGCCAGACAGTGCTGGAGCAAGTATTGATCGAGGCCAATCTCAGGCATGACGAGCTCGATCAGATCATTACCGAAGCTACGCTGGCTGATACCAGCACCGAATTTCCTTTTAAGCGCGAACTGCAAGTCTTGTGGCAACTGACACAGATTCTGGCGCAACAACGGGAACAACTGCGCGGCAAACCCGAGCCGCGCAATCGTACCGATTTTACATTCCGCGTGACACAGCTCGATGGCGAAGAAAAAATACAGATTGAACAACGCCAGCGCGATGCGCCATTGGATCGACTGGTAGCTGAATGGATGATTTTTGCCAATAGCAGTTGGGGCCAGATGCTGGAACAGGCTGGGGTGCCGGGTATTTATCGAACCCAAACCCACTGGGCACGACCTGGTAGCCGCCAGAGTGCCGTCAAAATGAGTACGGTGCCCGCGCCCCACATTGGCATAGGTGTCAGTCATTATGCCTGGAGTAGCTCGCCACTGCGGCGTTATGTCGATCTGGTCAATCAATGGCAAATGATAGCGCTGGTACGTGGACGCAAGCCGGTATTCGAGAAAAACTCCTCCGACCTGTTTGCCATTATTGGTGCTTTTGATGCAGCCTACGCCGCTTATGCCGAGGTGCAAAACCAGATGGAACGTTATTGGAGTTTGCGCTGGCTGCAACAGCAGGCCTGGGTCGGTTCCGGCGTTCAGGTCGATGCGGTTATTTTGCGTAACGAACAGGCGCGTTTGTTGTCAGTACCCTTGGCGGCTCCATTGTCAGGGGTAAGCCATCTCGCACCAGGAACCCATGTGCAGGTAGAAGTGCTATCGGTCGATGAACTGGCCCTGAGTCTGGAACTGCGTCTGAGTGCGGTTGTTACGACACGGCCCGAGTCGGAGGAATTGCTCGACGAGCTGGAGCAGGACACTTTGGAACCAGTGCCGACCCAGATAGAAACTTTTGTAGCTACTGACAACCCGGTTACGGGCGTCGGACAGTAAAATGTGCCTATGCTGAAAAAACTGTCTGCGTGGATTGCCGCTAATACCTTGATGGCGCTAGCACTGGCTGGCTCGCTGGGCGCGCATGCGCTGATATTGACCATCAATTTCATCATGCCGCAATTCACGGCAGTGAGGGCGCAGGATCCGGGTCTGGAAATTGTATTAATGAATGCCAAATCGGAGCGCGCCCCAACGCAAGCCGAGGTATTGGCTCAAGTCAATTTTGAGGGCGGCGGCGACAAAGATCGTGGACGCGCCACCAGCCCGTTGCCGAATACCGGCATGATCGTCGAGGGCGATGCCCTGGCTGAAACCAGACGCCGACAGGAAGAGTTTGAAGCAGCGCAGCGCGCGCTGCTGTCGCAGTTGCAAATGTCCAAATTACAATTGCAGCAGCAAAAGCAGATAGCCGACAAACCGCAGGAATCTGGCCTTGATTTGGCCGATGCCATACGTCAGATACAGCGTCAGCAGGCGATTATTGAAAATCGTATTGAAGAAGAAAACAAAAGGCCGAAAAAGCATCATTTTGGCACCAGTGCCAAAGATTCTGCCGCAGCGTTATATGTGGAAAATTTCAAGCAACGCTTCGAGCGCTGGGGCAATCAGCATTATCCGGATGTGGCGCGTGGGGTTTATGGACAAGTGCAGATTACCGTGGTGATTGATAAATTTGGTCAGATTTACAGTCTGGAGCTCAGTAAAAGCTCTGGCAACAAAGCCCTGGACAATGCCGCATTGAACATAGTGCGCCGTGCCGGCCCTTATGGCCGCTTTAGTGGAGACATGGCAAAGCAGATGGATTTATTGTCCATCACCCGCACAGTCATTTTCAGCCAAGGGTCACTGGAAACCCGATCAGCGCTATGACTTCGCCATGCGATACCTATGCCGTCGTCGGCAACCCGATAGCCCACAGCAAATCACCCGAAATACATCGGGCATTTGCCCAACAGACCGGACAGGATATGGTCTATGAAAAAATGCTGGCTCCGCTGAATGGGTTCGAGGCTTGCGTCAGAGATTTTTTTTCAGCCGGCGGTAAAGGTTTGAATGTCACCGTACCGTTCAAGACCCGCGCCTATGACATGGCCGGGCAACTCAGCCCGCGCGCGCAGTCAGCGGGGGCAGTGAATACCCTATGGCAACAGCAAGGCCAGCTTTATGGTGACAATACCGACGGGGCCGGTCTGGTACGAGATTTGACACACAACTTGGGGCTATCACTTCGAGGCAAGAAAATCTTGATATTGGGCGCTGGTGGCGCAGTGCGCGGTGTCCTGTTACCCCTGCTTGAGCAACAACCGCAATCCATCACCATTGCCAACCGCACCCTGGAGAAAGCGCAGGCCCTGTTGTCAGTAGTGCCGAGCCATGGGGTGACTCAGGTTGAAGCACGGACTTTGCAAGATCTGCCTTCAGGCAATGATGTCATCATACAGGCAACCAGCGCCGGTTTACAGGGCAGTGCGCCTGAAGTGCCGGGTCGTTGCTATGGCCCGAATACCTGGGCTTATGACATGCTTTATGCAGCAACGCCCACCCCGTTCTTACGCGCTGCCCGACAGCATACCGAGCACTGCGCTGACGGTCTGGGCATGCTGGTTGAGCAGGCCGCCGAAGCTTTTTACCTATGGCGGGGTGTGCGGCCACACACCGACCCCGTAATCGCCCAGTTACGTCAGCAAATGCGGGCGCAAACATGATACGTGCGCTGGCAAAAATGGGGCTGATGCTGGTTTGTGCCGCGATTTTGTTTAACGTCTATTTGTTTTCCAAACTCGGATTCTGGACACTCCTCAACCCCTGGACCACGAGCTTTATGCATACCCAGGGCAAGGTATTTGAATTGCGCCATCAGTGGGTACCTTATGAGGACATCTCGCGTCATGTAAAGCGAGCCGTCATCGCAGCTGAAGATTCTAACTTCAGCGAGCACACCGGAGTCGATTGGGATGCGCTGGAAAGGGCGTACGAGAAAAATACCCGTCGCGGCAAGGTGGTCGCTGGAGGCTCGACCATTACTCAACAACTGGCCAAAAATCTGTTTTTGACCAGTGACCGCAGTTATTTGCGCAAAGGGCAGGAATTCATCATCACCTTCATGCTCGAGTTCTGGATGGACAAGCAAAGAATTTTTGAAATTTATTTGAACGTTGTCGAATGGGGTCAGGGAGTGTTCGGAATTGAAGCAGCGGCACAGCACTATTTTCGTTTGCCGGCCGCAAAACTCGGGCCGCAACAGGCAGCACGGCTTGCCGCCATGCTGCCTAACCCGCGCTATTTTGACAAGAATCGCAACGACCGACGCCTGCTCTGGAAAACCAATCTGATTCTGCGCCGTATGGGTGCCGCAGAATTACCCAAATAAGCCGATTCGCTAAGCTTTAACCGGTGCGGTGTCAATAAAACTAGGGCGTTTCTCCAGTTTCTCTTGCAGCCGGAGCAAATTGGGGTGTTGTTCGCGCCAGGCAATATGCGGGAAACGAAAATCCAGGTAAGCCAGCGCAGCCCCGACAGCAATATCAGCCAGCGTCATGTTGACGCCTACACACCAGGGGTTGTCGCCCAGACCTTTCGATATCGCTTCTAGAGCCGAGTCCATTTTTCCCATTTGACGCGAAATCGACATCGGATCTTGTCTGTCGGCAGCGCGTTGTGACTCCAGACGCACGGCAATAGCGGCATCGCAGAGGCCATCGGCCAGCGCCTCCCAGGTTTTAACGGCAATACGCGCCCGGCTATCTTGTGGAATCAGGCGTGCATTCGGCGACAGACCGTCCAGATATTCACAAATGACACGTGAATCGAATACCGCACCGCCATCGTCCATAATCAGGCACGGAACCTTGCCCAGCGGATTGAATTCCTTGATACCCGTGTTAGGGGACCAGACATCTTCCAGAACGAATTGATAGTCTAGTTTTTTTTCCGCGAGAACAATACGAACCTTGCGGGCATAGGGTGAAGAGTGTGAACCGATAAGTTTCATAATGATGAATCAGACTAGAGCCTAAAGTATAGCCGGGTCGCCGGGTGATAACATGGCGCGGTGGGAAGGGTTTTCCCGAAAAATTGATTTTTGGCCTGAAAATAGGCCGTAATACCTATCCATTCTGTTTAATTATGTCGCTTACACCCGATTTATCATTTCAGCTCAATGCCCTGTCACCGCTTGATGGCCGCTACGCCAGCAAAACTCATGCATTACAGAACTATCTATCAGAAGCGGCTTTCATGCGGTGCCGCTTACAGGTCGAAGTGGCCTGGCTGGTGGCCTTGTCGGATGCCGGTTTTTCCGAGCTACCCGCCTTTTCTGTTCATGCGCGTGAGGCACTTCAAGCCCTTGTGACAGATTTTACAGTAACCGATGCGGCGCGCATTAAAGAAATAGAAGCCGTTACCAACCATGATGTCAAGGCGGTGGAATATTTCTTCAAGGAAAAAGTCCAGGGACACGCCGAACTCGAGCGCGCTGCCGAATTCATACACTTTGCCTGTACCAGTGAAGATATCAACAATACCTCGCATGGACTCATGCTCAATGGCGCACGCGATCAAGTCATGCTGCCGATGTTGCAGAAAATTTGCGCCAAACTGGCGACTCTGGCGCATGAATATGCCGCCTTGCCGATGTTGTCACGTACCCACGGCCAGCCTGCCAGCCCGACTACCTTGGGCAAGGAAATGGCCAATGTGGTCATGCGACTGCAGCGCGCCCGCAACGACATAGCGCGAATCCGCCTGCTTGGAAAAATGAATGGTGCCGTGGGTAATTACAACGCCCATCTTGCGGCTTACCCTGAACTTGACTGGGAAGCCCTGTCACGCCGTGTGGTTGAAGGTCTGGGTCTTGAATTCAACACGCACACCATTCAGATAGAACCGCACGACAGTCTGGCCGAACTGTTTCATGCAATCGCGCGCACCAATACCATTTTGCTCGACCTCAATCGTGATGTCTGGGGTTATATATCGTTAGGCTATTTCAAACAGAAACTCAAGGAGGGAGAGGTTGGTTCCTCCACGATGCCGCACAAGGTCAACCCGATTGATTTTGAAAATTCGGAAGGTAATCTGGGTTTGGCCAATGCCTTGCTGTATCACCTGGCAGAAAAACTGCCGGTATCGCGCTGGCAGCGCGATCTGACCGATTCGACTGTATTGCGAAATATGGGTGTCGCTTTGGGTTATTCGTTGCTGGCTTACGACGCCTGTTTGCGTGGCCTGAACAAACTTGAGGTCAATCGGGAACGAATCGAGCTGGATCTGGTCGATAGCTGGGAGGTGCTCGCAGAACCGGTGCAAACCGTAATGCGTCGTTATGGCGTGCCTAATCCCTATGAACAGCTTAAAGCACTGACCCGGGGTAAAGGCATTACACGTCAGGCGCTTCAGGAATTTGTGCAAAGTCTTGACATACCAGCCGCTGAAAAACAGCGTTTGTTGGCCATGACGCCACAATCCTATACGGGGCTGGCCGAACAGTTGGCAAAACGTGTGATCGAATGATTTTTTACTCTACCAGAGGGAATATGAAGCAGATCTTGTTGGCCTGTACTACCGGGGCAGTTTTGTTGCTGGCGGCGCCAGCTCAGGCCCAGTTTGCCAAAGTGCAAGACGCAGTCGATTATCGCCAATCGGTATTTACCATTATGGCTAACCACATGGGGCGGCTGAGTGCCATGGCGCGTGGTCAAGTGCCGTTCGATGCGGCCAAAGCACAAGATTCGGCGCGCCTGATTGACCAACTGGGCAAAATGCCGTGGGAGGCTTTTCCGGCAGGGTCCAATACCAACACCAGCAAGCTGAAGGGCGACCCCTGGAAACAGGCGGCACAGTTTCGCCAGTATCAGGAAAAATTCATGGCTGAAACCGGCAAACTGGTACCGGCAGCCGCCAGTGTGGACAGCTTGCGCGCACAACTGGGCGCCGTAGGAGCGAGTTGTAAAGCCTGTCACGATAGTTTCCGTCAATAACAAGCGCGAGTTTCTCGCCCCGGCTGAGCCACCCGGCGTTGATATTGTCAAATTATGACGGTGATACCAAGGTGATGAACAGCATAAAGACGGCAACGAAGATGCCGAATACCAGTAAGCCGCCCCAGCGCACTTGTGCATTGTCGTGGGCGGCGACTCTGGTTTGAGCATCGTCAAACTCCTGATCCCCAGTCCACATCGCCTTGACCAGCGCTTGTTTTTTTATCCAGGCATAGTACGCAATGGCCGATAGATGCAGACCAATCAGGCCTAATAATACGACCCGGTTCGCCTTGTGCAGACTGGTGAGCCAGTCACTCACCTCGTTACTGACCCAGTGCCGCAGCGGACCATCCCACATAATGGCATCGTTGGAAAAAAGACCGGTTACTACCTGAAACGACAACGCCAGCAGCAGTGCATAGACAGAAAGAGCGGCTAGTGGGCTATGACCTGGAGCCGCATAAGGCAAGCCACGCAGGTAGGCCAGCGCAGCGCGTGGGCTGGGGGGGAAACTGCTAAACCGGGCATAACGTGAGCCTACGAAGCCCCAGGTCAGTCGAAACAGTAGCAGTACCAAAATGGCATAGCCAAAACGGAAGTGCCATTCCATCCAGTTGCCACCCAGATTGACCGTAACCACTGAACCAATGATGCACAATACCAAAGCCCAGTGAAAAACGCGTGTTGGCAGATCCCAGACCCGAATTTTCATGTTTACCCCCTTGAGAACTCCTGACCGCCCAAAGCTTAGCTGCGTTCATGCTTTTTGTGTATCAATGGTCAATATTTTATTGAACTGATAAAGTGAACACCATGCAGGTACGTCTTCCATCCCTAGAAGCTTTACGTGCCCTTGAGGTCTGTATCCGCCTTGGGTCATTCGAGCGTGCGGCCGAAGAACTGCACATTACCCCCAGTGCCGTCAGCAAACGCCTGGCAGCCTTGGAAGATATGCTCGGCATCATTTTGCTGCAACGCCAGGCCAAACCCCTCAAGCTGACCGAAGTCGGCTCACAATACTGGCTCCAGGTGCAGCCCGCACTGCAAACACTGGCCGCAGTATCGTGGCACCGACCTACGCAACAGCGATCACAGCGACTACGCATCGCCTCCACCCCTACTTTTGCCCGTCAGATTCTGGTTCCCGAACTTCCAGCTTTTACTGCCCGCCATCCCGGGCAGGAAATTGAACTGGTGTTGTCATTACCCCACGCCGCACATGACACCCCTGAGGCTGACGTAGAGATACGTTTTGCCAATCCGACGCTGGTGGAGGGCGAAGTATTGCTGCATGAGCAAGCTTTTCTTATGGCGGCACCCTCCCTGTTGGCACGACATACGATACAGAACGCTACCGATCTGCGTGACTTGTGTCTGCTGCGCTGCCCCCTGGAACCTTGGGCGCCGTGGTTTGCAGCAGCCGGACTCGATTGGCCCGAGCCGCAGCAGGGTCCAAGCATGCTGGACATGGGCTTGATACTCGAGGCGGCTGTTGCAGGTCAGGGAGTGGCACTGTCACGTCGCTCTCTGGCACGGCGTTGGCTGGACAGTGGCGCATTGCGGCCGGTTCTGGCCGGACAGCACATAACGCCTCTGGCCCAGTATTGTGTCAGCCAGGCACCATCACCTGCAGCCCGGGCATTCGTACAATGGCTACGCCAAACCTTGCACGCTCTTGCAGCAGACTGATGCGGAATAAAAATCAGCCTTGAAAGAATTTAATTCCGGGTAAATGAACCGCTTTTCTCGCATAATCAGGAGCTTGACCTCATTTAGAATACACCGCTTAAAGGTTTGCACATTAAACAAACTGCCTAGGAACCTCTTATGATCGTCATAGTATTGATTCTGCTGGGTTTGTGCGCCTGGTGTTATTACCGCTGGCGTAGAACACAACGCCAGTTGGCTCAGGTAAACCAAATGATCGAGCACCTCGTGGCAGGAGACATCAGAATCGAATCATTGGCCGATGCAAGCCAAAATCAAGGTTTGGCCGACTTATCTCGAAATATATCGGGACTGGTAGCTAATGTGCGCAGTACCGCAATTTTGATGGATGCAGCCACTACTCAACTCAGCGATAAAAACCATGAATTGCAAAGTCGTACCGAAAGTTTATCCGCTGCACTTGAGCAGACCCGTGCTTCCACGGGTGAGGTCACGGGAACCATTAAAAATACGGCCACGCGGGTGTCAGAAATTACCCATTTGGTTCACCAGGTGAATGAGTTGGGTAAGCGCAATGATTCAGCCATGAAAGACATGGCAAGCATCACGGAAAAGACCGTAGCCAGCGTGGCGCAAATGAAAGAATTCATTGATGCCATTGATGCCCTGGCCTATCAGACCAATTTGCTGGCATTGAATGCCGCTGTCGAGGCGGCCCGCGCCGGCGATGCCGGTCGGGGTTTTTCCGTTGTCGCCTCTGAAGTACGCTCATTGGCGAACAAGACAGCAGACAATGCGGTCAAAGTCCGGCGCATGGTTGAGGAGGCAGTAACCTGTACCAGGCGATCGAGCTCGGTCGTCGCTACGGTATCCTCTGACATTGGATTGACTAGCGAGAAAATCGATCAGATCAATCAGGCCGTTGGTGGTATCAAGGAGATGGCAGTGGCACAGAGTCATACCATGCAGGAGATTGATGCAGCCTTGTCACAGATAGATCAATCAGCACAAGATAATGGTGCCCTGGTGGAGGTTTTGGCCCAGCTCATTGACAAATTACAGACACGAGCCCAATTCATCAAAGAAGGCACCTCACACTACAAACTGTTACAAGGCACTGCGGATGAGGCGATGGCGCTGGTGAAAAAATTTATTGCACACTGCAAGGAAGTGGGTTTTGCAAAAGCACTGGAGGATACGGTCAATCAGCCCCAGTTGTTTTCAGATCGGGACTTATACGTTACAGGACACGATGACCGTTGTATCTTGCGTTACATCAGCATTCCTCACAAGAGAAAAATTGGTGATGACGAAGGTAATTTTCAAGATGGTAGTGGACAATATATGGTGAAAACTGTTGTGGCTTTAGGTCGTGCCGGGGGCGGCTGGGCTGATTATTCATTATTAAACCCGGTAACGGGTGAAATAGCCCCCAAAACCTCCTACGTTGAAAGATACGAAGGTATCAACTATTTGTGCGGCGTTTATAAACCCACCCGATTTTAGAGAGATGGATATCATGACCCCGATTACCTGTATTGATGACTTGCAAGTCCTGGCAAAAAAACGTGTTCCGCGCATGTTTTACGATTATGCCGATTCCGGTTCGTGGACCGAGGGTACCTACCGTGCCAACGAAACAGACTTTCAGAAATTCCTGTTTCGGCAACGTGTCGCTGTCAATCTGGAAAACCGCAGCTTGCGTACGCGCATGATTGGGCAGGACGTCGCCATGCCCGTGGCGCTGGCACCCACCGGCCTGACCGGTATGCAACATGCCGACGGTGAAATTCTGGCGGCGCGCGCTGCTGAAAAATTCGGCGTGCCGTTTACCTTGTCCACTATGAGTATCTGTTCGATTGAGGACGTCGCGGCGCACACGACCCAACCGTTTTGGTTCCAGCTATACGTCATGCGCGACCGCGACTTTATCGAGCGTTTGATCGACCGGGCCAAGGCGGCACGCTGCAGTGCCCTGATGCTGACGCTTGACCTGCAAATACTGGGGCAGCGCCATAAGGACATTAAAAATGGTCTGAGCGCTCCCCCGAAGCCGACCCTGGCGAATATACTGAATCTGATGACCAAGCCACGCTGGTGCCTGGGTATGCTGGGTACGCCACGGCGTACCTTTGGCAATATCGTCGGCCATGCCAAAGGGGTGGGAGACTTGTCCTCACTGTCCAGCTGGACTGCCGAGCAGTTTGACCCAGCCTTAAGCTGGGACGATGTGGAATGGATCAAGCGCCGCTGGGGTGGTCCCTTGATCATCAAGGGCATCATGGACATGGAAGATGCCCGTCTGGCGGTTAATAGTGGGGCTGATGCTCTGATTGTCTCTAATCATGGCGGACGTCAACTCGATGGTGCTCCGTCTTCGATTGCGGCCTTGCCAGCCATTGCCCAGGCTGTCGGGCAACAGATTGAGGTCTGGATGGATGGTGGTGTACGTAGCGGACAAGATGTATTGCGTGCTGTAGCTTTAGGCGCCAGAGGCGTATTGATCGGCCGGCCTTTCCTCTATGGCCTGGGGGCTTTGGGCGAAGCTGGCGTGACGAAATGTCTGGAGCTGATCGCGCGTGAACTCGACCTGAGCATGGCGTTTTGTGGCAAGACACGTATTGAGCAGGTGAACCGCTCGATTTTGCTAGAACAATAAGCTTAACAGACTGACCAGGCTCGATAGCAGTAGAGTCGAAGTCAGGGGGATGAACCATTCCCTGCCTAACAGGCGGAACCTGAAGTCACCGGGCAGCTTGCCTATGCCCAGTTTTTGCAACCAGGGCGTCAGCGCTGACAGCAATACCAGTGCCAGAAAAATGGCAATGAACCAGCGCAAGCTACACCCCCGGTTCCAGCGTATGAGAACGGTCGCCTGTCGTAAAACCCAGCAGTGGTTCAGGCAGGTGTTTACTGAAGGCAAATACTTTGAATAACTCACCCATTTCCGCTTCAGAAAGTAACTTTTGTAGCGCAGCTGCCTCGTGCCGCCGTTGTGCTTCAGGCAGTGCCAACAGGCCTTGCGTAATGCCACAATTCATCAGGAAGCGGGCCTGGCTCGTATAGCCCTCGTGTTGTGCACCGCCCTGCAGTGCTGCTTCCGCCACGGCAGTAAAATTGACGTGTGCCGTAATGTCTTGCAGTCCGACATAAATCAATGGATTATCGTGAGCGCGATGACGGTAGTGACACATTAAAGTACCGTGTGAGCGTTGCGGATGATACAGCTCGTGTTGCGGAAAGCCATAGTCAAAAAATAAACCTGCCCCGCGCGCAAGAACCTGCGCCAGGGTATGAATAAAGCCCTCTGCTACGGCTGAAAATTCAGTCATGTAAGACAGATTTGCCGAATCGGGCAAACTCGCAGGAACGTTCACCAGCGGGCGTGACGCCCAGGTCAATTGCCCGCTAGTATCTATACTGACCCCACGCTCAAGCCAGCCGGTAGTACTTTTTTCCACACATTTGACCGGCATCGCGTCCAGTACTTCATTGCCCAGCATACAGCCCGAAAATGTCGTTGGCAGTGTCTTTAGCCAGCATACTTTATGCTGGTGGCCTGGGCTCAAACGCTGCAGCGTATCACGCTGCCGAGCCTCCAGAGCGGGCGAAACTTCCATAATCCAGTATTCTCGACAGTCATCGCCCAAGGCATTCAACAACTCTGCTGCCAGCTTGCCCGTACCCGCGCCAAACTCCATAATAAATGGCGCGCTCAGCCGCATGATCTGCGCGATCTGACGTGCGACAGCCTGAGCAAACAGGCGGCTCAATTCAGGAGCGGTAATAAAATCGCTGCCATCATGCCCCCAATGACCGATGACTTGCGTATTGGCGGCGTAGTATCCCAGCCCTGGCTCATATAAAGCCATTTGCATGAATTCATCAAAACCCATCCATAGACCGGGGCTGGACTGCAGGCGCTCAACCACCAGGCGTTGCAATTCCAGGCTGCGGATCGAGGCCTCAGGCGCGGGTTCTGGCGCGGTGTCAAGCACCGCCCGGGCTGCGGAAAATGGCGTTTTCATAAAATGTATTGTAGAGCTGGGATAAACTGTAGGTTATAAAGCTGATCAGGTAAATCGTAACTCTAACGTGACATGACTGGAATTCAAGCTGGCAGGCTATACAAATAGCAACTGACCATTTGATACATGCGCCAAGTTACCACTTCTCAAATCAGTGTTTTTTGTGCGTTGAGTACTTTTAATGGGTTTCCCGCATGTTTCCACAACAGCAAACAAAACCGGTAGCCCTGGTTACGGGGGGTGCCAAAAGAATAGGACGGCAAATCTGCCTGACATTGGCACACCACGGCTGGCGGGTGGCCATACACTACAGGCAGTCGCGTGCTGAGGCGCAGCTGCTGGTTGATGAGCTTCGTCAAATGTCAATTGAATCCGTCGCCATCGCGGCCGACCTGTCACGTTCAGAAGATACCGGAAAACTGGTGCAAGAAGTAGTGAGCCACTTTGGACAGATAGATGCCGTCATAAATAATGCTGCACTTTTTGAATATGATAGTGCTGCGAGTATCAGTGCACAAAAACTCGAGCAACACATACAGATAAATCTGTTAACGCCCATATTGCTGGCGCAGCGCCTTTATGACAGTATTCCGGACGGAAAAATGGGATGTGTCATCAATCTTCTGGATCAAAAATTATTTAACCTCAATCCAGATTTTTTTTCATACACCCTTAGTAAATCTGCATTACAGACAGCAACAACCATGATGGCAATGGCATTGGCTCCCAAGTTGCGTATAGTGGGCATTGCTCCTGGATTGTCATTGATGTCTGGAGATCAGACAGAAAGCAATTTTCTTACAGCCCATACCAAGACAGTACTTAACAAAAGCAGCACCCCAGAGGATATTGCCAATACAGTGCTGTTTGCTCTTGGCTGTCAGGCAATTACTGGTAGTGTTATTGTCGTGGATGGTGGCCAGCATTTGGTACCCCTGGCGCGCGATGTAATGTTTGTTGTCGATTGAGGAAGATGAATGAGTGTGTATTTTTTACATCCTGAACTGAGCCAATGCCGGCGGCTTTTTTTACGTGACTATGAAGCAGAAGCATGGATAGGAGTTCATGGCTATGAGAAAGAGTCAAAGCAAAGGATCCTGATTAACGTGGATGTTTTTGTGCCACTACAAATGACCAGACCCGTATCAGACGATATTAGCGAGGTGATTGACTATGACTTTATTCGAACAGCCATAGAAAATCGGCTGAATCAGGGGCATATTCATCTGCAGGAGACTCTGGTGGATGATATTGCTGATAACCTGTTGCAGCGTAGTGGGGTGCTGGCAGTCCGTGTCTCATCGCAAAAAATCGATATTTATCCCGAATGCGAATCGGTCGGGGTGGAAATATTGCGCTTTGCAACCTGAATCATGAATACCCCATTAACCACCCAGGAGCAAAAAGCTGCTTTCGAGAACAATAAACTCTCGAAACGTTTATGCCGGCTGGTTGGTCAGGCTATAGGTGACTATCGCATGATCGAAGCCGGTGATAAGGTCATGGTGTGTATGTCAGGCGGCAAGGATTCCTATGCACTGCTCGATATTTTGTTGTTATTGCGCGAGCGTGCCCCGATCGGGTTTGACCTGATAGCGGTAAATCTTGATCAGGGCCAGCCAGGCTTTCCAAAAGAAGTCCTGCCCAATTACCTGAAGAAACTGGCGGTGCCGTTCCACATTGAGACCCAGGATACCTACTCGATTGTCAAGCGTGTCATCCCTGAGGGAAAAACAACCTGCGGTCTGTGCTCACGTCTGCGCCGAGGCATCCTGTACCGAGTGGCGACTGAGTTGGGCGCTACAAAAATCGCATTAGGACATCATCGCGACGATATGCTGCAAACCCTGTTTCTTAATATGTTTTTTGGCGGCAAACTCAAAGGAATGCCACCCAAACTTGTCAGCGATGACGGGCAGCATATAGTTATACGCCCTTTGGCTTATGTTAAAGAGACAGATCTTGAGCGTTGGGCCGATGTGCGGCAATTCCCGATTATTCCCTGCGACCTTTGTGGCTCACAAGAAAATCTGCAGCGCCAGCAAATTAAAGAGATGCTGCGCGACTGGGATAAACGCTTTCCAGGTCGGGTCGAAAATTGTTTTGCTGCGCTCGGGCATGTTGTCCCTTCGCATTTAATGGACAAACACCATTACGACTTTGAGTCACTACGCGCCACGGGAGTTGCTGATATTAATGGCGACATCGCATTTGATGCCGACCCGTGTATGCCGCCTAGCAAAACCGTGCAGCTGGTACATTTCGGGGAAGGCTGATGCGTATTGTCCTGATTACTGGAGTGTCGGGAGCAGGAAAGTCGGTTGCGCTCAAGGTGCTGGAAGATGCAGGTTACTACTGCGTGGATAATTTACCGCCACAATTTCTTCCAGATGTCATCGCACATCTCGAAAATCAGAATGAGCGCTATGTTGCCGTAGCGATTGACGCTCGCTCAGGTACTGCGGTAGCAGAGTTACCGGCGCTGATTGCGGGTTTGCGTACTTACGGTCGAGGCAAACGTGATGTGCGAGTACTTTTTTTGACTGCGAGCACCGAAGCACTAGTGCAACGTTATTCCGAAACGCGCCGTTCACATCCCCTGTCACATGTATTTCGTAACAGCGATGGTTCGGCGCCATCGCTGGTTGAGGCAATCAACCGTGAGCGAGATCTGGTAGGTGGCCTGGCTGAATTGGGATCACAAATGGATACCAGTCATCTGCAGCCTTCGCGCTTGAGATCCTGGGTCAAGGAGTTCATTGAACAGCCTGCCACTACCTTAACCCTGATGTTTGAATCTTTCGGTTTCAAATATGGCCTACCACTGGATGCGGATATGGTATTCGACTTACGTTTTTTGCCTAATCCATATTACGATTTGCAATTACGCCCACTGACAGGAAAAGATCAGCCCGTCATTGATTTCCTGGAAGCCATACCTGAAGCGCAAAAAATTTACCATGATATCCAACACTTCCTGCAGCAATGGCTACCTAGTTATGTCCGCGATAATCGTAGTTATATGACGGTCGCAATTGGCTGTACCGGCGGTCAGCACCGCTCGGTATGGATGTGCGAAAAATTGGCCGCCCGTTTTTCTCACCACCCCCTCCTTCGCGCACCTGATCAACAAGGTTTGGTCATAACCAGGCATCGAGACCAGCATGTTACCCATCTTTCCTCTTAATACGGTCTTGTTTCCTGGTGGGGTGCTACCCCTGCGCGTATTTGAAACCCGCTACATGGATATGGTTCGAGATTGCCTGAAAAAAGAGCAGCGCTTTGGGGTTTGCCTGATCCAGCAGGGCGTTGAAGTGGCGCGTCAGCCTGGCGAGTCAGCTAGTCCCGAGGCTGTAGGGTGTACTGCCGAAATTACTGACTGGGATATGAAAGATATGGGTGTTCTGAATATCCGTACTTTGGGAGTAGAGCGTTTTCGTATTCAGAGTCGCGTGGTACAACCCAACGGACTGATACTGGCCCAAGTGGAAATGATTCCTTTCGACCCGGTGGCACCGATAGAGTCTGAGCGCCTGAGTTGCGTCAAGCTGTTAGCCAGCATTATCAACGAATTGGAGCAGCAATTTTCCGATCCACAAAGCGCTCACAAAATATTCCCTATAAATAGTCCTTATGAAATGGCTGATGCAGCCTGGGTCGCTAACCGCTTGTGTGAAGTTCTGCCAATACCTCTGCGTGCCAAGCAACGATTGATGGAGTTGGAGGGGGGCACGCAGCGCCTGGAAATTGTTGACACCTATTTGCGCCAGCATAAAATTGTCTAAGGCACTACGATTCGTCCCGTGGCTCATAACAAACCTGTTAGAGCAAGAAAACCGTAGATCGGTCCAGTGTCGTGGATATGCACTCAAGGCAGTATAAACGTGGGCAGTCGAAGATCGTACTCGATTGCAACCAGCCGCGTACCTAATACAGTCAAAAAACCAAGACCTAGCGCAATTCCAGCAGAAGCTCTGCTGGCTCGTATTAAGAGATAAACGACAATCCCGGCAATTGCGGCAGAGGCATAAATATCCTGACGCAGGATAAGTGGTACCTTGGCAGACAAAAGATCACGCACAACGCCGCCACCCGCCCCCGACTGCGGTAGCAGAAGCAAGCACCAGAATACCCAGCAGATCAAGTTGCGCGGCGATACCCGCTAGCGCACCGCTAATGGCAAATACAGCCACACCGAAAAGATCAAGAATGCGCATCAGCATAGATTAAAAATCGAGTTTAGAGCTTATCTCAAAAGCAGCCGCAAACAACGACACATGGTGGCCGAAAAAACACTTACCACAAAATTTAAGGCTCGTTCATTGTAAACCTGAACCGAACCAGGTATGACCCAGCGCCCAGTGGTAAAAATCACCGTTTTTATGCGCCAAGTTTTCAAGAATAGCCAGCGCATCATGGCCAATATTGGGCAGTTCCAGATATTCATGACCAATCGCCAAATCCAGCAGGTGCAAATGGAACCGATAGCCAAGTTCCCGCGTATTGTCGTTGCCACCGACTGCCTGTCTTATTATGACCCTGTTTTCACTTAACGGCCTAGCCGCCGTGACTGCCAGAGTCCATGGGCTGATGGCTTTGAAATAATCGAGGTCACCACTACAGACATCACGCAGTATCTGCTCTCTAAGTTGGGGGTTACCCAGCGCTCTTGGCCCGCTGAATTCGAGGTCTAAAGGCCCGCCGGCCAGAATCGATATACCTGCAAATAGATGGTGATACTTGAATCCCAGGCGCGCAGCTCCATACCCACCCATACTGAAGCCTTCAATGATACGACCCCTTCTCGTAGCGATGGTCCGGAAATTTTTATCAATATGCGGAATAAGCTCCTTGATGAATACTGTTTCTACAGGTGATGAGCTATCCTTGGAATCAGCCCAAAGACGACGCGGCAGACCATTGACAAACACAACCAGCATCGACGGCATCGCCCCGGCTCTCATGCTTCTGTCAAAAAATCTGGCCAATTGGGCAATACCATTACCTCCGCCGTCTGTTCCGTGCAGCCAATACAGTACCGGTAAAGGTTCGACTGACTTGTTGTAGGTCTCGGGTACATAGATGTGATAGCTCACGCGGGCCCCTACTGCAGTGCTGGCAAAAGTTTGATAGAGCACACCCGGTGCTTTGATTTCAGTCGTTATCCAGCCAAGAGTTTGATCAACAGACCTTGCAAATGACTGTATTACGACTAGGCCGGGCAAGCAAAGTACCAGAAGTTTAATCAGCAATCGGAGTTGAAACATTTTCATCTTTCAGAACAGCGACTACGGTTTGCATTGACAGCTTTGGTCGGCACTCATGGCTTATAACAGCCTATATGGCTTATGGAAAAACACCGGATTTAATACCATGCGTTATAGCCGGGTCAGTGCTGACTGTCAGTATTAGTCTTCGAATTTCGATACGGTGGATAGCGATGCCATACCCATAGTACCAACAATCCAAATCCGGTGTAAGCCAACGTGAAGACCCAGAATGGTGCCTCGTAATAAATGAGTTTCTGCAGCCAGTATTCAATAAAGCTACTGTTGTATGGGACAGCACCTGCTTGCGTACGCAGCCAGGATTCCAAAATAGTGAGTGGGCAGAGCTGCCCTAACCAGGCCTGCATGACGACTATGACAATCGCGGCGAGATGAATCACTCTGAACCACCATAGATTGACCCAGTGCCAGCATAGCCAGTTACCTAACAGCACCATGACCAGCCCGCCCACCACGAATACCACAACTCCGAAGTGGAGCGCGAGTACCATGTCTGCTAGCAATTGGTAGGGTATGGGCAAAGTGAACATAATGTCTAACGACAGGCTTGACCTTTAGTTCAACGCATACATTTTGTAATGCTGCCTGAAACAATGATCGAGATTTGAGCGACAGAAAATTGTTTAGCCTGAAGATCATAGCAAAACACTCAGGCTATATCTCAGAACGAAACAAGTAGATATTGTTAATGGCAAAAAATGTGCCACGAGGACAGTATCTGAATTATCTATTCTTCAGGTGATCAGCAGATCGTTGTAGCTATATTATTTATAGCTGGCAGCGGTGATGAACTGGCTAAACCTCTCACACCAAATAATCACGGTAGAATATTTTGACGTATCAATTCCAGCTGGTACTGATACAACGAAATTATCAAATGTTTTTATATCGCCCACCCTGGCCATGTTAGCTTTAAGGCGTTTGAAATCAGCCTCGGTTTCTACAAAAACTGGCGATAGGTAAAGCTTGTAGTCTGGACCGGGCGCCAGTTTACCGTGAAATGAGATGACGTCAGCAGAGACTGATACTTTACCTTCTCCCCAGTGCAGTGCATCGCTGTCCTTAAGATTGCGTCGGAACTCACCGCTATAGATTGCACGGCTGGCTGCAGAAGCAATCTCTGCTTTTGAAGGCGAATCAGGAGCAATCAGTATAGGTAGAGTATAGACGCCAGCAGCGAAGCCCACTGCGATGCAGACGAGGTGTGTGCTGGTAAGTAAGATAAATCGACGGTAATTCATAGAAGACACGTCCTTCAGGAAATATGATTTACAGGGCTACAAAATAGATTATTTTCGATCTTACGATGTAATTCGCACCAGTCAGCCACATCTTATACGAAGTGCTAACTGCCAAGGCAATATGTGCTATCAGTTCTGGTTTACCTCGACTGACTAGTTTTTGGGGTGAAGATCGGCATAAGCAACCCCAAGGCCGAGCGACCAATCCATATATGAATTTTCTACCAGAGCAATCATTACATCGTCCTTACGAAAACCAGCATATGCACATTGCTCAGCAATATGATGAAATAATGCGCGTTTTTGATCGTCAGTACGACCCACGAGAAAAATGATTTCAATCACGCAGGCAGCTTTTGATCTACTGACTCCTCCGGTAATCCCCCCTTTTTTAATTGGGGTTAAAAGTAGAGACTAGTTGGCCAAGGCCAATTTTTGTTTTGGCGTTATGCCGCCGAGTGCCGTATTAGGGCGCTCATGATTATAAGTCCATAGCCACTGGGTAGCATAGTCCTGCACCTCCTCAATCGAATCAAATAAGTAGTGGGCCAGCCAATCGTAGCGTACTGTGCGGTTGTAACGTTCAACATAGGCATTTTGCTGCGGGTTACCAGGCTGGATGAAATCCATCTAGATACCGCGTTTTTTAGCCCAGGCCAGTGTCAAGCCACTGATATATTCCGGGCCGTTATCACAGCGAATAACATCCGGTGCGCCACGCCATTCAATGACTTGTTCCAGGGAGCGAATCACGCGTTCTGCCCGGGAGTGAGAAATCGACGTCGAAGCATAATCCTTCCCGATTGAAATCGTCAATGACATTAAAAAGTCGGATGCTGCGCCCATCGGATAACTGATCGTGCATGAAATCCATTGACCAACTGACGTTCATCGCTTTGGGCACGGCCAGTGATTCGGGTTTTTCCCTTGCCAAACGCTTTTGGGGTTTGATGCGCAAGTTCAGTTCCAGTTCTCGATATATCCGATAGACCCGCTTGTGATTCCATCTGAAATCCTTCACGTTGCGCAGGTACAAAAAGCACAAACCAAACCCCCAGTTGCGCTGGTGCTGGGTTAAACGCATCAGCCAGTCAGCGATCACGCTATTTTCTGAACAGAGCCTGGCTTGATAGCGGTAACAGGTTTGGCTGATAGCAAAAGCCTCACACGCTAATTTGATGCTAATAGACTTGTCTTGAACTGCCTGCTGCGCCATCTCCCTTCGCTGAGATGGCGCTACCACTTTTTTGCATGACCTCAGCGATGATCTCGGCCTTGAGTTTCTCTTCTGCATACATCTTTTTCAGGCGCCGGTTCTCGTCTTCGAGTTCTCTCATCCGAGCCATGAGCGAGGCGTCCATGCCACCCAATTTGGCACGCCATTTGTAAAAGGTGGCCGAGCTGATTCCGTGCTCTCGACACAACTCAGGTACCGGGACACCAGCCTCCGCTTGCTTGAGTACGCCAATAATCTGACTATCTGAAAAACGTGATTTCTTCATGTAAAACTTCCTTAAAAACATCATAAGAAAATTCTACTTTTAACCCCAATTAAAAAAGGGAGGATTACCAGACCACGTACATGACAGAGGGATTTCGATTTTGCATTGCGTAATATTTTCTTTAGAATGTGTAAGAAAATGAGGAGATTACACATGAGAACCAATATCGAGATAGACGACAGCCTGATGGCTGAGGCACTTAAGCTTACGGGCGCAAGAACAAAGCGCGAGGCAGTGGAGTTAGGGCTAAAAACACTTCTCAAATCAGCGCGGCAAGCTGAAGTCAGGCGCTTGCGTGGAAAGATTGCCTGGAAAGGTGACCTTGACTCGATGAGGGCCGATAAGTGATTCTTGTTGATTCCAGCGTATGGGTTGACTATTTAAGAGGAAAAGCAACCCATCAGACAGAGAAACTAGACATGCTGTTAGGAACAGAACCGCTGGCCATTGGCGATCTGATTCTGGCTGAGGTTTTACAGGGTTGCATCACGGACAAGGAATTTAACGCAGTGAAGCGAAGTTTAGCTACGCTTGACTTTGTGGTGCTGGGTGGTGAAGAGGTTGCAGTAGAGGCAGCGAAAAATTTTCGCAAGCTGCGTGTAAAGGGAATAACTGTACGCAAGACTATTGACACCATTATCGCTACCAGATGCATTGTTAGTGGCTATAGGCTACTCCACAATGATAAAGACTTCGATGCGTTTGAAAAATACCTCGGTCTGAAGTGCGTGAACTGTGAAACCTAACGGATAAGTTCAGCGGTTGACGCGGCTTTGTGCGTCAATCCGCTGCAGCACCGGGTTAGAAAGGCTTTGCCAACCATGGAACGAAAGATTGGCACGGCATGTACAGAAAAAATGACCCATTCTCTATTTGCAATATGAAAAATACTATGAGCCTTGCCAAGAAATATCAATTTTTCTATGACGTAGAACGCAATCTCTAAGGTATAGGTTAATTAGGCTTTGGTAGGGCACGCCTGCTTCGTCAGCCATATCTTTGAAGTAGGCTATGACATCCTCGCTGAGACGCATAGTGACAGATTTTTTTAATTTAGAAGCGTAAGGATTCTTACGTGATTTCATTCGTGTCAGATCATATTCTTTCTTCATAATGGCCTTTCAAAATAAAATTTACTCTCGGTTTTAGTGGCTTTTCGAGCCGAGATAATTCGTATAATTTCTCCCTCATCTCGCTCGCAGTGACAAACTATCAAAAGGTTGGCGTTATCACTTAGACCTAGCATAAGAAATCTATCTTCATGCTCAGAGCTTTCTTCATCAAAAAACTGAATTGCAAACTCATCGTAAAAAACAGATCGCGCCTCCTTAAACGAAACTCCATGTTTCTTTTGGTTGGTGATGGCTTTTGTAGTATTCCATTCAAATTCAATCATGGTAGTGATATTGTATGTACATTGTATTTAATGTCAAGTATAAAGTTAAGTCCAAGGAGTAAGGAAGTAATTGATGCCGGTTCTTAAAGACAGATAGTACAAGCCATTGAGGTGAGAAAGGCGAACAAGCTCACTGCAACGTGGAAAGTGTTTGCGATGGTACGACTTCTAACGCAAAGTTCAGCGGTGAGCGTAGCGAATCCGCTGGAACGTCGGGTTAGAAAAGGTTTGCCGTCAATGGAACGAAAAGCTGGCACGGCAAGCACGGACGAAAAAGAAGCTTTACGCGTAGCAAAAGTGATGAAGCAAAACG
>DHLX01000002.1:0-1308 GCA_002405475.1 Burkholderiales bacterium UBA4657 | reverse complement strand
GCCATGATAGCTACGCGCAGAAAGAACAGCAATAGCGGAGTGACGTGCCCAGAAAAAAACAGGCTGCACCCAGTACCGAAAACCGACAGAACAAGCCTATGAGGAATGCGCCTACAAAAGTGGCAAAACACGCTGTACCGAAAACCGAAAGAACAAACCTTTGAGATGCGAAAGACGAACCAGCCCGGTGCAACGTGAAAAGTCTTTGCGATGGTACGACATCTAACGGTTTGAGCTAACCGGCGCGACGCGCATGGCCCAGAATGAAATGGGGGTCATGCGTGGCCTGCCGTGGCGCGTCCGGTTGGAGCGAATGGTTAGGCCGCGCCCGTACGCCCACGGCTCACAGTGCCTTGATCTGCACTTTGCGCCATTTGATGGGCCCGCCCAAGGCGCCCTGCACACCGGGGCCGAACTGCAGCGCGAACGGGCCGGCGGCGAACTTGTCGTTGTTCATGGTGACCGTAGTGGTGCCGTTCAGCTTCACAGTCACGACCGAGCCGCGGGCCTCGATCTCGTAAGTGTTCCAGCGTCCGCCAGCCAAGAAAACTGGCGGGACCGGCACGGCCGCGAAGTTGACGATGCCACCGGTGCTGTACTTCGGGTCAGGGCGGATGTCCCAAATGTTGACCTCGTAGGAATTGTCAGCCGTGATGTTCTTGGCGTCCGACAGGCGAATGAAGATGCCGCTGTTGGTGTCAGTGGCAGCCCAGAATTCGGCGCGAATGGCGAAGTCCTTGTAGGACTGTTTGGACACCAGGAAGCCGGCGGTGCCCTTATCGGCCACGATCAGTCCACTTTCGGCCCGCCAATTGGCATTGCCGACTTGGTTCCAGTTCTCTAGACCTTTGTCACCGTCGATCAGCGTAGTCCAGCCGCCGTCGGCCGGGCCGCTGGCGCACGCGCTCATCAGTAACCCGGTCACTAACATGGTGCTCAAGAGGGCTTGTCGTCTTTGCATGGTGCGCTCCTTACGATGGATACTCTACAAGGTCATTGACAGGCGAACTCTGTCTGGTGCCATCCGCGGTCTTTGTGCGCGGCCCAACGTTCGAGCTGAGCCGCCCCCGCGTAGGCAGGCACTGTAAGCCCAAAATAAGCCATTGTACCGCTGGCTCAGGCCGGTGTCAAGGGTCGCCGAATCTTCCCCAGTGTGGTCGTTCAAATTTCCCCACCCGGTTGAGAAGAGTTGTCGTCGTGTGAGCGGACGAGCCCGGCCTTTCGTTTCATTATCGGCAAGCCCTTTCTAACGGCTTAATTGAGCGGCTGAGAACTTTCGCTCTTAACTGAAATATTAGAACTTAGTCC
>DHLX01000009.1:121728-123937 GCA_002405475.1 Burkholderiales bacterium UBA4657 | reverse complement strand
CGCTGAATGAAGTGGCGAATAACTTCCTAGCGCATGGTGAAGCCCTGCAACGTGAAAAGGCACGACAACGGCAACTCGCGTGTAAAGATGACGCCTGTCGTCAACAAGCGCAACAAGAAATCGACACCTGGAACCGACTGGACGCCTGGCGTGATGCCCAAGTCGAAGTGGCCTGCCGGGTGCCCACCAGCCCAGCCTGCCAAAGTTGGAACGCTGCTTTACAGCAGGCACAAGCTAGCTACGTGGCGTACCGTCCTCAACAAGACCTGACCGGGTCTATTGCTGCAGAACGCAGACAAATCAATGAGGCCAGCTATTTATACCAAGCGCGAGTCGATAACCCGTTCGGCTACGGCGTTGCCAAAGGACTACTCAAACTCACGCCACCGGGGCTGGTGGTTGGAGCAGGACTGGGGACTTACTCGCTCGTCAATGCCGTGATTGAACAAGGCCTGACCGAGACTGCCCTACAACTGGTGCAAGGCATTAAAAACTTACCCCAAGACTACCAACAACGGCTCAACAGCCCTGACCCGAGCATTCGAGGCGAGGCTTTAGTAGATGTGCTGGGCATGGCGGGTGTTTCGACCTTTGTGAGCGGACGTCTGCTAGAACAAGGCGGGCAAAAGTTCAGCCAAGCTCTGGCGAAACAAGCGACCGCCCAGGCTGAAGCACAGACGGCGGTGAAGGCTAAGATTGAGAATAATTTTTATGCAGAGGGGGCTAGGTTCGAAAGTAATATCGTCAATGGTGTTGCAAAAGCCAATCTTCGCTTGGAGTATGAGCAAGCATCACGTGATTTGCTCAGTCAAACCCAACGGATGCTTTCTCAAGGCATTCCTGAGGAGCAAGTAGCTCGCTGGGCAGTTGAACGTCGGAATCAACTGAAGGTTGAGTACAGAGAGTTGACGCCGCCAAATATGCTTGCTGATATAGAAGCAAGAAATATTCGGGAATATAAGAATCCATTAGGTCCAAACGTCGAACAACTTCGAGCAGAAGGAAAGTCATGGCAACAAATTATTGAAGGGGCAGCCAAGCCTGGTGGAAAAGATTTTGATTTTTCACCTCCAGGGTTTAATGGGAGCTCCAAATGACTAAGTTCCTATTAAAACCATTTTTAAATAGCGAAGAGTACGCGCTAAAGCTAGAGGAGTTTGAGCCTAAGGGAGGGTATGAACCTTTTCTGAAAGATGTTTGCCTCTTCCTGGGGGCAACTTTTTTAGATTGGTATCAGGGTGTCGAGTCTGGAATTGGAAAAATTATCTACAAGGACTACAAAATGACTATTTTTTGGACTGATTTTCCTCAATCCCTTAGCTTTGACTGTAAAGATGAAGTCATGGCCAAAGAACTTCAACAAAAACTTGAAGCCTATTTTTCACAACGAGCAGAGCAATGATCCGAAATTAGCCAATCAGTAAATCTCGATGAACTCTACAGTGTGCCCACGATGAAGTTATTAACAAGATAGCCGCCCATCACCTGAGGGTTATTTGAGTGCGGCAGAGATAGAAAACCATCTAACTATTTTTGAAGGTGAAGTGGCTGAATCAAATCAAAAACTATGCACACGTTAAAAATGTTTCGGCAAGCCGGCTTGTTTTAATACGGCATTGGCCGTATGACGCGATTTGATTTTGCTATCCACCGGAAAATGAGTTTGAGTCACCGGAGAAAACCAGATAGCATGGTCGCCTTTACCAGGTCGAACAAAATAACATCCTGCCTCACGCAAGAGGCGCATCAGTTCAGGGGTAAAACTGCCACCCATTTATGCTGGGCGCGCTGTACTGACAGTAAAACGCCGTGCCAGTAATTCGAAGGGCACCTCTTGGGGTAATTCCATGCCATTGGCTTCAAGCAACTCTGGTACCATTTTTTGCAATTTTTCGGAAAGTGCTTCCAGAGTTTCGGCTTCGGTGGCTAAACCAGGAACGTCGTCAGAGGTGGCTACCCATACGTGCGCTTCATCATCCCACTCAGCGCGTACAAAAAAGATTTTTTGCATACATCATCGCCTTTTCGTAGACTAACAACCTGAAGGATTACATTACTGATGACATCTTACCTGTTTTTAGGCTCGGACTCTCGGCGACAATCTCAGATTCAAAGTGTTAGCGTAGGTGTCGCACAGCCAGAGCTATGCGCTGCGGTTTCCACCGTCGGCAGCGACATCCTCGCCCCGCAAGGCGACATCAACATCGTG
>DHLX01000009.1:115412-121459 GCA_002405475.1 Burkholderiales bacterium UBA4657 | reverse complement strand
GCGCATGCAGGCGCTGGCGGCGGCAAGAGCACAGTGGGCATCGCCCCGGTGGATCTTTGTGGCCAACTGGCTCACACTTAACTCTACTTGACCTAAAGACGCTTGGTGGATAGCAATTTATGAGTGATACCACCCATCACACCTGACGATGCCCCTATTGTTGAAATGAGCGCAGCCTAAAATGATTCCAAGGGGTACACTTTCGGATATCAAAAAGGAACCGGCATGGCCAAGACGCTTTATGACAAATTATGGGACTCGCATGTGGTGCACGTTGATGACGATGGCACCGCCTTGCTTTACATCGACCGCCATTTGGTACACGAAGTCACCTCGCCACAAGCCTTTGAAGGCTTACGCGTGGCGGGACGGAAGCCCTGGCGCATTTCTTCGGTCGTAGCAACGGCTGACCATAACACCCCGACCACTGGCTGGGAAAAAGGCTACGACGGCATTTCCGACCCGGTGTCGAAAGAGCAGATCATGACGCTCGATGCGAATATCAGGCAGTTCGGGTCGGCCGGCTATTTTCCCTTCATGGACAAACGGCAAGGCATTGTGCACGTCATGGGTCCTGAGCAAGGTGCCACCTTGCCGGGTATGACCGTAGTCTGCGGTGATTCGCATACCTCAACCCATGGTGCTTTTGCCGCATTGGCCTTTGGTATAGGCACATCGGAAGTTGAGCACGTTCTGGCAACCCAGACCTTGCTGATGAAAAAAGCAAAAAATATGCTGGTGCGTGTCGAGGGTACTTTGCCTACCGGCTGTACAGCTAAAGATATTGTGCTGGCCATTATCGGCAAGATTGGGACTGCCGGTGGTACCGGCTATGCCATAGAGTTTGCTGGCAGTGCCATTGAGGCGCTGAGCGTAGAAGGACGCATGACCATCTGCAATATGGCCATTGAGGCGGGCGCTCGTTCGGGTATGGTGGCTGCCGACGAAAAAACCATTGAATATTTCAAGGGCCGTCCGTTTGCCCCTGGCCCAGAACACTGGCAGCAGGCCGCGGCTTACTGGCGTACCTTGCATTCTGATGCCGGCGCACATTTTGATCAAGTTGTCGAATTGCGCGCCGAAGATATCAAGCCTCAAGTCACCTGGGGAACCTCGCCCGAAATGGTGGTGAGTATTAATGACCTAGTGCCTGACCCGGCTCTGGAAAGCGACCCGGTCAAACGTGAGGGCATGGAGCGTGCGTTGAAGTACATGGGCCTGCAGGCTGATACGCCTATCAAAGAGATTGCTATTGATAAAGTCTTTATTGGTTCCTGTACCAATTCACGCATTGAAGATTTACGCGAAGCGGCCAAGGTGGTACAGAAATTAGGACGCG
Source organism: Burkholderiales bacterium UBA4657 (assembly GCA_002405475.1). Taxonomy (GTDB): domain Bacteria; phylum Pseudomonadota; class Gammaproteobacteria; order Burkholderiales; family Burkholderiaceae_E; genus UBA4657. The sequence continues at coordinate 120,120 of DHLX01000009.1, read as the reverse complement.
GAAAAGCCCCTAACGTCAAGCTGGCAATGGTGGTACCCGGGTCGGGTCTGGTGAAAGCCCAAGCCGAAGCCGAAGGCCTGGACAAAATTTTTATTCAGGCCGGCTTCGAATGGCGTCAGCCGGGGTGTTCAATGTGTCTGGCGATGAATGCCGACAAGCTCGAGCCGGGGGAGCGCTGCGCTTCGACCAGTAACCGTAATTTTGAAGGGCGTCAGGGCAACGGCGGACGCACGCATCTGGTGTCACCCGCCATGGCGGCTGCTGCGGCCATTGAAGGGCACTTTACTGACGTCAGTTACTGGGTTTAAGTCTGTTTAATAACAGGAGTTTTTGTGGATAAATTTGAAGTGCATACTGGTCTGGTGGTACCCCTGGATCGTGCCAATGTCGATACCGATGCGATCATCCCAAAGCAATTTTTGAAATCGATCAAGCGTACCGGCTTTGGCCCTAACGCTTTCGATGAATGGCGCTACCTAGACCGTGGCGAACCAGGTATGGATAACAGTCGTCGTCCATTGAACTCTGAATTTGTTCTGAATCAGCCGCGTTATCAGGGCGCCAGCATTTTGCTTACGCGCAAAAATTTTGGTTGCGGCAGTTCGCGTGAGCACGCCCCTTGGGCCTTGCAACAATATGGCTTTCGCGCCATCATCGCGCCCAGTTTTGCTGATATTTTCTTTAACAACTGCTATAAGAATGGTCTGTTGCCGATCGTTCTTTCCGAAGCAGTGGTCGATCGTCTGTTCCAGGCCAACGAAGCTCGCCCCGGCTACCAGCTCAGCGTCGATTTGCCGCAGCAGAAAGTGATTGAGCCCGATGGCGCTGAGCATTCTTTCGACATTACCGCCTTTCGTAAATATTGCCTGCTCAACGGGCTGGATGAAATTGGCCTGACATTACGGCACCAGGACACGATCAGGGCTTTTGAACAAAAACGACTGGTTGCCCATCCGTGGTTGGCCAAAGCGTCGTAAGGTGCGCAACTTTAAGGAATAGCTCATGAAAATTGCGGTATTGCCAGGCGATGGCATTGGTAAGGAAATTGTTGTCGAGGCGGTCAAGGTACTGAACGTCCTGGATGAAAAATTTGAGCTTGAATGGGCCGATGTCGGCGGTGCGGCGTATGAAAGCAGCGGCCACCCCTTGCCAGATTCAACATTGAATCTGGCCAAGCAGGCCGATGCTATTTTGTTCGGCGCTGTAGGTGACTGGAAATATGACCAGCTGGAACGTCATTTGCGCCCCGAGCAGGCTATTTTGGGTTTGCGCAGGCATTTGGGTCTGTTTGCCAATTTCCGCCCGGCCATTTTGTACCCCGAGCTGGCGAATGCCTCGAGTTTGAAGCCGGAAATTGTTTCCGGACTCGACATACTCATTATTCGGGAACTGACGGGGGATGTCTATTTTGGGCAGCCTCGAGGACGTCGTACGGCGACGGACGGCGCCTTTCCCGGTGCGGCTGAGGCATTTGACACCATGCGTTATAGCGAGCCCGAAATCCGCCGTATTGCCCATGTGGCGTTTCAAGCAGCACGCAAACGCCATAAAAAAGTGACCAGTGTTGACAAGGCCAATGTACTGGAGACCTTTCAGTTCTGGAAAGATGTCGTCACCGAGGTACACAAAGAGTACCCGGACATTGAGCTTGAGCACATGTATGTGGACAATGCCGCCATGCAGCTGGTCAAGGCACCGAAAAAATTTGACGTTCTTTTTACTGGAAACCTGTTCGGTGATATCCTCTCGGATGAAGCGGCGATGCTGACGGGATCCATCGGAATGTTACCCTCAGCCTCACTCAACGCTGATAACCGCGGGCTGTATGAGCCGAGCCATGGCAGTGCGCCGGACATCGCGGGCAAGGGCGTTGCCAATCCGCTGGCGACTATTTTATCGGCGGCCATGATGCTACGTTACTCTTTGAATCGACCCGAACAGGCAGATCGCATTGAACATGCGGTCAAGTCGGTATTGGCGCAAGGATTGCGGACAGCAGATATTTATGAGGCCGGTACGAGTAAGGTAGGTACTTCGCAAATGGGTGATGCTGTCGTGGCAGCGCTGACCCAAACCATCATTAAAAAGGGCTAGTTCGGTCCTGGTGCGTTTCGCCTGAACCCTGGCGGCGCGCCAGGGAAAATAACTTTGATAAACAGGTGAAACGATGAAAACGGTAGGTTTAATTGGTTGGCGTGGAATGGTCGGTTCGGTACTCATGCAGCGCATGAGTCAAGAAAAAGACTTCGATCTTATTGAACCGATTTTTTTCAGTACCTCCAGCGCCGGTGGTCGTGCGCCCGCCATGGCTAAAAACGAAACCAACCTGAAAGACGCCTACGACATCGAAGTGCTTAAACGCTGCGACATTTTAATTTCCTGCCAGGGCGGGGATTACACCAAAGACATTTTCCCGAAGTTACGTGCTGCCGGCTGGAAAGGGCACTGGATTGATGCCGCCTCAGCCTTGCGCATGCAGGACGACGCTATCATCATTCTGGATCCGGTGAACCGCCCGGTGATTGAAAACGCTCTGGCGAAGGGCATTAATAACTGGATAGGGGGCAACTGTACCGTAAGCTGTATGCTCATGGGCGTCGGTGCCCTGTTCAAAGCCGACCTGGTCGAGTGGATGACCTGTACCACCTACCAGGCAGCCTCGGGGGGTGGCGCCCAACATATGCGCGAGCTACTGACCCAGTTTGGCGCCCTCAATGCCGAGGTCAAGTCCTTGCTCGATGATCCGGCCAGCGCCATTCTGGAAATTGACCGCAAAATACTGGCCAAACAGCATGCCTTGACCCCGGACGAGACCAAAAATTTCCTGGTGCCCTTGGCCGGTAACCTGATTCCCTGGATCGACAGCGACCTGGGCAATGGTACCAGCCGTGAGGAATGGAAGGGGGGCGCGGAAACCAACAAGATTTTGGGGCGCGGCGAAGCCTTTGGCACCCAGGCGACGCCGATTGACTCGATCTGCGTACGTATTGGCGCCATGCGCTGCCATTCCCAGGCCTTGACCCTAAAACTGAAAAAAGATGTGCCCTTGGCCGATGTGGAAGCCATGATTCAGGCCGATAATGCCTGGGTCAAACTGGTGCCGAACACCAAGGAAGCCTCAATTCGCGATTTGACCCCCGCGGCGGTCACGGGTAGTCTTGCCATACCCGTAGGCAGGGTACGCAAGCTGGCCATGGGGCCGGACTATGTTGGTGCATTTACAGTGGGGGATCAGCTGTTGTGGGGTGCAGCCGAGCCATTGCGGCGTATGTTGCGTATTTTGCTACAGTGACCCCCTTACCTTTTGACACTATGGCTGCTTGACGACTTCGCAAGCTGGTTTAGCTTGCACGCTTAAGTGTCTGATGTTATTTTGAAAACCTTGTTTTAAGCCTAGAGGTGGGATGTGGCTCACAAAAATGCATTGGTAGGTCGAAAAGCGGCTTTGGCGCTGGCTGTAGCGCTAACTTTTGGTGTATCTGCGGTGCCCGAAACGGCGCGTGCTGCAGGGCTTGGGCCGCTGACGGTTCAGTCAGCCTTGGGTCAGCCCCTGAAAGCTGAAGTGGAAGTGACTTCTGTTACCCCGGAAGAATTGCAATCACTCAGTGTGCGACTCGCACCTCAGGCGGCCTTTAGGCAAGCCGGCATCGAATTTAATCCTGCACTGGCGTCCCTGCGCTTTTCATTGGATAAAAGTAATGGACGCCATATTGTTAGGATCACATCAACTCAAGCTATTAACGAGCCTTTTGTCGATCTTTTGTTAGAGCTCAATTGGGCTACTGGTCGTTTGGTGCGCGAATACACCTTCCTGCTTGATCCGCCCGAGCTACGTGTAGGTAAGGCACCAGAGCCGATTACCCCGGTGGTTGTGGCTCAGACACCAGCGCCGGCGCCGGTTACTGCACCCAAGCCTAGTCCCGCGCCTGAGCCGGCTGTCAAGACTGGCCCAGCTCCCGCGCCTGCGCCAGCGTCCTCAGCTACGTCGGCTCCCAAGCCAGATACCAGTTCCTCAAGTGCATCTGAAGTCAAGGTCAAATCTGGTGACACACTCAGCAAGATTGCGGTGCGTAACCTGCCTAGCGGAGTGACGCTGGAGCAAATGCTGGTCGCCTTGTACCGCGCCAATCCGAATGCATTTGCCGGCAGCAATATGAACCGCTTAAAGGCGGGCACCATATTGCGTTTACCGGAGGCAACTGATGCTATGGCCGTGCCTGCGCCCGATGCTCGCAGGGAAGTCGTGGTTCAAGCCAAGGATTTTTCCAGCTTTCGCGGTAATTTGGCTAGTGCGGTTGCCAAGGCTGCGCCATCTGTTGCCGCGGTACCCGAGTCGAAATCGGCACAAGGCCAGGTGACAGCCAAGGTCGACGACAAAGCTGCGCCAAAAGCTGACAGCAAGGATCAGGTCAAGCTCGCTCGCCCGCAGTCCAGCTCGGCACAGACTGGCGCAACAGGGGGGGGTACCACAACCGCAGCCCAGGCTGATGCCGCTTTGGCCAAAGAAAAAGCATTGAAGGAAGCCAATCAGCGTGTCGCCGAGCTTGAGCGCAATGTCAGCGAGATGCAGAAGCTTATGGCCAAGCAAAATGAAGCCTTGGCTAAGGCTCAGGAAGCGGCTAAAAATAAGCCTGCCACCCCTTCTGCGCCTGTTCCACCGACACCTGCTCCGGTAGTAAAGGCCGAACCGCCGAAAGCTGAAGCTCCC
>DHLX01000009.1:91788-115196 GCA_002405475.1 Burkholderiales bacterium UBA4657 | reverse complement strand
CCGAAAGCTGAAGCTCCCAAGGCTGAACCGCCGAAAACCGAGGCTGCCAAAGCTGCACCGCCCAAAAAAGAACCACCTAAAACACCTGCGCCTGCTCCAGCAGAGGATAAAGACATCCTCTCTGCGTTACTGCAAAATCCTTTAGTGCTTGGCGGGGTCGCCCTGTTCCTGGCTTTGATAGGTGGTGGCCTGGTATGGTACCGCCGCCGTCAGGCCAAGAAGCTTGTCAAGTTCCAGGACAGTATTTTGGCGGGTGATGATCTTAAGTCGAATTCCATTTTTGGTGCTACGGGCGGCAAGTCGGTAGATACCAATGATTCGACATTTAACTCTAGCTTCACTCCCTCTGCCAGCCAGATCGATTCTAACGAGGTTGACCCGATTGCAGAAGCAGATGTCTATATTGCTTATGGACGTGATACCCAGGCAGAAGAGATATTAAAAGAGGCATTGAAAGTCACTCCCGACCGTCATGCAATTCGTGTCAAGCTTTTGGAAATTTATGCCAATCGTAAAGATTTGGGCAGTTTTAGTAGCTTGGCCGGTGAACTGTACCAACAAACTAATGGTGACGGTGAAGACTGGGCACGAGCGTCTGAATTAGGGCGTTCAATAGATCCCCGCAATCCCTTATACGGTGCCCAGGGCGACTCATCCAGGCAAACACAGATGCTTCCAACAATGGCAGAGCCGCGGCAAGATGATTTCCGTACCGCTTTAAGTTCGGCACCGATACCGGTTGATTTTGATCTGGATGCTAATACTCAGCCGACTCCAGTGCCAATTGCTGAACGGACAACCAGTTTATCGGGCGCTGGTTCTGCGGATATTTCCACTGGCAGAGCACAGAACATGTCAATGCAAGAGCCTCGTCTCTCAGCGGCTAATACGTCTTTGGGGGCTACCCAGCCGTCAGGTGCGCTAGATTTCAATCTGGGGCAGTTGCCTGCTTCGGGCGCTAAGGCGCCATCAATCGAGCCCAAAGAACCTGCAAAAGTTTCCCTGGACTTCGATTTGAATCTGCCCTCGAGTTCTGTTTCGTCGGTCAACATTCCCGCACAGGATCTTTCCAGTATCAGCCTTGATCTTGATTCGGGTAAACCTGCGGCATCACCTGCCAGTTTCGAGTCGATTGCGGCTGACCCGGCGGCCGCCAGACAACAGGAAATGGCGACCAAACTCGATCTTGCCGCCGCCTACCAGGAAATTGGCGACCGTGAAGGTGCCAAGGAGTTACTTGAAGAAGTGGTGCGCGGCGGTGACCCGCAACAGCAGTCACGCGCACAAAAATTACTCGAAGGTATTGCCTGAACTATTCTCCAAAAACTGACAGGCGAGCTTAGGCTCGCCTTTTTTATTATCTAAAAATACTGCTCAGATGAGTCGAATTGCCTTGGGAATCGAGTATGACGGAACCGATTTTGCAGGCTGGCAATCACAACCGGGCTTGCGTACGGTTCAGGAAACCCTGGAACGGGCTATTGGTTTGTTTGTGGCACGTCAAGAACGGGTGGCTGTTGTCGCGGCAGGACGTACCGATACGGGGGTGCATGCTAGCGGCCAAGTAGTTCATCTCGACTCGGTAGTTGAACGCGAACCGTCAGCCTGGATCCGGGGCGTGAATGCGTATTTGCCGGCAGACATAGCCGTACGTTGGGCGCGCTACGTCAATGACGATTTCCATGCCCGTTTTTCGGCATTGCGCCGTGCTTATCTCTACACCATTTACAATCATCCAATACGCTCGCCTATACACGCACGCCAGGCCGCTTGGTGCTTCCGCCCGCTGCATACGGTAGCCATGCAGCAGGCGGCAGATCAGTGGCTAGGAACACATGATTTTTCGAGTTTCAGATCTTCTGAATGTCAGGCCAAAACAGCGCTACGAACATTAAGTCGTGTACAAATATCGCAGACAGAAACATTGATAACTCTTGAGTTTGAGGCCGATGCCTTCCTGCACCATATGGTGCGAAACATGGTCGGAACATTGGTCTATATTGGCATGGGTCGACAGACGCCGGCCTGGGCGGGTGAATTACTGGAGGCTCGAGATCGGCGTTTAGCCGCCCCCACGTATGCCGCTTGCGGTCTGACCCTGATCCGGGTCGTTTACCCTGAACATTTTCTAATTCCTGCACAATAAGCGCATGAATCACACACGTACACGCATCAAGATCTGCGGTATTACCCGGGAAGAAGATTTATGGGCGGCCGTCAAGGCTGGGGCTGATGCCATCGGTTTTGTCGCGTACTCCAAAAGTCCGCGCTATGTCGGACCAGAACTAGCAGCCCAGCTGGCGCGTCTGTTACCGCCGTTTGTCACTCCAGTGATTTTGTTCGTCAATGCCAGTATTGACGAGGTAGCCGTATATCTGGACGCATATCCAGCCTACACCTTACAATTTCATGGCGATGAGCGGGCGCAAGAATGTGAACAATATGGCAATCCTTACTGGAAAGCTGCCCGTATGCAGCCTGGATTTGACCTGGGTGGCTATGCCGTTGAGTTCGCTTCGGCTCAGGCTATGTTACTCGATGCCTACAGTGATGCTTATGGAGGAGCGGGACAAACCTTTGATTGGGGCCTGATTCCGCCGGATTTACCCATACCTTTGATACTTTCCGGTGGTTTGACCCCGGAAAATGTGGGCGCTGGCATTGCCAAGGTACGTCCTTGGGCTGTTGATGTCTCGAGCGGTGTAGAACAAAGCAAGGGAATCAAAGACACAGGTAAAATACAGTCTTTTACGACAGCGGTGAAAGCGATAGACCGCGCACTGCTTGGAGAGTAACGATATGGCATACAACCTGCCAGACGAACGTGGGCATTTCGGCCCTTACGGTGGTGTTTTCGTGTCCGAAACACTCATGCACGCCTTGCAGGAGTTGCGTGAGGCCTATGCCAGATATCAGCAAGACCCCGAATTCATTGCCGAATTTCAACGTGAGCTGAAATATTTTGTCGGTCGTCCCAGCCCGATTTACCATGCCAAACGCTGGAGTGAGGAACTGGGTGGTGCCCAGATTTATTTCAAGCGTGAAGACTTGAATCATACCGGGGCACACAAAGTCAACAACACCATTGGCCAGGCGTTACTAGCCAAACGTATGGGTAAACCTCGCGTCATTGCTGAAACCGGAGCCGGGCAGCATGGCGTTGCCAGTGCCACCGTAGCTGCGCGCTTCGGTATGAAGTGTGTGGTCTATATGGGGGCTGAAGACGTAGGGCGTCAGGCGGCGAATGTCTATCGCATGAAATTGCTGGGAGCCGAGGTAGTGCCGGTTGAAAGCGGTTCGCGTACATTGAAAGACGCCCTCAACGAAGCCATGCGCGACTGGGTCACCAACGTCGAAAATACGTTTTATATTATCGGCACGGTCGCCGGACCACACCCTTACCCCATGATGGTGCGCGACTTCAATTCGGTGGTGGGCAAGGAATGTTTGTGGCAGATGCCCGAAATGACTGGACGCCAGCCCGATGTCGTGATTGCCTGCGTCGGTGGCGGCAGTAATGCCATGGGAATTTTTTATGACTACATTCCTCATGAACAGGTGAAACTGGTGGGCGTGGAAGCAGCCGGTGAGGGTTTGACGACAATGCGCCATGCCGCCTCGCTGCAAAAAGGGTCGCCCGGTGTATTGCATGGCAACCGCACCTATTTGTTGCAAGACGAGAACGGTCAGATTACCGAGACGCATTCGGTCAGTGCGGGTCTGGACTACCCCGGCGTTGGACCGGAGCATGCCTGGCTCAAAGACTCGGGACGCGCCCAGTATGTGGGTGCCACCGACGACGAAGCACTGAAAGCGTTTCATGACTGCTGCCGTATCGAGGGCATCATTCCTGCGCTCGAGACCAGTCATGCCATAGCTTATGCGACCCAACTGGCGCCGACGCTACCTAAAGACAAAATTATTCTGGTCAACTTAAGTGGACGCGGCGATAAAGATTTACACATTGTGGCCGAAGCCAGCGGCATGGAATTTTATTGCCGCGCCTCATGCCGTGAAGCCAGCCTTGCTTTTAAAAAGAAACCCTGATGTCACGTATACAGCAACGTTTTGAACAATTGCAACGACAAGGTCGCAAGGGCCTGATTCCTTATATTTGTGCGGGCGACCCTGCACCTGATTTGACCGTACCCCTGATGCACACGCTGGCGCAGGCCGGGTGCGATGTCATTGAACTGGGCGTGCCTTTCTCTGACCCCATGGCCGATGGTCCGGTCATTCAAAGAGCCACCGAGCGCGCTATCAAAAATGGTGTAGGACTGCGTCAGGTACTCGATATGGTGCGCGAGTTTCGTCAGACTGACAGTACAACGCCCGTGGTGTTAATGGGCTACGCCAACCCGATTGAACACCTCGGCAAGGCCGAGTTTGCCCGTCGCGCCAAAGAGGTGGGGGTCGATGGTGTGCTGGTGGTGGATTATCCCCCGGAAGAATGTGAAGATTTTGCCCAAACCATGCAAGCCAATGGCATTGACCCCATTTTTCTGCTGGCACCGACTTCCACCGATGAGCGTATTGCCATGGTGGCGCAGCATGCCCGTGGCTATTTGTACTATGTCAGCCTGAAGGGCATTACCGGTGCCGGGAACCTCGACGTGGACAGTGTCGCGGCGAAATTGCCGCTGATTAAACGGCACACTTCGGTGCCCGTCGGGGTCGGCTTTGGCATTAAAGATGCAGCCACGGCACAAGCGGTAGGCCGGGTTGCCGATGCCGTGGTCGTGGGTAGTCGGCTGATTCAGGCGCTGGAAAGTGTACCCCCTGACCAGGCACTTAAAACGATTGCCGATGTGGTCGGGGGTATGCGTCGCGCTCTTGATGAACTCAAGCTCAACAAGGAGGCCGCATGAGCTGGATTGAAAAATTACTTCCCCCACGCATCCAGCGTGGTGACGGTAGTGGCAAGCGTGTGCCGGAAGGTTTATGGCTGAAATGTCCCAGTTGTGAAACCGTGCTCTATCACGCCGACCTGGAAAAAAATCTGCATGTCTGCCCCAAGTGCGATCATCACATGCGTATTGGCGCACGGCGTCGCATTGACGCCTTGCTGGACGCAGAGGGTCGCTATGAAATCGGGCAGGAAGTCGTGCCCGTCGATGCCCTGAAATTTGTCGATAGCAAAAAATATCCACAGCGCTTGCAGGAGGCCATGAGTGATACCGGTGAGACCGACGCACTGGTGGTGATGGGTGGCGCGATCATGACTTTACCGGTGGTCGTGGCCTGCTTTGAGTTTGATTTTATGGGTGGCTCCATGGGATCGGTAGTCGGTGAGCGCTTTAGTCGTGGTGTACAGACAGCACTGGAACAAAAAGTGCCATTCATATGCGTTACTGCCACGGGGGGAGCGCGTATGCAGGAAGGCTTGTTGTCCTTAATGCAAATGGCAAAAACCACAACCGGCATTAACCAGTTGGCGCAGAAAAAACTGCCCTTCATCAGTGTGCTGACCGACCCGACCATGGGCGGGGTTTCAGCCAGCTTTGCCTTCATGGGTGATGTGGTCATTGCCGAGCCCAAGGCTTTGATAGGGTTCGCCGGGCCGCGTGTCATTGAACAGACCGTGCGAGAAAAATTGCCCGAAGGTTTCCAGCGTGCCGAGTTTTTGCTGGAAAAAGGTGCAGTAGACATGATTATCGATCGACGCCAGATGCGTGAAGAAATTGCACGCCTGCTGGCCTTGTTGCAGAACCAGCCGATGGAGGCCGTGGCCTGAATCCCACTGCACAAGACTGGTCTTTGACCGACTGGCTGACCTATCTCGAAACTCTGCACCCTAAAAGCATCGACTTTGGTCTGGAGCGTGTCAATCAGGTCAAGGACAAGCTCGCCCTGTCACTCGACAGCACCGTGATTACCGTGGGCGGCACCAATGGTAAGGGCAGCACCTGCGCTTTTCTTGAAGCCATTTTGATCCAGGCCGGCTATCGCGTTGGGCTGTATACCTCGCCGCATCTAGTGCATTTCAACGAGCGCGCACGTTTGCAAGGTGTCAGTGCGACTGATGAACAATGGATCACCCAGTTACAGGCGGTTGAGGCCGCACGCACTGCATATGAACCGGCTGTCTCTCTGACCTATTTCGAGTTTACGACCCTGGCGGCACTGCGACTGTTTCAACAGGCCGGACTAGATGTCGTGGTGCTCGAAGTAGGTATGGGTGGGCGTCTTGATGCGGTGAACTGTATTGATCCGGACTGCGCCATTATCACCAGCATCGACCTCGATCACATGGAATATCTGGGCCCGACCCGCGAAAAAATTGGCTGGGAAAAAGCGCATATTTACCGACCTGGCAAACCCGCCATTTGTGCCGACCCGGTGCCGCCTTCCAGCTTGATTGAAGTGGCAACAGAACTAGGTGCCGATTTATGGCTGTTTGGGCGCGATTTCAACTATTCCGGCGATCAACAACAATGGGCTTATGGTGGCCGGCAGATAAGACGTGCAGGGCTAGCTTATCCAGCGTTGCGCGGCGCCAATCAATTACTGAACGCTTCTGCTGCGCTGGCAGCGCTGGAAGCGTTACGTGAACGGTTGCCGTTGCCCAATCAGGCCATACGCACTGGCTTCGCGGTGGTTGAGTTAGCGGGACGATTCCAGGTATTACCGGGACGTCCAAGCGTTGTTCTTGATGTGGCTCATAATCCCCATGCTGCCGCAGCGCTGGCTAATAACCTCGATAATATGGGCTTTCATCCCTATACCATCGCGGTATTCGGCTGCATGCGTGATAAAGATATCGTCGGTGTACTCAAACCGCTGGTGGCCAAGGTTGACCACTGGCACTTGACCAGCCTGCCCGGGGCGCGCGCGGCCACAGCCACTGAACTGCTGCAGGCATTGCAGTCGGCCGGGTTTGCGGAAGACAAAGAGCATAGCGTTCGACTGCATACCGACGCTGCCTCGGCCTGGGCTGCGGCACGCGACCAGGCCAGCGACAATGATAGGATCGTCGTATTCGGTTCTTTTGTTACGGTAGGAAACGTCATGCAGGTGCTGGATAAGCAGCGCCAGGGTTTATCACAGGAGCCAAAGCGATGAACAAGGACACCGGTATGCGTGCTGACAGAATGGCCAGCAGTGACCTGAACCAGGACCTGAAAATCAAGGCGCGGCGACGCCTGATAGGTGCCATTACCCTGGTGCTAACGGCGGTGATTGTTGTACCCATGTTACTGGATTCCGAGCCACGCCCCTTGAACCAGAATATTCCAGTTGAAATACCCTCAAAAAACACGCCGTTCACTCCTAAACTCGAGCCAGTCAAGCCTTCTGCCAGTGCTGTTGCGGAGTCTGACTCGTCCAAATCTGCTTCCGCTCCGGTGTCAAGCGAGCCGCCGAAAACTGTTGCGGCGGGAAGCGTGACACCCTTGCCTAACAAAGAAACTGCGCTCGAAGCTGGAAAGCCCGAGGTCAAAAACGGCGAAGTCAAAAAAATTGAACCACCCAAAACGCCGCCCCCAAAACAGGAAACCAAACCAGCTCGTACTGACGATGGTTCCCAGGCTAAAGCTTTGCTCGAGGGTAAGCCAGGAGCCAGCCAGGAGCCAGCAAAGGAGGCACCGGTCAAATCCGAACCGGTCAAGTCTGAACCGACAAAAGCTAATCCGGTTCAAGCGGGCAAGTATCTGATCCAAGTTGCCGCTTATAGTAAAGACGAGCAGGCTCAGGCCTGGGTGAAAAAACTCAAAGCGGCCGGATTTCAGGCCTACACGGAAAAAGTCACGACCAGCGGCGGTGTGCGCATACGGGTCAGGGTCGGCCCCTTCAGTACACAGGCCGAGGCCAACAAGGCACTGACTCGGATCAAGGCCTTGGGAGGCAGCGAAGCGCGCCTGGTTAATTAAAATGACCTGGGTTGACTATGCCATCGTAGCCATTGTGCTGCTGTCGATGTTGCTGGGAGGGCTAAGGGGTCTGGTCAGAGAGTTATTGTCACTCGCGGGCTGGGTGCTGGCTGTTGTGTTTGCCCTCTGGCTTGGCTCCGATGTGGCGCAGTCCTTGCCCCAGGATTGGGATCCGTTAGCGCGGCTGGCGCTGGGGTCGGTACTGGTTTTTGTAGCAACGGTATTTGCGGCAGGCCTGTTGGGATCGCTACTGGGCCGTTTATTGAAAGCCGCTGGTTTAGGCGGCACTGACCGTGCTTTGGGAGCATTATTTGGTTTATGTCGCGGCTTGTTGGCCGTTATTGTATTAAGCTTGATTGCCAGTTTTACCCAGCTAAGTACACAGCCGGTCTGGAAACAGTCTGTCCTGTTGCCGGGCGTGACAGCGCTGATCATGGCGATCAAACCCTGGTTACCTGACAAAGTGCAAGCGCTGGTCAGAACTGGATAATAGAGCAGCAACAAAGGAATCGGTATGTGTGGAATTGTAGGCCTGGTCGCCAAGACCCCTGTTAACCAGATGCTGTATGACAGCCTGATGCTATTACAGCATCGAGGACAGGACGCTGCGGGAATAGCTACCGGGGCAGGTAGTAATTTCAATATGTGGAAGGGTAACGGTCTGGTGCGGGAAATTTTCCGCACTCGCAACATGCGCAATCTGACTGGCAATATGGGTATTGCCCATGTGCGCTACCCGACTGCCGGTTCGGCCATGAACCCGGAAGAGGCGCAGCCCTTTTATGTCAACGCCCCGTTCGGCATCATGCTCGCTCATAACGGTAATCTGACCAACGCCGAAGCCCTCAAAATCGATATGTTTCGTAAGGATCGGCGCCACATTAATACCAATTCCGATTCAGAAGTGCTGCTTAATGTGTTGGCGCATGAATTACAAGAGGCAACCAGTTCCTTCACACTCGACCCGCCGACCGTTTTTCGTGCTGTAGCCGGGTTGCAGCAGCGTGTGAAAGGAGCTTATGCCTGCGTGGCACATATTGCCGGTGTAGGCATTCTGGCATTTCGTGACCCGTTTGGTATTCGCCCCTTGTGTTACGGCATAAACGAGACCGACGAAGGTACCGAGTATCTGGTTGCCAGCGAGTCGGTAGCACTCGAAGGCATGGGCTTCAAATTTGTACGTGACGTCGCCCCCGGTGAAGCGGTGTTCATTGACATAGAAGGCAATTTCTTCTCCCAGCCTTGCGCCGAAAATGCCAGCCTCAACCCTTGCATATTTGAGTATGTCTACTTTGCCCGACCCGACTCGGTACTCGATGGTGTCAGTGTCTATGGTTCGCGCCTGAAGATGGGTGAATATCTGGCAGAAAAAATCAGACGTGAATTTCGTGCCGGTGATATTGATGTGGTCATGCCAATACCCGACACTTCACGTCCTGCCGCGATGCAACTGGCAATGAAACTGGGGCTGGAATTTCGCGAAGGTTTTTTCAAGAATCGTTATATTGGCCGCACCTTCATCATGCCTGGGCAGTCCACCCGACGCAAAAATGTCAGGCAAAAACTCAATGCCCTACCGACTGAATTCAAGGGTAAAAATGTTTTGCTGGTCGATGATTCGATCGTGCGCGGCACGACCAGTCGTGAAATTGTCCAAATGGCGCGCGAGGCTGGCGCCAGAAAAGTCATTTTCGCATCGGCCGCACCGCCGGTACGTTTTCCTAACGTCTATGGCATTGACATGCCAACCCGTAGCGAACTGATCGCCCATGGACACAGCGATGAAGAAATCCGGCGCATGATTGAAGCCGATGGGCTGGTGTATCAGGACATAGAAGCCATGAAACAGTCGGTATCTGACCTGGCACCCAGACTGAAAAATTTTGAGGCCAGCTGCTTTGATGGGCGCTACATTACCGGTGATGTCAGCGCAGAATACCTGAATGATCTGGAAGCTGCGCGTAATCAGCCGACCGCCTCTGGTTCTGCCGATGATGCCTCGCGCAATCAGTTGAATCTGAACCTGGCATCGGCCGATTGAAATCAGCCAATGTGGGAAAAATCGATGAAAGTCAAACAGCCGCCGGTACTTTTTACCAAAACCCAATCAGTCATTTCGGCATTGACCCAGCTATTGGGCGGTCCAGTGGTTACTTATTGGAATAATCCGCGTGGCTCGGTATGTCAGAACGATATATTGGCTCTTTATGAAATTCTGGAGCGCACCGGCTCACACGAAACCATCTTCCTTTTTATCAAATCTGATGGCGGTAGTGGACAGGTTTCCTTGCGTTTTGTCAATCTGCTGCGCCAGCACTGTAAACGGCTGGTAGCACTAGTTCCGCTGGAGTGTGCCTCAGCGGCTACCATGATTACGCTGGGTGCCGATGAAATCCATATGGGGCCAACTGCATTTCTGACGGCAGTTGATACTTCGCTGAATCACGCACTATCACCCATAGACCGAGATAATGATCGCGTCAGCGTCAGTCTGGATGAGCTTAATCGGGTAGTACGCAGATGGCGCAACGAGCAGATTGATTCAACTGAAAACCCGTACAAAAGTCTTTTTGAGCATGTTCACCCCCTGGTCATAGGTGCAGTAGACCGTGCCGAGTCGCTCTCGGTGATGTTATGTCGTGAATTGTTGGCGTACCATATCAGCGATGCATCGCGTGCATCAGATATCGCGGCCACCCTGAATTCCAAATATCCCTCTCACAGTTACCCGATCTTGTTGAATGAAGCAAAAAAAATTGGCTTGAACGTACTGGCTCTCGATAAAAAAATTAATGCCTTGTTACTTGAGCTCAACCGGCTTTATAGCGAAATGGGGCAGAAAGCGACGACCGACTTCGATGAACTTCGCGCACACGGCAATGAAATTCTGAATATCCTGGAGGGCAACAACATTCAGGTCTTTTATCAGCATGACAAAGACTGGTTTTATCGCAGCGAAGAACGGCGCTGGATCACCATGAATGACGAAAGCAGCTGGCGTCGTATAGAACTACAGCAGGGCAAGTTGCAGCAAAGTATCATGCACATTGCCTAAGAAAAAATTCAAGGTTTTTCCTGCACAGTTGACTGCAACCCTTAACTACGCTGTAATGGCGTGTAGGAAACAGCGCCGATTTGAGCATCAGCTTGCGGGCGCATTAAAAATGCCGCTAAAGCGAGGTAGAACAAACCCGTTCCTGCCTTGAGTTTTCTGGCTACTGGAACGGGTTTTTTGTTTGGGACACAACATGACACAGCAACACTGGTCGGACGAAACCTTGGCGGTACGCAGCGGTACCCAGCGCAGCGCGTTCGGTGAACACTCCGAAGCCTTATATCTGACGTCTTCATTTGTTTTTGACAGTGCCGCCCAGGCCGCTGCCCGTTTTTCCTATCAGGAAGAGGGCAATGTCTATTCACGCTTTACCAACCCGACGGTCAGCATGTTTGAAGAACGTCTGGCCGCGCTCGAGGGCGCGGAAGCCTGCATCGCCACTGCCAGCGGAATGAGCGCTATTCTGGCCTGCTGCATGGGCACGCTGAAGGCGGGCGACCACATCGTATCGTCGAGCAGTATTTTTGGTGCCACAGTGCAGCTTTTTAATACCGTACTGGGTCGTTTTGGTGTCGAAACCACTTATGTCAAAGCCACTGATCTTGATGCCTGGCGCGCTGCCATCAAACCCAATACCCGGCTTTTTTACGTCGAAACTCCGTCCAATCCTTTAATGGATATTATCGATTTGGCGGGACTGAAACCCATTGCCGAACAAGCCAATGCCCTATTCGTGGTTGATAATTGTTTTTGCACGCCCGCTCTACAAAAGCCCTTCCATTTTGGCGCTGATGTCGTGATTCATTCCGCCACCAAATATATCGACGGGCAGGGCAGGGTGCTGGGTGGTGCTGTATTGGGTAAAAAGAGTTTCATCAAAGACTACATGCTGCCGTTTGTGCGCACTGCTGGACCGACCTTGTCAGCCTTCAATGCCTGGGTCTTGCTCAAGGGGCTCGAGACTTTGTCTTTGCGCATGGAAAAACAAAGTGCCAACGCTTTGGCAGTCGCGCAGTGGCTTGAAGCCCAGCCGCAGGTCAAGCGCGTTATTTATCCCGGTTTAAGCTCACACTCGCAACACGCTTTGGCCATGAAGCAACAAAAAACCGGCGGTGCCATTGTCAGTTTCGAGGTGCAAGGTGCCACGCCCGAACAGGCGCGCCAGAACGCCTGGCAAGTCATCGACCAGACACGCTTGCTGTCCATTACCGCGAATCTGGGCGATACCCGTACCACCATTACCCACCCGGCCAGCACGACCCACGGCCGCATCAGCGCTGAAGCCCGAGCGGCGGCGGGTATTACCGAGGGCCTGGTGCGTGTCGCGGTCGGTCTGGAAGCGCCGGGGGATATTTGTCAGGATTTGGTGGGGGGTATTGGAAAGGTATTGGGTTGATAATTGGCTATCTCAAGTTTGTCGGGCGTAATGCTCATGTAACAGTGTAGCCTTTCATTTTATTGAAAAGGAATAAGATAATGGTCACATTTCAGGATATCGTTTTTCTTCACAAAGGAAAGTCCGCAGCCATTGCTATTCTCCTCGTATTTTTATTGGTGTTTGTAATCATGATTCCAACACAAGAGAGCGCGCGCACGAAGCTTCACCAGGAACTCGTAACTCGTGGAATGCAGGCAGAAGCAACTATTGTTGATAAGTATAAAGACGTTTTATCAGAGCGCCGCGGCTCACAAAAAAAAACATCAACGCGGTATCACCTTGTATATAAATTTCAAATAGGCAATTCAGTTATCAATTCAACCAAACAAGCGGACTCAGATATTTGGGAACTTAGACAAATTGGCGATACTTTTACTGTTCTGTATTTACCCGAAAATCCACAATCAAACCTTCCCGAGTGGAAGCCAATTAAGACCAATGTTGAAGTTGGCGCGTACGTGATGACGGGTATCGTTTTTTTGATTGTATGTGCTGCACTTTATTTTGTTTATAGAACTCTTTCCAAGATTAAATGCATCATGAATAATGGCGTTTCTGATAAGGCAATCGTCACACGCGAAATTGTGCATTCTGGTAAAAAAAGGCGTTCTTATTCATATGAATACGCCTTTGAAACACGTGATGGGCAAAAACAAGTAGGAATTACTGATAAGCTCAGACAACCCGAGCACCAGACTGGTGATGCCATAGATATTCTTTATTTAAAAAATGATCCTGAAAAAAATATGCATTTAACACCCGTATATCGCGATCTATGGCTGAAAAAAAAATAACGGACACCCGCTTAAAGTGAGAGTTAAAAGTACACAGAGATTTTCCAATCGACTGGCGTCTGAACCAAGTGGTCAATGGAAATTAAATGCCAGTGAGGCTTTTTCTGTTACCATTTGCGTATGAATTTCGTACGGCACCAAAAAATTTGGGCAATTTTTGTTGCCCTCATGATGCTGTTTGCGGCTTTAGCGCCCAGCATCAGCCATGCTTTGCTGGCTCAGAAAATTGGCGCAGACTGGGTGGAGATTTGTACAGCCCAGGGTAGTCGATGGGTAAAAACAGATACAGCTACGGACACCAAAACAGTCAACTATGCCTATGGTTCTGTTAAGCATTGTCCTTATTGCACTAGTGATCTACCCGCACTTTATGTCGCACCTAAGGCCTCTGTTGTTCATTATTTCTCCTCTGTTCAGACGGTCAAACTCCCTCATCCTTATGAGTCCAGCGCTATTTGGCAAGTCTCTCTAGCGCGAGCCCCTCCACAGTTTTCCTAATCACTTCTCTGTTTTTGGGTGACTACTTGTAGTCAAGTCGTATGCCAATTTTTTTGGTATGCGTATTCGCTTAGCCATTATCGATTAGGGAATAAAAATGCAACATCGTTTTATCGTCAAGACATTAGCACTGTCTATAAGTTTATTAAGCCTGCCGTTTGCATATGCCAAGGAAGATAAAGTTCAGCAGTTAGAAGAAGTCGTTATTTCAGGCTCTAAAGAAGGCACCTCCATTAAAAAAACACCCTCTGCGATTAATAAAATTAATTCTGTGACTCTGGACGAAAAGAAAGCTACTTTTGTTGGCCAGTTACTCAATCAAACCCCAGGCGTTTACATTACTGACCTGGGTAATGGTCAGCATATGACGAGTATTCGATATCCGATTACTACGACGGCGGTTTACCAATATTTAGAAGACGGTATCCCCATTCGACCAGCAGGTCTTTTCAACCACAACGCTATGTATGAAATCAACTTGGAAGGCATAGATAGCATTGAAGTTCTTAAGGGACCTGCCTCTTCATTGTATGGGAGTAATGCTGCTGGTGGCGCAGTCAATTTTTTGACCAGGGCTGCTGGAGCAAAACCACAAGCTATGATTGGGTACCAACGCAGTAACCAAGGATTTGAAAAATATGATTTTGGTTTGTCTGGAAGTACGCAACACCATGGTTTGAGATTATCGGGGTTTGTTTCGGACCGCACGGGAGGCTGGCAACAATATAACAACGCAGACCGAGCTGGCGTTACCGTTAGGCATGATTGGGAAATAAATCCCAGCACAATGTTGAAGACAGTAGCAACTTACAACCGGCTTTACACCCAAATGCCCGGGAGTATTTTTAGAAATGATTATGAAACTCGGCCAACTTTCAGTTACAACACTTTTACTTGGCGTAAAGCTGAGTCCTCTCGTCTTTCTACGGCTGTTGAAGGCAATTGGAATGACGGTGGCCTTAGTACGATAACAGCATATTTCAGAGATAACACTACTAATCAGATACCGAGCTTTTTTATTTTTCAGGCACAACCTAATGCCGCCTCGCGGTCATGTATCAATAATCCTGCTGCAACTTTGCTTTTTAATTTTTGTGGAAGAACTACAGATCAATCATTCAAATCTTTAGGTTTAGATGCTCGGCACAGACAAGATTTTTTAAATGGAAAATTAAGAGTGATTGCAGGACTCAACATAGAGTCTACGGATATGCAAGCTAACGAGGTAAATTTGGGTGTTACACGCAATGGCAACGGCGTGTATACAGACTATACTCCGTTAACAACTCGTCGTGACTATACAGTTAATGTAAAAAATCAAGCACTCTATTCTCAGATTGAGTATGCCCCAGTTGAAAAATTAAATTTAGTTGCAGGCATCCGGTACGACAAGATTACCTATGATTTTAATAACAAACTTACACCTAGTAATACCACAGGAGCGCCATCGCAAGAGAAAAGTTATGACAGCATTAGTCCAAAACTAGGGCTCGTGTGGAACTTCAGTACTTCTACAAATTTTTATGCCAATATCAGCAGAGGGTTTGCGCCGCCAGAAGTCTCCTCACAGTATGGCGGTTCCTTGCAAGCACCAGTTCTCAAACCCGCCATATACAACAATATTGACGCAGGCTTGCGCTTTCAGAGTGCCGACAAAAATTGGAACGCAGACGTGGGTTTTTACAGTCTCATTGGTAAGGATGAAATCGTTTCTTTTTCCACTGCTCCAGGTCAGTCAACGCCAACCAATGCAGGTAAAACTCTGCATCAAGGCATTGAGTTTGGTGTTTCCTATCGTCAGCCGCAATGGGATGCTAAGGTCAACGGTACTTTCGCAGAGCATAAGTACAAAGAGTATCAAGCGTCCCCAACGTTAAATTATTCGGGTAAAGATATGCAAAAAGCCCCACGTTGGTTGGTGAATACAGAGCTGGGATATAAGCCGACTCAAAATTTAAGACTGTCAGCAGAAGTGCAATATTTAAGCACTTATTACATGAATTTGGCTAACACGGTTAAATATCCTGGGCATACATTGCTTAATTTACGTGCTAGCTATAAGTGGGGGGCAGCTGAGATTTGGGCTTCCATCATGAACGTCGCAAATAAAAAATATGCGGATGATGCGAATAGTTCATATTCTGGCGTTGGAGTTTATAACCCCAATACACAAGATACTTTTAGCGTTGGAGCTCCGCGCACATTCCTCATAGGCTTACGTTATACCCTAGGAGCTAAATAATGTTGTCGCGCTGGCTGAAATTGCATTACGCGCTAGGCGTATTAACATGCTTGGGTATTTTATTGTGGGGGCTCTCTGGCGTTACGCACCCGATAATGTCGCGCTTACAGCCTAAGCCGGCAGTTTTCTTTCCACCATCACAAGCGATTAACTTGAATCAAGCGTTGAGCTTACCTCAAGTGTTATCGATGCACGCGTTAAACAATGAGCGTTTTGAGCGCATAGGTTTAGCACACATTAATAAGGAAAATTATTATCGGGTAGTGGTGAGTAAAAACCAACCTGCGCGCTATTTTTCTACGCTTGATGGACGTGAGTTGTCAGATGGAGACCGTTTATACGCACAAGAGCTAGCGCGTCACTACACTGGAAAATTAACAGAACCGATTGTCAGTGCCAGATATATCACCAGCTTTGGTGATGATTATCACCCGGTTAATCGGTTACTTCCTGTCTGGCGTGTCGAATTTGCATCGGAAGGACAGCTAAGAGCTTTCGTGGATACCGACCAGGCCAGACTCGCCACCCTGGTTGATAACACGCGGCAGTTGTTAACACAAATTTTTCGCTGGGGCCATAACTGGGAATTTTTATCGGGTCATCCCAAGCTACAAATTTTCGTAATGACACTACTGCTGGTTTTAGGCTTGTTTTCCGCTGTTTCTGGTATCTATTTTTATTTCCGAATGCGAAAAACAGCCAAACAGCGCTTACATAAAAAGCCGTTAGCTCGCTGGCACCGTACTGTGGCAATAGCAGTGTCTTTTTCTACACTGACTTTTGTGAGTAGTGGAATATTTCATTTATGGATCACTTATTGGCGAGAAGCAAATTCTGTGGTGTCTGCTCCCTCCAATTTTGACTTGAAAACAATGAATGAGGAAATTTGGAAGAAAACAATTGCCAATTTTAATAATCAGCCGTTATCGCGGTTAAATGCTCTTTCTGTGGGAAATGAACATTTCTTGTGGTTAGCAGATATTGCAAAATCTAATATGCATTCAGGGCCGCGCGCGCAGGTGGCTGCTTTGTCAAATGACGAACACGCTGAGCATAAAAAACAAAAGACTGCTCCGCCTCACCCCATGCATCCATCTACCCTAGTGGTCGATGCAACAACGGGAGAAAAATGGTCAGGTGATGTAAAGAAGGTAGCAACCTTGTTGGCAAAGCAATATGCAGATCCATCCAATTCTGTGGTTCAAACTGAGTTCATTCAGAAATTTTCTGGCGAATACGGGTTTATCAATAAACGACTTCCGGTAGTTAAAGTTCAATTTTCTGGACCCGGTAATCCACGATATTACATTGAGCCTGTTACTGGGGTGCTCGCTGCAAAGGTAGATGATCTAGATGCGCTAGAAGGAAAATCTTTTGCCTACCTGCACAAATGGCATTTCACTGACGGAGGCAAAGATTTGAGAGATTTTTTGCTCGCTTTATTTGCTTTTTTAAATGTAGTTATTGCGGTTGCGGGCGTAGCTTTGTATGTAAAACGACTAAAAAAGCAGCCATAAACAAGAAGAGGTATTTATGAATGCATCTATGGGATTTTCACATTTCTGGCATGAGGCAGATGCTGTGTCTCACGGTGTGGCATATGCGTTATTGCTAATGTCTTTAGTTTCCTGGTTTTGGATTTTTTCTAAAGCCAGAATGCACTGGCGACATGTACGTCAGCATGATTTTGTATTAGCTGATTTTTGGTCTGCAACTTCTAGAAGTGAAGCGATAAATATTTTAGAAAAAAGAGATGTGACGGGTGCATTTTCACACTTGGCGAAAGAGGCTTTTACTGCAGCCCATGTTTATGAGCAAGAAGCTATGGGTAAGCAAACTATTGGTTCAGGTGTGGATCTGAATGAATTTATTGCTAGAACACTTCAACAGTCACAAATTTCAGCACAAGCGCGTATTGAGCGAGGACTGACTGTTTTGGCCTCCGTGGGTTCCACGGCTCCTTTTATTGGTTTGCTTGGCACAGTATGGGGTATTTACCATGCATTAACTGGCTTGTCAGGCGAAACACAGGTCGTTCTAGATAAAGTGGCTGGACCGGTGGGCGAGGCATTGATCATGACAGCGGCCGGATTATTTGTCGCCATACCCGCTGTTTTAGCCTACAACGCCTTTACACGTACACAAAGACTAACAACAGCTCGACTCGAGGGGTTTGCGCATGCTTTGCACGCCTATCTGGTATCCGGAGTCAGATTAGAAAGATAAATTATGGCTTTTCATTCACTCAATCATCGATCTCAGTCTCCAGCTCCTTTGGCTGAAATCAATACCACGCCTTTAGTTGATGTGATGTTGGTGCTACTAGTTATTTTTATTGTTACTGCACCGCTGTTGAATAAAGCGGTGACTGTAGATCTGCCTAAAGCGAATAGCCAGAATCTGCAACAGGCCCCTAAAGCTATCAATGTATCTTTAGATAAAGCAGGAAAAATTTATCTGGATGGTGAAATGATAGATTTTTCAAAATTTGAAGCAAGTTTATACGCTAAGCGAGGCATTGGTGAGACGCCTAGTTTGCATTTCAGAGCAGATCGAGAGACACCTTATGAAAGAGTGGCGCAGGTGCTAGCAACAGCACAGAAATTAGGCTTAAGCAAAATGGCTTTTATTACGATTCCAGAAAATTCTTCTCAAAGTATTAAGCCTTGATGGACCTGAAATGCTTGCTTAAACTGTCGTGATGAAACTACTCACGAGCCTGTTTTGTGCGCTATTAGCTAGCGGAGCGCTGGATACATACGCCGAGGAGGTGCGTTTTCCTGATGCCTCGGAACAAGCAGTGCTAGTCGCCGAATGGTTTCCGGTGACGACTTCTACCAAGCAACCCGTCATTATTGCCCTACATGGGTGTAGTGGCCTGCGTGATGCTCAAGGGCGTTTTAATACCAATGTTTATCGTGATGCAGCCTATTTCAATGCGGAGGGCATAGCTTATTTGGCTGTAGATAGTTTTACTTTGCGTGGCATTTCTTCCATTTGTGAGATACCTGCTTCCCGCCGTCCTATTGATGAACAACGTCGTAGCGAGGACGTTATGGCCGCGATGCATTGGCTAAGTTTGCAACCGGGCGTGGATATGGAGCGAGTGGCAGTGCTTGGGCGTTCGCATGGAGCGCAAACAGTACTGAGTTTGTTAGATCAGAGCGTTCGTCGCCAACAACCGCGCACCCATCAAGTCAAAGCAGCAATCGCTTTATACCCAGGATGCAATAAATTTTTGAAGCAACCCAACTATCAAATCAACACCCCGTTACTATTATTAGTAGGAGAAAGTGACGACTGGACGCCAGCGGTTCATTGCGTGCATTTGGCGCAACGTTTAAAGCAAGAACGCCCCTCGACGACACTGGAATTCCATGTTTATCCAGACAGTTATCATGGGTTTGATAGCCTCAACCCGCCTAGAGTTCGCGCAGGGGTTGCCTCAACAAAAAGTGGTACCGCGACAGTGGGCGGCAATCCTGCTGCACGCGAAGATACTTATCGCCGTATCTTTGAGTTTCTGTCAGTAGAGTTTTCACAACCACTGCATATGTCGCATGAATTACGATCTCAATTAAAACCCCTTAAACGTTAAATATTGGCGACTAGCGCTTGGTATTCAGGGTGGCGCTTTAAGTAGGTGACAACGTAGGAACAAACAGGCCGTATTTTTAACTGATGGTTGCCGGCATAGTCCAGTGCTGTCTTGACCAAGTCGGCGGCAATACCGCGACCACCGACTGCGGCGGGCACTTGGGTGCTGGTCAAAGCCAAGATATTTCCCTGCTTGTCGTACCGTAGGTAACAAAGATGCCCTTCGACGGTTACGTCAAAAGTTTGCGTATCAGGGTGGTGAGTAATCATGCAAGCTACTATACACTGATGGAATGAAAAGATTAGTCTTGTTAGGTGCGGGGCATGCGCACCTGTATATCTTAAAACAGTGGGCGTTAAGTCCTGTGGCCGATACTACCGCCAGGCTTTGCCCTGTCTTCACCAGCCTCACTGCTTCCAGCTTAAACTCCAGTGTGTACTGCCCTCGTTTCAGCTTGCTCTTCATCTTCGTTCTCCTTGATAGAATTAAACCACTTCTCAAGGGATACGTTTCTCGGGGGTAAGATCATGGTATATTCCTGACCCATGCTGATCTAGATAAAAATAAAGACGGGCGACTTGAAAGCCGGCAGTGGTATGGCAGGGATGGTGAAATCGAGCGTTTGGAATCAATTCCGCACTAAATCACCGATTGTGTAATTACCTATAAAAATGACGACACTAAGAAAATTGTTAACAATTTTAATGGGCTCCTTGGGGGCATGTCTATTTTTGTATGGTCTAGTGGTTTGGTTTGAGATGGGCTGTGATTTGAATAACTTATTGTTTTCAAAAAACACGTTCGGTAGCCATCCTTTGCATATATCGGTGTTAGGGCTACTCACCATGGCTTACAGTGCCATAGATTTTTGCTTGGCTAAATTTTCCAGGCGTTCCTAACTTGGCAACTCGCCTCAAACTTTTGCATCAAAAAACTTATATATACAAAAGTAGATATAAAGGTATTTCTTACCCTTCGTTTCCAATATAAGCAACTTCCTATAACCTACGCCCTGAATTTTTATTCAGGGGAATTGCGTTGTATCGCTATACCGACATAGACCAAAGGCTGGTGGACGAGCGTGTCGCCCAGTTTCGCAGTCAGCTTACGCGCTGGCAAAAAGGCGAGTTGAGTGACGATGAATTTCGGCCTTTACGCCTGCAAAACGGCTTTTATATTCAGCGCCATGCGCCCATGCTGCGGGTCGCCATTCCTTATGGCCTGCTGTCGTCGCGCCAATTACGCCAGTTAGCGTACATTGCACGCAAGTACGACAAGAGCTACGGCCATTTTACGACGCGGCAAAATATTCAGTACAACTGGTTCAAACTGGAAGACGGCGCCGACATGCTGGCCGATTTGGCTCAAGTGCAGATGCACGGCATTCAGACCTCGGGCAATTGCGTACGCAATATTACGACCGATCAATTTGCTGGCGTCGCGCAAGATGAATATGTTGACCCGCGCCCCTATGCCGAATTATTACGCCAGTGGAGTACCTTTCACCCGGAATTCGCTTATTTGCCGCGCAAATTCAAAATAGCCATCAATGCAGCGCGCGCCGACCGGGCGGCGATTGCCGTGCATGACATCGGGCTGTACTTGCGTACCAATAGCGCCGGTGCAGTGGTGGTTGATGTATTGGCAGGGGGCGGCCTGGGACGCACACCCGTCATAGGCACCATCATACGGCGTGATTTACCCTGGCAACACAGCCTGTCGTATTGCGAGGCCATTTTGCGCGTTTATAACCGTTATGGACGTCGTGATAACAAATACAAGGCGCGCATTAAAATTTTGCTCAAAGCCCTGGGGGCGGAAGAATTTGCCCGACAGGTGGATGAAGAGTTTGCTCAGATCGAACACGGCCCGCTGCAAGTGCTGGACGCCGAACTGGCACGCATTGCTGCTGATTTTGTGGCACCAGCTTACCGCACTTTGCCTGATCATGCCTCGAACTATGAGCTGGCCCTAAAAAACCACCCCGCGTTTGCGCGTTGGGTCGAACGTAATGTTTTTGCCCACAAGGTGCCGGGCTACCGCGCCGTGACCATCTCTCTGAAAAAAACCGGTGTTGCTCCTGGCGATGCCAGCGCCGACCAGATGGACGCCGTGGCGCAACTGGCCGATGACTACAGTTTTGGCGAATTACGTGTTTCGCATGAGCAAAACCTGATTCTGGCTGACGTTGAACAAGGCCGTCTGTTCGACTTATGGCAGGCCTTGAAAAAACACGGGCTGGAAACGCCGAATATCGGGCTGCTGACCGATATTATCTGCTGCCCAGGAGGCGACTTTTGCTCACTCGCCAACGCCAAATCCATCCCCATAGCCCAGGCCATACAAGAACAATTCGATGACCTCGATTATTTGCATGATATTGGCGACATCACCCTGAATATCTCGGGCTGCATCAATTCCTGCGGTCATCATCACGTCGGCAATATTGGTGTGCTGGGTGTGGACAAACAGGGCGCCGAGTTTTATCAAGTCACTTTAGGTGGTGTCGTCGGTGCAACACCCGATGACACCGCGATTGGTGCAGTCATTGGCCCTTCGTTTGCTGCTGAAGAAATGCCCGAGGTGGTCGCACGCATCATCAACACCTATGTGCAGGTACGGCACGATGATGAATTATTTATTGAAGTAGTGAAGCGCCTCGGCATAGCACCGTTCAAACAGGCGGTGTATGAAGGCCGTGAAGACAAGCGCGAGGTGGCTCATGCGTAATCTCATTATCAATCGTACCGTGACCGAAGACGACTGGATACTGGTGGAAGACGGGGGCGAGATTCCAGCCTCAGGTCGTCCGCTCCTGTCTTTGAAAGCCTTACAGCAACAAGTACCCGCCGGCGAGTTTGGCCTCTGGCTCAACCCCCAGGATGAGCCTGCAGAAGCGCAGCCCTGGTTCGACAAACTTAGTCTGATTGCCGTACGTTTCCCGGTATTTTCCGATGGGCGTGGCTACTCAAGCGCTACCTTGTTGCGGCGTTTGGGCTGGCAGGGCGAACTGCGTGCAGTGGGCGATGTACTTCGTGATCAACTCTTTTATTTGAGTCGCGTTGGTTTTAACAGTTTTGCTATACGCGAGGACCGCAGCGCCCACGATGCCCTGGCGAGTCTCGATGATTTCAGCGAGCGTTATCAGGGCGCGGTGGATCAACCCTTGCCCTTGTTCAGAAGGCATGCCGCATGACTGCCAAAGCAGATTCAGCGCTGGCCTTGTTGCGTGAGGCAGAAGTATTGACGCCAGCCGCCTTTTCTACCAGTTTCGGTGCGGAAGACATGGTGCTGCTTGACCTGATACAGCGCCATGCACTCAATATCAGCATTTTTACTCTGGATACCGGGCGCTTGCCGGACGAGACCTATCAATTGATGCAAGCGGCAGAAGAACGCTATGGCGCCTGCTTTGATGTCATTTTCCCACAAGCTGAAGCAGTGCAGGTGCTGGTGCAAAAAAATGGCATTAACGGGTTTTATCAATCGGTAGAAAAGCGTAAGGCTTGCTGCGCCGTACGCAAACTGGAACCCTTGCAGCGCGCACTGACCGGAAAAAAAGCCTGGGTAACCGGCTTGCGCTCCGAACAGTCAGTGACGCGCCACGGCCTGATTGCCAGTGAACAAGATCGACAGTATGGCGTGCGTAAATTCAGCCCTTTGCATGACTGGACAGAAAAAGATGTCTGGGATTATTTGCATACCCACAAAGTGCCTTATAACGCTTTGCACGAGCAGTTTTTCCCGAGCATAGGTTGTGCTCCTTGCACCCGAGCGATTGCGGTTGGTGAAGACGTTCGCGCCGGTCGCTGGTGGTGGGAAAATGCCGACCAGAAGGAGTGCGGTTTGCATAGCAAACCGCACGCGGGCGGCATTTCGGCGAGGCTAACATGAGCGTAGCGAATGTTAAGACGA